>JBQCZP010000017.1:0-18997 GCA_052089225.1 Nesterenkonia sp.
GGCATCAGGTAGGTCTCTGCCACGTTCACCGACATTTCGTAGTGGCCCTTCTCCACCCCGAAGTTTCCGGCCAGTCCGCAGCAGCCGGCGACTTTGGTGATCTGCGCCCCGGCACTGTGCAGCAGCTGCTGGTCCACGTCCCAGCCGATGATCGAACTCTGGTGACAGTGCGGCTGGGCCACCGCGTCCACGTCGCTTAGGTCCGGCAGCTCGACTCTGCCCTCATCAACGAGTCGGCTGACCAGCTCTGCGAAGGTCGCCACGCCCTCAGCCACGGTCTTGGCCTCGGGTCGGGGCGAGAGCTCCACCGCGTCACCGCGCAGGGTGGCCAGGCAGCTGGGCTCCAGCGCGATCACCGGCACCCCGGAGCTGACATGCGGCTCCAGGGTGGTGATCGTCTGGTCGATGTGCTCCTTGGCCTGGTCCAGCTGGCCGGTGGTGACCCAGGGCAGCCCGCAGCAGCCCTGCTTGCTGATGATGCGCACATCCAGGCCCTGGCCGCGCAGGAACTCCAGGGCGGCCAGTCCGGACTGCGGGAAGAAGTGGTTGGTGAAGGAATCAGCCCACACCCACACATCGGGCAAATCTGTGCCATCCGCGGGACTCTGCTGGGCCTCGACACGGCGGCAGAGCCGGCGAAGCAGCGACCTCACCGGCCAGTCACCCTCAGGTGCGTGCTCGCGGGGGCCAGTGGCTGCCGCGGCCTTCCGCAGCGTCTTGTTGGCGAACTTGGGCACACTGCGGCGCTGATCGATGCCGGCGACCCATTTGACGACACCGGCCACCGGCGGCAGCTTCAGGCTCAGGTTCGCCAGCGGCGCCATCGGGGCACTCAGGCGCGCCCAGAAGGGCAGTCGGCCCATGATGTAGTGGCTGCGCGGACGCAGCCGCCGCTTCGGCTGACCCTGCTCATCCCGGTCATAGGTCTGATACAGCGCCTCAGACTTATAGGTGGCCATATCCACCCCGGTCGGGCAGTCACTGGCACAGCCCTTGCAGGACAGACACATATCCAACGCATCGTGGACTGCCGGGTCGGCAAGCCCCTTGACCAGGGTGCCGTCCATGGCCTCCTGCAGGATCCGGGCGCGGCCGCGGGTGGAGTCCTTCTCCTCACGGGAGGCCATGTAGGAGGGGCACATCACCCCGTTCGCCTTCGGCGCCACGCAGCTGCCCACCCCGGTGCAGCGGTGGACTGCGGCACCAAGGTCGCCGTCGTCGTGGGGCAGCAGCATCCCCGGCCAGGGCAGGTCCCGCTTGGGCTGGGTGGCCCTGATGTCCTCGGTGTGGTCCACCACTGCGGCGTCGTCAGGGCCTGTGATGATTCCGGGGTTGAGCAGGTTCTGCGGATCACAGATCTTCTTCGCCGCGGAGAACAGGTCCAACGAGGTCTGGCCGTACATCTTCGGCAGCAGGTTCGACCGGGTCCGACCATCACCGTGCTCACCGGAGAGCGAGCCGCCGTACTGAGCCAACGCATCGGCGCAGGCGTCCATGAACTCCGCGAAGACCCCGGTGCTGTTGGGATCGCCGTGCTTGAAGGGGAAATCGATGCGGCAGTGGATGCACCCGTCGCCGAAGTGTCCGTATGGGTAGCCCTGCAGGCCGAAGTCCTTCATCAGGGACTCGAAGTCGCGCATCCAGTCGCCCAGGTGCTCCGGGGGCACAGCGGAGTCCTCCCACCCGGCGTGGGCCGGGGTCTCCAGACTCACCGCAGCCAAGCCCGCACCGTTGCCGCGGATGCTCCACAGAGCCGCCGATTCGGACGCATCGGTGATCAGCCGATCACCCACAGCGCCGGAGGCCTCCCTGACCCGGGCGAGCACGTCTTCCGCGCCCTCACCGCCGACCTCGACGAAGAGCCACGACTCTCCCTTGGGCAGATCCGGTACGCGTTTGCCGGCTGCCCGCACCAGGGACACCAGCCGCGAATCCATGCCTTCGCAGGCGATGAGCTGGCCGGGCGCAGATTCCAGAATGTGGGGGACGGCGTCGGCGGCCTCAGCCACTGTGGGGAAGCCCAGCACCAGCAGCCGGCGGCCGGGATCGTCCTGCACCAGATTCACCGTGGCCTCCAGCACGGTGCCCAGTGTGCCCTCGGTGCCGGCGAGGAAGCGCTCAATGCGCCCACGGTTCTCCGGCAGCAGGTGCTCGAGGCTGTAGCCGGAGATCTGCCGGCCGAACTGCCCAAAGCTGGTGCGGATGTGGCCCAGGTTCTGGTTCGCCAGATTCAGCAGCGCCTCGGCGGTGGGCCCGGCGGCAGCCCCGGCCCGGGCGTCGAAGTGCGCGGTCTCGCCGTTGCCGAAGAGCACGCTGGCGGCTTCGATGTTGTCCACTGTGCGCCCATACCCCAGGGCGCGGGTGCCGCAGGCGTTGTTGCCGATCATGCCGCCGATGGTGCAGCGCGGGTGGGTGGAGGGATCAGGTCCGAACCGCAGCCCGTGCGGGGCCACGGCCCGCTGCAGATCCGCATGAACCACCCCGGGCTGCACCCGGGCGGTGCCGGCGTCGGGGTCAATGTCACTGATCGCCCTCAGGTCCCGGGTATCGAGCACGATTCCCTCACCCACCGCGTTGCCGGCGATCGAGGTGCCGGCCCCACGCATGGTCAGCGGCACACCCAGCTGACGCGACACCTCGTGGACCGCCCGCAGCTCATCCACATGCTGGGGCCGGGCGACCACCTTCGGCACCACACGGTAGAGACTCGCATCTGAGGAGTACATCCCCCGGGTCAGAGTGGAATCATCCACCCCCGAAACCCCCGCCCGACGCAGAGCAGACGAGATATCTCCGACGTCGCCGACGTCGGCGGTACGCGTATCAGCAGTGACAGTCACCTCAGCAGCCTCCCCAATTGTCAACAATCCACAAACGCGAGTTTCCTGAACTGTACCGGCTCTGCAGCATGTGGGGGAAGCAGCGGCGCAGCTACGGTCGGCCACGCCGTGGGTGCGTCTCAGCGTCCCGGAAATTCGGCGCCGAGGGCACCCAGCACGCCGCGCGATTTGGCGATGACCTCCTGCCACTCCTCCTCGGGAACTGAGTCTGTGGTGATCGCCCCGCCAAGCCCGAGGTGGAACTCCCATCGCCCGTCGGGGCTGCGATGCCCCTCGGACGGGGCTCGAGACAGGACCGCTGTGCGGATGAGCACGGCCAGGTCGCAGGCTCCGGTGGTGCTGAAGTAGCCGGCAGCGCCTGAGTAGGGGCCGCGCTCCCCGGTCTCCAGCCGGCGCAGAATGTTCATCGTGGAGATCTTCGGCGCCCCGGTCATCGACCCGGGGGGAAATGCTGCCGCGAGCGCACGGGCATGCGAGGCCCCGGGCGCCAACTGCGCGCTGATGGTGGAGACCATCTGGTGAACCGAGGGGTAGGTCTCGACCGCGCAGAGCCGCTCGGTGCGCAGCGTGCCGGGCACGGCACAGATCGACAGATCGTTGCGCACCAGATCGGCGATCATCACATTCTCTGCCCGATCCTTCGGATGTGATGCAAGGTCCTCACGAAGTCGGGCGTCCTCTGCGGCATCGGCTCCGCGGGGCCTGGTGCCCTTGATCGGCTCCGATCGGATGGTGCCGGACGGGCTGATCTGTGCGAAACGCTCCGGAGAGGTGGAGAGGATGACGACGTCGTCGCACGCTTCGGGGGTGGGCGATTCTGGGACGGACGCTTCTGGGGCGGGTGCGCCGGGCAGGTGCAGGTACTGGGTGAAGGGCGCGCGGTTCTGGACCCGCAGCTGCAGGTAGGCCTGCCACGGGCTGCCGGCGAACCGACCGGTCACGGCAGTGGTCAGGCACACTTCGTAGGAGTGGCCCGCGCGGATCTGCTCCTGCGCCGCGGCGATCTTCATCAGATATTCGTGCCGCGAATCGCGAACGCTCAGCTCGGTGAGGCCACGCTGCCCCACGGCCTCCTCCACCCCGTGGCTCCCCTCGCGGGTGCTCAGGCTGCGAATTTCACCGCGCACCGCATCGACCCAGGAGGCGTCGTCGCCCAGCGTCTGAATCTCCGCACTGCCGCTCTGATGATCCACGACGACGGCATGGGTGGCGCGGAAGAGCACCGCGTCCAAGTCGTAGCCGATATGGCCCACCCAGCCGAGCTGGAAGTCCGGTCCGCTGCGGGCTTCGCCGCGCCCAAACTGTGAATCGGGCCGGCCACCGGGGTGCCTGCTGCCAGTTTCAGCACGGCCAAACGCCCATGCCTGTTCCGCCCAGGCAAGGAACGCCGCCTCTCCGCGGAAGCGCGTCACCTCAGCAGACTCCCCCAGGGCGAAGGCCAGAATGCTGCAGCGGCTGCGCTGCGCCGCGCGGGTGCGAGCGTGGTCGCTGCTGTCCAAGAAGGCCGCCGGCGCCTGCGGACTGCGCTGATGCAGCCGGCTGAACAGCTCGGCCGCGTCGTCTTCGCTGAGATCGAAGTCCAGGCGGCGGCGCAGGCGGGAGAACATATCGAAGAGTCTATGAGCCCGGCGGCCCGATACGATGTTGGCCATGACCGAAGAGGGGGAGACGAAGCCGCGGGGCAGGCCGCGCAGCGAAGAAGCCCATCAGCGGATCCTGGAGGCCACCTCCCGACTGCTGAGCCACACCAGCTACGACAGCATCACCGTGGAGCGCATCGCCGCCGAAGCCGAAGTCGGCAAGCAGACCATCTACCGGTGGTGGCCCAATAAGGCCAGCGTGGTGCTGGAGGCCATCCTCAGCGGCTATGCCGATCTGCAGCTGGCCACTATGCCCGACACCGGCGACCTCGCCGCCGACCTGCACAGCTGGATGCGCGGCATGATCGCTGAGGCCTTCCGCGAAGAGCACACCTCGATGGCGCGCAGCCTGATGGCCGCCGGCATGGAGGGACTGCCCTCCACGGAGATGCTGCTTCAGCAGGACCAGCTCTGGGACTCCGGGCCCCTGGTCGGCCGCCTGCGTGCCGCCGCCGAGCGCGGCGAGATCGCCCCAGACACACACCTGCCCGCCGTCACCTCCGCACTCACTGACCCACTGGTCTTCCACATCATGACCGGCAAGTCCCGCACTGAACAGTGGGGGGCTGGTCTGGTCGACGTCGTGCTGCACGGGATCTCACCCGATCCCCACAGTGCCGACAAGCATCCGCAGTAGGAGAACTGGACGACGCCGTTCCAGGACGCCGCCCACGTCGTGCAGGACGCATGATATTGCTCACAGTTCTCCCCAGTCCCCGACAACCGTAATTGCGAGACGCTCCGTTCCATATATGATTGGTGGTGCCGTCTCCGTCTTTTCGACCCCTCAAGGATCCGCCCTATGGCCAAGCTGCTCTACCGTCTCGGCATGCTGTCGGCACGCCGCGCCAAGACCGTCATCACTACGTGGTTGGCCGCCCTTGCGGTGGCAGTCATCGCCTTCCTGAGCTTCGGCGGCACGCTGACCGACCAAATCACCATGCCCGATATGGAGACCTCTCGGGTCGCCGACCGGCTCGCCGAGGAGCTTCCCGATGCCTCCGGCGGCTCGGCCTCTGCCGTGGTGCGCACCGAGAACGGTGAGGCCTTCACCGATGATCAGCGGGAGCAGATTGACTCCCTCATCGAGGAGGTGGAGGGCCACAGCGCCGTCGATGAGATCACCAATCCCTTCGAGACCCAGGCCCAGATGGAAGACGGCCGGGCTCAGCTCAACGACGCACGCGAACAGCTGGATGAGCTGCCTGAAGACTTCGATATGGATCAGGCACGCTCCGAGGTGGAGTCCGGTCAACAGGAGCTGGAGCAGTCCCGGCAGGAGATTGAGGCCGGCTGGGACCAGCTGGAGAGCGAACTGGCCGCCGGCGGGCTCAGCATCGATGAGCTGGAGGAGACCCGTGAGCAGATCGAGTCCGGCCTCGCTGAGCTCGAGACGGCCGACGCAGACATCGACGCCCGGGTTCAGGATGCTATCGACGGCGGCTACTGGGCACAGGTGGAGTCGCAGCTCAACGCTGCCCGCGCCGACGTGACGGCCGAACGCGAACAGCTCAACAGTTCCCTGGCCCAGGTGGAGCAGGCCCAGCAGAGCGTCAGTGAGCTCCAGCAGGGCGAGAGCGAGCTGGAGTCCGCCGAAGCGGAGCTTGCAGAGGCGGAAGAGGGTCTGGCCACGTTCGAGGAGAACCTGGACGCCGGTGAGGACCCCCAGGAGGCGCTGGAGCGCAACGAGCGCATGCTCGACCTCACCGAAGGTGCGGCGATGGTCTCTGATGAAGGTGATGTCGCCGTCCTGACGGTCGGCTTCCACGAGACTCTGGAGGACCTGGGCACCGATACGCTCACCGAAGTCTCGGCGCTGCTGAGCGGCTTTGAGATCGACGGCGCCGAAGTGCTGCCCGGCGGGGACCTGAACATGGAGCTGCCGCAGCTGTTCTCGATGGCCGAAGCCATCGGCCTGCTGATCGCCGCCGTGGTGCTGCTAGTCATGCTGGGCACTTTCGTCGGCGCCGGCCTGCCGCTGGTCAACGCGCTGGTCGGGGTCGGTGTGGCGGTCGCGGCCGCCATGGCCTTCTCCGGCGTGGTGGAGATGATGAGCATGACGCCCATCCTCGGGCTGATGCTCGGCCTGGCGGTGGGCATCGACTATTCGCTGTTCATCATCAACCGCCACCGCCGCCAGCTCAAGGACGGAGTCCCTCTGCGGGATTCGATCGCCCTGGCCAACGGCACCGCCGGCAACGCGGTGGTCTTCGCCGGTGCCACCGTGGTGATCGCCCTGCTGGCCCTCAACGTCACAGGCATTCCCTTCCTGGCGCTGATGGGCACAGTGGCCGCATTCTGTGTGGCCGTAGCAGTGCTGATGGCTACCACTACGACCCCGGCGCTGCTGAAGCTGGCCGGCTGGCGGATCCTGCGCCGAAAGGAACGCCGCTACATCGGCTCCACCTCGGAGAAGTCGGCAGAGTCAAGAGTCAGCACCCCGATCGGCACCCTGAAAGCAGTCGGTTTGGCTGTGGTCTCCATCGGCGTTCTGGCCCTGTTGGCCGTTCCGACCATGGACCTGCGGCTGGCCTTCCCCGATGCCAGCTCCCAGCCGGAGGACTCTTCCGGGCATCAGGCCTATGTGGCTACCGAGGAGGCCTTCGGCGAGGGGCACAACGGCCCGCTGGTGGTGGTCGCCGACCTACCCCAGGACCTGGGTGACACCCAGGCCGAGGACTACCAGCTCAGTCTCGGTGAGACCCTGGCCGCTCACGAGCATGTCGACACCGCGCTGCCCATCGCCCTGTCCGAGGACAACACGATGGCCGCCTACCAGGTCATTCCGCAGCAGGGCCCGGCGGCTGAGTCCACCGAGGACCTGGTGCATCAGCTGCGCGGCAGCGAGGTTCTCACCGGAACTGAAGTTCAGGACGCCGAACTCTCGGTGGCTGGGATGACGGCGGCCCAGATCGACATCTCCGACATCATCTCTGAGGCCATGCCGCTCTACCTGGGGCTCGTCGTCGGACTGTCGCTGGTGCTGATGGTCATGGTCTTCCGCTCCGTGCTGCTTCCGGTGGTGGCCACCCTGGGCTTCATCGGTTCCTTGGCCGGGTCCATCGGTGTGGTGGTCGCCGTGTTCCAATGGGGCTGGCTGTCCGAAGTCTTCGACATTTCCCGGCCGGGACCGATCATGACGTTCCTGCCCATCCTGATGGTCGGCATCCTCTTCGGCCTGGCGATGGACTATCAGCTCTTCACCGCCTCCGGGATGCGCGAGTCCTACGCCCACGGCAGTCCACCGCGGCTGGCAGTGCGCAAGGGGCTGCACGCCGGGCGGGCGGTGGTCACCGCCGCCGCGCTGATCATGGGCAGCGTCTTCGCCGGGTTCGTATTCACCGACGACCCGATGATCGCCTCGATCGGACTGGGCCTGGCTGTGGGCGTGCTGCTGGATGCCTTCGTGGTGCGGCTGATGCTGGTGCCGGCGGTGCTGACCCTGTTGGGGCCGGCCGCCTGGTGGCTTCCGCGCTGGCTGGACAAGATCCTGCCCGACGTCGACGTCGAAGGTGCCGCGCTTGAGGAGGAGGTCGTCTCCAGCAACCGCGGCGCGGGGATCTGATCCCCGCCGGCGGCTCAGCCCTGGGCCTGGTCGAGCTGCGTCCGGTCGAACTCGTCGAGCTTGAGCTGTTGGGTCCGCACCACATCACGGAACCGTTCCTCCTCCAGGCCCACCGATGACATCATCACCAAGTTCTCGCCGGCGTCGACCGAGGCGGAGAAGGTGGTGAACTCCTCGGAATCGCCATGAATGCCCAGCTGCACTCCGGTGAAGTCCCCGGCGTCGAAGGTGGCTACATCCACCGAGTCGGCCCCGTTCTGCAGCTGGGTGCCGGTGCAGTGCTCCCCGACGGCGCTCCACACCGGCGAGGTGTTGATGGGGCGGTCATAGGCGAGCATCCACACGTACAGCAGGCCGGTCTGCTCCTCACCGTCGGAGCTGGTGAAGCTGTACATGTGCATCAGGCCGTCTTCGGCACCCTCCCCGACCAGGTCCACATTGATGGAGTCCATCGTGGTGGTGCACTCACTGGTGCCGAAGCGATCGCGGTAGTCCTGGAACTCCACGGCGATCTCCTCGTGGAAGTAGTTCGACCCGCTGTGCGTGGAGTGGCCCTCCGGGACCGCCGACAGGTCGCTGGGGCTGATCAGCACATCCATCATCTGCTCTGGGGTCAGGGCGACAAGCTCCTCGGACGCCGTCTGCTGCTCCTGCGGCTCACTGGACCGGCTGGTCTCCGGCTGCGCAGCTTCGGTGCTCGACGCCTGAGATGCCCCGGCAGAGGTGGGCGGATCCGTGACTCCAGCGCTGCACGCCGAGAGCGCAGCGAGCCCGACGAGGGTCAGACCGGTCAGCGCCGCCGCCGGGAGCCGGCTTCGGGTGCCGAGAGTCTGCGGCGCGGGGGTGACGTGGTGCACGGTGGACAAGACTAATTGATATCTTCAGAGTTCACTAGGACAGCGTCCAGATATGACACCAGGTGAGAGCGGAAATCACTGCAGTGCTGAGGTGAGCCGGAAGACGTTGTCTAGGTATCGCACCGGCCATGGTCGGTGGCTCCACTCCTCCAGATGCAGCTCCTCGGAGACCTCCCAGTAGCCGGCGAAGATCTCGTAGAGCTCGCTGGCATTCCGCTCCCCGACCACCATCAGGGAGACCTCCAGGTTCAGCGAGAAGGAGCGCATGTCCATGTTGGACGAGCCGAGTACGGCCACGTCGTCGTCGATGATCATGAATTTGGAGTGGAGCACATCAGGTGCGGGGTAGCGCAGTATTCGCACCCCGGAGTCCAACAGCGCCTCGTAGTAGGACTGCTGGGCGTGCTGGACGGTGAACTGGTCGGCCTTGCGGCTGACCATGACCACCACGTCCACCCCGCGCAGAGATGCGTTGGTGAGCGCATAGAGCAGCGAGTCGTCGGGCACCAGGTAGGGGGTGCAGACGATGATCCGGTCAGTGGCCTGGTAGATCAGATCGTTGAAGAGCCGCAGGTTGTTCTCCTGGGGGAAGCCGGGACCGGAGGGCACCACCTGTGCCAGGGCACCGCCGGCGGCCGCCTCATCGGCCTCCAGATCCACCATCAGCTTCGGTCCGAGGTTCTCGTCCGCTTCGGCATACCAGTCGGAGGCGAACACAATGTCCAGGCCAGTGACCGCCGGGCCGGTGACGCGGGCGTTGAGCTCCACCCAGCGCCGGTTGATCCGCACCGCTGAGCGCCGCTGGTAGTGGGGTTCGATGAGGTTGGCCGAGCCGGTGAAGGCGACCTCGCCGTCGACGACGACGATCTTGCGGTGGTTGCGCAGGTCGAGTCTGGAGAACCGGCGTTTGAGCGGACGCACCGGCAGGGCGCGGTACCACTCAAAGTGCGGCCACTTCCGGTGGGCGGCGTCCAGTCGGCGCTTGAGCCTGCGGTAGCCGCTGACGCGCAGGGTGCCCAAGTGGTCGTAGAGCAGCCGAACGGTGACGCCGCGAGCAGCTGCGCGCTCCAGCGCAGAGAGCACCACATCGGCATACTCCGGGTCCTCTCCGATGATGTAGGAGATGACGTGGACATAGTCCTGGGCCTCATCGACCTCCTGGGCGATATAGGTGAAGAAGTCCCTGTAGCCGGGGATGAGCGTGAGGTGGTTGCCCTCCTGGATTGGGAAGGCTCCCAACCTGCGGTTCAGCGCAGCCGTGCCGCCGAGCTGCTCATCGTAGTCGAGCAGCTGGTCAGAGATGTCCATCTGACTGGTGGCCTCCAGCAGCGTCTCGTTGATGCGACGCTGACGCTCCTGGCGCCGCCGGGAGAGCTGGTTGCGGCCGATGAGCAGGAAAAGCGGCAGCGCCACCACGGGCAGGAAGAAGATCGCCAGCAGCCAGGCCATGGCCGTGTTGGGCCGGCGGTTGTCGGGGATGATCCCGAGTACGGCCAGCCGGATACCGATTTCGAAGAACACGACGATGGCGATGACCCACACCGGCAGGGCATCGATGCCCAGTCCACTCAGCGGCCACAGCATAGCGCCCGCCCTCTGCTGCTTCGTCCAGGTCTGATCATCGCCACCATCCTATGCGGCAAGATGCCGGGCAGTTTTCAACAGGTATAGGCTGATGCCTATGGCTGAGCATTTTCGGGAAGATTCTGTCATCTCTGTCGCCGTGCGGATTGACCCTGAGCACCCCCAGGGACTGCTGTTCGACCCGCATCAGCCGCAGCTGCGCGTCACAGACTTGGGTGCTGTGCGTGGGGATGGAATCTTCGAGACCATGCTGGCGGTCAACGGATCCATCAAGCAGTTCGGGCCCCACCTGGACCGTCTGCGCCGTTCGGCCGAGATCACCGAGATCGGCGTGCCGCCTGAGGAGTCCTGGCGCACAGCTGTGGAGTTGGGGATCGATGAGTTCCGCACCCGCGGCGGCCTGCCGGAGGAAGTCACCGTGCGGCTGACCGCGACCCGCGGGGTGGACGGTGAGCCTGCCAGCGACGACCCTCAGTGGGCCGGCACCTACTGGGTGCTGCTGACTCCGGTGCCGGAGGCAAAGAAGAACGGCCGCGGCGCGCCTGTGGCCGTGACTCTGCTGGACCGCGGCTATGACGCCGGGGCTTCCGAGCGCGCCCCCTGGCTGCTGCTCAGCGCGAAGACGCTGAGCTACGCAGTGAACATGGCGGCGCTGCGCTGGGCCAAGCAGCACGGATTCGACGACGTCGTCTTCGTCACCTCTGACAATCAGGTGCTGGAGGCGCCGACCTCCACGCTGGTGCTGATGTCGGTTCCTGCTGAGGGCCCTCCGAAGCTGATCACCCCGACACTGAAGACGGGGATCCTGCCCGGCACCACGCAGGGGGCGGCCTTTGCCGCGGCCGAAGGGGCCGGCTGGGACCTGGGGTACGGGCCGCTCTCGCCAGACGATGTTCTCGCCGCTGACCATGCATGGCTGCTCTCCTCGGTGCGCCTGGCCTCACCGATCAGCCGGGTCGACCAGAGCCCGAAAGAGGTCAGCGAGCACTACACCGCGCAGCTGATGGACTTCCTCGCCCAGGATCTGGCGGAGACCTACCCGAGCGAGCCCTGAATCCGCAGCCGCTGAGGTACAATCCACCCAGATAACTGAATAGCTCATCCTCCGACAGGGGAGCGCCCTGGAGTCGTACGACTCACCAGGCGCTGAGATGGGGCTGAGGGCCCCGACCCTTGAACCTGCACAGGCAAGAACCTGCGAAGGAAGTCGAAACTATGCATCAATCTGCTGCGCCGTCATTGCGCCACCGCACGTGGTCGGTCTCCGATATCGTCGTCGCCTCCACCCTAGCCGTGGCCTCGGGGGTGATCTTCTGGGGCTGGAACCTCTCCTACCACGCAGTAAGCACGCTGTTCCTCGCATATCCTCCCGCCGCCTCCCTGGTGGCTGGCATGTGGCTGTTTCCGGCCGTACTTGGTGCGCTGGTGATCCGCAAACCGGGCGCCGCGGTCTACTGTGAGATGGTCGCCGCCGCAGTCTCAGCGATCCTCGGCTCACAGTGGGGCCTGGGTGTGCTGCTCTCCAGCTTCCTCCAGGGCATGGGCGCCGAGCTGATTCTGCTGGCCTTCATCTATCGCAGGTACAGCGTGGACGTGGCCGTCCTGGCCGGTGCGGCAGCAGGAGTCGCCGGCGGCATCAATGAGAACTGGATCGCCAGCTACTACCAGTACGACGCCGCCGGCACCTGGGTGCACATCGCCGGGTTCACACTCTCCGGGGCCATCATTGCAGGGGTGCTGCCCTGGCTGGCTGTCCGCGGGTTGGCAGCTGCCGGCGTCTTGGGGCCGCTGCGATCACGGAAGGCCCACACCGAAGGCCCCTTCAGTGCTGGCAGCCTGCCGAAATGAGCACCGCTGATCGGCAGACACTGACCCGCGGTGTGCAGCTGAGCGTCGCAGACTTCACCTACCAGCACCCCGACCGATCGCACCCTGCCATCTGCGGATTGAATCTGGAGGTCTCCGCCGGGGAACGTGTCCTGTTGGCCGGTGCCTCCGGATCGGGAAAGTCCACCCTGCTGCACGCCATCGCCGGCGTGCAGCACCACGAGGACGCTGCCTCCGGCGGCAGTCTTGTGCTCGACGGCCGCTCCCCCGCCCAGGCGCGCGGCCGAGCCGGACTGGTGCAGCAGGACCCGGAGTCGCAGGTGGTGCTCTCCCGGGTGGCAGACGACGTCGCCTTCTCCTGCGAGAACCTGGCCGTACCCCCGGTTGAGATCGGAGCCCGGGTCAGCCAGGCGCTGGAGGCAGTCGGGCTGGGCGCGCTGCGCGATGATCATCCCACCGCACAGCTGTCCGGCGGTCAGAAGCAGCGGCTGGCTCTCGCCGGGGTGCTTGCGATGCGACCAGGGCTGCTGCTGCTGGACGAACCCACCGCACACTTGGATCCGCAGGGGCGGATGCAGGTGCGTGAGGCGGTGATCGACGCCTGCCGGGACACCGGCGCCACCCTGATGGTGGTGGAGCATCAGCTGCAGACCTGGGTGGAGCACGTCGATACCCTGCTCGTGCTCGAACCCGGCGGCGGGCTGCGGCACAGCGTGCCGGCTGAAGCGATTCACCAGGATCGGCAGCTGCGTGCTGAAATGATCGCAGCCGGGCTCTGGGTGCCTGAGCACGACCCTGTGGCGGAGCTGCCCGCATGGGCCCCCGCACCGCTGGGGCACGGCGAACCGCTGATGAGCGCGGCCGGACTCGCCGTTGACCGACAGTCCCCGAAGACGGCCCGGCACCGGGCGGCTCCTGGGGGACCAGCACTGTCCGGGGTCGATATCCGGCTGCGCCGCTCCTCGACCATCGGGATCACCGGGCCCAACGGAGCCGGCAAATCCACGCTGCTGCTGACCCTGGCCGGCCTGCTCCCTCCCCACGCTGGCAGCCTCACGGCTGACGCCGCGCTGAAAGCCGATCCCACCGGCCGGCTTGTCGACTCTCCGCACCTGTGGCGCGCAGCGGACCTCAGCTCACGGATCGGCACGGTGTTCCAGGAGCCGGAGCACCAATTCGTCCGCACCACGGTGGCCGGTGAGCTGCGCCTGTCCGCTGGGGCGTCCCGGCGGCCCGGAGCGGTTGAGCCGCAGTTCACCGACGAGGAGGTCACCGCCCGAGTTGCGGAGCTGCTGACCCGGCTGGGGCTGGAGGGGCTCGGCGACGCCAATCCGTTCACCCTCTCCGGCGGGGAGAAGCGCAGACTCTCCGTCGGCACGGCCTTGGCGGCGGGCCCGCAGCTGCTGATGCTCGATGAGCCGACGTCCGGCCAGGACGCCCACACCTTCGCCGCACTCGTTGGGCTGCTGCGCGAGCACCTGGCCGCCGGGGGCGCGATTGTGGCGATCACTCACGACCGAGCCTTCCTCCGCGCACTGCACGCTGAGGAGTTCGCGGTAAGCCCCGCCCGCTCCGCTGCGCCGCCTCGGCCCGAGCCGGCTGCGCCGAGGGCCATGGGCCCGTTGCTTCCGGCAGTGCAGGACGCTTCCTGGCTGGGCCGCCGGGGCCCTTTGGGGAAGCTGGTGGCTCTGCTGCTGATCACCACAGCCCTGATCGCCACCATCGACCCGGTCTCCCCCGCCGTGGTGGCAGCCGCCAGCTTCGCAGTGCTCCCGGCCGCTGGAATCCGTTTGGGGGCCTTCCTGCGGCGCATCTGGGTCTTCGCTGCGGCGTCGGTGGTCGCCGTCTGGGGTGCGGCGCTTGCCGCCGAGGAGTCCGGCCGTGTGCTGATGGATCTGGGACTCACCACCATTTCCACCGGATCATTGGACATGGGGCTCGCTCTGGGCGCCCGTGCGTTCGCGATCGTGCTTCCCAGTGTGCTGATCTTCTCCACCACGGACCCCACCGATCTTGCCGACGCGTTGGCTCAACAGCTGCGGCTGCCGGCCCGGTTTGTGCTCGGTGCGCTTGCTGCGATGCGTCTGCTGGGCCTGATGGCCCAGCACTGGGCCACCCTGGGCCACGCTCGGCGCGCCCGCGGCCTGCGCGGCCGATTCCTGTCGCAGTCCTTCGGCCTGCTGGTTCAGGCGATCCGGATGGCCACCCGGCTGGCTTTGACCATGGAGTCGCGCGGATTCGGCGCCGGCGAGCGCACCTGGGCTCGTGCGGCCAGCTTCAGCGGCCGCGACGCTGCGGTGATCACCGGCGGCGCAGCAATCGCCGCAGCGGCCACCGGACTGGCCATCGCGGCCGGCACCTGGGAGCTGGTCTGGACTTAGGTGACGCCGGGGCCGGCAGGTCGATGGCGGAGACCGCCCCCAGCAAATAGCCCTCGACCGGGTGACAGTGACCGTGTCCTACCCCACTTTTAGGCTGGAGGGTATGGACCAGCCGCCAGTTCTGACTCCGCCGATGCCCCAGGCCTTAGAGCACCTGGGCTTCGAGCCGGAGCTGGCCGCCGCCTGGGAGCACCAGGCCGCAGCCCGTAGGGCTGAAGCGGCGAAGCTCACCGCGCTGCTGGACTACTCGAACCGGGTCGTCGACCAATGCCGCGCCGAGCCCGGCATCCCGCACCACGAAGCCCGCAGGGACACTCACCACGAGGCCGCCATGCTGCTGGGGGTCAGCGACATGACCGCAGGCATCATCCTGGGCGCCGCAGGCTTCGCCCGCAACTACCTGCCAGCAACCTGGGAGGCCTTCCACGCCGGGCTGATCGACCTGCCCCGGCTGCGCAAGATCGCAGACGCCGGCTGCGAACTCGACGACAACGTGCTTGCCATCGTCGACGCCGCAGCAGCCAGGGAGTCGGCCGCTCGCAGCACCAGCGACTTCACCCATTGGCTGGCCCGCTACATCGTCAACACTGACTTCGAGGCCTCCATGCGCCTGGCCAAGACCTCCCGCAGACAACGACATGTGCGCTTCACCCACCTGCCCAATGGGATGAGCTTCGTCGCCGCGTTCCTCCCCACTCTGGAAGCCGCCGCCATCGAGAAACGGCTGAGAATCATCAGCCGCCAACACCGCAACGCGGCCACAGAGGCCACCAAGGGCATGCCGGAAGAACCCGAGACTGTGCCGGCTGAGACTCCGACGCTGGCTCAGCGGGAGGCCGACCTGTTCTCCGCCTGGCTGCGCACCAACCCCACCGGTGAGCCCACACCCGTGGAGGCGAAGATCATGATCATGATCCCCGAGGCCACCCTCACCGGCGAATCGGACGAGCCGGGGCTCTCTGCCGACCGGTCCTGGGCGCTTGACGCTGATCAGGCCCGCGCCCTGGCCGGTGACCCGCACGCGAATCACCAGTGGTACCAAGGCCGCGCTAGGACTCGGAGAGCCGCCGCTGATGTCGACGTGCTCTCAGCGACCTACACCGGCCGGTACCCGCCGCAGCGGCTGCGGGAAGCAATCATCTTCCGCGACGGACACTGCCAGATCACAGGCTGCACCATCCCCGCAGAACGCTGCGACCTCGACCACCAGATCCCCTGGGACGCCGGTGGGGAGACCAGCGCAGCAAATTTGCAGACCCTATGTCGTCGCCATCACCGCTTGAAATCTCACGGGTACCTCCACCCACCACCCCGCGGCGACACCGAACCCAGACCCAGCACACCACCACTGGTGGACCTCTGGATACCCGCCCACGCCTTCACCTTCCTCGCCTGAACCGACTGCGCCTCCTGCCAGTGCGCCTCATCCCAGTGCGCCTCATTCCAGCGCATTGGGTGCTGAGGCTGGTTCAGCTGGTCCCTATGCTTTCCAGGTCGCGGGCATTGTCCAAGACCGGCAGCGCTGCTCGAGCCTTCTCCACCGCCTCAGCGTCGATGTCGACCACCAGCAGTTCCGGGTCCTCGCCGGCCTCGGCCAGGATCTCTCCGGTCGGCGAGACGATCATCGAATGCCCAACCCCGGTAGGCGCACCCTCCGGCGCGTCCACACCGGCCGCAGCAGGCAGCCCCTGGCCGCAGGCGATGACGTACTGCGTCGAATCCAGGGCGCGGGCAACAGCCAGGGTGCGCCACTGCTCGACCTTCCCCGGGCCCGGCGCCCAGGACGTCGGCACCACCGTGGCGTGTGCCCCGGCGCGGGCATGGGCCTGGAACAGCTGCGGAAAGCGAATGTCGTAGCAGGTGGCCATACCGAAGGTGAGCCCGCGCATGGGGAACTGCACCACTCGGTCGCCGGCCTGCACGTTCTGCGACTCCTGGAACCCGAAGGCGTCGTAGAGATGCAGCTTGTCATAGGAGACCATCACGGATGGTCCCACCCCCAGCAGCGTATTCCTCACCCGGGGCTTGCCTTCCTCCGTAGGCTCTGCGGGAGTGAACATCCCCAGCACGACCACGACCCCGTGCCGCTTGGCGATCCGGTGGACATTCTCACCCCAGGGCCCGCCGATGTCTTCGGCAACGGAGGTCAGCCGGTGGCCGAACGCCCGCTGAGTGGCTTCGGGGAACACCACCAGCTGGGCACCGGCTGCTGCGGCGTCGGCCGTCCAACGATCCACCAGCTCCAAGTTCTGCTGCGGATCCTCCCCTGTGACAATCTGTGCTGCTGCAATACGCATGGCACTACTCTATGTCGCCGCATCAACGATAGGCTGTCCCCATGGACAAGCTGATCGACAAAGCAGTCACAATGGGCGTCTCAATGGCCGGCGGCATGCTGGCCACCAAAGTCTTCGAGTTCGGGTGGAAGCAGGTCACCGGAGAGGACGCGCCGAAGCACGATGAGGTGGATCAGGTCTCCATGCAGAAGGCCCTGGTCTTCGCAGTGAGCTCGGCCGCCATTTCCGCGGCAGTCCAGATCCTCTCCCAGCGTGGGGCTAAGACAGCATCAGCGAAGATCAAGAGCGCCTACGGCAAGCAGTCCGAGGTCTGAGGCTCCTCGGCTGAGGCTCAGCGGCTGAAGCCTAAAGACTTCGCTTCTTCGCGTCGCGGCCGATCAGGAATGCCAAGCTGATCGCGGCGGTCACCGCGGCCCCGAAGGCGAGCGCGGCGGCGACCGGGGCTTCTCCGGTCAGCACAAATATGCCGGCAGCAATGGTCAGAATCGTAATGGCGCCGAATGCGATCTTAAGAATCATGGCTCCAGCTTAATCATCAGTGATCTCTGGGCGCGCACTGTTCTCCTCGGAGAGCCGGTCCACCGTGCGTCCAAGATGGTCGTGGGTCAGCAGGTCGGCCCGCAGGTGCTTCGTCCGGTACCCGGCACGGCCCACCACGTGGGCGCTGACCGGGGCGGTGAGGATCATCAGCCCCCAGGCCAGCAGCGCAACGGCCGACCATTCCCAAGCGCGCCACATGATCGAGGCGGAGAGCACCAGCATCAGCAGCCCCAGCACCTGAGGCTTGGTGGCCGCATGCATGCGCGAATGCAGGTCCGGAAAGCGCACCAGACCCAGCCCGGCCGCCAGAGACATCAGCCCACCGATCACCATGAATACCGCAGCCACCCCGTCAAGGATCGGATCCAGCGTCTCCGGGCTCATTCGTCCTCTCCCTTCGACTGGCTCTTGGACTGAGGCCTGAAGCCCGACTTGGCCAGGGCCGCGAACCACGACGTCGACTCGTCGTCGTCTGATCCCTTCTGAGCACCGGAGCCTCCGGTGGGTGAGAACGGAGAGGCCGGAATCTCCGGTTCCGTCGCAGGATTCCACGAGAGGGCGGCGGCCTGCTTCTCCGCCTCCTTCTCACTGTCCTGCGGGGCCGAGCCGCCGCTGACCACATACCGAGCGATCGCCACGGCCCCCAGGAATCCGATGACTGCGGAGATCACCACGAACAGGATGTAGTCCTGATGCCGGTGATAGGCCATATCGGCCAGCAGGATCGAACCGACGATGACCAGAATCACGTCGACGCTGATCACCCGATCCAGCACCGACGGGCCTCGGTAGACGCGGTAGACCGCACACAGAGCCCCGGCGGCAAGCAGCGCCTGGGTGATCCAGTAGGCGTAGTCCAGCATCATGGGGTCTGCTCCCTTCCGGACGGATCCGCGACGGACTGCGGCAGGCGCGGAAGCTGGGCTCCTGGCGCCCTGCCGCCGGCGACCGGCGGAGTGTCGCGCTCAGCCTTGGACAGGCTGGCGGTGCGCTTCAGCCGGCTCTCGGCTTTGACCACCGCGAGGTCCGACGGGTTGCCCAGAGTGCGGATGAACAGCTTCTCGGTACGCAGCGCATCGTTCCGGATGGCCTCCGCGGCGGCGTCGTCGGTGATGTTGATGACGTGCAGATACAGCGAACCGGTGGTGCGGTCCACGTCCACCACCAGTGAGCCGGGCACCAGTGCTAAGAAGTGTCCGGTGAGCGTGGTGATCAGGTCATCGTGGCTGCGCAGCTGGATGCCGATGATCGAGTTCCTGATCCGCGGGCCCTTGACCACAGCGAGCCAGGAGACTTGGAAGCTTGCGATGAACATTTTTCCCAAGAAGCGCGTCATCTGCACCAGCCCCCAGAAGGGGTTGATCCGCCCGCTGCGGCGCAGCGGCGGCAGGTAGAACACCCGGACCACGATTGCCCCGTAGACCACTCCCAGGATGAAGGTGCCGACCTCAAAGCTCTGCCACACC
>JBQCZP010000017.1:19097-24196 GCA_052089225.1 Nesterenkonia sp.
GCCAGCACGGTGAAGGCCAGGCTCATCGTCACCAGGGTCGCAGTGGGCAGCACCATGCTCGCCGGCAGCAGGCGCTTATTCGCCGCCCGGGTGTGGGCCAAGGTCTTCTGCTGCAGGATCGGTTCGCAGTCCTCGACGTCTTCTGCGCGGCGCCAGAATCCGCGGGACCAGATGCGCGAGACCGCCAGCAGGGTCAGCAGCGACGTCACCACGGAGGCGACGACCAGGGTCCAGGTGATCCAGGAGTTCTCCGCGATGCCTCCCTGCATGATGCCCATCTTGCCGAGGAACCCGCTGAACGGTGGGATCCCCGCCAGGTTCATCGCGGGGATGAAGAAGAGGATCCCCAGCAGCGGCGAGATCCTCGCCAACCCGCCGAGTCGGTCCACGTTCGCGGTGCCGGCGCGGCGTTCGATCAGCCCGGTCACCAGGAACAGTGTGGTCTGGATGGTGATGTGGTGGGCCACGTAGTAGATCGTGGCGGCCATGCCGACGACGCTGCTCAGCGCGAGACCGAACACCAGGTAGCCGATGTGGCTGATCAGGGTGAAGCTGAGCATACGTTTGATGTCCGTCTGGGCCAGGGCGCCCAGGATGCCGACGATCATGGTCAGCGCCGCCACGATCATCAGCCCGGTGTTGATCCGGTCACCGGGGAAGAGCAGCGTCTCAGTGCGGATGATCGCGTAGATGCCGACTTTGGTCAGCAGCCCGGCGAACACCGCAGTGACCGGTGCCGGTGCGGTGGGATAGGAGTCCGGGAGCCAGAACGCTAAGGGGAAGACGGCGGCCTTGATGCCGAAGGCCACCAGCAGCAGCACGTGCAGCAGCAGCTGCATCCCAGGATCAAGGTCGGCGACCTTCAGCGCGATATCAGCTAAGTTGACTGTGCCGGTGGCCGCGTAGATCAGGCCGATGGTGATCAGAAACAGCATCGAGGACAGGATCGAGACCACCACGTAGGTGACTCCCGCCCGGATCCGGGACTGCCCGCCGCCCAAGGTGAGCAGCACATAGGAGGCGGTGAGGAAGATCTCGAAGCCCACATAGAGGTTGAACAGATCCCCGGCGAGGAAGGCGTTGGATATCCCGGCCACCAGAATCAGGTAGGTGGGGAAGAAGATGGAGACCGGCCCGGCGTCCTCCCGCTCCTCGGCGGCACCCTGGCCCACCGCATAGAGCAGCACTGCCAGGGTGATGATGGATGAGATCACCAGCATCAGCGCGGACAGTCGGTCGATGACCATAGAAATGCCGTACGGGGCCGGCCAGCCGGCCAGGTTCACCGCATAGGCCCCAGCGGTCCAGACTTCGGAGAGCAGCGCAATCTGCAGCAGGGCGGTGATGACCAGCGTGCCGATCGCAATCGCCTTCTGCGTGGACTGGTTGCGGTAGAAGGCGAATGCGAACGCCGCGCCGAAGAGCGGCAGCAGCACCGCCAGCGGCACGAATTCGATGATGTTGATCTCCATCAGCGATCCTCCCCCGCCTGCGGCTGGTCACCGTGGATCCTGAAGTGCTCGGCGGGGCTGATCACCGGGCCGGACTGGTTGGCCGAAGCCGGGGATTCGCTGAACTCAGAGGTCTCCGTGTCGACCTCAGCATCCTCCTCAGGATCGTAGGCGCCGACGGCCTGGGCCACGCGGCGGTCCTCTTCGTCGTCGGTGACCTCGTCCTGGTGCGCCAGCACCCAGGAGCGGTAGACCAGCGCCAACAGGAAGGCCACCAGTGCGAAGGAGATGACGATCGCGGTCAGCAGCAGCGCCTGCGGCAGCGGGTCCAAGTATTCCACCGCGTCGACGCCCTCCTGAACGATCGGGGCCAGACCGGCACGTCCGGCGGTCTGCAGCAGCAGCAGGTTCACCCCGTTGGAGAGCAGAATGATGCCCAGCACCACGCGGGTCAGCGAACGCTCCAGCATGAGGTAGATCCCCACTGCGAGCATCACGCCCATCAGCACCAGAAGCGTCAGGTTGATGGTCATGCGACCACCTCCTGGGTGTCAGCCGGCCTCATCGAGCCACCCCCACCGTGGTCTGTGCGTGAATGCTGTGGCCCAGCGCCGACGAGCTCTTCGGCTCCTCTTCGCTGCGCACGTCGATCTCGGAGCCGAGGCTGCGCAGCACATCGACGATGAGTCCGATGACCACCAGGTAGACGCCGACGTCGAACAGCACGCTGGAGACCAGATGGTGCTCTCCCAGCAGCGGCAGGCTCAGGTCCACCACGAAGCTCTGGAAGGTCTGGCCGCCCACGATGAGCGGGAAGATGCCGGTGAAGCAGGCCACTGCCAGGCCCCACCCCATCAGTGCACCTGCTGAGAAGGGGATGGCCGCCTCCAGCTCGTAGCGACCGCCGGCCAGGTAGCGCAGCAGGAACGCGAGCCCGGCGAGCAGGCCTCCGGCGAAGCCGCCGCCGGGGCTGTTGTGCCCGGCCAGCAGCAGGTAGACAGAGAGCAGGATGGTCGCGTGGAACATCAGACGGGTGACCACTTCAAAGATGATGGAGCGGTGCTCAGGCGCCAGCGTGCGGCCGGCCACCAGCCAGGCTTCGCGGGCCACTGTGGCAAAGCTGCGGGCGACCTTGACCTCCTGGACCTGGCGCGGGGTGAGCGCCTTGTCCGAGAGTATCCGTCCCACCGAACCGGTGGGCACCTCGTGGAGCTGGCGGCGCTGAACATCGCGGCGTTTGACGAAGATCAGGCTGGCCACTCCGGTGGCGGCCGCGGCCAGTACGGTGATCTCACCGAACGTGTCCCAGACGCGGATGTCGACCAGGGTGACGTTGACGATGTTGGATCCGTGACCTGCCTCGTAGGACATCCAGGGGTACTCCAGGCTGATCGGCTCGTGGGCGCGGGAGTCCATGGCGATCGCCACAGCGGCCATGATCACCAGGCCGAATGCGGCGCCCAGCAGTGCACGTCCGACCTTGAACCGGGTGGGGTTCTGGGTCCAGATTCCGGCAGGCAGGGTGCGAAGCGCCAGCACGAAGACCACCAGAACGATCGATTCGACCAGCAGCAGCGTCAGCGCGAGGTCGGGGGCGCCCTGCAGGGCGAAGATCCCGGCGATCCCCCAGCCGCAGAGCGAAACCATCAGAACAGCCATGAACCGTTTGGGAGCCCAGATGGCGCCTATGCCGCCGGCGATGATCACCGCTGCCAGCACCATCTGCATCGGCTCCTCGGCCACAATGATCTGACCGGGGACCGTTTGGCCGCTCAGCGCGATCACCCCGGCGGGAAGGGCGGTGGCCACGGCGAGGATGATGAACAAGTACCAGCCCAGCGAGCCGCGCTGGGTCTTCGACGTCAGCCAGGCCGAAAAGTCATCGAGGAGCCGAATGCTGGTGCGGTAGAGACGTTCGGCGTCGAACATCAACGGCACCGCCCGCGGGGGCTCAGCCCTTCTGCCGAGCAGCCAGAACAGGCCCAGACCCAGCGCCCAGGTCAGCACGGAGAGGCCCAGTACTGGGGTCAGGCCGTGCCACAGGGCAAGATAGGTGGGTTCCACGCCGGGCGCCACGGGGTCGAACAGGGACGCGAAGGGGTCCGCCAGGTTCTGGACGAGTCCCGGCGCCACCGCGAGGACCACGGTGAGCACCCCCAGCACCGCCGGAGCGGCGAGGAAGACGGCGTCGGACTGGGCGTGGACTGTGGTGGGAGCCAGCGGCTGACCCGACGCGGCCCGCTTGGTGGCGAATGCGCCCCAGATGAATCGGGCGGAGTAGGCCACGGTGGCTGCCGAGCCGATGACCACCCCGGCCACCACGACCCAGCCGAGCACACCGTTGAACTCGGCGTAGCTGTAGAAGGATTCGAACACGACCTCTTTGGCGACGAACCCGAACAGCGGCGGCAGTCCCGCCATGGATGCCGCAGCGACCACCGAGAGGATCAGCAGCGGCCGCTGCGCTCGACCGATTCCTGACAGGGTGCGCAGATCACGGCTGCCGGTCTGCTTGTCGATGATGCCCACCACCATGAACAGCGCAGCTTTGAACAGACCGTGGGCGAGCAGCATGGCGACCCCAGCCAGTGCGGCGTCTTCGGTTCCCAGGCCGTTGATCATGATGAGGAAGCCCAGCTGGGAAACGGTGCCGTAGGCCAGCAGCAGTTTGATGTCGGTCTGGCGCAGCGCCCGGTAGGCACCGATCAGCATGGTGGCCAGACCCAGCACGAGCACCAGCGGCAGCCAGTAGGTGGTGTCGTGGAAGCCCGGGGCGAAGCGGGCCACCAGGTAGACCCCGGCCTTGACCATGGCCGCCGCGTGCAGGTACGCCGACACCGGGGTGGGGGCGGCCATGGCGGCCGGCAGCCAGAAGTGGAAGGGCACCAGAGCTGATTTCGAGACCGCGCCGACCAGAATGAGGACCATCGCCACGTCCACAGCGGTGCCGGAGAGCTCCGGGGCCTGGGTGAGGATCTCCGAGAGCCGGTAGGACCCGGCGAGCTCACCGACCCACAGCAGACCCACCAGCATCGTCAGGCCGCCGAATGTGGTGACCACCAGCGCCTGGATGGCAGAGCGGCGGGCGAAGACCCGGTGGGCGGAGTAGCCGATGAGCAGGAAGGACAGCACCGTGGTGAGCTCCCAGAAGATGAAGAGCATCACCAGATCGTCGGATAGCACCAGCCCCAGCATGGCTGCGGCGAAGGCGAACAGCTGGGCGGCGAAGGGCCCGGCCGAACGCTCAGCTGCCGGAAAGTAGCGGGCGCAGTAGAGCATCACCGCCGCGCCCACCCCGGTGACCAGCAGCGCCATGATCAGCCCCAGGGCGTCCATGCGGAAAGCCAGCTCGACGCCGAGCTCCGGGATCCACTCCACGACTTCGGCCGGCGCCGCGTTCGGCGCACCGCTCTTGGCCGCCTGGTCGGCGCCGATGACCTGCGGAATATAGCTGAGCGTCCAGCCGAAGGCCGCTGCGAGGACCCCGGCGAGGATGTAGAAGGTGCTGCGCCCCCACCAGGAGTGGAGGGCTGGGGTCACGATGCTCACTGCGAAGAGAACAGCGAGCACAGTGAGCATAGACGTACCCTCTCACTTTCCAGCTGTGGACCATGGTCTGCTACTCACCGTGGGAGCGCTGCGCGGCAT
>JBQCZP010000017.1:24296-45942 GCA_052089225.1 Nesterenkonia sp.
ACTTTCCAGCTGTGGACCATGGTCTGCTACTCACCGTGGGAGCGCTGCGCGGCATCATCCTGCGCCGACCAGGGCCGCCCACGTGACAGTTCCCCTAATGTTAACAGAAGCGGGTTACTATCCGCCTATCGAGCCGACTCACGGGGGAACATACTATGACTGACGCCGCCGGGCACAGCGAATCGTCCCGAGCCGCCGGCGGCGGTGGGTCGACGCGGCCCTCCGCTGGGCCGCTGAGCAGGTCGCTGATCATCAAGTGGAGCATGTGGAGCTGGGGCAATTCGACCGTTTCGGCGGTGATGACGACGTTCGTCTTCGGCACCTACATCACCTCTGAGGCGTTCGGCCCCGGCGACCGCGGGGCACAGTACCTGGCGGTTGCCACAGCTATCGCCGGCGCGATCATCGCGCTGACCGCCCCGGTGATCGGTCAGCGCACTGATAAGGCCGGCAGGCGCAGACTCTGGCTGAGCATCAACACCGTCATGGTGATCATCATGGTCGCCGCCTGCTTCTTCGTCCGCCCCGAAGAGGGCTACCTGCTGCTGGGCGTGACGCTGATGGCACTGATGGGCCTCTTCGACGAGTTCGCGAACCTGAACTACAACGCCATGATCACCGACATCTCTGATCATCAGCGCATGGGCCGAGTCTCCGGCATCGGCTGGGGCGCCGGGTACCTGGGCGGCATCGTGCTGCTGCTGGTGGTCTATGTGGGCATGATCGAAGGCGACTGGCTGGGCATCGGCACCGATGAGGCGGTAAACATCCGCGCCGTCGCGCTGGTGGGTGCTCTCTGGCACCTGATCTTCGCGCTGCCGCTGCTGCTGACCCGGATGCCGACGGCGGATCAGGCCTCAGCGGAGGAGAAGGTCCCGGTCGCCGAATCCTACCGCCGGCTGTTCCGGGTGATCGCCGGCCTCTGGCGAGAGGATCGGAACACCCTGTGGTTCCTGGTCTCCTCTGCGATCTACCGCGACGGGCTCTCCGCGGTCTTCACCTGGGGCGCCGTGCTCGGGGTGCACGTCTACCACATCGAAGACGCGACCATCCCCTTCACCCAGGTGGCCGGAAGCGTGCTGCTGTTCGGGGTCGCCGGAAATGTGATCGCCGCACTGGGGGCCTTCATCGGCGGCTGGTTCGACGATCGGATCGGGCCGCGTCGGGTGATCGCCATCAGCCTGAGCAGCCTGCTGGCGATCGCGGTGGTCATGTGGATCATGGTCCGCCCAGTCGATGTGGGAATCTTCACCATGTCTCCGGTTCAGGCCTTCTGGCTGTTCGGCCTGCTGCTGTGCCTGTTCGTCGGGCCGGCTCAGGCCTCCTCCAGGGCGTTCTTGGGACGCCTGGCCCCACCGGCCCGGGCCGGTGAGCTGTTCGGCCTCTACGCCACCGCCGGCCGCGGCATGTCGTTTCTGACCCCGGCACTGATCGGAGTGCTCATCGCCGTCTTCGGCGGTCAAGTCATGGCGATCCCCGGGATCATCATCGTGCTCGCTGCGGGTCTGTGGCTGCTGCTGGCCCGGGTGCATGACCCCACCGGCCCTGCCGCAATGGCGGAGCACCGCAGCGGCTGAGTCGCTGCGCGACAGGTTGCGCCTAGGTCATCAGCAGCGCCACCGCCACCATGGACGGGATGCCCAACAGCGTGGTGATCAGCACCGTGTCGCGAGCGATGACCTCGCCGGTCTGGTACCGCACCGCAGTCACCAGCACGTTCTGCGCGGAGGGCAGCGAGGCCATCACCACTGCGGCGTAGAGCATCAGCCCCTCCATTCCGAACAGGTAGGCGGCCACCAGGTAGGCCAGCACCGGGTGCACAATAAGCTTCACGGCCGTGGCCAGCAGCACATCACGACGACGACCCGCGGCCTTGTCCAGCGGATAGTTGCCCACCAGCGAGAGCCCGAAGGACAGCAGCAGCAGCGGGATCGCCGCGCCGGCCAGCAGCTCGATGGATTCGGCCACGGGTCCGACCAGGCTCCACTGCTGCCAGGAGAACAGCAGTCCCAGCAGCGAGCCGAGGATCACCGGGTTGCCCAGGGTCTGCACGATCCGTCGCAGCACGGAACGTGTGGTGGTCGGCCGCACGGAGGCCGTTGTGCTGCTTCCGATGGTCGCCTGGTCCAGGGAGGCCACCATGACGGGCATGAATATGGCCAGCTGGAACATGACCACAGGTGCGGCCAGGGCGACGTCGCCCAGGACGTAGGCGGCGATGGGGAACCCCAGGTTGGCGCCGTTGACCTGCGCCGCACTCTGTGCGGCAATGATGTGCTCGGCGAAGCGGCGTCCGCGCAGCACGAAGCGGGCCAGCAGCAGGAAGCTGAACAGGGTGATGAATGCGCTGATCGCAGCGACGCCGAACTGCGGTCCGATCACTTCGCCGATCGGGGAGCCGGCGATGGTGACGAACAGCAGGCACGGTGAGGCGACGAAGAACGCGGTGCGGCTCATCACCACCCGCGCCTCGGGATTGAGCACCCGGAATCGTCCCAGGATGTAGCCGACGGCGATGATCAGCCAGACCACTGCGAATCCGGCCAGCACGTCCCACATCTCGGCACTCCTTCACCCCGGCGCGCAGCGATCTGGGCCGCCGCGTCGTCGTCATACTGGTCGTGGGCGAAACAGCCCGGCACCACGATACTCTGCGGCTGCGGTGGTAGTTTTGAACGCGTGCTGCTTTCCGACACCGACATCCGTGCCGAGCTTCAAGCCGGTCGCATCCAATTGGACCCGCTGACCGATTCCATGATCCAGCCCTCCAGCGTGGATGTGCGCATGGAACGGATGTTCCGGCTCTTCGACAACCACAAGTACGCACACATCGACCCATCCATCCCCCAGCCGGACCTCACCCGTCTGGTGGAGGTGGACCCCGATGAGCCCTTCATGCTGCACCCCGGGGAGTTCGTCCTCGGGGCCACCTACGAGACGGTGACGCTTCCCGCTGATATCGCCGCCCGACTGGAAGGCAAGTCCTCACTGGGACGTCTGGGTCTGCTGACGCACTCCACTGCTGGTTTCATCGACCCCGGATTCAGCGGACAGGTGACGCTGGAACTGTCGAATATGGCCACCCTGCCGATCAAGCTCTGGCCCGGCTCCAAGGTCGGTCAGCTGTGCTTCTTCCGGCTCTCCTCCCCCGCCCAGCACGGCTACGGCACCAAAGTGCATCAGTCCCGCTATCAGGGCCAGCGTGGGCCTACTCCCTCCCTGGGCCACGAGAACTTCCATCGGACCATCATCGACTCATGAGCATCTTTCCCAACTCCGACGATGAGCACGCCGATGACCAGCAACAGCCGCAGCCCGAATCCACCTCCCGCATGGGCGCCGCAGTGGGCTGGACCGCTGTGCTGGTGCTGACGGCGGTCGCAGTGGTGGTCGCCATCTGGCAGGTCAACGAACAGCTCTACACTGCCGAGTCCACTGTTGAGCAGTATTGGGAGGCGTTGGCCGAAGGCGACGGCGCTGAGGCCATGGGACACATCAGCGCAGCTCCGGACTTTTTGGCCGAAGAGGGGATGGATCACCTGCTGCTCGACGCAGAGGGCCTCACCCGCTCCACAGAACTGATCGAGGCGGCGAGCGTCAGCGGTGATGGAACGGCCGCCCAGCTGGACTTCACCGTCGGCACCGACGAGCACTCCACCTCGGTGCCGGTGACCCACAGCGGCACCACCTGGGGGTTCTTCGACACGTGGGGAGTCTCGACCAACGCACTGACCTGGTTCGAGGTTGCTGTTCCCGGCGCACCGCAGGGCGGCATTCATCAGGTGCAGGTCAATGGTGAGCCGGTCAACCTGAACGAGGAGACCACACGACTTTCGGCCTTTGTGCCCTCTGCCGCAGAGATCGCCGTCGACTCCGAGTGGCTGGTCGGCAGCGCCTCCCATGTGGTCACCGCACCCGAGGACGACGAGAGCACCGCCGAGCGGGTGACGCTGGACCTGGAAGCCTCCGAGGCGGCCACCGAGATGCTGCACGAGGAGATCGCTGAGTACTTCAGCGACTGCAACCAGCCGGTGCTCATGCCCACAGGCTGCTCGGTGGGCACCACGACGCCGCATCGGGTCAGTGACTCAGACTCCATCGAATGGTCCTTCCCCGAGCCCGACGAGTTCAGCCTCTCCTTCGACGACGAAGGCTGGAGCGTCAGCCATGATGAGCTGGTGGCCGAGGTCAGCTTTGACGCCGTCCATCATTTCAGCGGTGAGCAGCTCACCCAGACCGAAGAGGTGCCCTTCGACCTCGACATTCAGATGGGGGCCAGTGGCGAGGATCTCATCGTCTCGGTCGCCGGCGCGTAGACTCCCATCGCGCACTGCCGCTCACCGCGCCGAAACTGGCAGCTGAGGCCCACCGGGCACGCCAGCCTGCCGGTTCTGGCGCGGTCATTGGGGTCGGTAGACTCTCTGCGTGCCTGAAGAGAAGACCGAGGTCCGCGATCCCGCGGAGCTGAGATCTGCGCCTGACCCCACAGTCCTGGAGGACAAGGGCCTGAACTCGGTGCAGGTCTCTGAGCGAATGAGGCTGCAGCTGGCCAATGTCCAGCCGCACACCACCTCGCGCTCCATCGCTGAAATTCTGCGCACCCACCTGATGACGCTGTTCAACCTCATCATCGGGGTCTGTGCGCTGATCATCATCGTTCTGGGCCGTTGGCTGGATCTGCTCTTCGCCGTGGCAGCGGTCGCCAATGTGATCATCGGCCTGATCCAGGAGTACAGCGCCAAGCGCAAGCTGGACGCCATTGCCCTGCTGCACCAGGACTACATTCGGGTGCTGCGCGACGGCATGATCATTGAGGTCCACCGTGAACAGGTGGTGCTCGACGACGTCGTGGAGCTGCGGCGCGGTGATCAGGTTCCAGCGGACGGCGTCGTGCTCTCAGCTGTTGGTCTTGACCTGGATGAGTCGATGCTCACCGGTGAGTCCGAGGCCGTCTCCAAACGTCGCGGGGATCCTGTCCTCTCCGGCACCGGGGTGCTGGCCGGATCCGGCCGGTTCGTGGTGACCGCAGTCGGTGAGCGGGCCCATGCGGTCCGGCTGGCGGCTGAGGCGAAGAAGTACCTGAAGATCAACTCCGAGATCCGGCGTGCTCTGGAGCGCATCGCCTTCTGGCTCTCGTTGGTGCTGGTGCCGATCACCGCTGTGGTGTTCAACGGCCAGATGCAGGCTCACGGCGGGTGGGCTCTGGCCTTCCGCACCGGTCTCTGGCGCGATGCGCTGGTGACAGCGGTCTCGTCGGTGACGGCGATGATTCCGCAGGGTCTGGCGCTGATGACCACGATCGCCTTCGCTGTGGCAGCGGTGAAGCTGGCCCAACAGTCGGTGCTCATTCAGGAGCAGCCTGCTGTGGAGATTCTGGCGCGCGTGGACGTGGTCTGCCTCGATAAGACCGGCACGCTGACTGACGGGACCATCGTGTTCAACGGGGCCTCGGCGCTGGACGCCTCGGGAAATCCCTCCGGGTGGCAGCGTGATCCCGCTTCCACGGCGGTGGAGGGCACCCAGCCCTGGCAGCAGGTGCTGGCACACTTCGGCGCCGACGAGCAGGCCAACCCGACCGCTGCTGCGCTGACCGTCCCGTTCACCGCCCTGCCCCGGCACCGGCCGGCCCACCAGGTCCAATTCTCCTCGGTGCGCCGCTGGTCTGCGGTGACCTTCGCCCACGACGCCGGCCCGCTGGCCGGGCACTGGATTCTGGGGGCCCCAGAGATTCTGCGCGAGCAGAGGGCCGCCGCCGGGGTCGCGGTCGAGCAGCTGCTGGCCCACACCGACTCAATTGCCGCCCAGGGACTGCGCACGATGCTGCTGACCTGGGTGCCCATCTCCGGCGGTCACGATGAGGCGACCACCGCGCCGCTGCAGCGCGGAGAGCCGCTGCCCCATGGATTGCAGCCGGTGGCGCTGCTGACGTTCAAGGAGAATGTCCGTCGGGATGCGGCCGAGACGCTGGAGTACTTACGCGAACAGAACGTCACCCTGAAGGTGATCTCCGGAGACAACCCGAAGACCGCGGCCGCAGCGGCCCGGGAGGTTGGTCTGGAGTTCGACGGCGACGGCGTGGACGCCTCCACCCTGTCCGATGACCCGGATGCGCTGCGTTCAGCGCTGGCCACCCACCAGGTGTTCGGCCGGGTGACCCCGCAGCAGAAGGCTGCGATGGTCGATGCGCTGAAGGCCAACGGCCACGTGGTGGCCATGACCGGTGACGGCATCAACGATGCCCTGGCAGTGAAGAAGGCCGATCTCGGCATCGCTATGGGGTCCGGGGCGCCGGCCACCAAAGCGGTCTCACGAATGGTGCTGCTGGACGGGAAGTTCTCCCGGCTGCCCAGCGTGCTGACGGAGGGCCGCAAAGTCATTGCCAACACCGAGCGGCTGGCGCACCTGTTTCTGACCAAAACGGCCTACGCCATCCTGCTGGGGCTGGTCTTCGCCATGATGTTCTGGCCGTTCCCGTTCCTGCCCCGTCAGTTCTCCACGGCGGATTTTCTGATGATCGGCTTCCCCGCGTTCTTCCTGGCGCTGATGCCCAATGTGCAGAAGTATCGCAGCGGCTTCCTGAGACGTTCGGTCCTGTTCTCCCTGCCGCCGACTCTGGCGATCTGCGCCAGCCTGATCGCGGTGACGATCTTCGGCCGCCGCTTCGGCGCCGGCGACCCGGAGATCCAGACGGCCAGCTTCATCTGCCTGTCCTTGGTGGGGATCTGGGTGCTCAATGTGGTGCTGCGTCCGCTCACCGCCGCCCGGATCACCCTGATCGTGGGGATGTACCTGCTGCTGGCGGCTGTTCTGCTGGTGCCGCTCTCCCAGCTGTACCACCTGTTCGAGCTGCCCAGCGCAGAGCTGCTGGCCGCGACGTTCGTGGCCTCACTGGCAGGCTGCGGCCTGGTGGATCTGGGCCACCGCCTCTACCTGACGGCCATCCGCGAACCCAAGTAGGGCCCCAGGTCGGAGCGCTCAGAAGATCAGGTGCACCACAGAGGCGAGCACGAACAGCGAGACGGCGCTGCCGGCGCAGAAGAACTCCACCAGCATTCCGATCCCCACGGCCCGCAGCGCCTGCAGACTTGCTGACCCCGCGGCTCGCCAGTTTCTGCTGCGCCGGAAGTACTCCGCACCGAAGAGCCCGACGGCGAACCCCAGGAAGAGCCCCAGCGGCGGAAGGACGATCAGCCCCACCAGCGCTGCCACCAGCGCAATGAGAATCGGTCCTCCGGGGATCTGCTCGCGGTGCAGGACCCGGCCGGTCAGCACCGTGGAGGCGCTCCAGCCGATCAGCGTCAGAGCGATGCCGGCTCCGGCTGCCGTCCACACCACCGGCCCGCCCACCAGCAGGGCCCACACCAGCAGCCCGATGATCACCACCAGGCTGCCGGGCAGAACCGGCAGCACCAGGCTGATCAGCCCCACCAGCAGCACCAGGCCGCTCACCAGGGTCACGATGGTCTCCGCGGCAGCAGACTCAACCATGGCCCCAGCATGTCAGAGGTCGGTGGCTGCCGCCCTGTCAGGCAGGGGAAGTTCAGGGCAGGATCAGGGACGAATGCGGGGATCCCCCTGGTGACAGGAGCCCCGGGAGCTGATTAGGTTGAATTATCCGCTTCAACCTACTGGTACGGGAGTAATCATGGGACTGCTTTCACTGGGCGCCGGAGTCGCCATCGGCTATGTGATCGGCACCACAACGGGCCGAGAAAAGTTCGACGCAGGCTTCGACAACGTGCGCAGGAGCGCTGAGGAGACCTGGAACCGGCCCGACGTCCAAGAGTTCGTCGAGAAGACCTCCGAGTCCACCTACCAGCTGCGCCAAGACCTGGCCGACGGCGCCAAGAAGGCCGTGGCTGTGGCAAGCGATGCGGTGAAGAAGGCGGAGCACAGGGTCAATGAGGCCGCCGAAGAGTTCAGCTCACCGGAGACGAGAACCACCTACGACGGCGACGTCGTCTCCGATCCGGCCCAATCCACTGAGTCCAGCGGCGCCGACTGGTCCAACGAGGGCGGGTCCGAGCCGCGGCCGTGAGTCAACAGCGCTTATCCTGGATCGGTGATGCAGACTAGATCGGTGATGCAGACTTCTGACCTTGAGGCGGCGGAGCCCTCCCCCGCCGCGCCAGAGCACATCGGGAGCACAGATCACGGAGGCACCGCGGAGGACGACGACGTCGTCGCCCGGTTCCTCACCGACTATGTGGAGCCGCTTCGTGCCCGGCAGCCCACCGTCGACGCAGCACGGCCGAATCCGCTGCCCAAGCCCTCGCGGCTGCTGGCAGCGGCCCTTGCGGCCCGACGCATCACCGTGAAGAAGGTGACCGAGGGCCGCTGGGTCTTCCGCTTCGCAGGGACCACCATCGGCGGATACTCGCTGACCCCCAGCGGTGCGAATCAGCACATCGGCGGCGGAGTGACCACCCTGGTCTCCGCACACGCCCGCCGTGTACTGGGCGACGCCGCCAAGGTGCGCACGCACTTGGCCCTGATGGACGTCCCCCACCCGGCGCCTCTGCCGGACACCAGCCCGGAGGACCCCACTCCCCCGCTCTTCGGCCCTGAGGTGCTGGCGCCCGATCCCAGCGGCACGGTCCTGCTGCTGCGGGCCTATGTGGTCGGACGCGAAGCGATCAGCGTGCTGGCCATGGTGCCCGACGATTCGGGCCGAGCGGTCAGCGTGGAGGTCACCGACGTCGCAGCCGAAGAGCTGCGCACCCTGGCAGTGGATGCGATGCGCGCCATCCCGGGGCTGCTCTGCGCCTCCGTGACCCTGGAGACACCGTCGCTGGACTCCGCCGCCGACGCTGAGGTCGTGGGCATCGATGAGGCCGCCAGCATCACACCGCACCACTTTCCGCAGGTGGGGCGCGGTCAGCCCGTGGCCGACGCCATCGCCGAGCAGATCCTTTTCACCGCAGCCCTGTGACCTCAGCCCTCTGACCGCAGCCCTCTGACCTCTGGGCTGCCACGCCGACCCGCTGATCTCCTATATCCTGATCCCCATGTCCGCCACCTACTTCCCCGCCGCCGGCAAGGGCCGCAGCCCCGGCTCCCGCGACGCCGGACCTGAGGCCGGAGCACCTCCGCCCCCACCGCCTGTCGCTGCGGAGCATCAGCCCCAGGTGCAGCTGGAGGAGAACGCTTCAGCCACCGAGCGCTTCATCGCAGAACACGTGGTGCCGCAGCACCATCAGCTGCGCCGGTGGAGCTCCACGATGACCCACGAGAAGCTGCTGCAGCGAGCTGCCCAGCGCAAACGAATCACCATTAAGAAGATCACCGATTCCAATCAGCTGTTCTTCCTCTCCGGCGTCGTCGTCGGGGGAATGGATGGGGTGATGACCTCTCTGGTCTCGCACCAGGCTCGACGCATTTCGCGTTCCAAAGCCGCGACTAAGTCGTACCTCGCATCCGCGGAGGTGCCCACGCCCAGGGGCCGTGCACTCCTGCCGGTGCACTATGCCCGGGCGGTGAAGTACCTGAGGTTCCTCGGCAAGCCCGTCACGATCAAACCGGCTGCGGGCCGACCGTCCAAAGGCATCTCCACCAATGTCACCGGGGAGCCCCAGCTGCGTGCGGCATGGCAGGAAGCGATGGCGGCCCGCCCGGTCACACTGGAGTCCCGGTACCTGATCCTGATGGAGCAGTACTTCCCCGGTCTTGATGTGCGTGCCTATGTGGTGGGCGATCAGGTCGTCGGCGCCGTGGCCCGACTGCCGCTCTATGTGGTCGGTGACGGCCTCACCTCTGTGGGTCAGCTGGCTGACGCGGAGCTCGCCCGTCGCAGACCGAACGAGTACCTCAATCACCGACAGCCCGAGGTCACTGATGCCTTCTTGGAGCCGATGGGCCTCACCCGGCTCTCCGTGCTGCCGCAGGGCAGGCTGCAGTTCCTCACCCGGATCGCTGACACCGCGCGCGGCGGAGGAATCGCCGTCGACGTGCTGGATCAGATGGGCGAGGACCTGCAGGACCTCGCCGTTGACGGGCTCTGGGCGATCCCCGGCCTCGGTGCCGCCGCTGTGGACATGGTGGTTCCGCAGCTGGGCAGCGCTGAGGGAGCAGTCGTGCTGGAGGTCAGCGCCGGTGCAAGCATCATGCCGTTCCACTACCCCAGCTACGGGGAACCGCGAAAGGTCAACGACGCGGTGATGGAAGAGGTCCTCGAACGCGCCTCCCGGTAGGCGCAGATCGCCCCGGAGGCACCATCGACTTGGGATCGGCTGGATCTCTTAGGATAGGGTCGCCTGGTTGGAGAAGGACATATCTTATCAGATGATCCAAGCAGGATTGCGAGTAATGGCCGTGATGGAACGGGGGATGTGGTGAGCTTGGCGAAACTGATGTCGATATATGTGCCGATTGTTGCCGTACTCGGCGCTGCGGCTTACGTGGCGGCAACCGTATTCGGCATCCATCCTGGTGTGAGGGAGCCGGCCCCGTGGGCACAAGAGGGCTCCTTCACTGTGTGGCGACTCGTTGGCATCACAGCGATGGGTGCTGTCGCTGGAATCGTCTGCGCCTTTCTTCACAAGCAGAGGAGCGACAACAACCGGGCCTCCCGTACGGCGCGGAAGCGATGACAGGACGTGACGCACCACGGGTACGGATAATCTTCTGAGCAGGCTGCCGGGGTGGGTCGGGCAGGTACCGGTCGACTGACCAGCAGAGTCGGCGCCAACTCTGCTGGTCAGTCCCACACCAGCCACCGTCCCTGCCCTGTGTTGAATTCTTGGCGCTTTGCGCGACGTTATGACGCTATTCCACCAACAATCCGACAGTCGGCGATCGCTGCCGGGCAGGCCCCCGTCGTCGGCCCTTCCGGTGTGCCGCTCAGCGGCGGCGCAGCTGGAACTGGGCCCCGTGGTGCTCTGCGGGCAAGTGATCGCCGCGGCCGAAGAGCTTATGCCGCAGGGTGCCCGAGGTGTACTCGGTCTTGTAGCGACCCAGCCTCTGCAGCTCCGGGACCACGTAGTCCACGATGTCCTCAAAGGTTCCCGGCGTGATGTGGTAGGCCAGGTTGAACCCGTCCACGTCGGTCTCGTCCTGCCACTGCGCCAGTTGGGCGGCGGCGCTGGGACCGTCGCCGACGATCACCGGGCCGAAGCCGCCGACGCCGACCCACTGGGCCAGCTGCCGCACAGTCCAGACCTCGTCCTCGCGCCCGGAGGCCTTCTTGAAGGTCTCCACTGTGGACTGGATCGCGTTGGACTCCACATCGCCGATCGGCTCGTCCAGCTCGAACCGGCTGAGGTCGATGCCCATCCACCCGGACATCAGCACCAGGGAGCCCTCGGGGTCCACGTACTGGGCGAGGTCGTCGTACTTGGCCTGGGCGGCGGCGTCGTCCGGGCCGGTGACCACGGTCTGCATCGCGAAGATCCGCACACTGTAGGGGTCTCGCCCGGCATCGGCGGTGGCTTGGCGGATGCGCCTGACCGATTCGGCCGCCAGCTCCTTGGTGGGCGAGTTGATGAACACCGCCTCGGCGTGCTTGCCGGCGAAGGTGCGCCCCCGTGTGGAGGCACCAGCCTGATAAATGACCGGGGTGCGCTGCGGGGAGGGTTCGACGACGCCGATGCCCGGAGTCTTGAAGTGCTCGCCGTGGTGTTCGATTCGGTGCACTTTGGTCGGGTCGGTGAATACCCCGGAGGCCTTATCGGCGACGACGGCGTCGTCCTCCCAGGAGCCCTCCAGCAGCTTATAGACCACCTCCAGGTACTCATCGGCGTAGTCGTAGCGGGCGTCGTGCTCCATCTGGTCGTCCTGGCCCATGTTCTGCGCAGCCGAGGGCAGGTAGCCGGTGACCACGTTCCACCCCACGCGGCCGCCGGTGAGGTGGTCCAGGGTTCCCAACCGGCGGGAGAACGGGTAGGGGTGCTCATAGGCGGTGCCGGCGGTGAGGCCGAATCCGAGGTTCTCGGTGACCGCGGCCATGGCTGACACCAGCAGGAAAGGGTCGTTGACCGGCACCTGCGCCCCGGAGCGCAGGGCGGCCTCAGGGTCGGCGTCGAAGACGTCGTAGGGGCCGAGCACATCGGCGATGAACAGCCCGTCGAACAGCCCGCGCTCCAGGGTTTGGGCGAGGTCGGTCCAGTACTTGATGGTGTTGTACTGACGCGCCCGGTCATCGGGGTGGCGCCACAGGCCCGGGGACTGGTGGACCACGCAGTTCATGTCGAAGGCGTTGAACAGGATCTCGCGCTGGGCGGAGGCTGTGGCGGGGTTCTCGTTCTGAGGCATGTTTCCTCCATCGTTGCTGGCGTTAGCACCGTGGTCACCGGAAGATGACCGGGTTGCTGCGACGTCGTCGGGCCAGATCCCTCAGTCGCTCTGGATGGTTGTTCGAGCGGGTTAGGCCCAGGTCGTCAGGGCTTTGCGTTCGACCAGCCCCAGCACCGCGTCGGTGAGTTTGCCCAGCACCGCGAGCATCACAATGGCCAGCAGCAGGTCCTGCATCTTCAGCCGGGTCAGTGCGTCGAGCGCGCCGAAGGGCTCATCCAGCAGCAGCACGCCCGGGCGGCGCGCCAGTGCTCGGGCCAGGGCGGTGCGCTGTGCCATACCGCCGGAGATTTCGCGGGGACGCAGGTGAGCGTGATCAGCCAGGCCGACCAGCTGAAGCAGCTCATCGATGCGGGCTGCGCCTTCGGCCTTGGTGAGTGCGCGCGGCAGTCCGAGCTGGATGTTCTTGCGCACCGAGCGCCAGGGCAGCAGTCGCGGCTCTTGGAAGCCGACGGCGGTGCGCTCATCGTAGGCGGTCACCGGGGATTCGCCGATGCGGATCTGGCCGGAGAAGCCGACGTCGAGCCCTGCCGCGGCTCGCAGCAGCGTGGACTTTCCGCAGCCGGAGGCGCCGAGTGTCGCCACCACCTCACCGGGGGCAACCTCAAGGTTCACATCACGCAGAACAGTGCGTGCGCCGAAGGTGCGGCCGGCTGAGTCGAAGCTCACGCTCAGCGAACGGCTGTCCACTGCGGCAGGCGGCGTCGGGCGCTGGGTGGTGACAACGGTGGTTGCAGACCGTTCAAGGGTGGGCACAGCAGACATGGTGAGAATCACTCCATCGACTCTGGCATTAGCACCTTTCGTTCAGCCGGGCTGAAGCGATGGTTGCTGCGACGTCATCGGGCCAGATCCCTCAGTCGCTCTGGATGGTTTACAGCGTGCTTCAGCTTATGCGCTTCACTCGGTGCCGCGTCAAATCACCGTTCGCGGCGCGTCATGCAAGGCAATGTTGGCTGTGGTCTCGAATCTGCGCCGCGCGCTGCTTGGTTCTGCGCCCGCACTGCCGCTGGTAACGCTTAGCCGAGCACTGGGCACAGCCCTGCGCAACATTCATCGGGTCCCGCACCCGGGTCGCCTTGATCACCCAACTCTCGTTGCGCCGGCCTCGATTTTTCCCGGTCCGGCGCAACATCCGCCGGGATCTCGCGGAGATGCTGACGGTCCACAGGGTTCAGCCCCGAAGCGCCGGGCCCGACCGCGGGGCGCCAAATCCGCAGCACGCCCGCCACGCAGCAGCCCAGCCGCGGCCTACAGCTCAGAGGAGACGGCCCAGATGTTGATGCCGGTTTCGCCTCGGGTGATCTGGTCGATCTCGGCCAGCTCCGTATCGGTGAAATCAGTGTGACCGACTGCGGCCAGGTTCTCGTCCAGCTGGGCGGTGGATGAGGCGCCCAGGAGCACCGAGGTGGCCCCGCCCTCGCGCAGCAGCCAGGCGATCGCCAGCTGGGCCAGCGTCTGGTCGCGCCGGGCGGCGATCTCATTGAGCTGGCTCAGCCGGGTGAGGTTCTCCTCGCTGAGGTGTTTGCGCAGCAGGGACCGGCGTCCCCCAGCCGGGGAGGCGTCCGGGTTCTCCAGGTACTTGCTGGTCAGCAGCCCCTGGGCCAGGGGTGTGAAGGCGATCGATCCCATCCCGGCCTCGGCCAGGGTGGACAGCAGCCCGTCTTCGGCCCAGCGGTTCAGCATCGAGTAGGCCGGCTGGTGGATCACCAGCGGCGTGCCCAGCGCCTCGGCGATCTGCTTGGCGTCGCGAGTGCGCTCGGCCGAGTAGGAGGAGATGCCGGCATACAGCGCCTTGCCGGAGCGTACGGCGGCATCGAGTGCGCCGATGGTCTCCTCCAGCGGGGTCTCGGGGTCCACTCGGTGGGAGTAGAAGATGTCGACGTAGTCGGTGCCCAGCCGGCTCAGCGATTCCTCGAGACTGGTCAGCAGGTACTTGCGTGAGCCGTAGTTGCCGTAGGGGCCGCGCCAGTGGTCCCAGCCGGCCTTGGTGGAGAGGACCAGCTCATTGCGGTAGGGGTGCAGGTCCTTGGCCAGCATGCGGCCGAAGTTCTCTTCGGCGGAGCCGGCGGGCGGACCGTAGTTGTTGGCCAGGTCGAAGTGGATGATCCCGGAGTCGAAGGCGTGGCGGATGATGGCCCGCTGATCGGCGAACGGCGTCACATCGCCGAAGTTCCACCACAGGCCCAACGAGATCGGCGGCAGCACCAGCCCGCTGGCGCCCACCCGGCGGTAGGAGAAGTTCGCGTAGCGCGAGTCGGCGGCGGCGTAGGGGGTGTGCGTCTCGGAGCCCCAGGCGGCGGCGTCAACAGTGGTCATAGGTTTCGACAGTCCCTTCTCAGGTGGTGAGCTCAGTGGGCCGGAACTCGCCGTTGAGTCCGCTGGTCCCGATGCTACGCCAGCCCGCCTCGGTCGGCAGATCTCGCCGTGTGACAGGTTCGTTGCACACGTCGCAGCCCCCGGCGTACGCTGAACGGGTCCTATCCCGAGCGGCTGAGAGAACTGGCTCAACGACGCCGCAGCAACCCGGACACTGCCGGGTGCTACTGCCAGGATCGATGGGAGTCGTTTCTATGAGCTTGTCCCCAGCGCCGGCCGCAGCAGGCACAGCCCTGGACCTCCGCCAAGCCTTCGCGCAGTTTCCCCAGGCAGTTGTAGCCATCGGCGCCGAGATCAACGGCGCCCCCGAGGCGCTGGTCGCCTCCACCTTCACCGTGGGTGTGTCGCTGGAGCCGCCGCTGGCGACCGTCGCGGTGCAGCACACCTCCAACACCTGGCCACGGCTGCGTGAGGCCGCCTCCCACCTGGGGGTCTCGGTGATCGGCGCCGACCATGAGGGCCTGTGCCGCCAGATCGCGTCGAAGGACCGCGCCAACCGGTTCACCGGAGTGGACTACAGCACCGACGACGACGGCGCCCTGACCCTGGGGGCGGCCCCGATGTGGCTGAAGACCCGGATCTACGACCAGTTCACCGTCGGCGACCACGACGTCGTCGTCCTGGAGATCCTGGACCTGGGGTCCGATCAGACCAAACCCGGCCTGGTGTTCCACAACAGCTCCTTCAAACGCCTGCCCATCCTGGACTAGCCCCCGAGGGTGCGGGCCGGGTGGTCCGCAGCCAGGTGTGGTCCGTGGCCGAGCAGAGACTCACGCAGCGTCACCGGGGTCTCGGGACGTTCAGCCAGCAGGCCGCGACGCCGCAGCTCAGGGGTGACGTAGTGGGCGAAACGTTCGAAGTCGGCCGGCCGGACGGCGGCGGAGATGTTGAACCCGTCGACGCCGGAGGTCTCCTGGTATTCGATCAGCTGGTCCACCACCTGCTGAGGGTCGCCGATGATGGTCGGTCCGCGCCCTCCGATCGCGATGAACTCGGCCACTTCGCGCACCGTCCATCTCCGGTTCGGGTCTTTGGTGAAGAGCCCCAGGGCGGACTGGTTGGCCTCGGTGGCAACATCAGTGACGTAGTCGTCCTCGTTGATGCCGGAGAGGTCAACTCCAGTCCACCCACCAAAGAGGGTCAGGGCTGATTCGGTGTCGACATACTTCGTGTACTCATCGAACCGCTGCTGGGCTTCCTCTTCGGTTTCACCGACGATCACGGTGACCATCGCAGAGAAGGTTACCGAGCCGGGGTCGCGTCCGGCCTCGGCGAGCTGGCGGCGGGTGGACTCCACCTGAGTGGCCAGCTTCTCGGCCTTCGCGTTGATCACGAAGATCGCCTCGCCGTGGTCGACGGCGAACTTCTGACCGCGTGCTGAGGATCCGGCTTGGAACAGCAGAGGGGTGCGCTGCGGGCCGGGGTGAGTGAGCATCGCGCCGGGCACGTCGAACCACGTGCCGCGATGCTCGATGCCGCGGACCTTCTCCGGCTCCACCCACAGTCCCGAATCGGAATCGGCGACGACGGCGCCGTCCTCCACGGAGTGCTCGAACAGTTTGTACATCACCTCCATGAACTCATCCGCACGGTCGTAGCGCTCATCGTGCGGGATCTGTCCGGCCATGCCGAGGTTACGGGCAGCTGAGTCCTGGTAGCTGGTCACGATGTTCCAGGCGACACGGCCCTTGGTGAGGTGGTCCAGGGTCGCGAACCGGCGGGCCAACAGGTAGGGCTGCTCGTAGGTGACGCTCGCAGTGATCCCGAAGCCCAGGTGCTCGGTGACCGCCGCTAGGGCAGGCACGATGACCTGAAGATCCAGCAGCGGGTACTGCACACCGCCGCGGGCCGCGGCATGGTGGCTGGACCCGTAGACGTCGTAGATCCCGGGCACATCGGCCAGGAAGAGGCTGGAGAATCCCGCATCTTCGAGGGTGCGGGCCAGCTCGGTCCAGTATTCGAGGGTGTCGTATTCGGTGATTCGGGACTCCGGGTGCCGCCAGAGTCCGGGGGTCTGATGGACCGGCACCAGCATGTCGAAGGCGTTGAGGTGCATCGTCATTTCTTCTCCTTGGCTTCGCCGATAGCGTTGAGCCCCTCGGGCAGCGTGCCGTTGATCTCGTAGTCGCCGATGGCCCGTGCGCGGAAAACGATCGGGTTGTGGGTGGCGATCGTCTGGGCGTTGCGCCAATGCCGGTCCAGGGCTTTGGTGCGCAGGGTGGCCGAGGCGCCCACGGTCTGGAACAGCTCGTGGGTGGTTTGCAGCACCAGGTCGGGCACCGTGATCTGGGCCTGCTCGACGGCGATCTCGGAGGCGTAGACGCCCTCGGGCAGCTGACCGGTGAAGTCTGGGCTGTGCGTGCCGGCTTCACCTCCGGCGTCCAGAGCCTGGTCGTGGATGCGGGCCGCTTCCAGCACTGCAGACTCGGCCACGAAGGCCTTCGAGCTCATCCGTCCGATGATCTGCTGGATCAGCGGGTCCTGCCTGAACTGCTCTCCGAAGGCGGAGGTGTTGAAGGTGCGGGTGCGCTTGGCCAGCGTGTCGGCAGCGTCGCGGACCGCAGCCTTGGCAATGCCGACCTGGACCGCCAGCAGATAGAGCTGGAAGAACGCGGCCTCGTGCACGGCCTCGTGGGAGCCGGCCACCCGGTTGAGGATGCTGGTGGGCTCAATCGTCACGTCCTCCAGCACCGTGGTACCGGTTCCGGTGAGCTTCTGGCCGAAGCCGTCCCAGTCATCGTGGACGGTCACCCCCTCGCCGTCGACGGGCACGACGGCGAACCGGCGGCCCTCGAAGCCCCCTTCCTGGGACGCCGAGACGCGCGTGTAGTCGGAGAAGATCGTGCCGGTGGAGTAGAACTTCTCACCGTTGAGCCGGACAGTGCCGGAGCCGTCGGTGCTCAGCCGAGTCTTGAGTGTGCCGAGCTCGTTGCCGCCAAGCTCAGTGGAGGCGTTGCCGACAGTCGCACCGGCGAGAACCCGGGGGTACCAGATATCTTGGATGTGCTGCGGCTGGAAACGCAGCGCCTCCACGAATCCGAAGTGCCCGCGGTATGGGTGGGCGATATTCGAATCCGCTTGGGCCAACCGGATGACTTCGGTGACCAGCTGCGGGGTGGACACCTCAGGGCCGTCGAATGCGGCGGGGACTCGCAGCGCACCGAAGCCGACCTCGTCCAGCCCCCGGACCTGGTCGAAGGGGAGCTCACGGCCCAGGTCGCGGTCCACCGCGCCGGCGGCGATCTCATCGAGCAGCTCATCCGGGACCGTGGTGGTGAGTGTGGTCGTGAGTGTGCGCATCAGCTGTTGGCCTCCTGCCAGGCGGCGTCGATGTCTCGATCGAAAGCGGGGGTGAGCAGCCCGTCCAAGTATTCGCCGTACCAGGCGGCCACCTCATCGGAGTGGTAGGCCGACTTCAGCGCCTCGTACTTCTCCGGCTCTTCCTCGCGGAAGTTGGGCTGGGCCGCGATCGTCATCGCGAACGGCAGCGCCTCGGCCTCGTTCTCCATGATCAGCGTCTCTTCAGGGCCGACGTCGACCTCTGCGAGCAGTCGGGCAAAACCGAAGACGGCATCGACGTCGTCGTATACCGTGCCCACCGACTGCTGGTCCACCTCGATGAACTCCAGGTCCTTCGGATTCGAAGTGATGTCATCCACACTGAGCGCGGCCACACCCTGAGACTCGTCGACTTCGATGAGGCCTCCCCGGGCCAGAAGCCGGATGCCGCGACCATTGTTCGCCGTGTCCACCGGCAGTGCGACCTCCGCGCCGTCAGGAAGCTCATCCAGCGAGTCGTAGTCCTTGGAGTAGAGCCCGGAGGGCTGTTCGAACATGAAGAAGATCGGCTCGAGGTCCAGATCGTGGTCCTCGTTGAACTGCTGCAGGTACGTGAGGTTCTGGAAGAAGTTGACGTCGTATTCGCCGTTGCTGACGGTGAAGTTGGGTTGGATGATGTCGGTGACGTAGGTCGTCTCCAGCTCCCAGTCCGCTTCGGCCAGCTGCTCCTTGGCGATCTCGGTGGGCTCTTGGAAGGGCGCGTTCTCGGTGACCACCATACTGACGGCCTGGTCCCCTTCCACGGCCTCCACCAGCCCACAGCCTGTCAGGGCCAGGCCAGCACCGGTGGCGGCGAGAGTGGTGAGTAGACCGTGCCTCATTGCGCGCTCTCCCCCGCGGCGCTGTCGGTGAACTCAGCCCAGATCTCGTCGGCATTGTCGAGGGTGATGAAGTCGGCGTAGTCGATCACACCGCCCTGGTAATCTTCGAACCACTGCTCGACTTCCTCGGACTGGAAGGCATTCTGCAGCGCTTCGGCCTGCTCATCGGTGACGCCCTCGGGGCCGACCGCCACCACGCAGGTGAACGGGGTGCGAACCTCGTCGCGGCCGTCTTCCAAGTGCAGCAGCGTGTCATCAACCTCGTAGCCGGCCTCAGCGACCAGGCGGACGAAGGCGAAGCCCAGGTCAACATCGGGCAGCACCTGCGCACCGGACTGCTGGTCGGTCTCAATGAATTCCAGGTTCTTCGGATTGTCGGTGATGTCGTTCTGCGACAGTTGGACCACCGGCACTGCTTCGTCGAGCTCGACCAGTCCGGCATCGGCCAATAGCTGCAGGGCCCGCCCATTATTGGACGGGTCCACCGGCAGGTTCACCTCGGCGCCGGCGGGGATGTCGTCCAGCGAGTCGTGCTCCAGGCTGAATAGGGCTGAGGGCGCGTAGTAGACGCTGAACAGCGGCTCGACCTGGGTCTCGTTTGCCTCGTTGAAGTTGTGCAGGTACGCCAGGTGCTGGAAGTAGTTGGCGTCGTATTCACCGGAGCTGACCACCTGGTTGGGCTGGTTGATGTCGGTGACGTAGGTGACGTCAAGCTCGTAGCCCTGTTCTTCGAGAAGGTCGCGGGCGATCTCGGTGGGTTCCTGGAAGGGGGCCGACTCGGTGACGATGATGTCAATCGTCTCGTCGTCCTGAACCAGCCCACAGCCGGTGATTGCCAGGGCGGAGGCGGCTGCGGCGGCGGCGCTGGGAATCAGCAGCGCACGACGACGCGGGGCAGAGTTTGTCACAGGCATGAGTGTTCTTTCTGTTTTCGGGCGGCGTCACAGACGCACAGGGCATGCGGATGCAGGCGGCACTAAGCAGTGACGCGTTTATCGGTCACACGGGAGATACGGGTCCCACCCCATTGGACGAGAGTCACCAGCACCACCATCAGCACACAGGCGAAAATCATGGTGGGGGTCTCGTAGCGGTAGTAGCCGTAGCGGATGGCTAAGTCACCTATGCCGCCCCCACCGACCAGGCCCACCATCGCCGAGTAGGAGATGAAGGAGACGGTGGTGATGGTGATCGAGCCGATGATTGCTGGTTTGGCGTCCACCAGCAGCACATTGCGGATGATCTGGCGGCGGGTGGCGCCCATGGCTCGAGAGGCTTCGACGGCGCCGGGGCCCAACTGGGAAATGTTCTGCTCCACCAGGCGTGCAAAGTAAGGGATCGCGTTGATGGTCAGTGGCACGATCGCCGCCGCGGTACCGACGGAGGTGCCCACGACCAGCCGGGTGAACGGGATGATCGCAATCAGCAGGATCAGAAATGGGAAGGAACGGACCATGTTCACCATCCCGGAGACCACGGCGTGGGCCTTTGGGGTGGGTGCGATGCCACCGGGGGCGTGGTTGAACAGCCAGATGCCCAGCGGTGTGCCGAGCAGCACTGCCAACGGGATGGCGACCCCGATCATGGCGAAGGTCTCCAGCATCGCGTAGTTGATCTCCGGCAGACGTTCGATGATGGTTTCCATTACCGCACACCCCCTGCGAAGACAGCGGACTCGCGTGCCGCGGCGTCGTCGTGCTCTGTGGCCATGTCTACGGTGTCCGAGGTGCGCGGCGCGCCCTCGCGGCGGACGCTGATCCCCTCCGAGACCAGGTAGCGGCCGATCGAGGTGGTGGGGCTGAAACCCTTTCGGCGCAGATCAGTGGAGGGGAACTCTTCGACCAGCCCTCCGTCCTCCATGACCGCCACGTTGTCGGCCAAGGCCTTGATGACCTCCATCTCGTGGGTCACGATCACCACGGTGATGCCGAACTCGCGGTTCACATCGGCCAGGTACTGCAGCACTGTGGCGGTGGTGAAGGGATCCAGCGCCGAGGTCGGCTCGTCACAGAGCAGCACCTGCGGCTTGGTCGCCAGCGCTCGGGCGATCGCCACGCGCTGCTTCTGACCACCGGATAGCTGCCCCGGGTAGTTGCGTGCCTTATCGGTGATGTCGACGATCTCCATGGCTTCTGCCGCGCGCCGGACACGCTCCTTCGTGTCGGTCACGCCGGCGAACTTCAGCGACAGCGCCACGTTCTCGGCCACGGTGAGGTTGTTGACCAGGTTGAAGCCCTGGAAGATCATCCCGATGTGGTGTCGGGCTTTGCGCAGCGCCTCGCCGCGCAGAGCGGTAATCTCGCTGCCGTTCACCCAGACCTCCCCGGAGGTGGGCGCTTCAAGCAGGTTGATGTTGCGCAGCAGGGTCGACTTCCCGGCCCCGGAGAAACCAATGATCCCCTGGATCGAGCCGCGAGGGACCTCCAGAGAGACATCATCGACGGCGGTCACCGGGTCCTTGCCGCGGCCGTCAAAACGGGTGGACACATGGCGGATTGAAATCATGAGGCTCTCTCCATCGGTCTGGCGTTAGCACCTTGCCCACGGCGGGAGGGTCCCGCGTTGAGCTGGTTGCTGCGACGTCGTCGGGCCAGATCCCTCAGTCGCTCTGGATGGTTTGTTCAGGCGCAGCCAACTCTATGCCCACTTGATGCTTATCCGTCAAGTTGGGAAGACACGCAGGTCATAAACTGCAATGCCCCAGCACGGCGCCGGATTATTGACTGACCTCGCCACGCCCCAGAACAGGCTCCCATCCAGCCGCCAGCTTGGTGCCGCGTCCCTCGACGCCTTAGGCTGGTACGCGTATCCATCCGGAG
>JBQCZP010000018.1:0-3784 GCA_052089225.1 Nesterenkonia sp.
GATCCCCTTACGAACGCGAACCCTCGCCCGCGTGGCGCACCGAACATCCTCTGCGGAGGGGTGCCGTAAACCGTTCCCCCTGCGGAACGTGAGCACCTGACGGTTCGTAACTCAGAGGCGACCCTCGACGGTCTCGGCGGTGCGCCATAGAAGTGATCAACTTCGGTGGCAGAATAAACCCTATGGCGGCTGAGCAACCTGTTTTCATCGTTCCAAGCCGTCACTCCGAATGGACTCGGATGGCCACTGAAATGATGAGCAATCTCGGTGAACAGGTCCCCGGAACCCACCTCGAACACATCGGCTCCACCGCTGTGCCAGACCTTCCCGCTAAAGATGTAGTCGATCTCCTAGTGGGAGTCGAGGCCTCGAGAGTGCAGGCCGTTGCTCGACAGCTCGCATCGGGCGGATTCGATCTTGAGGGCGAGCGTGATTATCACTGCTGGCTTAGCTTCCCCTCGCGATCGGCACGGGCATACGTTATCCATGTTGTGGAATATGGAAGTCGGCAGTGGAACAGACGAATTATCTTCCGAGATCTCCTTAGGTCAGACGGAAATGCCCGTGATCAATACCTTAGAACTAAAATAGACGCCGCGGAATCAGCGAATAATTGGGACGAGTATACGCAGTCCAAAACCTCTGTCGTTTCGAGCCTTCTCAGCGAGAGCAACTACCGGAGTTGACTCTGGGCTGAGACAGAAGGCTATTCAAAAGATGTGTCGAGCCTGACACGGACTACAGACGCCGCAGCAGGGGCGCGTCCCACCTTGGGATCGGCAACTGACACAGGGATAGCGCGCCTGGCGGACGTTTGGAGAAGACGACGCATGAACTTTATGACAGGTTGTGCAGAGGACTCCTGACGAACTTCAGAAGCTGGCTGCGCCATCGGCGCCAGCACTGGCGTCGAGGTGCCGTCGCCTTCTCAAACTGACAATGCGCATACATATAGACCTGGACTGTCCCAGAACCAAGATCAGTCGACAATGGTGGCCACAGCCTCCCCGGCCTTCACGCTGGAACCGGACTGCACCTTCAGGCCCTTGAGCTTGCCGGCCTTATGGGCGGTGATCGGCTGCTCCATCTTCATCGCTTCCAGCACGACGACGAGGTCGCCTTCGGCGACCTTGGCGCCGTCCTTCAGCGCCACCTTCACCACGGTGCCCTGCATCGGTGAGGTGAGCGAGTTTCCGGAGGCTGCCGTCGTTGCAGCTGTGCGCTTCTTCCGCCGCTTCTTAGCAGGTCCGGCCCCGGAGAGCTTGCCGGCCGCCAAGGACGCCGGCACATTGACCTGCACCCGCTTGCCGTTGACCTCGACCACCACATCTTCGCGCGCGGAGTCATCGCCGTCGCCGGGCCGAGCGGTCAGCGCGTTGAACGGCTTGATGTCGTTGACGAACTCGGTCTCGATCCACCGGGTGTGGACGTGGAAGGGCTGGGCCTTAGGGTCCTGAAGCTCAGGAGCGAAGGCGGGGTCGGTGACCACTGTGCGGTGGAAGGGCAGGACAGTGGGCATCCCCTCGACCTGCATCTCGGCCAGTGCGCGGTGAGCCCGCTGCAGGGCCTGACGACGATCAGCGCCGGTGACGATCAGCTTAGCGACCATCGAGTCGAAGGCCCCGGAGATCGTTTCTGTCGCCCGCACCCCGGAGTCGACCCGCACGCCGGGGCCGGTGGGCAGGTCGAAACGGCTCAGGGTGCCCGGGGCCGGCATGAAGCTGCGCCCCGGGTCTTCGCCGTTGATGCGGAACTCGATGCTGTGACCGCGCACCTCCGGGTCGTCGTAGCCCAGCTTCTCCCCACGGGCGATGCGGAACTGTTCGCGCACCAGGTCGATGCCGGTGACCTCCTCGGAGACCGGGTGCTCCACCTGCAGGCGGGTGTTGACCTCCAGGAAGCTCACGGTCCCATCAGCGCCGATGAGGAACTCACAGGTGCCGGCCCCGGTGTACCGGGCCTCCTTCAGGATGGCCTTCGACGCCCGGTAGAGCTGCCGGTTCTGCGCACGGGTGAGGAAGGGTGCGGGCGCCTCCTCCACCAGCTTCTGATTGCGGCGCTGCAGCGAGCAGTCGCGGGTGGAGACCACCACGACGCCGCCGTGGGAATCGGCCAGGCACTGCGTCTCCACGTGGCGCGGCCTGTCCAGGTACTTTTCGATGAAGCACTCGCCGCGGCCGAACGCCGCTGTGGCCTCCCGCACGGCCGATTCGTAGAGCTCGACGATCTCATCGCGCTCACGCACCACCTTGATGCCGCGGCCTCCGCCTCCGTGCGCAGCCTTGATCGCCAGCGGAAGCCCCTGCTTCTCTGCGAACTTCAGCACCTCCTTCGCCGAGGAGACCGGCTCCTTGGTGCCGGGAGCCAGCGGCGCGCCCACCTTCTCGGCCAGCTGACGTGCCGACACCTTGTCTCCCAGCAGCCGGATCGCCTCCGGCGGGGGACCGATCCACACCAGTCCGGCATCGATGACCGCCTGGGCGAACTCCGCGTTCTCCGAGAGGAACCCGTACCCGGGGTGCACCGCATCAGCGCCGGTCGCCTGGGCTGCGGCAAGCACCTTGGTCATGTCCAAGTAGGATTCGGCAGCGGACTCCCCGCCGAGCGCATAGGCCTCATCGGCCGTCTGGACGTGCATGGCCTGCCGGTCCGCCTCCGCGTAGACCGCCACGGTGCTCAGCCCTTCGTCCTGGGCGGCGCGGATGATGCGCACGGCGATCTCACCGCGGTTGGCGATCAGTACCTTGGAAAACTCGGTCATCTGCAGGTCCTTCGTCGTCGTTCCTGGGGTCGATTGCTGGAATTTTGGCGTTATGAGCGGTTCGCGCGGCTCAGAACGCCGAAAATCCAGCACTCGATGTGATTATGTCCAAAAATCTGTGATGCTGCGGCCACACTCGCCCAGCAGTCGGTTCAGCGCCGCCGGCGAGAGGCCGATGACGGCGTTGGGGTCGCCGTCGACCCGGTCGATGAACGCGGCGCCCCGGCCCTCCAGGGTGAACGCCCCGGCGCAGTGCAGCGGCTCGCCGGTCTGCGCGTAGGCCCGAATCTGCTCATCACTGGGCGCTGCGAACCTCACCTGGGAGGAGACAGTCTCCCCGGCGGAGGTCAGCGTGTTCTCCGGAACCCCCAGCCGCCCCTTGGTCATCGCTGCGGAGCCGAGCCAGGAGTGCTCCGAGCTGGAGACCGCAGTCCCGGCGTCCACCAACCAATGGGCTGTGTGCAGAGTGCCGGTCCGCCCACGCATCTGCTGCCAGCGTTCGACGGCGACATCGACTTCGTAGGGCTTGCCGTAGGTGACCCCGTCCAGTTCGAACACTGAGTCACAGCCCAGCACGATCGCGCCTCGGGATGCGGGCAGCGCAGCCACGGCCTCTGCCTTGGCTCGGGCCAGCAGCAGGGCGGTCTCGGCCGCGCCCAGCTCGGCTCCGTCGGAGGCGGCCTCCACCACTGCCGGCTCGTCGACGTCGGAGACCTCCACATCGAAGACGACGCCGGCCTGATCCAGCACTTTGCGTCGGCTGGGGGACTTCGAGCCCAGAATGAGCCGAGTCATCCGATACCTCCTGCCGCCTGCCAGGAGCTGGGGCCGGGCCGGCCCCACAGCCCATGCTGATCCAGCTGCAGCCGGTGGCGGCGCTGAACGGCACGGTCGGTGGGGCCGGTGCTCCCGGCATCGGAGCTCACCGGTTCGGCCGTGGCCAGCCGAGCCAGCACCGCCACCACAGCTGCCGTCTCAGCATCGCTGAGCTGGGCACCGCGGATATCCACCGCAGCCGCAGTC
>JBQCZP010000018.1:3884-18865 GCA_052089225.1 Nesterenkonia sp.
GCTCAGCAGTCTGGGGCTCAGCGGCGGGCGTCGTCGTCATCATTGTCTGCAGTGTCATATCAGAGGGGGATGTTTCCGTGCTTCTTCACCGGTCGTGATTCACGCTTGTGGTAGGTGGCGTGCAGGGCCTTGGAGATCTGCCAGCGGGTCTCGGCAGGCTCCACCACGGCGTCGATGTAGCCCAGCTCGGCCGCCTGATAGGGGTTCAGCAGGGCGTCCTCGTAGTCGTCGATGAGCTGTTGGCGCTTAGCTTCGACGTTCTCGCCGTCCTTCTCGGCGGCCGCCAGATCCCGGCGATGGAGGATGTTCACCGCACCCTGGGCGCCCATCACCCCGATCTGGGCGGTGGGCCAGGCCAGGTTGACGTCGGCTCCCAGCTTCTTGGAGCCCATCACAATGTAGGCGCCGCCGAAGGCCTTGCGGGTGATCACTGTGATCTTGGGGACGGTCGCCTCGGCGTAGGCGTAGAGCAGCTTGGCTCCGCGGCGGATGATCCCGCCCCACTCCTGGTCGGTGCCGGGCAGGAACCCGGGCACATCCACCAGGGTGAGGATCGGGATGTTGAAGGCGTCGCAGAAGCGGACGAACCGGGCGGCCTTCTCACTGGCGGCAATGTCCAGCGTGCCGGCCAACTGGCTGGGCTGATTGGCCACCACTCCCACGCTGCGTCCGCTGACCCGGCCGAAGCCGGTGATCATGTTCGGCGCGTAGAGGGCCTGCAGCGCCAGGAAGTGGCTGTCGTCCATCAGCTGCTCGATCAGGCCGGTCATGTCATAGGGGGCGGAGGCCGAATCGGGGATGAGCTCGTTGAGCGCCTCATCCTCCTGTTCGATCTTGGGGCGTTCCTCGGCAGGCTCCACCGGCGCCTCGGCCAAGTTGTTCAGCGGCAGGAACTCCAGAAGCTCCTGGGCGAACTCGATGGCGTCCTGCTCGTCGGCGGCCATATAGGTGGCCGTTCCGGTGGTGGTGCTGTGTGAGCGCGCCCCGCCCAAAGATTCCATGTCCACGTCTTCGCCGGTGACTGACTTGATCACGTCCGGTCCGGTGATGAACATATGGGAGGTCTTGTCCACCATAATCACAAAATCGTTCAGCGCCGGGGAGTAGGCGGCCCCGCCGGCCGCCGGCCCCATGATCAGGGTGATCTGCGGGACCACCCCGGAGTTGTGCACGTTGTTGCGGAAGATGTCGGCGAACATCGCCAGGGAGGCCACGCCCTCCTGGATGCGGGCGCCTCCGCCGTCGTTGATGCCGATCACCGGGCAGCCGTTGCGCGCTGCGAACTCCTGGACCTTGACGATCTTCTCGCCGTTCACCGCAGACAGCGAGCCGCCGAAGACGGTGAAGTCCTGGGCGTAGACGGCCACCAGTCGTCCATCGACCGTGCCGTAGCCGGAGACCAGCCCGTCACCCAGAAGCTTCTTCTTCTCCATCCCGAAGGCGTGGGTGCGGTGCACCGCCAGCGCGTCGAACTCCACGAAGGAGTCCTCGTCCAGCAGCAGCTCGATGCGTTCGCGGGCGGTGTGCTTGCCGCGGTTGTGCTGCTTGGCGATCGACTCCTCGCCTGCCGGGGCCAGGGTCTGATCACGACGACGCCTAAAATCGGCGAGCTTGCCCGCAGTAGTCTTCAGGTCAGCAGAGGAAGTCATGGTCGGTGGCGCACTACTTTCGTCGTCGTTCTGTTGGGTGTCCACAATCTGGCCGCCAGTCTAATGAGGCACCGCGCTCAGACGGATGTAGATACCCTACAATTCTGCGCGTCGACGACGGCACACAAAGCTACTGGGCAGTAAGGTGATGAGCATGACGACGACATCTGAGCCGACACCGGCTCCCACGCTGCAGAACAGAACAGTGCTGATCTCCGGCGGAAGCCGCGGGATCGGCCACGCCATCGCGGTGAGGCTCGCCGAGGCCGGGGCGAACATTGTTCTGGTCGCCAAGACGGACGCCCCGCACCCCACTCTTGAGGGCACCGTCCACACCGCTGTGGCCGATGTGGAGGCAGCCGGCGGTCAGGGGCTGGCAGTAGTCGGAGACATTCGCAGCGACGACGACGTCCAACGGGCCGTCAGCGCCGCCGTGGAGCACTTCGGCGGGATCGATGTGCTGATCAACAATGCCTCGGCCATCGACCTGAGCCCCACCGAATCCCTGGATATGAAGCGCTTCGACCTGATGCACGACATCAACGTGCGCGGCACCTTCGCGATGTCCAAGGCGGCGATCCCGCATCTGCGCCGCAGCGCTGCGGGCATGAACAGCGCCGCGGGTTCTGACCGCAGGGGCCAGCCCGGTTGGGCGCCGAAGATTCTCACCCTCTCCCCACCGCTGACTGACGCGCAGGGGCGGCTGAGCCGCAGGTGGTTCGGAGCACATCTGGGCTACACCATGAGCAAGTACGGCATGTCGATGACCACCTACGGACTGGCCGCCGAACTGGAGGAGGCAGGTGTGGAGGTCAACTCGCTGTGGCCGGTGACGCTCATCGCCACCGCGGCGATCGCCAACCTGCCCGGCGGTGAGCAGATGCTGCAGGGGGCCCGCAGCCCGCAGATCATGGCCGATGCCGCCTATGCGCTGGTCAGCGGCAGCGCCCAGCTGGGCAGCGGCGGGTTCCTCACCGATGAGCAGGTGCTCACCGCTGCCGGAACCACAGACTTCAGCACCTATGCGGTCAGTCCTGACGCAGACCTGACGCCGGACATCTTCCTGTGACGCAACCGCCTCCGCTCGACGAGGCGCAGCTGACTCGCCGGCTGGTGGAGCCGGGGCTGGTCTCCCGACTGGTGCGGGCGGAGACGACCGACTCCACCAACGCCGAACTGCTGCGCGAGGCCAACTCCGCAGACTTCGCCGCCCATTGGCCGCATATGTCGGTGCTGACCGCCGAGGAGCAGAGCGCCGGCCGCGGTCGGCTGGGACGCAGCTGGGCCTCACCGAAGAGCTCCACCCTGTCCACCTCGATCCTGCTGCGGCCCAGCCTGCCGCGGACTCAGTGGCACTGGCTGACCCTGACCGCAGGGCTGGCTCTGGTCCGCACCCTGCGCGCTCAGGATGTGCCGGCGGCGCTGAAATGGCCCAACGACGTCCACGTCTCCGGCCGCAAGATCGCCGGGCTGCTCGCCCTCGTCTCATCCGATGACCCCGCTGCGGTGATCATCGGCTGCGGCGTCAACGTTCTGCAGACCGCTGATCAGCTGCCGACGTCCACGTCCACCTCTGTGGTGCTGGAGCGTCAGCGAGCAGGACACCCGATGCCCGAACCGGGGGCCGCTGAGGCGTCCCGGCTGCGCACCGAGGTGCTGGCAGACTGGGTGGAAGCGTTCGCGCAGCTGATGCATCAGCTCCAAGCTGCGGCCGATGTGGCACCGCTGCGTGCCGACATCGTCGCCGCCCTGAGCACCCCCGGCGAAGAGGTGCGGGTGGAGCTTCCGGGCGGGACAGCAGTGCGGGGACGGGCGCTGGGCGTCGATGAGCACGGTGCCCTGCAGGTCGAGGTCACCGCCCGGCGTCGTACTGTGCTTGATCCTGAGGCGCTTGATCCTGAGCCCGGCGGAGGGCGCGAGGACCTCTGGGAACAGACTCCTGCGGCCCGCGAGTCCTACACCGCCGGAGACGTGGTGCACCTGCGACCGACTCACGATTAAGGCACGAGGTGACGGCCCGCCAGTAGACTTGAGGCTCAGTCACGATTCAGGAGGTGCTTGCGGCGGATGCTGCTGAAGCTGGTTCAGGGCGAACAGGTGATCGTCCGCACCCGCGCCCATCATCGTGCCCTGCTGCCGATGGTGGTGAACCTGCTGGTCACCGTCGGGCTGATGAGCTTTCTGCTGGGCTACGTCTCCCGCGACACCCAACCCACCTTCGTCCAGCACTACAGTCACATCTTCGTGTTCATCATCTGGGCGCTGGGGCTGCTCAGCCTGGCCTTCGGCACCGTCAAACCGGGGCTGGGCTGGCTCAACCGGGTTACGTACCTGAGCACGGAACGGGTCGTGCAGAAGAACATGATCGGTGCCGGCCAAGCCACCGTCATTCCGCTGGCGCTGCTGACCCAGACCGAGGTGCGCCAGACCAAGCTGCAGCAGATGAGCGGTGCGGGTACCATCGCGCTGGTCCACGGGGCCTTCGGCCAGCACCAGCGCACCCGGCTTCGGGACATGCCCGACGCAGAACGGTTCAACGACCTCATAGCCCAGGAGCTCTCCTCCCACCGGCTCCGCGCCCAAGCTCAGCAGGCGGCTCATGCACGGCGTGCCGCGCCGGTCGGCCCCCAGCCGGGCCAACCTGCACCCGACCCCACCCGCGGAGACGTGGCCGGATCCAGCTTCGGAGGTGACTATGGCGCCTTCTGATGGGCCCACCGACTACGACGCGCCCTCCCGATCGGCGACGGCGGTGCGGGGCGCGAACCTGCCGGACTACATGGCAGATGAGGCTGCCGGACAGTCCGCGCCGTCCGGCTTCGGAGAGCCGGAGTACAGCGACGAGGAGCTTGCTGCGGCCCGCGCTGACTGGTCGGACTTCCCCGCGCCCCGCGACCACGGGCCGCTGGCCACCGCACCGGTGCCCAAAGTGCCCAACCGCGGCTTCACCCCCACGTCCGATGCGCAGGCCGGCAGCGACTCCGAAGGCGGAGAGGACCACGAATCCTCGGTGACCGCGGCGATCCCGATCCCCGGGGGGCAGGAGCGTGACTGGCACGGAAACATCCGCAAGCTGGAACATCAGCTCTTAGGCGCCGAGCGCACACTGACCTATCGGCAGATGGCGGCACGTATGGGGGTCTCCACGCGTTCGGCGCGCCGCCTCTGGCGCGCTCTGGGATTCCCGAACCTCGACGAAAACGTCAAGGCGTTCACAGATGCCGACGCCGATGCTCTGGCCAGGATGGTGGAGCTGGTCCGCGACGGCCACCTGAACCAGGAGGCGGCCATCTCACTGACGCGCTCGGTGGGTCAGATGACTGACCGCATGGTGGTCTGGCAGATTGAGGCGCTGGTGGAGGACAAGATCGCCAATGAGCGACTCACCGACGCCCAGGCCCGCAGCCAGGTGGTCGAAGAGCTTCCGCAGCTGATCGAGCCGGTCCAGCAGCTGATGAACTACGCCTGGCGTCGTCAGCTCTCGGCCGCGCTGCAGCGACTGACCGTCCGGGTGGAGTCCGGGTTGGCCTCACTGAGCCGCGGCCGCGACGGCGCCGAAGACGACGCTCCGCTTCCGCTGGCTCGCGCTGTGGGCTTCGCCGATCTGGTCTCCTACACCTCGCTGTCGCGGCAGATGAACGAACGCACCCTGGCCGAAATGGTGCAGCGGTTCGAATCCCGATGTGCGGAAATCATCTCCATCGGCGGCGGCCGCCTGGTCAAGACGGTCGGCGACGAGGTGCTCTACAACGCAGAGACGCCTGAGGCCGGAGCTGAGATCGCGCTGGCACTGTCAGAGTCCATGGCCGCCGATGAGGTCCTCCCGCAGGCACGCGTCTCGGTCGTATGGGGCAGGGTGCTCTCTCGGATGGGTGACATCTATGGACCCACGGTGAACCTGGCCGCCCGGCTCACCGGTCTTGCTGACCCCGGCACGGTGTTGGTGGACGCGGCCACGGCAGAGGCGCTGGAGGTCACCGAGGACTACCTGCTGGTGCCGCAGCCGCCGCGGTTGGTGCGCGGATTCGGGGAAGTGGCTCCCCATATGCTGCTGCGGGCCAACGGCTCCGGCATCACGCTGGACTCCCACTGAGCCGCACGTCACAGACCGGACACAATTTGGTCACGAATCTGTCGCGATCCGTGACAAGATGGGTGCGTGACTTTGAGCGCTGACAGTCCCGAAGCCGTCCCGGAGCCCTACGCCGACTACGGCTACGGCTCCCACGTCGGTCTGCGCCGGGAGCTGAACGAAGACTCCTTCGTCGTCACCGATACACTCTTCGCCGTCGCCGACGGAATGGGCGGCCACGAGGCAGGTGAGGTGGCATCCTCAGTAGCCGTTCAGGCGCTCGCCGAAGGGTGGGAGGCAGCCGGCGGCAAGGTCGGTCAGCGCCAGCTCCAGCAGTTCCTCGACGATGCTGACGTCCGCATCCGCGAGGCCACCGATTCCAAAGCCGGCACCACGCTGACCGGGGCAGTGGTGATCCCAGGTCACGGCGACGCCGCCCACGCCGGTCCGGAGGGTTCGGGCCAGTGGCAGTGGCTGGTGTTCAACATCGGCGACTCTCGCACCTACCTGCTCAACGACGGCGCGCTCATCCGTCTGACCCGTGACCACTCCCAGGTGCAGGAGCTGCTGGACTCAGGCATGATCACCGCCGATGAGGTGGAGAACCATCCGCAGCGAAACGTCATCACCCGTGCTCTGGGCGCCGGAGATATGTGGGAGGCGGACTTCACCACTGCCACCGTCGCCTCCGGCCAACGGCTGCTGGTCTGCTCCGACGGGCTGACCGGGGAGATCACCGATGAGCAGATCGGCGACATCCTCAATGCCGGCCGCAACGCGCAGGACACCGTCGATTGGCTGATTCACCAGGCGCTGCGCAACGGCGGCCGCGATAATGTGACCGTCATCCTGGTGGACGTCACGTCCTGAAGCTCCGGTGGTCCGCGGCGCAGCCGCGGGCAGTAAACTGACCCGCAGAGAACCGCCCAACCAACCTGAGGGAGATGCATGTCTGAGATCTCGCGCGCCGACGTCGAGCATCTGTCAGCACTGGCCCACATCACCATGAGTGATGATGAGCTGGAGAAGATGACCGGGGAGCTCGGTGTCATCGTTGATGCGATGAAGACTGTGCAGCAGGCCGCCGGAGCGGAGGTGCCCGCCACTTCGCATCCGGTGAAGCTGAGGAACGTGTTCCGCCCCGACGAGGTCGGACACGTCTTCACCGTCGAGGAGTCGCTGGCCAACGCCCCGGACGCGCAGGAGGGACAGTTCAAAGTTCCTGCCATTCTGGATGGGGAGTGATCGCCGTGTCCGAACTGATCACACTGACTGCCGGCCAGATGGCGGCCAAGCTGCGCGCCGCGGAGATCACCTCAGTGGAGCTCACCCAGGCGCACCTGGACCGAATCGCCGCAGTCGACGGCGAACTCAACGCATTTCTGCACGTCAACGCCGCCGAAGCCCTGGAGACCGCCGCCGAGGTGGACAGGCTGCGGGCAGCAGGCGGCGCCGGTGCCGATACGCTCCACCCCTTGGCCGGAGTGCCGATCGCGGTGAAGGATCTCATCGTCACCCGCGGACAGCCGACCACCAGCGGATCGAAGATGCTTGAAGGCTGGATGAGCCCCTACGACGCCACCGTGGTGACCAAGATCCGCCAGGCGAAGCTGCCCATCCTGGGCAAGACGAACCTGGATGAGTTCGCCATGGGCTCCTCCACAGAGCACTCAGCTTACGGCCCCACCCGCAACCCGTGGGACACCTCCCGGATACCCGGCGGGTCCGGTGGCGGTTCGGCGGCCGCAGTCGCAGCCTTCGAAGCACCCCTGGCGCTGGGCACCGACACCGGCGGATCCATTCGCCAGCCCGCAGCGGTCACCGGCACCGTCGGCACCAAACCCACCTACGGCAGCGTCTCCCGCTACGGCGCCATCGCGATGGCCTCATCCCTGGACCAGATCGGCCCGGTGGCCCGAACTGTGGAGGATGCAGCACTGCTGCACGAACTCATCGCAGGCCACGACCCCAAGGACTCCACCTCGCTTCCTGACCCGGTGCCGGCGTTCGCCGCCGCCGCAGGCAGCAACGACGTTGCCGGGATGCGGATCGGCGTCATCAAGCAGCTGCAGGGAACCGGCTACCAGAACGATGTCCTCGCCCGCTTCCAGGATTCGCTGGAGATGCTGCGCTCCGCCGGGGCGGAGATCGTCGAGGTGGACTGTCCCAGCTTCGAGTACGCCTTGGGCGCCTACTACCTGATTATGTCTTCGGAGGCCTCAAGCAACATGGCCCGGTTCGACGGTGTCCGCTATGGCCATCGCGTGCTGCCTCAGGAGGGCCCGGTGACCATCGAACGAGTCATGGGCGCCACCCGCGCCGCCGGATTCGGCGACGAAGTCAAGCGTCGCATCATCCTGGGCACCTACGCGCTCTCGGCCGGCTACTACGACGCGTACTACGGATCGGCCCAGAAGATCCGCACACTCATCCAGCGAGACTTCGACGCCGCATTCGAGTCCGCCGATGTGCTGATCTCACCCACATCGCCGACCGTGGCGTTCCCGCTGGGGGAGAAGCTTCAGGACCCGATGGCCATGTACCTCAACGACATTGCCACGATTCCCGCCAACTTAGCCGGAATCCCGGCCATCTCAGTGCCTGGGGGGCTTGCCGCGGGCCTGCCGGTGGGCGTCCAGTTCCTGGCCCCGATCCGCGAGGACGGCGATGTCTATCACGCGGCAGGAGCCTTGGAGAAGCTGCTCAACGACGATGCCGGAACGCCCGTGTGGGCGCAGGTTCCACAGATGGAGGAGGCCAAATGAGCCAGAGCATCACAGAGGCCGCGCCGGTGAGCTTTGAGGCCGCGCTGGAGACCTATGAGCCGGTGCTGGGGTTCGAGGTCCACGTGGAGCTGAACACCGCCACCAAAATGTTCTCCTCGGCGCCCAACGCCTTCGGCGATGAGCCCAACACCAACGTCAATGAGGTGGACCTGGGGATGCCCGGTGCACTGCCGGTGGTCAACGGTGCGGCCGTGGAGTCGGCCATCAGGCTCGGCCTGGCGCTGAACTGCCAGATCGCCTCCTTCTGCCGGTTCGCCCGCAAACAGTACTTCTACCCGGACACGCCAAAGAACTGGCAGACCAGTCAGTACGACGAGCCGATCGCCTTCGACGGGCATCTCGACATCGAGCTCGACGACGGCGAAGTTTTCCGCGTCGAGATTGAGCGCGCCCACATGGAGGAGGACGCCGGAAAGCTCACCCACGCCGGCGGCACCGGGCGCATTCAGGGATCGGAGTACTCACTGGTCGACTACAACCGCTCCGGTGTGCCGCTCATTGAGATCGTGACCAAACCCATCACCGGTGCTGGAGCGCGCGCCCCGGAGCTCGCCCGAGCCTACGCCACAGCAGTGCGAGACATCGTGAAGGGGCTGAACATCTCCGAGGCTCGCATGGAGCGGGGCAATGTGCGCTGCGATGCCAACGTCTCACTGATGCCCAAGGGATCCGACACCTTCGGCACCCGCTCGGAGACCAAGAACGTCAACTCGCTGCGCGCCGTCGAGCATGCCGTGCACTTCGAGATCCGCCGTCACGCCGGGGTGCTCGCCGCAGGCGGCAGCGTGGTCCAGGAGACCCGGCATTGGAAGGAGGACACCCGAACCACCAGCTCCGGGCGCCCGAAGTCCGACGCCGACGACTATCGATACTTCCCCGAACCGGATCTGGTGCCGATCAGCGTGACCGCAGACTGGGTCGAAAGGCTGCGGGCGGAGCTTCCGGAGCCGCCTGCGGAGCGCCGTCGTCGGCTCCGCGAAGCCTGGGGCTTCTCGGAGGCTGAGTTCCGCGACGTCGTCGCCGCCGGACTGACGGACCAGGTTGAGGAGACGGTGGCCCAGGGCGCAAAGCCTGCCGTGGCGCGCAAATGGTGGATGGGTGAGATCTCGGCGGTGGCCAAGAGCCGTGATACTGATCCTGCGTCGCTTCAGCTGCAGCCGAGCACCGTCGTGGCGCTGAACGAGTTGGTGGAGCAGGGCCGGATCAACGATAAGATCGCCCGCCAAGTCCTGGAGCACCACCTTCAGGGGGAGGGATCCCCGGCCGACATCGTCACCGCACGCGGCCTGGAGGTCGTCTCCGACGACGGTGCCCTCACCGCTGCGGTGGAGAAGGCAATGGCGGAGAACCCCGACGTCGTAGAGAAAGTCCAGGGCGGCAAGCTCAAGGCTGTCGGCGCACTCATCGGACCAGTGATGAAGGAGACCCGGGGCCAGGCCGATGCGGCCAAGGTCAAGGAAATCGTGCTGGAGAAGCTGGGCATGACTGCCTAGATTCACCCCGCGCTGCCCACGACGCCGTCCTCTCTGAACTCTCGGAGGGGGCGGCGTCGTCATGTTGACCCAAATGTGACTTGCGACACGCTCAAGGTTATGGCAATATTCCATCATCTGTCTGACGGTTGTTATGTTTTCCTTGCATGCAGTCGAGGATTCGGATGAATCGCCATAGAATCATTGCCCTACCAGCACCAAGAATCACTGCACCCATTTGAGGGGGATCAGCAACATGAATCCACTGGGACATATTGCGGCCGCGGGGGCCGAGGAGGATGTGACCGGCCTCCAGCAGGTCGCCGACACGATTGACGAAGTGTTCGGCAACGCCACGGGATTCTTCGTGAACCTGATCTTCGGCACTGAGGTGACCATCCCGCTGGGAAACCCCTTTCCGGAGGACGCTACGCTCTGGGACGGCCCTCTGGTGGTCCTGTGGGCTGTGGTTGCCGCCATCGCGTTCACCATCTACTTCAAAGCGATCCAGTTCACCGGGTTCAAGACGTCGCTGGAAGTGATCCGCGGCAAGTACTCCCGGGATGACGATCCGGGCGAAATTTCGCACTTTCAGGCGCTGACCTCGGCCGTCTCGGCGACTGTGGGGCTCGGCAATATTGCCGGTGTCGCCGCTGCAGTCTCCTTGGGCGGGCCCGGAGCCACCTTCTGGATGATCCTGGCCGGCCTGTTCGGTATGTGCACTAAGTTCGTCGAATGCACACTCGGGGTGCGCTACCGCACCATTGACGAGGACGGCACCGTCCACGGCGGGCCCTTCAAGTACCTGCCGGTGGCCTTCCGCCGGCTGGGCAGGGTCCCGGTGGCCATCATCACCGGCGTGTTCGCCATCTCGATCATGCTCTTCGGCGTCATCGGCGGCGGCATGTTCCAAGCCAACCAGACCTACGGCGCCATCACCTCAGCCGGGGACACCATCGACGAGCAGGCCGGGGTCGAAATCTTCGGCTTCCTGGATGCCACGTGGTTCGCCTTCCTCTTCGGCATCATCTTCGCCGGACTGGTGGCGCTGGTCATCATCGGGGGCATCAGGTCCATCGGTGCAGTCACCGGCAAACTGATCCCCATCATGGGCAGTGTCTATGTGATCGCCTGCCTGGTCGTCATCATCGGGAACATCGGAAATCTTGGCCGCGCATTCGATGCGATCATTACCGGGGCATTCAGCCCGCAGGGCATCGGCGGCGGTGTGCTCGGTGTGATCATCATCGGCGTCCAGCGCGCAGCCTTCTCCAATGAGGCCGGCATCGGCTCCGCTCCCATCGCCCACTCTGCGGTGAAGACCCGCCGGCCGGTCTCCGAGGGTTTCGTGGCCGCACTGGAGCCCTTCATAGACACCGTGGTGGTCTGCACGATGACCGCCCTGGTGATCATCTTCGCCTGGCCAGCCGACTTCGAAGCCTCAATCGGCGTCGGCCACGACAACCCGGTCGGGCTCACCGCCAACGCCTTTGACACGTTCATCCCGGGCTTCTCGGTCGTCCTGGCAGTCTGCGTGGCCCTGTTCGCCTTCTCCACCCTGATCACCTGGGCCTACTACGGGCTGGAGGCCTGGCGTTACCTGTTCGGCAAGTCCAAGGGCGGCGACATGGCATTCCGACTGATCGTCTGCGTGATGATCGTCGTCGGCTGTGTGGTGACCTTTGCCAACATCATCGACTTCGCCGACGCGGCACTGTTCCTGTGCATCTTCATCAACGTCATCGGTCTGTGCATCCTGGCTCCGGTGGTGAAGAAGGAGCTGCAGCAGTTCCTCGCCGACCGCAGAGCCGGGCGCCTCATGGAGGATCCGGAGTACGTCCCCGGACCCGAAGACATGGTCCAGGTGACTCAGAAGGAGTCCACCGATACGGTCGGGTACAAGGCATAGCGGTTTATAGTCGGCCAGCTTCGAGCTGACCGGATCGACGAGGAGAGCTCCTCGACCGGCCAAAAGTTTGGTCAGTCGAGGAGCTCTTCTGCGTGACCGCCGCGTAACGGTCTCATCACATTCCTTCAACTACAGGTCGAAACACGCACTGTAGCCACAGCAGAGCATCTGACTACAGTGACCCCAGGCTGGTCACAGGCTCCGATGCTTCCCACTCCCATCGCGTCAGGAGCTGCGAGCCGGCCGCTGTGGAGTCGTGACAGCACTACGACAAGTGAGGAAAAGACCTGTGCCGAAGAAACTCTCGTCGGCGGTCGCCGGCACGCTCGCCGTCGGCCTGACGCTGCCAGCCGCCGTCGCCGCGGCCAACGCGGCTGACGCCCCCATCACCGATGACCTCCCGCAGCCACTGACCGGATCCGGCCAGGCTGCCCCGGCACCGGCTCTGGCCGCAGGGGTGCATATCAGCACCGGGCGAAGCGCCGGGACCGTCGCGGCTCCGCTGGCTGACCAGAGCTACACATTCTCCACCGGCAAGGGGCCACGCTGCATGTCCATGCAGGGCGCCTTCGCCAATCACCAGGGGCAGGATCTCGTGACGGCTGAAGGAACCCCCATCACCGCCATCAGCGACGGCACTGTAGTGCGCACCGTCGACGGCACAGCCAGCCGAGCCGGCTTCATCGTGGTGCGCCACAACATCGGTGGGCAGGTCTATCACTCCGGCTATCTGCACGTGTGGGACGCAGAGTCCCACGTCAGCGTCGGCGATTCGGTGAGCGTCGGCGATACTGTCGGCCTGGTCGGAGAGTCGGGCCCCACTGTCACACCGCACCTTCATCTGGAGGTCTGGAAGGGCGGCTGGCACACCGGCACTGCCATGGACCCCGCTGCCTGGCTCGCCGAACGCGGTGTGGATCTGCAGCACACCGCCCAGAGCGTTCAGCAGCGGGAGGTGCCCTCCAGCTGCGACTACTACGCCGCCGAACCCACAGCTCTGCTGAGCTCTGCCAGCCCGACTGCTGATGTGCTGGGGCAGCTGCGGCGCGGAGCAGAACTGACCTCAGCCCCCGGAGACGCCGCCGACGGTTTCGTGCGGGTCACCGCTGAGGGTGAAACGGGCTGGGTGCGGCACGGCCACCTCACCCCGGACCGTCCGGCAGGGACCTCTGCCGACTCGTCTGCGTTCGTACCGGCAGCATCCGGCAGCGCTGCGGCATCCAACAGATCAGAGGGTCAGCATCGTGTCACCGAGCCGCTCTACGCCCGCAGCGGCCCCGGCACCAACTACGACATCCGCCAGGGGATGCCCACCGGTGAGCTGATCACCGTGACAGCCGTCTCCGGGGACTGGGTGCAGTTCACTCGCCGTGGTGAGCAGGTCTGGTCCCATGGTGCCTACGTGGAGCGTGCCGGCGATGCCGAGAGCTCATCTCAGGACTCGTCCAACACCGGTGCCGACACCGCGGAGCCGACAGCAGGCTCGGGCACGCATCGAGTCACCGAGCCGCTCTACACTCGCAGCGGCCCGGGCAACGACCATGGCGTCATCGGTGGAATGCCGACCGGTGAACGCGTCAGCGTCGTCTCCTCCGACGGAGACTGGGTGCAGATCCGGCGGGCCAATGGCCAGCTGGGGTGGTCGCACGGGGCCTACCTCACCGACGGGGACTCGCCCACCTCCAGTCCGGCAGAATCGTCCAGCCCAAGTGCCGGTACCCAAGACTCGGACAGTGCCGGCTCCGACGGCCCCGCCTCCGACAGCAGGAATCCCGACAGCCCAGATTCCGACAGCCAGGGTCCCAATAGCTCAGGCCCCGATACCTCCGGTCCAGAGAGCTCAGAGACGCCCAGCGCTGATTCTGGCACCACCGGTTCTGACAGTGATGGCTCCGCGGCCTCCGGTTCAGAGCGCTCCGGGTCCGGCGAAGCCGACTCCTCAACCGGGGCCGAAAGCTCCGCCCCCGCACAGACCGGCTCATCGACCGCCGCCAGTCACACAGTCGAGGACGTGTACCTCAACGCGCGCAGCGGTGCGGGGACGAGCCACGCAGTCGTCACTGTGCTGAACCCGGGAACCGGGGTAGAGGTCACCGGTCGCAGCGGCGCCTGGGCGAGCTTCGACAGCGCCGGCACCACTCTGTGGGTGCATGCGGACCACCTGCGCGGCACGGAGGAGGGCGCCCAGGAAAGCCCAGACCCAGCCGAGCAGGACGACGCCCCAGAGCCTTCTGCTCCGGCGGATTCGTCCACCGGCGCTTCCGAGTCCGACTCGGATGCCGCCAACACCACCCAGTGGGTCAATATGCGCACCGGCGCGGGGCTCGATCACTCGGTGCAGCGCACCGTGGCCCCGCACACCGAGCTGGATGTGCTCGATCGCAGCGGCGGCTGGTACCAGGTGCGCACCGGTGAGAGCATCGGGTGGATCTGGAAGGAGTACCTGGACGTACCGGAGTCTGCTGAGCCCTCTGGCTCATCCGACGAATCCGACGAGTCCGACGGATCGGCGAGCTCCGAGTCCTCCGATTCAACGGCCGAATCCGGCTCCAGCTCAGCTTCGGACTCGAGTTCGTCGTCCGAAACAAACTCCTCCGATTCCGACGCGTCGTCAGATTCGGGCTCCTCGACGAGCTCGGGGTCATCAGGGGACTCAGGGTCATCGACGGATTCAGGATCATCAGGGGACTCAGGGGCGTCGTCGAGCTCATCCTCGCAGTCCTCATCCGAGACTTCGCCGTCTTCCTCGGCGTGGAGCGCGCACGTCACCTCAGGGGTCAATATGCGCTCCGGGGCGGGGTTGGACCACGATGTGGCCCAGACCGTGCCGGCCGGGGCTCGTGCGGACGTCCTGGACGAGCAGGGCGGCTGGTACCAGGTGCGCACCGATGGCAGCACCGGCTGGATCTGGCACGAGTTCCTCGACGTCTCCGGCGGAGCCAAAGGCTCCTCGGGCGACACCTCTGAGGCAGACGATGCGGGCTCCGGTGACTCGGGCTCCAGCATCTCCGATTCGTCGTCGTCCTCCTCCGGTTCCTCCTCGTCAGGCTCATCGGCTGCCTCATCAGGCAGCGGGTCCTCGGGGTCGAGCTC
>JBQCZP010000018.1:18965-45475 GCA_052089225.1 Nesterenkonia sp.
GCAGCGGGTCCTCGGGGTCGAGCTCCTCGGGGTCGAGCTCCTCGGGGTCGAGCTCCTCGGGGTCGAGCTCGTCGGGCTCCTCCAGCGGCCGCACCGGACCGAGCTCCGGCCAGCACGCGCAGAGCGCCCATGGCCCGTACAGCGCCGCCTGGGACCGGTTGGCTCAGTGTGAGTCGGGTGGAAACTGGTCGATCAATACCGGCAACGGCTACTACGGTGGGGTGCAGTTCTCCGCGCAGTCCTGGCAGTGGGCCGGTGGTTCTGGTCTGCCCAGTGACGCGTCAAAGCAGGAGCAGATTGAACGGGCCCACGCACTGTGGGAGCGCCAGGGCTGGAACGCCTGGCCGGCCTGCTCCTCTCAGTTGGGCCTGACCGGTGACCCCGGCGGTTGGGGCGACAGCTACTTCGACGTCCACGGCGGCACCCAGTCGGCCTCGGCCTTCGCGGCAGCCGGCCAGTGGACAGCCGGGTACTCGGTGCCGCTGCGCGAAGAGCCCAGCTCCGACTCCGAGAAGCTGGTGCAGATTCCGCGCGGCGCGGTGCTCGACGCCGGGGAGCGCAGCGGAAGCTGGCTGCAGGTGGAGTTCACCCACGACGGTGAGCCGCTCACCGGATGGGTCAGCACCCGCTTCATCACCCTCGCCTGAGCTTCTGACCCCGCCTACCCGGGCAACAGTGTGTCAAAACTGTGGAAATTCGAAGCTGCGCGGGCGGAGGGCGCTTTTCCGCAGATTCGACACACTCAACGCTTGATGAGCAGTGGCCAAGGCGTGGTGAGCGGTGGCGGCGACTGCACGCCGCGCAGTCGGCAGCTCCTCAGGCGAAGCGCGCGGTGACCGCATCGCCGTGCGCCGGCAGTCCCTCTGCGGCGGCCAGTGCCTTCACATGGTCGGCGACATCACTCAGCGCAGCGCGGCTGTAGCGGATCACCTGCTGGGAGCGCATGAAGCTGGTGACGTTCAGCCCGGAGGAATAGGCGCTGGAACCGCCTGTGGGCAGCACATGGTTCGACCCCGCTCCGTAGTCCCCCAGGGACACCGGTGTGTAGGGGCCGATGAACACCGCGCCCGCGTTGGTGATCTGCTCAGCCATGACGGCGTCGTCGCCGGTCATGATCTCTAAGTGTTCGGCACCGTAGGCATTGGCGATCTCCACGGCCTTCTCCATCGTATCCACCACCAGCACCGCCGACTGGCTGCCGCTCAGCGACTTTCTGACCCGCTCGATGTGGTGGGTCGCTGACCCTTGGGTCCTCACCTCAGAGAGCACCCGCTCGGCAAGGTCCATCGAATCGGTGACCAGCACTGCGGCCGCCAGCTCATCGTGTTCGGCCTGAGAGATCAGGTCAGCGGCCACCAGGTTCGCCTGAGCCGTGTCATCGGCCAGCACCATAATCTCTGTGGGTCCTGCTTCGGCATCGATGCCCACTGTGCCCTGAACCTGGCGCTTGGCAGTGGCGACGAAGATGTTCCCCGGCCCGGTGATCAGGCTGACAGGGGGCACGACGACGTCACCGGCCTCGTCGTGTGCCCCGTAGGCGAACATGCCGATGGCCTGCGCCCCGCCGACCGCATACACCTCATCGACGCCCAACAGCGAGGCGGCCGCCAGGATGGTGGGGTGCGGCCAGCCGCCGAAGTCCTTCTGCGGGGGAGAGGCGATGGCCAAAGACCGCACACCGGCAACCTGGGCGGGCACCACATTCATCACCACCGACGAGGGATAGACAGCCTGACCACCGGGCACATACAGGCCGACCCGGTCGACCGGAACCCACCGGTTGGACACCTGTGCGTCCGGTCCGGGTGAGACCTTCGAGGCCGCCGGCAGCTGAGCAGTGTGGACCTCGCGGGCGCGGGTGATGAGAGTCTCCAGCGCCGCGCGGACGGCGTCATCGAGCTCGTCCAGGGCGCTGGTCATGACGTGCTCGGGCACCCGCACCGAGGGGGGCCTTACGCCGTCGAACTTCTCGCTGAGCTCCATCAGCGCGCCCACACCCTCGCGGCGCACCTGCTGCAGAATCGGGGTGACGGCATCCACTGTGGCGGAGACGTTCTGAGCTGCGCGGGGCACGACTGTGCGGGCATCGGCGGGGCGGCCTCTGAGGTCGGTGAGCGAAAGCATAGAGCCATTCTTCCCTGTGGACTGAGGATAGCGCGAGTCGCAGATATTTCGCATGGCTGAATGCCCGGGGACAGCTGGTCGCTTCCGGCCGCACCATGTCAGAATCGTTCGTATGACAGCTACTCCCGCCCCCGCAGCCATGCTGAACATGCCTCGTGCCGCACAGGAGCCGGCTCCCGGGGAGGACGCCTCGCCCTCTGATCCGACGGAGGAGATCTCCACCGAGATCGAGGAGCGTGTCCCGTATGGGTTCGCTGAGATGGTCGCAGAGGCTGGCCCGTATATGGGCATCCTGCTGGGTGCCGGGATCTCGGCGCTCTTCGCAGTGGTGATCACCCTGGCCACCTCCACAGTGCTGACCCAGGTCTTCCGCCGCAGGCCACGGGTGCAGCGGACGATCCGGCGCACCCGCATGCCGCTGTTCTTCCTCATTCTGTTCGGCGGCTCCGCGCTGAGCGTGCGCTTCGCAGTGGCATCGGTCTACTGGTGGCAGGGCCCGCTCTATGTGGCGCTGATCATCGCTACCATCGTCTCGCTGGCCTGGTGGGCGCTGCGTGTGGTGAAGATCGTAGAAGCCGTCATCCTCTCCCGCTACACCGGCGACGGCGAAGACGCTGTCAACGACCGTCAGGGACGACGGGTGAAGACCCAAGTCACCCTCATCGGAAGAGTGCTGGCTGCGATCATCATCACCCTGGCCGTGGCGGCGGTGCTGCTGCTCAATGAGAGCGTGCGCGGACTGGGGGCAGGGGTGCTCGCCTCCGCCGGCGTGGTCTCAGTGGTCGCCGGCCTGGCGATGCAGTCGACCCTCTCCAACGTCTTCGCCGGCATTCAGCTGGCCTTCACCGACGCCATCCGCGTCGGCGACGTCATCATCATCGAGGGCAACTACGGACACGTCGAAGAGATCACGCTCTCCAACGTGGTGATCAAGTCCTGGGACCTGCGCCGATTCGTCTACCCCAGCGCATACTTCGTGGCCACCCCGTTCGAGAACTGGACGCGTGTGGGCAGTGAGCTGCTGGGCACTGTGGAACTCGATGTCGACTGGCGGGTCCCCCTGGATCAGCTGCGCGGGCGGCTCAAGCGCCTGCTGGACAGCACCGACCTTTGGGACGGGAAGCTCGGCACGATTGAGGTCGTCCACGCCACCGGCGGCTTCGTCCAAGCCTGGGTGACGCTCTCGGCCCGCAACGCCGGAGACATCTGGGGGCTGCGCTGCATGGTCCGTGAGGACCTGGTGAACTACCTGCGTTCCGAGCACCCCTACGCCGTGATGACCCACCGCATGATGCTCAGCAATGAGGAGGCCCTGAGCGGACAGCCGGCTCGGGTGGCCACCGGACAGATGGGTGTGGTCGATGCTGGGGAAACCACCCCCGAGCCGACCGGCTCCGGGGAGGGGGAGGAGCCGGAGTTCGCCTCCCCCGAAGGCCTGTTCACCGGTTCGATAGCGGCTGTTGAGCGCTCTCGCGAGTTCGAGGGCCCCGGTGAGGACGCCTACCGGGAGCGCCAGCAGCGGCAGGACCAGGACCCCGAGTGAGCAGGTCACAGTGGGACAACACCTTGGTTGCGATGCGGATAAGAAGCATCGAACAGGTGTGCGTGTTCGGGCCAGGACATTACCCTGGGTCTTTGAGACACTGGGTCTTTGCGGTTTGAAGCATCTCCCACCCGACAGCCGAGGTTTTCAGTATGGATATCCGTCCCACGCACGATGCCGCACCTCGGCATCGCCTGCCGGGCGGGCGGCGCATGCTGGGTAAGCAGTCGGGTACAGTGTCCAGAACAGCGGCGGCAGCGGCTGCGCTGCTGCTGGTGGGAGCGACCGCCTGCGCCGACAACTCCGAGCCCACCGCTGAAGAGACTCCGGCGCCGCCGCTGGACCAGCCCACCGAGGAGACACCGGAGGACGAGGACGGCGAGTCCGAGCCGGCCGACGACGAGCCGGACGCGCAGACAGACGCGGACGGAGACGGTGCTGGGTCGGATGGTGCCGGGCAGGACGGTGCGGACCAGGATGACGCCGACCAGGAGGAAGACTCCGAGGTGCTGGACGCCAGTGAGTTCAGCGCCGAGGCACAGGAGTCCACCGGCTTTCCGGATATGCTCACCCAGTTCCCCGAAGACGGCGACGAGCTGCTGCTCACCGAGGTCCGCGCCGGCCAGCATGAAGGCTATGACCGCATCGTCTTCGAGCACGCCGGTGACGGCGCCCCCGGGTGGTACGCCGAATACGTCGATGAGGCCGTGGAGCCGGGCTCGGGGTTCCCGCTGGAGATTGATGGTGAGGCCATCCTCTACATCTCCTCCGTGGGACTGGTGCCCGGAAACGCCGGAAGCGACCAGGGCCAGCTGGAGCTGTCCACCTTCACAGAGACCAAGGGCACGGTGTTCGAAGACGCGGTGACCACCTTCGTGCACCACGGCACTGCCAGCTACTACGTGGGCCTTGACCAGCAGCGAGACTTCCGCGTCTCAGTCTGGGAGCACGAGGACGGCCCGCGACTGATCATCGACGTTCTGACCTGACCTGCGAACTCTCAGACTCCCCAGCAGCATCACCGCTCCCCGATCCCTCAGACTGCTCTGGGTGGCCCATGCGCCGCTCCGCCGCCCACTGCACCACCGAATCGGGAATGAACCTCAGCGACGCAGTCAGCGCCTGGTAGGTGCGTGAGGGCACGCAGACGGAAGCCCCCTGAGCATTGGCCGTCAGGGCCTGTCGGACGACGTCGTCGGGTTCCAACCACATCAGTTCGGTGAGCCGTCTGATGCTGATCCCGGAGCGCTGGTGGAACTCAGTGCGCACCAGACCCGGGCAGAGGGCCGTGACGGTGACCCCCTGGTCCTGCAGCTGATTGTGCAGGCCTTTGGAGAAGTTGATGACCCAGGATTTGGCCGCCGAATAGGTGCCGGTGGGCGTAAAGCCCGCTACGGAGGCCACATTGATGATCCGCCCACCCCGCTGAGCGCGCATCTGCCGCGCAGCAGTGTGGCACAGCTCCATGGTGGTCTGGACATGAAGGCGCAGCAGGTCGCGTTCGTCGTCGAGGTCGTTCTCCACGAAGCTTCCAGCCAGGCCGTGACCGGCGTTGTTGATCAGCAGGTGGATGGGATTGGATCGGTCGGTCATCCGCTCCTGGACTGCGCCCACGCCGTCGTCGGTGATCAGGTCCGCCACGATCACTTCGGCCTGGATTCCGTGTTCGGCCTGCAGCCGGGCAGCCTGGTCCTCCAGCTGCGCTTCGCGGCGGGCCACCAGCACCAGGTCGTACCCTTGGGCAGCCAGCTGCCGGGCGAAGGCAGCACCCAGCCCCGAGGTGGAACCGGTGATCACAGCAGTGGGGGAAGCAGTGAATGAGCTCATGGGGATATCGTAGAGGTCATGCGTTGGAAGAAGCTGAGCGACTGGGGCCCGGGGCATCTGAGTGTCGATGAGTGGGCGCCGCTGAGCGCAGAGATTGCGGCACCGGATCTGGACGCGGTCGAACAGTGCCTGGAGGAGCTCACCGGGTTCATGGAGCACTTCCGCGAAACCCTTGATGGTGCGCCGCTGACCGGAGTCACCGACGGGCAGCTGGCGGTGACCCACAGTCTCGGCACCGATACGTGGGGCCGGGAAGTGCTGCTGGTGACCTTCTACGCCGGTGGGCCGGTGGGTGTGGCCTCACCGGACGCCTTCCAACGATTGGGCCGCGCTGCCGGGGCACTGACCGATGAGCTGCAGGCCGAGGGGATCAGAGTCGAAGGCATCCGCTGGACTGAGCACCCATACGTCACGCGACCATTCTGACAAACCTGCTGCGCCCGCCCCTGGGATGGCCGCGCCACAACTGACAGCAGCGGCCGGAAGTCCGGTGTGCGTTGCAAGTTTCAGCGCGGTCATCGCACGTTCAGGTGCGCAGGTGGTCCAGCTGTGCGGCGGCGATCAGGGTCAGAACCCGGCGGTCCACCCCAGAGTCCTCACCGTAGATCAGTCGGCCCACCTCCTCCGCGGTGAGGGCGCCGTGCTCATCCAGCAGGGCCCTGACCTGCTCCAGCCGTTCCAACCGGTGCTGGCGGTACTCCTCGGCCACCGGCTGCAGCGCCGCACCAGTAGGCCCGTGAGCCGGCAGCAGGATCGCCTCGGAGTGCTCGGCGAGCTTCTCCAGACTGGCCAGATAGTCGGTGAGCGTGCCGTCTGGGAAGTCCAGCATGGTGGTGCCGCGGCCCAGGACCGTGTCACCGGTGATCATCGCCTGCTGGTCAGGCAGCCAGAAGCACACTGAGTCTGAGGTGTGCCCAGGGGTGTGCACGACTACGACGTCGACCCCGGCGGCGCGGAGCCGCTCGCCGTTCGTCAGTGGCTCAGCCGCTGAGCACAGCTCGGGCGCAAAGGTGCGGATCGGTGCCCCGGTGCGCCGGGCCAGCTCCGCGGCGCCGCCGATGTGGTCGTGGTGGCGGTGGGTGATGAGGATCAGCCCGATGCGACGACCCCCGGCCGCGTCGAGAATCGCCTGCAGATGCTCGGGATGGTCGTCCGGGCCCGGGTCCACCACGGCCACTTGGGCAGCGCCTCCAGCCGCCAACAGGTAAGTGTTGGTGCCCTCCAAGGTCATGGGGGAGGGGTTGTGGCAGGTGATGACCCGGACCTCGGGCGGCAGCGGCGTGGTGGTGCTCATGTCCTCTACAGTAGATGAGACGCCAGAGAGAAAGCTCCTATGACCGAACTGATCCCCCAAGCGGCTACTGTTCTGCTGCTGCGCCCCGGCACCGAGGGGCCGGCACCTGAGGTCCTCACCATCACCCGGGCCGACTCTCTGGTCTTCAGCGCCGGGGTCTCCGCCTTCCCCGGCGGCCGCGTGGACGCCGCCGACTCGCTGCCGGAGCAGCTGTGGGAGGGGGTCAGCCTGCCCGCCTGGGGCGAGCAGCTGGACCTCGACGCCGAAGCCGCCGGACGGCTGCTGGCCTGCGTGATCCGCGAAACCTTCGAGGAGACCGGCATCCTGCTGGCCTGCGACGACGCCGGCGCACCGGTGGACCATCAGCTGCTGAACTCGCTGCCGGGTGACGCCCGGCAGCGGATCGAGGAGCACGACCTGGACTTCGGCGGCTTCCTCAAGGAGCGCCGGCTGCGTCCTGATGTGCAGACTCTGCGGCCCCTGTCGCGGTGGATCACCCCTGCAGGTCACCCGCGCCGCTACGACACCTATTTCTTTCTGGCGGCGATGCCCCAGCATCAGGAGGTGGGGGAGCTGTCCTTCGAAGGTGCCGCCAGCAGGTGGACCACCGCGCAGGAGGCGCTGACCGACTTCCGGACCGGGGCCCACCAGCTGATGCCGCCGACGTGGGCCCAGTTCCGTTCGCTCTCGGCCGTGGGCTCGGTGGATGAGGCCCTGACTTCTGCAAGCCTGCGGGGGCCGACCACCCCGCGGGTGGCCGACGGCTCGTTCGGCACTGTTGCAGACTTCGACGGCCACGAAGTCTTCGCCCGTGACCACGCTGAGTGGATGGCGGCACGGGACACCGGTGACTACGGTGGTTGGTGATGAACCGAACTCTCACCGTGCACGCAGCCGGTGAACGGAAAGTGAGCGAATCATGAGCGAGCCGCAGAAGACCACCGACGGCCCACACTCCACCAAGGGCGCCTATGTGACCGGTGAGGAGTTCAGCCGCGACACCAACTACATCGAAGACCGCGTGGTCGCCGATGTTCGGGCGGTGCGGTCCGCGGCCACCGAGGAGTCTTCCACCATCGGAGACCCGCGGGCGAAGGGACTGACGCAGGACGCCGAGGCGTGGCCGGTGGAGCCGGGCCGCTACCGCCTGGTGGCAGCGCGCGCCTGCCCGTGGGCGCATCGCAGCATCATCATCCGTCGTCTTCTCGGACTGGAGGACGCCATCTCACTGGCGACGCCGGGTCCGGTGCATGATGTGCGTTCCTGGACCTTCGATCTCAGCGCCGGCGGACGCGACCCTGTGCTGGGCACCGAACGCCTGCAGGAGAACTACTTCGCCCGCTTCCCCGACTACCCGCGCGGAATCACCGTGCCGGCGCTGGTGGACGTGCCCTCAGGAGGGGTGGTGACCAACAACTACCCGCAGCTGACATTCGACTTCTCCACCCAGTGGGCCCAGCACCACCGTGAGGGTGCACCGAACCTGATCCCCGAAGAGCAGGTCGATGAGATGCTGCCGGTGATCAAGCGCATATTCACCGAGGTCAACAACGGGGTCTACCGGGCAGGGTTCGCCGGCTCACAGCGGGCCTATCGGGAGGCCTATCACCGGCTCTTCGACGCCATGGACTGGCTGGAGGAGCGGCTGGACCATCAGCGCTACCTGATGGGACAGAGCATCACCGAGGCCGATGTGCGGCTTTTCACCACACTGGTGCGCTTCGACGCGGTCTACCACGGTCACTTCAAATGCAACCGGCAGAAGCTCTCCGAGTTCCCCAACCTGTGGAACTACGCACGCGACCTGTTCCAGACCCCCGGCTTCGGCGACACCGTGGACTTCGACCAGATCAAAGCTCACTACTACGTCGTCCACGAGGATGTGAACCCCACACAGATCGTGCCGGAGGGCCCGGAGCTGGACAGCTGGCTCGGTGAGCACGGTCGCGAGAAGCTCGGCGGGTCCCCCTTCGGCACAGCAACCGCGCCCGGCCCGGTCGCTGAGGAGGAGAAGCCCCCCGGCGCCAACCCGCTATACCGGCGCTGACGGCCTGAAGCCTCAGGTGGCCCGAGCCGGCCGCGGCCTGGTGGTCGGTGGCTTCGAGCTGCCTCGCCTGCAGGGGTAGGGTAGCGGAAGAGCAAAGTGAGCGCGCGAGGAGGACCGATGTCGGCAGCTGATGAATTCGATGGCCCGTTCCAGAAGCGCTACGTGGCTGTGGGCGACTCCTTCACCGAAGGGGTGGGCGATATTGACCCCTCCAGCCCCAACGGCGTGCGTGGCTGGGCGGACCGTGTCGCCGGGCAGCTGATCGCCAACGACGAGTCCTGGGGGTACGCCAATCTTGCCGTGCGAGGCAAGAAGCTGCAGCAGGTCTTGGACGAACAGCTTGACGCCGCCATCGCGCTGGAGCCCACACTGGTGACCATCTACGCCGGGGGGAATGACATCCTGCGCCCGGTGGTGAACCTGGACGGGATCATGGAGCGCTACCGCTGGGCGGTGGAGAAGCTGGTGGGCACCGGTGCGCGGGTGGTGGTCTTCACCGGCTTCGACTCCGGCAAAGCACCGATGTTCCGACTCACCCGCGGCCGCACCGCCATCTACAACGAGCACGTCCGGAAGGTGGCAGCCGATCTGGGCCTGGACCTGGTCGACTTCTGGCATATGAAGCACTTCCAGGATTGGCGGTTCTGGGACACCGATCGCATGCACCTGGGCATTGAGGGGCACATGTTCATGGCCAAAGAGGTGCTCAGGGTGCTCGGCGCGAGCGATGACCTGGAGGAACCTGACCTGGAGGAACCGCCGATCTCCTCGCTGCCCGAGCGTGCTCTCGCCGAGGCGGTGTGGACCAAGGACTATCTCTATCCGTGGGTGAAGCGGCGGCTGACCCGGACGTCCTCCGGTGACGATCTCAGCCCGAAGTATCCCAAGCTCACCAGCCGCGTCTGGTAGACCTCGGCCGGCCCGACATGAGCTACGGCTGCCACCACCGACGGTCGCAGCCGCTGAGTGTGTCAGAACTTAGCGAATGGCCTCCCAGACGGCCCTCATTCCCTAAGTTCTGACACACCGAACCTCACTGGGTCGAACTGCACTGGTTCGACCTTCACTGGGCTCAGCCCAGCACTGCGGCCAGGGACTCCTCCCACAGGCCGACCGCGTCCTCAACCTGCTGCTCACTGACCACCAGGGCCGGAATGAAGCGCACAACCTCCGACGACGGCCCGCAGGTCAGCAGCAGCAGTCCACGCTTGGCGGCTTCCTGCTGCACAGCACCGGCAGTGGCGCCGTCGGGGCTGCCCTGCGCGTCGTTGAACTCGTTGCCGATCATCAGGCCCAGTCCGCGCACCTCGACGATCTGGTCGTACTTGGCCGCCACGTCGGTCAGTCGTGACTTCAGCTGCTCGCCGCGGGCGGCGGAGTTCTCGACCAGATTCTCCTCTGCGATCACGTCCATCGTCGCCAGAGCTGCGGCGCAGGCCACCGCGTTGGCCCCGTAGGTGCCCCCCTGGGAGCCGGCCCAGGCCTTCTCCATGATCTCGGGGCGGGCGGCGATGCCGGAGATGGGGAAGCCGGACGCGATGCCCTTGGCAGTCATCATGATGTCTGCGGAGAGGTCGAAGTGCTCCTGCCCCCAGAACTTTCCGGTCCGGCCCCAACCGGTCTGCACCTCGTCGACGATCATCAGGATGCCGTGCTTCTCGGCGCGCTCGCGCAGCCCCGCGAAGAACCGGCTGTTGCCGGGCACGTAGCCGCCCTCGCCCAGCACCGGCTCCACAATGAACGCCGCAGTGTCAGCAGGGTGCGACTGGGTCTGCAGCACCAGGTCCAGCTCACGCAGCGCGAAGTCGGTCGCCTGCTCCTCGTCCCAGCCGTAGGGCCGGTAGTGCGCGGTGTTCGGGAAGGGAGAGATGACGACGCCGCCCATCAGCGGGCTGAATCCGGCCTTGAACTTGGTCCCGGAGGTGGTCATGGAGGCCGAGGCCACGGTGCGGCCGTGGAAGCCGCCCTGGAATGCGACGATGTTCGGTCGGCCGGTGGCCTGACGGGCCAGGCGCAGGGCGGCCTCAGCGGCCTCGGAACCGGAGTTGGCGAAGAACATCGACTCCAGGCCGGCCGGCAGCACCTCGGAGAGCCGGCGGGTCAGCTGCTGCAGCGGCTGGTGCATGATGGTGGTGTACTGGCCGTGGATGAGCTTGCCTACCTGCTCCTGGGCGGCGGCGACCACCTTTGGGTGGCTGTGACCAGTGCTGGTGACGCCGATGCCGGCGGTGAAGTCTAGGTGCCGGTTTCCGGCGTCGTCGTAGAGGTAGAGGCCCTCACCGTGGGTGGCCACGACGGGGGTTGCCTGCTTCAGGTGGGGAGAAAGTTGCGCCACGGAATACTCCTGAGTGGATTGTTGACAATCTTCATGCGGGTATAGGCTACACAGTGAAAGCTGTCCGCGTCGATGTTCAGCTCAGAGCCGGGGCCTCGGCGCAGAATGGCTGTGCAAGAAGTCCCTGACCGTATGGAGTGCGTAGGAGGATTCCCATGACAACTGTTGCCCCAGAACGTGAGGTCGGCGTCATAGCCGATGTTCCCAAAAAACTCTATATCGATGGGCAGTGGCGCGATGCTGAGGGCGGGGCCACCTTGGACGTCGTCGACCCCTCCACCGGTGAGGTGATGACCCAGGTTGCTGATGCCTCCCCCGAGGACGGCTGGGCGGCTCTGCAGGCGGCCGATCGGGCGCAGGCGGACTTCGCCGCCATGGCTCCGCGCGAGCGTGCCGACATCCTGATGAGGGCCTTCGACCTGATGCACCAGCGGGTTGATGACCTGGCGCTGGTGATGACCCTGGAGATGGGCAAGCCGCTGGCCGAGTCCTACGGCGAGGTCAAGTACGCCGCCGAGTTCTTCCGCCACTTCGCGGAGGAGGCCACCCGCATCAGCGGCAACTATCAGACGGCACCGGCCGGCAACTCCCGGTTCCTGGTGTCGCGGCAGCCGGTGGGCCCCAGTCTGCTGGTCACCCCGTGGAACTTTCCGCTGGCCATGGGTACCCGCAAGATCGGCCCGGCGATCGCAGCCGGATGCACCTCGGTGATCAAACCGGCCTCCAGCACGCCGCTGTCGATGCTCGGCCTGGCCCAGGTGCTTGAGGACGCTGGAGCGCCGAAGGGCGTGGTCAATGTGATCACCACCTCCACCTCGGGCCGGGTGATGGAGCCGATGATTCGCTCCGGCGTGGCCCGCAAGCTCTCCTTCACCGGTTCCACCGGGGTCGGGCGGAGGCTGCTGGAGCAGTGCGCGGACAAGATCATGCGCACCTCCATGGAGCTGGGCGGCAACGCGGCCCTGGTGGTGTTCGACGATGCCGATATGGACACCGCAGTCGACGGCGCGATGCTGGCCAAGATGCGCAACTCCGGTGAAGCGTGCACTGCGGCCAACCGCATCTACGTTCACCGCAGCGTGGCCAAGGAGTTCTCCGCCCGGCTCACCGAGCGCATGCGTGAGATGACCTACGGCCGCGGCGTCGAGGAGGGCACCAAGGTCGGCCCGATGATCGACGAGGACCAGCAGTCCAAGGTCCAGGAACTGGTGGAGGATGCCGTCTCCTCAGGGGCCGAAGTGCTGCTGGGCGGAGAGCCGGTCGAGGGCAAGGGGTACTTCTACCCGCCCACGGTGCTCACCAATGTCCCGCGTGAGGCTCGGATATGGGATGAGGAGATCTTCGGCCCGGTGGCGCCGGTGACCCCGTTCGACGACGAGGCCGAAGTCATCAAGTGGGTCAACGCAACGGAGTACGGGCTGGTCAACTACGTCTTCACCGAGAACCTCAATCGCGCCCTGCGCGTGGCCGATGCCGTGGAGTCCGGCATGGTCGGCATCAACCAGGGCGTGGTCTCCAACCCGGCCGCGCCCTTCGGCGGCGTGAAGGAGTCCGGCCTGGGTCGTGAAGGCGGCGACGTCGGCATCGATGAGTTCCTGGAGACCAAGTACATCGGCATCGGCCTCAGCTGAGGCCCAGGCGCTGAGACTCGGCACTGTTCGCCGAGGCTGGCCCCGGGCCGGGCTGTGCTGTGCCGCGTAGCCCCACGAGTGTGTCGGAACTGATGGAATAGGCCGCGAAGCTGTCCCCTTTCCCGCAGTTCCGACACACTCAACCTGGGCGGAACAGCGGCTGCGGTAAGCCCCGCAGTGCATCTCGGTGAGCAGCAGGAAAGAGGAGACCAGCTGGCTTCCGGTGTCCAGATGTGCCTGGAGGGTTTCAGTCAGCCGCTGAGACTCCTTCTCCTCGATGACGAGCTGCAACGCGCCCGAGGTGTCGATGTAGACGATCATCTGGATCCCCGGAGGTCATCGAGGACCTCTTTGGAACTCACGCCTTCAGTGCGGCGAGTATCAGTGAGCTTCACGTTCGGGTTCGCGGGACGGACATTGCCGGAGGCGCGGACCCGGTCCAATTCTGTCCGGCTGTCGTGGGGCGGGGAGAGGATGGCCACAGTCCTGCCGTGGTTGGTGACCGCAATGGTTTCGCCTGAAGCCACCCGGGCGAGGATCTTGCTGCTGCTGTTTCGCAGCTCTGGGTGCAGAATCGTCTCCATGCAGCAATCGCAGCAATGACCATGTCGCTGCTGAAGAGATCGGCCGCAGTTCTCCTCCAATCAGGCCCCGGGAATGAACTCTGCAGGGACGTCGTTGTGACTCCTGAACGCAAAGTTGAGCGTGGGTGACTCAAGTCAATTTGACACCGCTGAGCTCAAGGCTAGAGACTTGAGTCGGTATCGCTCAACTAAGCGTGTCAACACTTCAGCAAAAACTGGCGAAAGGAGCCCACATGTCCCGTGCAGTCGGCATTGACCTCGGAACCACCAACTCTGTGGTCACCGTCCTCGAAGGCGGCGAGCCCACAGTCATCGCAAACGCCGAAGGCGCACGCACCACCCCCTCGGTGGTCGCCTTCTCCAAGACCGAGGAAGTCCTGGTCGGCGAAGTTGCCCGCCGTCAGGCCGTGTCCAATCCCGAGCGCACCCTCTCTTCGGTGAAGCGCCACATGGGCACCGACTGGAAGACCGAGATCGACGGCAAGGAGTACACCGCCCAGGAGATCTCGGCCCGCACGCTGATGAAGCTTAAGCACGACGCCGAGGAGTACCTGGGCGAGGACGTTGCTGAGGCCGTCATCACTGTGCCTGCATACTTCAACGACGCTGAGCGTCAGGCCACCAAGGAGGCCGGCGAGATCGCCGGGCTGAAGGTCTCACGCATCGTCAACGAGCCCACCGCTGCCGCACTGGCCTACGGCCTGGAGAAGGGCAAGGAGGACGAGCTCATCCTGGTCTTCGACCTCGGCGGCGGCACCTTCGACGTCTCCCTGCTGGAGGTCGGCAAGGACGAGGACGAGTTCTCCACCATCCAGGTTCGCGCCACCGCAGGCGACAACCGGCTCGGCGGCGACGACTGGGACCAGCGCATCATCGACTGGCTGGTCGATCAGGTCAAGCAGAAGGAGGGCGTGGACCTGTCCAAGGACAAGATCGCCGTCCCCCGTCTGAAGGAAGAGGCTGAGCGGGCCAAGAAGGAGCTCTCCAGCACCTCCACCGCCAGCATCAACATTCCCTATGCCACCCAGCACGACGGCGCCCCGGTGCACGTCAACGAGACGCTCTCCCGCGCCAAGTTCGAGGACATGACCTCTGACCTGCTGGACCGCACCAAGAAGCCGTTCCACGATGTGATCAGCGAAGCCGGCGCCAAGCTCTCCGAGATCGACCACGTGATCCTGGTCGGCGGCTCCACGCGGATGCCCGCTGTGGCAGACCTGGTCAAGGAGCTCACCGGCAAGGACGCCAATAAGTCGGTCAACCCCGACGAGGTCGTCGCCGTCGGTGCGGCGCTGCAGGCCGGCGTGCTCGCCGGTGAGCGCAAGGACGTGCTGCTCATCGACGTCACCCCGCTGACCCTGGGCATCGAGACCAAGGGTGGTGTGATGACCAAGCTCATCGAGCGCAACTCCGCCATCCCCACCAAGAAGTCCGAGGTCTTCTCCACCGCTGAGGACAACCAGCCCTCGGTGGCCATCCAGGTCTTCCAGGGCGAGCGCGAGTTTACCCGCGACAACAAGCCGCTGGGCACCTTCGAGCTGACCGGCATCGCTCCGGCGCCGCGCGGCATTCCGCAGGTCGAGGTCACCTTCGACATCGACGCCAACGGCATCGTCCACGTCTCCGCCAAGGACAAGGGCACCGATAAGGAGCAGTCGATGACCATCACCGGCGGCACCTCCCTGGAGAAGGAAGACATCGACCGCATGGTCGCCGATGCTGAGAAGCACGCCGAAGAGGACAAGGAGCGTCGCGAGGCCGCTGAGCGTCGCAACGCGGCCGAGGCCACTGCCTACTCGGTGGACAAGCTCCTCAAGGAGAACGATGAGAAGCTCCCCGAGGAGGTCAAGACCGAGGTCCAGGCCGACGTGGACGCCCTGAAGAAGGCCCTGGACGGCACGGACAACGACGACGAGGTCCAGGCCGCCTACGACAAGCTGCAGGAGTCCCAGGCCAAGATCGGCGAGGCGCTCTATGCCGCCGGCGGTGACTCCGAGTCGGGCGCCGAGGGTGCACCTGCCGGTGAGGCCGGAGCCGAGGACGAGGACATCGTCGACGCCGAAGTGGTGGACGAGGACGAGGATGCTGAATCCGGCGCTGAGAAGAAGTAAGGAGTCCTAGGTAATGGCTGAGGACAGAGAGCACGCTGATCAGGACCCCATTCGGTTCACTGACAAGCGGCGCATCGACCCTGAGACCGGCGAGCCTCGTGACTCAGCGGATGACGCCGCTGAGGGGCAGGCCACCGCTGAGGACCGCGAGGCCGCGGCCGGTGATCCCCTGGCGGATCCGTTGGCTGAGGCCGAGCGCATCCTTCGCGACATTCCTCAGGAGGACGCCGAGGACATGGAGAAGATCGGTGAGGCCGAGTACGGAGCCGCCGGAGACCCGGTGACCGTCGAGGAGGCCGCCGGTGCTGAGGCTGGACCACAGGATGCAGAGGTGGCTGAGGAGCCCGAGCTGCATGAGGTGCCTCTGGGCGAGGCCGTCGGCGGCGGTGAGAGTGAGCCCGCGCAGCGGGTGGACGCCGCCGAGGAGGAGCTGGAGGCCCAGGGCTACGACCGCGAGGCCGAGCTCGAGGACGATCTGCGCCGGGTCCAGGCTGAGTACGTCAACTACCGGCGGCGCGTGGAGCGCGACCGGGGCCTGGAGAAGGAGCGGGTCAAGGGTCAGATGATCACCGAGCTGATGCCGGTGCTCGACGACATCGCCGCCGCCCGGCAGGCCGGGGACCTTCAGGATGGCCCCTTCGCCCACATCGCTGGCCGATTCGAGCAGATCCTCGCCCAGGAGGGCCTGGAGACGCTGGGCTCCGTGGGGGAGGAGTTCAGTCCCAACGAGCACGAGGCGATCATGCAGCAGCCCAGTGACGAGGTGGCGGCCGATCACGTCGCCATCCTGGTCCGCTCCGGATACCGGCACGGAGACCGGCTGCTGCGCGCAGCCCAGGTGATCGTCTCCAGCGGTCCGGCGCAATAGCTCATGCAATGACTGCCCTGGGAGCTGCGGTGGGAAGGTGCCGAGTCTCGGCGCCGGGACCACCCCAGCCCCGGGGCAGCTCTTAGCGGCAGAAAGGAGGGAGGCGCTGTGGCCTCACAGGACTGGATCAACAAAGACTTCTACAGCACTCTCGGCGTCTCCCGGGAAGCCACTGCGGAGGACGTCAAAAAGGCCTACCGCAAATTGGCGCGGCAGTACCATCCGGATAAGAACCCCGGGGATGCCTCCGCCGAACAGCGGTTCAAAGACATCTCCGAGGCGCACTCGGTCCTCTCGGACCCTGAGCAGCGCCAGGAGTACGACGCCATCCGCGCGATGGGCTCCGGCGCCCGGTTCTCCGGGTCCACTGCTGATGGCGGCGGCGGGTTCGAGGACATCTTCGGCGGACTCTTCGGCCAGGGCTCACCCGGAACGGCCGGCGGCCGCTTCGGCGGCGGCCCAGACTTCTCCGACCTCTTCGGCGGCGGCAGAGGAAGCCGGTTCGGCGGCGCGCCCAAAGGCGGAGACCGCACCGCGAAGACCACCATCTCGTTCAAAGGGGCGGTCCGCGGCACCACGGTCGGACTGCGCGAACCCAACGGCTCAGTGATCGATGTGCGGGTCCCCGCCGGGGTCAAAGAGGGTCAGAAGGTGCGTGTCAAAGGCAAGGGTCAGCAGGGCCCGGGCGGCGCCGGCGATCTGCTGGTGCAGGTCTCGGTGCAGAAGCACCCGTTCTTCGACCGCGACGAAGACACCATCCGCATCCACCTGCCGGTCAGCTTTGCCGAAGCCGCCCTGGGCACCACCGCTGAGGTGCCCACTGTGCACGGCGAGAAGGTCAAGATCCGGATCCCCGCAGGCTCCAGCTCCGGCAAGACCCTGCGACTCAAGGGGCACGGCATCCGTCGGAAGAAGTCCAGCGGCGACATGCTGGTGGTGCTTGAAGTCTCGGTTCCCACCGAGCTCAGCGATGAGGCCAAAGCCGCAGTAGAGGCCTTCACCGAAGCCACCGGCGAATTCAACCCCAGGGAAGACCTGGAGGCCAAAGCTGCGTTATAGGTAGTAGGCAGTTCAACCCCGGGAAGGAGGGGGCACCGATGCCGGCACGACGCGTCACTGCCCAGTACACGCGACTGCGCATACGCCAGAACGTTGCGGAGTACGACGACCCCCGGATGCTTGCCGCAGAACATCGCCATGCGGCCATGTTCGTCATCTCCGTCGCCGCTGAGCTGGCCGACATGCACCCTCAGACCCTGCGCCAGTACGACCGAATAGGCCTGGTGACCCCGCGCCGGCAGGGTGGGCGGCACCGCCGATACTCACCCCACGACGTCGACCAGCTGCGTGAGATCCAACAGCTGAGCCAGGAAGGCGTGTCGCTGGAAGGGATCCGCCGGATCATCGAGCTGCAGAACGAGGTCGAGGGCCTGCAGTCCGAGGTGGCAGAGCTGCGCACCCAGCTGCGCGAAGCCGAACGCGCCTCCGCAAGCGCCCGGGTCTTCGCCGTCGGGCCCCATGGGGACGTGGTGAAACTGGCCCGCGGTCAGCGGCCGCAACCGGCGACCAGGGAACTTGTAGTCTGGCGCCAGCGCTGACCCAGCTTCAGGCATACTGGATGGGTGCGTTTTACCCGATCCCCCCTGCAACTGATCACCGGCGGCCTTCTGCTGCTCGGACTGGTCACCGGCTGCGGTGAGGAGGAAGAGCGTGCCCAGGTCGACGACGCCGCCGAGGCGACCGCCGAGGCCCTGGGCACCGGCGACTTCAGTGCCGCCACGCTTGCCTCCGGCACCCAGGAGGGCCTGGCCGAGGCGGTGGAGAACCTCCACGAACCCTTCGGAGAGCTCACCCCTGAGGTCGAGGTCGCCGAGATTCAGCGCGATGAGCCCGGTGAGGAGTCTGTGCGTGCCCCCACCGCCGAAGTCACCTTCGACCACTCCTGGGACCTCAGCGAAGCCGGCATCGAGGGCGAAGCCTGGACCTACCAGACCGCAGCTGACTTCACCTACGACGAAGAATCCGACGTCTGGCTGCTTGCGGGTGAGACCGAGATCATCCTGCCCGACTACGCCGGACACGAGAACATCCAGCTGAACACCACCGATGCTGCCCAGCGCGGCAGGATCATGGACGACAACGGCCGCGCGATGGTCTACAACCGCGACGTGGTCCACGTCGGGATCGATAAGATCCAGCTGGGCGACGGCGAAGTCCCCAGCGAAGAGACCCAGCGCGAGGCCGCTGAGCAGTTGGCCGAAGTGGTCGGCATCAGCCCGGAGGACTACGCCGAGACCGTGCTGGCCTACGGTGATGAGGCCTTCGTCGAGGCCATCACCCTGCGGCAGGACTCCGCTGAGGTCACCGCCGCAGAGGTTGAGGCCGTCCCCGGTGCGGTATCCCACTACGGGCAGATGTCACTGGCGGAGAGCTCCGACTTTGCCCCACTGCTCATCGGCCGGGTGGGTCCGGTCACCGCAGAGCATCTGGAGAACAACCCCACCCTGAGCGTCGGTGAGATGGTCGGCACCTCAGGACTGCAGGCCCAGTACCAGGACACGCTGCGCGGCACCCCCGGGGTGAGCATCACCATGGGGGAGCGGACGCTCTACTCCGTGGACTCAGAAGCCGGCGACGACGTGAGCACCCACCTGAACCCGAGGCTGCAGAACCTCGCCCAGGATATTGTGGGCGACCAGGAGACCACCGCCGCGATGGTGGCCATCCGGCCCTCTGACGGCGGAATCCTGGCAGCGGCCAGCCACACCCCGGATGAGAACTTCGTCGACGTCGCCACCGAGTCCGCCTACGCCCCCGGCTCCACCTTCAAGGTCGTCTCCGCGCTGGCCATGCTGCGCAACGGACTGACCCCGCAGAGCCAGGTCAGCTGTCCGGCTCACACCACGGTCCACGGTCAGGAGTTCAGCAATGTGGAGGGGTATTCGGGTGAGTACCTCGGAGACATCTCCTTCCAGGAAGCCATGGCGGCCTCCTGCAACACTCTGTTCGTCTCCGCATGGGACGACGTCTCCAGTGCCGAAGTCCACCAGGCGGCCCTGGACCTGGGCATCAACAACTCCACCGGCATCGGGCTTCCCGCCTACTTCGGCTCCATCCCCGACGACAGCGAGCTCAACCTGCATGCCGCCAACCTCTTCGGCCAGGGAGAGGTGGAGACCTCCACGCTGGGCATGGCGGCCATGACCGCCTCCATCGGTGCCGGACAGACCCTGCACCCGCGCCTGGTCGTCGAGGATGAGGCGCAGACAGAGGACGCCGACGCCGGCGATGAGGCCACCGAGGGCGGACTCACCGGCGAAGAGGCCGAGCAGCTGCGAGAGCTGATGCGAAACACCGTGACCTTCGGCACCCTGTCCTCCATGGACCCGGTGCCCGGCGACCACGTCTACGCGAAGACCGGAACGGCGGAGGTCGGTGAGGGCGACGACAGCTATGCCCACACCTGGATCGCCGCCCTGCAGGGAGACCTCGCAGTGGCGGTCTTCATGGAGGAGGGAGAGTTCGGCGGCTCCACCAACGGCCCGCTGCTGCATGAGTTCCTCACCGGGGCGGGGGAGATCCTTGACTGAGAACCAGCAGCACTACCGCCGCCCACTGTCATTCGTGCGCCGCAGCAACCGGCTGAAGCCCAGCTACCAGCGCTCCTGGGACGCCGCCCTGGGCCGTGAGCTGTTGGACGTGCCCCAGGGGACGCGCGACACCGCAGTGGCAGAGGGCTTCACCATCGACTGGCACGAAGAGTTCGGCCGCACCGCACCGCTGATCGTCGAGATCGGCTCCGGCTCCGGGGAAGCGATCTCCCACGCTGCCGCGTCCAATCCGGAGACAGACTTCCTAGCGATCGAGGTGTACCGGCCGGGGGCGGCGCAGTTGGCCGCGCGCATCCGACGGGAGGGGCTCAGCAATGTGCGGGTCGCCTGCTTGGACGCAGTGGAGGTTCTCGACAAGCTGCTGCCGGCCGGATCCGTCGACGAGCTGTGGGTGTTCTTCCCCGACCCGTGGCATAAGGCCAAGCACCGCAAGCGGCGTCTGGTGCAGGAGTCCTTCGTGGAGAAGGCCGCGAGGGTCTTAGCGCCTACCGGAGTGTGGCGGCTGGCCACCGACTGGTCGGACTATGCGGTGCAGATGCGTCGGGTGATCTCAGAGTCGGCGTCGTTCTGGAACCCGCATCGTGGCCAGCGCGCGGGAGAGGAGTCCGACCTGACTCAGGTGCGACTGGGTGACCTTGATGCCGTCAGCTTGGGCAAAGAGACCCATCCGCTGCCGTTGGAGGAGGCACTGGATCACGAAGGCGGCTGGGCACCGCGTTTCGCAGCGCGAGTGGTCACCGATTTTGAGCAGAAGTCAATGACAGCCGGCCGCCGCACCTTCGACCTGACCTTTATGCGTTCGGTCCGCTAGTAGGGCGCAGGCTCAGGAGAAGAACTCGTTGAGCGCAGCGGCGACCTCAGCCGGCTTCTCCGTCGGGCCCTGGTGGGCCGCCCCGCGCAGAATATGGACCTGGGCATCTGCCGCGGCGGCTGCCAGAGACTCGGCCTGCTGCGGAGGCGTGATGAGGTCACGTTCCCCTGCGACGGCTACCACCGGCATGAGCAGCTCTCCGAGCTGATCGGTCACGTCGAAGGTCCCCAGTGCCTCGCACAGCAGCGCGTAGCTCTCGTCATCGGCGTCCCGCAGCGCCGCGGCCAGTGCCTCGACACGCCTCGGGTTCGCGGCCGGGAAGTCCGGGGCGAACCACCGGGTGACTGAGCCCTCCTCCAGCTGTGCCGTGCCGCTGGCACGGACGGCCGCAGCGCGGTCGGCCCAGGCAGCGGGCTGCCCGATCGTCGCGGCCGAACAGACCACGGCAACAGAGGTGAAGGTCTCAGAGTGACGCAGCCCCAGCTGCAGGGCCACACCGCCTGCCAGCGAGATGCCGGCGAAGCTCACCGGCAGCCCCGACATTTCGCTGCGCTGCAGCTCGGCCCGCACGGTGGCCTCCACAGCTTGGGCAAGCCCAGCGATGGTCGGTTCGGTCCGGCTGGTGTCCCAGGCCGGAGAGCGACCATGGCCGGGTAAGTCCAACGCGAGAACTAACGCGCTGGGGGCCACGTGCCCTGCGGTCTCACTCCAGGTGCCTGCCACCGCAGTTCCCAGCCCCGGCATCAGGACCACAGCATGTGTGGGGTCCTGTGGTTGGGACAGTGCGGTGACAGCCAGTTCAGTGTGGGTCATGGCGTCAGACACTCGGTGACTTAGGCCGGGTCCAGCACGTAGTTGTAGACGGCAGTCACCCCGCCGCTGTCGTTGGGCTGAGGGTCCAGCATCAGCTCGGGCTTCACCGCAGTGGCAATGTCGTCGTCGTTGTGCACATCGCCGGGGAAGTAGAGCTGCTGGGTCAGGTCCTGATAGCCGGGGGCCTTCACCCTCACGTGCAGGTGGGCCGGCCGCCACGCGTGCCAGTCGGCAGCTGCGATCATCTTGCCGGTCGCTCCCTCAGTGGGAATCTGGTACGGAGCAGGCTGGACGGTGTTGATCTCGTAGTTGGCCGCAGAGTCGACCACCACAGTGCCCCGCAGGTTCCACTGCGGGATGTTGGGGGCGAACTGGGAGTAGTAGCCGTCCTCATCAGCGTGCCACAGCTCAACGGTGGCATCAGGCAGCGGGTTTCCGGCGACGTCCTTGACCGAGCCGGTGAACAGCAGCGCTGTGCCCTTCTCATCCTCACGCATCGGCATAGTGGCTGGGGACTGGATGGTCGGGGCGTCCGGAACGTAGTAGGGCCCTTCGATGGAACCCTTGCTTCCCTTACGGTCACGGGTGGCGATGTCTTCGACAGTGTGCTCAAGGAAGACGTCGAGCCACAGCGGCCATTCGCCGTCCTCGCCGACCTGAATCAGCCATGCCTTGAGGATGTTGAACTCCTCATAGGTGAGTTCGTGCTGCTCGGCCAGGTCGTTGACGGACTGGACGATGGCGCCGATCAGGGTCTGAGCACGCTCCAGTGAGATACCAGAGTCGGCGCCGAGCTTGCCGGATTCGCGAAACCGTTCGGTGGCCCCGGCGCCGGAGTCGGCGGCACGGACCTCGGGAGTGCTGGTCATGATGATCCTTCCCTCGTATATGTGGGCTGTGGCCTGTTCTCACCGAAACTGTGTCATTCATCACGGTGTTGTGAGACAAAGTCTAGGCGAGCAGAATTAGGGGCAACAAATACATAGATTCGCTGATCTGATATTAGGTACATATAAGTGCTGATGAAGTCGCATGACATTGATCACCGGCGTCCTTAAAATAGTGAATTATTGATATGGCTTGGGTTGTAGTGTCATGATGACGATCACCGGTCGTCCCGGTGCAGGCGTTGCCCGATTCGTCTGCTGAACCGTTTCTGGGGGAGGTGAGTGTGGAGCTGCGCCATCTGAGGTACTTCGTCGCCGTGGCCCAGGAGCGCCACTTCGGCAACGCCGCCCGCCGCCTGAACATGGCCCAGCCGCCGCTGTCCCAGCAGATCAAGGCCTTCGAGGCTCAGCTGGGCGTCACACTGCTTCAACGAACAACCCGAAGTGTGTCCCTGACCCCTGCCGGGCAGGTCCTGCTGGATCGTGCCCACGTTCTGCTGGCCGAGCTGGACACCCTGGAGGATGAGGTGCGGCGCGTCGATGCCGGCGCCCAAGGGATCCTGCGTCTGGGGAGCACCGGTTCGGCTGCCTATCACGTGCTTCCACGACTGCTGCGGCAGGCACGGCGTCAGATCCCGGGGCTGGAGCTGGACGTCCGTGGAGAGCTGCTGAATCCCGAGCTCGTTGAGGGCCTGCGGGGCCACCGGATCGATGCTGCGCTGCTGCGCATGTCCGCACCCGCTGCGGGACTGACCTTGGAGAACGTCCAGTCTGATGAGCTGCGCATCGCACTGCCGGAGGACCATGCCCTGGTGGGGAAGGGCGACGTCGACCCCGCAGAGCTGCGCGATGAGCCCCTCGTCTCCTATCCCAGCGACTCTGCAGTCGCCCTGCTGACCGCCCAAGTGTGCCGAGCTGCCGGCTTTGAGCCGAAGGTGAGGCAGGTGCTCAGAGAAACCTCCACCCTGATCTCCCTGGTGGCTGGTGGCGGCTTCGCAGCCTTTGTCCCCGAGCCGGTCTCCGCTCTGGGAATGCCCGGTGTGGTGTTCCTTCCCCTGGTGGGTCGGCCCACCGTGGACTTGGCCATGGCCTGGCGAAGCGACGATCACCGACCGCTGCTGCACGCTCTGATCGAGCTGGTGCGCGCAGATGTCGCACCGCCGACCCTGACAGATGAGGACCCCTGATGAAGATCACCGCCATCGAGGCGATTCCCTACACGATTCCCTACCGGCGACCGCTGAAGTTCGCCTCAGGTGAGGTCACGGCAGCAGACCACGTGCTGATCCGAGTCCGCACAGATGCCGGAATCACCGGCGTCTCGGACACCCCGCCGCGGCCCTACACCTATGGTGAGACCCAAGGCTCGATCATCAGCGTGGTCACCTCGGTGTTCGCGCCCCAGCTGATCGGCGTCGACCCCTTCGACCGGGAGAAGGCGCGGCAGGCAATGGGCCGCACGCTCAACAACGCCACGGCCAAAGGCTCCATCGACATCGCCCTGTGGGACATCATCGGCCAAGCGTTGGACGTCCCGGTCACCAAGCTGCTGGGCGGGTTCACCGACCGGCTGAAGGTCTCGCACATGCTGGGATTCAAAGACCCTGCCGAACTGGTGGAGGAGGCCTCGCAGATGCGCGAAGCCTATGGGATCGGCGCGTTCAAGCTCAAGGTCGGCCGCAGGCCGGTCTCCTTGGATATGGCCGCAGCACGCGCCCTGCGGGAGGCCTTCGGCGAGGATGTCGACCTCTACATGGACGCTAATCGCGGCTGGAGCGCCGCTGAGACCGGGTCAGTGCTCGCGGAGGCCGCCGAGCTGGGAATGCAGTTCCTTGAAGAGCCCAATGACGCCGCGCAGTACATGGGCCGACGCTGGCTGACCTCGCGGTCCGCCATCCCGATCGCCGCCGACGAGTCGGCTCCCGATCTGAATGCGGCAGCCCGGGAACTGATCACTGATGGGGCCGGCCTGCTGGCGATCAAGACCGCGCGGACCGGATTCACCGAGTCCAGCCGGATCGTAGGGCTGGCCGAGGGCCTCGGCGTCGACGTCTATGTGGGCAACCAGATCGACACTCAGGTCGGCAGCGCCGCATCCGTCGCCTTCGGCGCAGCCTTCGAGGCGGCGTCGCGCCGCCCCGCAGAGCTCTCGAACTTCTTAGACATGGCTGATGATCTCATCGTCGAACCGCTGCAGATCGTCGACGGCGCAGTGTTCGTTCGTGACGGTGCCGGGGTGGGCCACGCGGTCGATGAGTCCAAACTGGCCCGCTACCGCACCGACTGAGACGAACGACATACCAAGTAATGAATCGTGGGCAGATGAGTGAGCCCTGCTCACAGAATCCCTCACGCTGAAAGGAACCTGATCATGAAGTACCTGGTCCACATGGATGTCAGCATCCCCCGCGATCTGCCCGACGAGGAGCGCAGTGCGCTGGTCGCCCGGGAGAAAGAGTACTCCCAGCAGCTGCAGCGCGAGGGAAAATGGCCGCATATCTGGCGTGTGGTCGGCGAGTATGCGAACTGCTCGATCTTCGACGTCGACAGCCACGATGAGCTCCATCAGCTCCTCCAGGGCCTGCCGCTGTTCCCCTTTATGCGCATCCGGGTGACCCCGTTGGCTGCCCACCCCTCCGATGTGAAGGCCTGAGGCCGCGCCGAGTCGGGAAGGTCACCGGGTCCGGCGCGCGATGAAGAACATCCTGCGGAACCGCAGGATCGTGCCGAGGTCCGTGCGCGGATAGGCCTGACGCAGGGCCTCCTTGTACTCTGCGGTGAACTGTTCGCGCAGCGTTTCGGGCAGTCCCCTCAGCACCGGGCGTGCCGCAGCTGCGGCCACCCAGTCGTAGACTGGGTTCTCGCCCTGCAGCACGTGGTGATACGTGGTCTCCCAGCCCTCCACGTGCCAACCGGGCCCGGCGACGTCGTGCATATAGTCGCTGACCTCGGCGGTGCGGTGCAGCATGGCGGCCGGATCGATATGTTCGCGGTAGGGCTCCTGGGCCGCGAACTCCGCCAGCAGTCGGTGACTGGGCTCAGCAAAGTTGCCCGGAATCTGCACTGCCAGCACGCCGCCGGGGGCCAGCTGGTTCTGCACATGGGCCAGCAGACTGCGGTGCTCGGGAATCCACTGCAGCGCCGCGTTGGAGACGATCAGATCAGCCTTGTGCTCCAACTCCAGTGTGCGGATATCCATGTGCTGATACTCGATGCCTGAGTCCCCGGCGGTGGACTGGCGGGCACGCTCCAGCATGTCGGCACTGGAGTCCACACCGAGGATCTGCGCGTCCGGCCACCTGCGGCGAAGTTCAGCCATACCGTTGCCGGGGCCGCAGCCGAGGTCCACGATGCGCTGCGGCCCATCGGCGTGTGTGCGGTTGAGCAGATCGGTGAACGGTTGGGTGCGCTCAGAGGAATAGGTGAGGTAGGCCTTGGGGCTCCAAGGGCCGTCACGGACAGGACGTGGCATGGGGAAAGTCTAAGGCGGTCAGCTGCTCAGGGCACTCGAAGCTGACACGCGAAGCAACATTGTCCGCCGCTGTGGGGCAGCTTGTCTGCCGGTCACGAGCAGCCGTCCGGCCCCTAAGACTTCACCAGGCGCCGGATGGCTTCACTGGCTTCACGGATCTTCTCCTGAGCGTCATCGCCGCCGGTGGCCACCGCATCTGCCACGCAGTGGTCCAGATGGTCGTCCAGCAGGGCCAGTGCCACATTCTCCAGCGCAGAGGTCATCGCACTGACCTGGGTGAGGATGTCGATGCAGTAGGTGTCCTCGTCGATCATGCGGTGGATGCCCCGGGCCTGGCCCTCGATCCGCTTCACCCGAGACAGGTACTTGGTTTTGTCGCTCATATAGCCGTGTGCAGTAGATTCCATACCCCAAATAATACCCTATGGGGGTATAGCGGGGCTATGGTCCGCCTCGCCGATATGGCCCTGGGTGCCGCCCCGGCCGGGCTGCCGGCATCCTAGCCTGGGTCTTTCACGGCGCGGGCCGTTTGAGGGGCTTTAAATGCACGAG
>JBQCZP010000019.1:0-2772 GCA_052089225.1 Nesterenkonia sp.
CTACTCAAGATCCTCCGCGAGTCGCCTGCCCCCACCCCAAGTCCGAAGAGCCGGTAATGTTGAGAACTTTCAACATCCCATGCTGAGAATTCGCGTCATCGAGGGTGCAAGAGACCCTTGCGAAGCTATGGGCACCAGCCTCTCCAGACACGACGAAGCCCCCAGGCAGAAGCGATTTTGCTCCGTACCCGAGGGCTTCGGTGACGACGTTCGTCGTCGTGATGCTTTAGGGGATCACTCGCCCTGGAGAACGAAGGCGACCTCGAGGTCGAGGGTGACCTTATCGCCGACCAGCACGCCGCCGGCTTCCAGTGCTGCGTTCCAGTTCAGGCCGAACTCCTTGCGGGAGATCACTGCGGAGGCGGAGAAGCCTGCGCGGGTAGCGCCGAAGGGATCCACGGCCTGGCCGCCGAACTCAGCCTCGAAAGTCACGGACTTGGAGACGCCGCGGATGGTCAGCTCACCGGTGATGTCGAAGGTCTCACCGGAAGGCTTGATGCCGTTGGCCACGAAGGTCAGTTCCGGGTGGTTCTCGGCGTCCAGGAAGTCCTCACCGCGAACGTGAGCGTCGCGGTCCGTGCTCTTGGAGTTGAAGGACTCTGCGCGCACATTGGCGGTGACGTCTGCGGTGCCGTCTTCAGCAACCTTCAGGGTGCCGATGGCCTCTTCGAACTGTGCCCGCACCTTGGAGATGCCGGCGTGACGCACGGTCATGCCGATCTCGGTGTGACTGGTGTCCAGGGACCACGTTCCGGGGGTCAGCGATACGGCCATAAGTGTTCTCCTCATAATTGATTGGGCTGGTGCCCGCGTATATCACCGCGCATTCTCTGCGGTTCATCCCTACACAACCCAGCTTACATCAGAATTATTTCAAACTTGAAGTACATTCACCCTGTGTTCCCCTGCGATTTACCTCACGTCCAGCTTGGCTGCTCGCCTGAGGCGTCAGCGAAACGGGTCGGCTCAGCTGGACTCGCGGCGGATCAGTTCGGTGGGCAGGATCACCGGGCCGGCGTCGTCGTCGTTCATCAGTTTCAGCAGCATGCCCACAGCGGCGCTGGCCATCCCTGCCACGGGGTTGAGCACGGTGGTCAGCGGCGGACGAGTCAGCTGCGCGGCCTGGGAATCGTCGAAACCGACGACGGCGACCTGATGCGGCACCCGCACTCCGGCCCCCTGCAGCTCGTGCATGGCGGAGACGGCCATCAGGTCGCTGGCCACAAACACCGCGTCCAGCTGCGGCTCCCGCTGAAGCAGTCGGCGCATCGCCAGGGCTCCCGACTCGGCAGAGAAGTCACCCTGCTCCACCAGATCATCAGCCAGCCCCGCCGTGCGCAGCGCTTGGCCCCAGCCGGCCAGGCGGTCCTCACCGGCGGCCATATCCATCGGCCCGGTGATGGTGGCGATACGACGACGACCGGCCTCGATCAGATGCTGGGCGGCGAGCGCACCGCCGGCACGGTTGTCCACATCCACATAGGGGATGCCCACCTCGCCGGCATAGGGCCGGCCCACATAGACCGCCGGCAGCTTGGTGGCCTGCAGCACCTGCCAGATGTGGTCGTCCTTGTGGTGGGAGACCACGATGGCCCCGTCGGTGTAGCCGCCGCGCAGGTAGCGCTCGATCTTCTGGGACTGTCCGGGCTGGCCCATCGCCAGCAGCACCTGGACCGGGGAGTCGGAGAGCGCCTGGGTGATGGCCGCCAGGGTGGAGGCGAAGAACGGGTCGGCGAACACCCGGTCCTCGGCCTCCGGAACCACCACGGCGATCGAATCAGCATCACGGCGCACCAGCGAGCGCGCGTTGCGGTTGGGCCGGTAGCCCAGCTCGGTGATCGCCGCCTCCACAGACTCCCGGGCCAGCCGCCCCACCCGCGGATCGGTGTTGACCACCCGGGATGCGGTCGCCCGCGACACCCCGGCCTGGGCTGCTACGTCCTCCAGGGTGGGGAGTCGCTTGGCGGCCATGGGGACTCCCTTCGTCTGGTCGGCGCGGACGGCGTTTGTGGTCAGCGTGTCTGGGCGGCGTCTTTGGTCGGCGCTATGTCAATACCCTATGCGCAACCATCGATTGCTGGATTCTTGGTGCTCTGGCGGTCTCTCGGATCGCAGAGCGACAAAAATCTGACATTCGACGCCGCGGCAGGCTCAATCCACCGCGGCCCAGTCGACGCCGCAGCAGCCGCCACCGACCGGCCCCCATGCTGCAAGGGCCTCAGTCGACGACGCCGGTGCGTGCCACCTGCGCATACCAGTGGGCGCTGGCCTTCGGGGTGCGCTGCTGGGTCTGGTAGTCCACGTGGACGATGCCGAAGCGCTTGTCGTAGCCGAAGGCCCACTCGAAGTTGTCCAGCAGCGACCAGAGGAAGTATCCGCGCACGTCCGCCCCATCCTCCTTGGCGGCGTGGACGGCGCGCAGGTGCTGCCGCACATAGTCCAGACGCTGCGGATCCTCCACGCTGCCGTCGGCGCCGACGACGTCGTCATAGGCGGCACCGTTCTCGGTGACGTAGAGCGCCACCCCGGCAGCACCGGTGTAGTCGGTGTGCAGCCGGACCAGCAGCTCATGCAGTGCCTGCGGGTAGACCTCCCAGCCCATGGCGGTCTGCGGCAGGCCGCGGGGCACCGAGCTGACGTGCTCCGAGCCCACGTTGGGGCTGGGCTGCGCAGTCCCCCGAACAGCAGCGGCCCGGGCCGCAGCCGCCGCGGCCGCAGCGTCTGCGGGCTCGACTCCGGTGAGCAGCTCGCCGGTGTAGAAGTTGACCCCCA
>JBQCZP010000019.1:2872-6787 GCA_052089225.1 Nesterenkonia sp.
CCCCACAGGAAGGCTGGCGGGAAGCTCACCTCAGGTGAGGCGGCGAGGGTTTCGGCGGGTACGACTGTGGTCATGCTTTGACGGCTCCTTGCATAATTCCGGACACGAGCTGGCGGCCCGCGAAGACGAAGAGGATCAGCAGCGGCACTGTGGCCAGGGTGGCGCCAGCGAGCACCAGCGAGTAGTCCACGAAGTGGGCGGCCTGCAGCTGCTGCAGCGCCACCGGCAGGGTGGGGTTCTGCGGGCCCAGCACGATGAAGGGCCAGAAGAAGTTGGTCCAGTTCAGCACGAAGGTGAACAGAAACAGCATGGCTGCTGCTGGCCGCGCGGCCGGCAGGCAGACGTGGTAGAAGGTGCGGATCATCGAGCAGCCGTCAATGGTGGCGGCCTCGATCAGCTCATCCGGGATCGCCTGGCGCAGGTACTGGGTCATCCAGAACACCCCGAAGGCGGTCACCAGCGCCGGCACGATCACCGCCATCAGCTCCCCGGTCCAACCCAGTGCGGCCATGACCTGAAAGAGCGGGACGACGCCGAGCTGGGTGGGCACCGCCATGGTGGCGATGACGAACACCAGCAGCGGGCCGGAGCCGCGGAACCGCAGCTTGGCGAAGGCATAGCCGGCCAACGTGGAGAAGATCACCACGGAGAAGGCGGTGACCGTGGAGACGATGATCGAGTTCATCGTCGCCCGCCAGAACGGGATGCTGTCCAGCACGGCGGAGGCGTTGGTCCAGAAGTTTCCGCCCGGCCACCAGGGGAAGGAGGTCTCGGAGAGGATGGTGGAGTGGTGGGAGCCGATCAGGTAGCTCCACCACAGCGGGAACATTCCCCCCAGCACGACGGCGGCTAAGCATCCGTAGACCAAAAACCCGGGTCTGCGCTGGGCACCTCCCACACGGCCCCGGCGGCGCGATGATCGACGCCGACCCATGGTCTTGTCCGTCTCTGCCTCCGGCTCGACCGGAGCTAAGGGTGCAGCGGCACTCATGGTCTCCCTGCCTTTCTGCGCCGCAGCCTGCGCTTCGACGTCTTGGCGCGGCCGCCCTCTGCATCAGAGATGCGCCGGGTGATGGTGAAGTTCACGATGCCGATCGCCACGATCAGCAGGAACAGCAGCACTGCCACCGCTGAGGCCAGCCCGAAGTCCGAGCGGGTCCAGCCCAGTTCGTAGAGGTAGATGGTCATGGTCTGCCACTGACCATCGGTGCCGCCGCGGCCGTACTGGTCATACATGCGCGGCTCATCAAAGATCTGCAGACCTCCGATGGTGGAGGTGATGACCACGAAGATGATGGTGGGTTTAAGCATCGGCACGGTGACCGAGAGGAACTGGCGGACCTTGCCGGCGCCGTCGATCTCGGCCTGTTCGTAGAGATCGCGCGGGACCGCCTGCATGGCCGCTAGGAAGATCAGCGCGTTGTAGCCGGTCCAGCGGAAGTTGACCATAGTGGCGATGGTCAGGTGACTGGGCAGCACATCTGACTGCCAACCGATGCCGTCGATGCCGATGTTCTCCAGGACGCTGTTGACCAGGCCGAAGCGCTCGGTGAACAGGTTGGAGAAGATCAGCGCGACCGCCACGGGGGTCACCACGTAGGGCAGCAGCACGCCCATGCGCCAGAACGTGCGCGCTCGCAGGTGGCTGTCGAGCATATAGGCGATGATGATCGCTGCGACCACCTGCGGACCGGTGGAGAGGACGAAGATGCTTAGGGTGTTGCGCAGCGCGATCCAGAAGTCTCGTTGGCCCAGCACGTGGGTGAAGTTCTCAAACCCGACCAGCTCGCCCTGGCCCATGATCAGGTCCCAGTCGTGGGCGGCCACCCATGCGGTGTAGACCAGCGGGAAGAGCCCGACGACGGCGAAGAGGATGAAGAAGGGGCTGATGTAGAGGTACGGCGAATACTTCCGGTCCCAGGCTGAGAGCCGGCTCCGGGCAGGCCTCGCCCTCGGTGGACGAGGCCTGCCGGAACCAGTCGGGCCGGGGGTGGAGTTGGTCGCCGTCGTCTCCTGAGCAGAGGTGACAGCAGCCATGGGACTACTTCATGGCTTCAACGTCGTTGACGAACTTCTGCCATGAGCTCTCCGGGTCATCGACGCCGTCGACGTCGACTCGGTTGAGTGCGTCCTGGATGGCCACGTTGATCAGCAGATAGTTGGGGCCTTTCACCGGCTGGACCTCGATGGCGTCAGCACGGTTGGCCATGATTTCGCCGACCGGTGCGTCGTTGAAGAACTCATCGGTGGCTGCGCTGACCTCTTCGGACTCCAGTGCCTCCACTGTGGAGGGGAAGGCGCCGATGGCTTCGAAGGCCTTGACCTGCTGCTCCGGGGCGGTCAGCCAGGCGGCAAGCTCCTTTGCCGCCTCGGTGTTCTCACCCTGTGTGGGAACCGTCAGGTAGGAGCCGCCCCAGTTGCCGCCGCCGCCGGGGAAGACGTCGGCGATGTCCCAGCCTTCGACTCCGTCAGCGTTGCCTTCGATGACGCCCAGCATCCAGCCGGGGCAGAGCATGGTGGCGAAGCCGGAGCGCTGGAAGGACTCGTTCCAGTCCCCCGACCACTGGGAGAGGCCCGCGGAGAGCTCGTCGCCCACGCTGGCGCTCAGCAGCTGGTCGTAGGTGTCCTTCACCTCGGGGTTGGTGTCAGCGATGATCTCGCCGTCCTCGGTTTCGAAGGGCACCTCGGTCTGGTTGATCATGCCCTGCCAGACGTTGTCCGAGCCGGAGTACCAGGCGGCCTCAGATTCGGCGACGAACTCGTTGCCGACCTCGAAGTAGTTGGCCCAGTCACCGTCGAGCAGCTGCGCCACCTCGTCGCGGTCGCTGGGCAGCCCGGCCTCTTCGAACAGGTCACCGCGGTAGCAGATGGCCTGCGGGCCCACGTCGGTGCCGTAGCCGATGAGGCGACCCTCCTCGTCCACCGCGTCCTCATACTTCCAATCCAGCCAGCGGCCCTCGACCTCGGGGTCGGAGAGGTCTTCGAACTGGTCGGAGTACTGCATGAACTCCACCAGCCAGTCCAGTTCGACCGCCTCGATGTCGCTGGCCCCGGAGTCGGCACCGAGGCTGTTGCGCAGCGAGTCGCGGGCGTTCTCCGCGGTGTCGGCCTTATTGTGCTCGATCCGGATGCCGGTCTCTTCCTCGTACTCTTCGAAGAGCTCCTCGTAGCCGAATTCGTTGAACGTGGTGATCGACAGGCTTTCGGGCGCTGACTCCGCAGCGTCTGCCGAGCCGTCTGACTCCGGGTCTCCTTCAGCGTCGCCTCCGCAGGCGGTCAGCGCCAGGGCGAGGGCCGCACTGAATGCGGTGGCCTGAGAGAGCCGGCGTCGGCCCAGGGGTGTGAAATCTGTGGTGCTCACGTTTCCTCCTCAAGGTATGTGCAGCGAGCGAGCGACAGTCGGCGGAACTGCCGAGCGAGAACGGAGCCTCAATGGTTGTGAGAGCGCTCTCACGATGTGATGACAGTAACACCACCATAGGCGTGTGACAACCCTCACCTGCCCGAGGGCGCCAGGAGGCCGAGCGATTTCGCATCGCTGCGTCTCAGCAGGCCCGTGCCTCACACAGAAGTCCCCGGCAGTCAGCGGCGGGGTACGGGGTGGTCGACGAAGGAGTGGCCGAGTCGGGGGCGGTCGAGTCAGGGGCAGTCGGCAACGGCGCAGCGACCCGGTCACAGCCCCCACTCAGCCTGCCGGCGCAACATTCGCTGGGTGATTCGGCGGTCCGCTGCAGTTGTCCCCGGCTGTGTTTCATCCGCGGCAGGTTTGAGACGATGCGCGCAACATCGGCGGGGACAGAAGGGCCCCGCCCCGGGGCGGCATCGTCAGCGACCCGATCCGCGGCCGTTCCGGCAGATCATCGGGGCCACGAAACCTGGGACAGCTGACCGACCCGCCTATCTGCCGCCCCTGTA
>JBQCZP010000019.1:6887-9479 GCA_052089225.1 Nesterenkonia sp.
TGCCGCCCCTGTACACCGCCGACGCTGCACGCATACGAGAACTCACCGTCGCGCCCTCCCCAGTTGGTCCGAGCGGCAGCTTCTGTGGTTACCTGAGAGTTTTGGTGCGGGTTCTGCAGGCTGAGACAGTAGACTCTGCGCAAGACTGCCCGTCGTGCGGCGCCGAAGGTCCGCACAGATCATTGTCCAGCCAGGGAGGTGCCTGTGGGTCTGCTCGACAGCTTGGAGCACGGTATTGAGCGAGCCGTCCGCAGCGCCTTCTCAGGACGCGGAGGAGGCCTGGGCCCCGTGGAAATCGCCACCGCAGTGCGCCGTCATATGGACCGCGAGTCCACCGAAGCCGGAAGCACCACCAGTATGGTGCCCAACCTGTACAAGATCCGGCTGGCCGAGTATGACTTCGTCGAAGCCAAGAAGTACGGTCAGGCGCTGGCCGAGGAGCTGTGCGAAGAGATCATTCGTCACGCTGACTCCCAGGGCTACACCGTGGCCGGGCCGGTCAAAGCGACCTTCGTGAAGAACACCGAGCTCAAGCGCGGGCAGATGAGCATCGAATCCCAGACCGAGCGCGAGGTGGCCCCGGCTGCCTCTGGGCCGCGGCCGACACACGCCCCCGCTTCGGGCTCAGCACGCACCACCGCGATGCCCACCAGCCCGCAGCGGTCCCCCCAGCCCGCCTCGCGCACCGGCGCCAGCCTCGAGTATGAGGGCCGCACCACCAGGCTCACCGAGGAGTCCACGATCGTGGGCCGCTCCTCCAGCGCCGAGTTCGTGGTCTCCGACACCGGCGTCTCCCGCCAGCACCTGGAGATTCAGCGCGTCGGCTCCCGATGGTTCGCCCACGACCTCGGCTCCACCAACGGCTCGTACGTGGACGGCGCTGAGCTGCGCAGCGCAGAGACCGAGATTCACGACGGCGCCGTGATCACCCTGGGCAGTGCCCGGCTGCGCTTCCGCCTGGGCTGAGCGAGGTACCCACACCTATGAGCGAACTCGCCATCACCGTCCTCCAGTTCGGACTGCTGCTCCTGCTGTGGATCCTGATCCTTTCGATCATTGCCGCGCAGGGCCGCGACATGATGGTCTCCAAGCGATCTCGCACCCGCGGCCACCGGTCAGCGAGCACGCACCCCCCGGCTGCCTCGGACTCCGGCGGCACTGAGGCCACGGTCCATCACACCGGCCAGCAGGCCCGCCCGCGGCCGCGCCGCCTGGTGGTCTCCGAAGGCCCCCTGGTGGGCACCGAGATCGAACTGGGCTCCGCGCCCATCATGCTCGGCCGCGCCCAGGAATGCACGGTGGTGCTGGAGGATGACTACGCCTCCGGCAAGCACGCCCGGCTCTTCCCCCAGGGCTCACGCTGGTTCTTAGAAGACCTGGGCTCGACCAACGGCACGTGGTTGGGCGAGGAGCAGCTCACCCGGGCCTCCACAGTGGAGCCCGGTGACCGCATCCGCATCGGCAAGACCGTTCTGGAACTGAGGACCTGACCCGCTATGGCATTGGTCTTCCACTTCGCCGCCCGGTCCGACGCCGGCGTGGTCCGTCCGAAGAACGACGACTCCGGCTACGTCGGACGCTTCTTCGGCGTCGTCGCCGACGGGATGGGCGGTCATGCCGGCGGCGACATCGCCTCGGCCTCCACTGTGCTGGACCTGGCTCATCTGGACACCCGAGGCTTCGCCGAACCCGATACGGTGCTGCCGGATGAGATCCAGACCGCCAACACCTTCCTGGGCAAACTGGTGGAGACCAACCCCAAACTGGCCGGCATGGGCACCACCATCACCGCCTGCCTGATCACTGGGGACAAGCTGCAGTTCGCCCACATCGGCGACTCCCGCGCCTACCGGCTGAAGAAGGGCCGGTTCCGCCAGGTCAGCCATGACCACACCTTCGTGCAGCGACTGGTGGACGAGGGCCGCCTGGAGCCCGAAGCCGCGGAGTACCACCCGCACAAGAATGTGCTGATGCGGGTGCTGGGCGACGTCGACGCCTCCCCGGAGCTCGACATCACCAGTTTCCCGCTGGAGGCCGGCGAGCGTTGGCTGCTGTGCTCCGACGGCCTCAACGCCGTGGTCTCCGACCGGCTGGTGGAGCAGAAGCTGCGCAGCGACGAGCCGCTGGAGAAGATCGCCGATGACCTGGTGGACCTCACCGTCGAGGGCGGGGCGCCCGACAACGTCACCGTGATCTGCCTGGAGGTCGTCCGCGCCGACGACGACGATCTCAGCGGATCCGACACGCTTCCGCTGAGTGAGGAGGCGGTGGCCACCACCCACTCGGCCTACCCCGATGAGGAGGACCCCAGCCAGACTATGGAGCTGGACGTCATCCCCGTGGTCAACCGTGAGGCGCTGACCGGAATCCAGCCGGAGAACGCCGAGCTGTCGCCGCTGTCCGCCTCGATGGTCCGCCGAACCCTCGGAGTCCGCCCGCACCTGCTGGTCGGAGCCGCGGTGAAGGCTGCCGAGACCGGCACCATCTCGGTGGCGCCGCGCAATGTGGACGAGCACCCCATGGCCGCCCTGCTCACCGGCCAGCCGCTGAAGCCGGTGCGGCACACCTATTCGGAGATGCTCGGCGAGCGCA
>JBQCZP010000019.1:9579-44722 GCA_052089225.1 Nesterenkonia sp.
GGCCAGCCGCTGAAGCCGGTGCGGCACACCTATTCGGAGATGCTCGGCGAGCGCAGCGGCGACCAGCAGAGTCCCGAATCCGACGCAGAATCGGCAGCGGAGCCGAAGAAGCCCAAAGAGGACGAGGAGGATGAGGACTTCGAGCTTGAGCTCGACGACGAAGACCTCGGGGCAATCACCGCGGCACGACGACGTCGGGCCTGGTTCCTGCCCACCTTTGTGGCACTGCTGGTCGTCCTCATCGCACTGGTCACCTTCTTGGGGTACGTGTGGACCCAGACCCAGTACTACGTCGGTGACGATGATGGCGAGGTCGCCATCTTCACCGGGGTCTCCCAGTCCCTGGGGCCGATCACCCTCTCCGAGGTGGACGAGCATGTCGGCATCGACACCGAAGACCTGCCCCGCTACGACCGCAATCGGGTAAGCAGCGGAATCTTCGCCGAGGACCGGGCGCACGCCGAGCAGATCGTTGAGCTGCTGGAAAGCAGCGCAGGAGGTGACCAGCAGTGACGCCCGATCAGCCCAAACCCCGTCGCAACATGGAGCTGGCGCTGCTGCTGGTGGCATTGGTCATCGGCATCGGCGCCCAGGTGCTGGTCGGCCTCGCCGTTGAGGACGAGCTGAATCAGCGCTACTGGATCGAAGGCGGCGTCCAAGCAGCTTTGGCGCTGGGCTTCCACGTGGTGCTGCGGCTGCGCGCCAAGTACGCCGACCCCTTCATTCTGCCGATCGTGGTCACCCTCAACGGGCTGGGGGTGGCGATGATCCACCGGTTGGACTTCACCCCCGACTACTCCGGCGTCGCGGATCGGCAGCTGCTGTGGACCGCGCTGTCGATGGTCGCCGCCGCGGCGCTGCTGATCTGGCTGAAGGATCACCGGCGGCTGCGGCAGCTGACCTACACCTCCCTGGTGGTCAGCGGCATTCTGCTGTTCCTGCCGATCGTCCCGGGCCTCGGCGAGGACATCCAGGGTGCCCAGGTGTGGGTGAGCATCGCCGGCATGAGCTTCCAGCCCGGGGAGCTGGCGAAGATCACCCTGGCGATCTTCTTCGCCGGATACCTGGCCAACAACCGAGACCTGATCCTGCTGGCGGGCAAGAAGATCGGACCGGTCACCCTGCCGCGCCCGCAGGACCTGGCCCCGCTGTTCCTGGGATGGCTGATCGCCATGGGCGTGCTGATCGTGCAGAACGACCTGGGCAACGCGCTGATGTTCTTCGGCCTGTTCGTCGCGGTGATCTACGTGGCCACCTCCCGCTTCTCCTGGATCGCCATCGGGGCGGTGCTGGTCGCCGTCGGGGCGGCGCTGGCCTATCAGTTCGTCCCGCATGCCCGGAACCGGTTCGACATCTGGCTGGATGCGTTCAACCCGGAGCTCTACAACGACCTCTACGGCTCCTACCAGTTGGTCCAAGGCATGTTCGGTCTGGCCCACGGTGGCCTGGCCGGCACCGGTCTGGGCAACGGCAACCCCCACATGGTCTCGCTGGCGAACTCGGACATGATCATCTCTGCCTTCGGTGAGGAGCTGGGCCTCATCGGCCTGGCAGCGATGCTGCTGCTGTACCTGGTGCTCTTCTCCCGCTACATGCGCGCCGCCGTGGGAACCCGCGATCACTTCGGCAAACTGCTGGCGGTCAGCTTCGCGGTGATCCTGGTGCTGCAGGTGTTCGTCGTCGTCGGCGGCATCACCCGGGTGATTCCGATGACTGGTCTGGTCAGCCCCTTCCTGGCGGCCGGCGGTTCGGCGCTGCTGGCCAATTGGCTGATCGTGGCCATCGTGCTGCTGATCAGCAACGCCTCACGACGGCCCATCCGGTCCGGACCGATGCTCAACACCACCGGTGCTGGGGCCTCAGGCACCGAGGACCCGCTGCGCGACCGCCACACTGACCCGCAGATCGCACCCCAGAATCAGGTCGCGGCAGGGCACGCCGCAGATTCGACCAGCACGGCATCAGGGGGTGACCGGTGAACAACGCAATCCGACATGCCTGGGTGGTCTCCGTCGCCCTCTTCCTCTCACTCTTCGTCGCGCTGTCGCTGATCCAAGTGGTGCTCTCCGATCAGCTGAACTCGCATCCGCAGAACGCCCGGGAGACCATCGCCAGTGCCGGCGCCCCGCGTGGGCCGATCACCGTGGACGGCTCACCGATCGCCGAGTCGGTGCCTTCCGACACGCAGTACGACTACCAGCGCGTCTACCACGACCCTGAGCTCTACAGCGGCATCACCGGGTACTTCTCGGTGGTGGACCGCACCCCGGTCGGTTTGGAGCAGGCGCTGAACGACTACCTCTCCGGCCAATCCGACTCCCAGTTCTTCGACCGGATCAGCTCCCTGTTCACCGGCCAAACGATGCAGGGCGCCCAGGTGGAGCTGACCCTCGACGCCGAGCTGCAGCGCCAGGCCCATGAGCTGATCCCGGATGACCAGCGCGGCACGATCATCGTCACCGACGTCACCACCGGCGAGGTCAAGGCGCTCGCCTCCAAGCCGACCTACGACACCAACGACCTCGCCGTACACTCCAGTGAGACCTTCGAGCAGAACATGGAGCGCATCACCGACGTCGAGGGGCTGAGTCCCTATCGCAGCCGGGCGCTGGACGTGCCGATCGCACCGGGCTCGACCTTCAAACTGGTGGACACTCTGGCCATGCTGGAGTCCGGTGACTACGAGCCGGACACCGAGCTGGAGAACCCCAATTCGATTGAGCTGCCGCAGTCCAACAGCCCCCTGTCCAATTTAGACACCGGAGCCTGCATCCCGCGGGAGGAGGCGGAGTTCCAGTGGATCTTCGCCAACTCCTGCAACACCCCCTTCGCTGAGGCGGCCATGGAGCTGGGAGAGGGGCCCATCCGGGATGCCGCCGAGAGCTTCGGCTGGAACGATCCCGACGTCAGCATTCCGCTGGGCCTGACCACCTCAGTCTTCCCGGAGCTCACCGGCGACGCCGAACTGGCACTGTCGGCCATCGGTCAGCAGAGCGTGACTGCCACCGCCATGCAGATGAACATGGTCGCAGCCGCGATCGCCAACGACGGCGAAATGATGCAGCCGCAGCTGGTCGACATCATCCGCGGCTCGGACCTGCAGGTGCTGCAGCAGTCCAGCCCGGAGGTGTTGAATGATGTGATGGACTCCTCCACCGCCGACGATATGACCGACATGATGGTCCAGACCGTCGAGTCCGGAACCGCCCAGGGAGTCCAGTCGTCCCGCTTCGACGTCGCCGCCAAGACCGGCACCGCTGAGCGCGGGGCTGAGGGCGATGACACCGTCAACTCGTGGATCACCGGCTTCGCTCCCGCCGACGACCCTCAGTACGCGGTCACTGTGGTGTATGAGGGAATCGACATGGGCACCGGCAGTCAGCTCACCAGGTCCCAGATGCTTACTATGCTGGAAGCGGTGATCGAGGAATGAGACCGGCTGTCGGCATCACGATGGGCGAGCGCTACAAACTCACTGAGCGCATCGCCATCGGTGGCATGGGGGAAGTGTGGAAGGCCGAGGACGAGGTCCTCGGCCGCATGGTCGCGATCAAAATCCTCAAAGAGGAGTACACCGGAGATGAGGCGTTCCTGCGCCGATTCCGTGCCGAGGCCAGGCACACAGCCCTGCTGAACCACCCGGGAATCGCCGATATCTACGACTACGGCGAGCAGGCCGGCTCCGGGTACCTGGTGATGGAGCTGGTGCCGGGCAGGCCGCTGTCGGTGATCCTGGAGAAGGACAAGACTCTCCCCTGGGAGAAGACCCTGTCCATCATCGCCCAAACCGGCCGTGCTCTGCAGGTCGCCCACGACCAGGGTCTGGTGCACCGGGACGTGAAGCCGGGAAACCTGCTCATCACCCCCACCCGGCGGGTGAAGATCACCGACTTCGGCATCGCCCGACTGGCTGATCAGGTGCCGCTGACTGCTACGGGCCAGGTGATGGGCACTGTGCAGTACCTCTCCCCGGAGCAGGCCACCGGCCAGCATGCCACCGGGTCCTCCGACATCTACGCGCTGGGCGTCATCGGCTTTGAGGCGATGGCGGGCAAGCGGCCCTTCACCGGTGAGTCGCAGATCGCCATTGCGCTCAAGCAGGTCAACGAACCCCCGCCGTCGCTGCCGGAGGAGATTCCGGAGCCGGTGCGAGCACTGATCGGGTGCATGCTCGCCAAGGAGGTCGAAGACCGCCCGGCCAACGCCACCAAACTGGCCGATGCGGCAGATGCTCTGCTTCGCCATGATCTCGCCGCTGCTGAGGAGGCGGTGCCTGCCCTGCGCGCCCACTACGCGGGTGCCGCAGGCACTGATGACGACGCCACCCAGGTGCTCAGCAAGACACCCGGTGCTGCGGGGAGTGGTTCCCCGGGGGAAGGCCGAGCCGGGGCCGCCGCCGGCGCTTCTGGGGCGGTCTCTGGCGCGGCGAGAAGCGCACACACTCCTGATGCTCCGCGGCCCGCGGCGCCCCTGCCGACCACCGCCCAGCAGGCGAGGACCCAGCGCGCCGACGACGCCGTCCCTGAGGAGCGCGCCGAGCCCACCTCAGGAAAGCGCTGGCGCTGGCCTGCCGCAGCCCTGATCCTTCTGGTGCTGCTGGCTCTCTTCGGTGCCTGGATCCTGCCGATGATGGCCTCCGACGACGAGACGGATCCGGACGAGCCGGTCACCTCTGTGGCACCGGCGCCGAACCCCACGGAGACCGTCACCCAGCAGGTCGAACTGGTTGAGGTCAACGAAGCCGAGCTGCTGGGACTCAACTACCAGGATGCCGCGGACCTTCTCACCGAAGCCGGACTGCAGGTCGATACCTCCCCGGTTCAGGCCGGCAGCACTCCGGAGCGCGTCACCGGTGTCACTCCCACCGGAGACCTGCCGCCCGGTACTACCGTGACGCTGTTCTACACCGCCCCACCGCCGCCGCAGGAGAACAGGCCCGCACCGCCGCCGCAGACCACCCAGGCGCCCCCGCCGCCTCCCGAGCCCACCCAGCAGTCGACGCCTGAGGACACCCCGACTCCCGAGGACACGCAGACTTCGGAGGACACCGAGACCCCGGAGCCGACCGAGACCTCCTCTCCGAACGGTGAAGACCAGGACGGGACCAACGGCGGAGAAACCGGCAACGGCGACTCGGCAAGCGACAACGAGGAGACTGGGGGCAACGGCGCCGGGGACGACGCTGGCTCCGGAGGGAACGATAACGACGGCTCAGGCACCGACGAGGACGCTGACGGCGAAGAAACCGGCAATGGCGAGGAAGGGTCTGGCCCTGAAGCCGCCCAGTCCCCCACCCCCACGCCCAGTGAAACGTCCTCCGCTGAGACCCCGACCCCTGACGATTCCACTTCTCCCGGTTATCCCTCCGGCGAGACCAACGGCAGCAGCACATGGGTGGCCGGAGCATGAGCGAAAACGCACCGCGAGTACTCAACGGCCGCTATCAGATCGATGATCTGATCGGACGCGGCGGGATGGCCGACGTCTACAGCGCCCGGGACCTTTCCCTGGACCGCACGGTTGCGGTGAAAATGCTGCGCCCGGACCTGGCCCGCGACCCCGTCTTCCACACCCGGTTCCGCCGCGAGGCCCAATCCTCAGCCTCACTGAACCACCCCAACATTGTGGGCGTCTACGACACCGGCGAAGCTGCCATTCCTGAGAACGGCCACGACGCCAAGGCGCCCTACATCGTGATGGAGCACGTCGACGGCGTCACCCTGCGCCACATTCTGCACGGAACTCCCACCGCAGCCGCTGCGCCCAGCGACCCCCCGCCCCCGCCGGATGCGCAGACGGAGGACACCCAGCCCCAGACGGCGCCCGGCGATTCCGAGGACAGTCGCGGTGATGTGCTCGGAGTCACCGACGACGACGCCACCCAGGCGGTTCCCCAGGTCTCTGAGCCGCTGCAGGAGAAGATCGACCATGCTCTGGGGAGTCCCCTGACGGAGCAGGAGGCTTCCCGCTACATGGCCGGGGTGCTGGGTGCGCTGAACTACAGCCATTCCCGAGGCATCGTTCACCGGGACATCAAGCCCTCCAATGTGATGGTCAGCAGTTCCGACGAGATCAAAGTCATGGACTTCGGCATCGCCCGTGCGTTAGCCGACTCCGCCCAGACCATGACGCAGACTTCAGCAGTGGTCGGCACGGCCCAGTACCTATCGCCTGAGCAGGCTCGCGGTGAGGTGGTCGATCATCGCAGTGACCTCTATTCAGCCGGCTGCGTGCTGTTCGAGCTGCTCACCAATCGGCCCCCATTTATGGGGGACTCGCCGGTTTCGGTGGCCTATCAGCATGTGCGCGAGGACGCGCCGATGGTCTCCGACTTCAACAACCGGGTCTCCCCAGCCATGGAGTCGGTGGTCTCCAAAGCACTCACCAAGGATCCTGCACTGCGCTTCCAGTCTGCCGAGGAGTTCCACCACGCCGTGCAGGACGCCCTGCGCGGTGTCGCGGTTGACGAGACACCGACCACCGAGCTGGCATCGGTGGGATCGGCTCCCAACAGCTTCGACGACGTCGTCGCCCCCACCGGTGTGGGCACCCCGCTCTCCGCGCGGACCCCGCAGGACCCAGACGTCGAGGACTACTACACCGACTACCGACAGCCGCCGCGCCGTCGCGGTCGCGGGGTGTGGATCGCCCTTGTTCTGCTTCTGGTCGCAGGCGTCATCGCCGGCGGAGCGTTTCTGCTCACCCGCACTCTGAACTCCGGCAGCACGGTCAGCATTCCGGTGCTGGAGAACATGTCGCGCAGTGAGGCGATCACCGAACTGACTGACGCCGGCCTCGAGGCCGACCCGCAGCTGCAGCACGACGAGCAGATCGAGCCTGATCACGTCATCGGCACCGACCCGGAGGCCAATACCGAGGTTGATGACGGCTCCACAGTGGTGCTCTACGTCTCCGATGGTCAGGAGTCGGTCCAGATTCCGGACGGTCTTGTCGGTCAGACCGAAGAGTCGGTGCGCGCGACCCTGGAGGAGGAGGGTCTGCAGATCGGTGAGGTGACCGAGGAGAGCCACGACTCCCTGGCCGAGGGGGAGGTCTCCAGCACCGACCCGGAAGCCGGCACCGTGGTGGAGGCGGGATCCACCGTGAACCTCACACTGGCCAGCGGCACCGTCGACGTGCCTGCCGGAGTGGCCCCCGGAGCGTGGCGCAGCAACGTGGAGTCGGCACTCAGCTCAGCCGGCATCGCCTATGAGCTGGAATGGGTGGAGACCGAAGACGTCGAGTTCGACGGGGCGGTCATTGAGGTTCTCTCCGGGGGCGAACCCATCGCCAGCGGGGACACGATCTCCAACGAGGCCGCGGTCCTCATCCGCGCCGGCTACTCCCAGGAGCCGCAGGACGATGAGACGGACGACGGCGACCAAGACGACGAGGGCCAGGACGACGAGGGCCAGGACGACGAGGGCCAGGACGACGAGGGCGCCGATGATGAGTCCACCTCCGACGAGGAGACCGATTCGCAGGACTCCAACGGTGACGGGAACGGAGGCGATTCTGGCAACGGCGACGGCGGCGACGACCAGAACGGCGACTCCGGCGGCGAGAGCGACGGGGGCAACGGCAACGGGAATGACGGCGGCAGCGGTGACACCAATGGGAACGACAGTGGGAACGACAGTGGGAACGAGAACGGCGATGGGAACGGCGGCGGAAACAACGGCAACGGTGGCGACGGCGGAAACGACAGCAATGAGGAGTGAACCGTGCCGCTGAGGCTCCCGCTCCCCGCATCAGTGCTCATCGGTAAGGCTGCCCGCGCGCTCACCCGACTGCGCGGCGGCTCAGGCTCGGCCTTCCCCGGGCTGGTAGTGGAGAAGGTGGATCCCAGCTTCCTGGCTCGCACCCTTGCGCAGCTGCCGCGGGGCGTCGTCGTCGTCTCTGGAACCAACGGCAAGACCACCACCACCAAGATGGTCGTGGAGCTGCTGCGCGGCCAGGGGCTGAAGGTCTTCACCAACCGGTCCGGCTCCAACTTCACCCGCGGGGTGGTCGCCTCCATGGTCGGCGATCTGGGACTCAGCGGCAGGCTCGACGCCGACATTGCGGTGCTGGAGCTCGACGAAGCCCATGCCGTGCACTTCGTCAGAGCAGTGCCGCCGCAGCACGCACTGCTGCTGAATGTGATGCGCGACCAGCTCGACCGCTTCGGCGAGATCGATACGACCGCCCGGCTGCTGCGCACTATTGGCACGGCCACCACCGAGGGGGTAGTCCTCAATCGGGAGGATCCCCGCGTGGCCGCCATCGCCGATTCTCTCGACGAGCAGCACGTGCGCTACTTCGGGCTTGCGCCGCACCTGCGCAGCCACTTCCCCAACGACGACGTCCACCATGGTGCTGGTCCGGCAGTTCCCGACGGCGAGGACGCAGCGCACACTGCCGGCACACCGGACGCCGACGTGGTGCTCACCGCCCTCGAGGACCAGGGCGGCACGTTCCGCATCGACGGTGAGCAGATCACCACCAGCCTCAGCGTCAACGGGGCCTACAACACCTATAACGCAGCTGCCGCCCTGACCCTAGTGCGCCTGGTGATGGGTGAGGCGCTGAACTCCGCAGCCCTGCTGCACTCCCTGACCCAAGTCTCACCGGCCTTCGGGCGCGGCGAAACGCTGACTGTGGGCGGTCAGCCCCTGGACCTGGTGCTGGTGAAGAACCCGGCGGGGTTCCGGCTGGGGCTGAGCAGCTTCCCTGCGGCGGGAGTGTCCACCATGATCGCCATCAACGACGACTACGCCGACGGCCGCGATATGAGCTGGCTGTGGGACGTCTCCTTCGACTCGCTGGCCGGTGAGGGGGTCACCATGGTCTCCGGGGTGCGTACCTACGACATGGCGCTGCGGCTCAGCTACGACGAGGTCGGCATCGACGCCCTGAACCCGGACCTGAAGCCGGCCCTGGATGAGTTCCTGGAAGCTCACCCGCAGCGGCCCAAGCGCATCTTCTGCACCTACACCGCAATGCTGGGCCTGCGCAGACACCTGTCCGCCTACACCCATGTGGAGGAGTTCGCCTGATGAGCGCCGCGGCCAGCCCGAAACCGATCCACGTGCTTCAGCTCTATCCCCGGGACATGAACATCTACGGCGACTACGGCAATGCCCTGGTGCTGAAGCAGCGCATCCGGTGGTTCGGCTACCAGCCGGTGATGCACACCTATGACCCAGGCGATGAATTCCCTGAGCAGGTGGATCTGCTCATCGGCGGCGGGGGCCAGGACTCCGGACAGGACCGCATTCACCAGGACCTGCTGCAGATCGGGCCCCAGCTGCACGCACTGGCGAACGACGGAACCCCCATGCTGGCGGTCTGCGGGCTCTACCAGCTCTTCGGTCACTGGTTCGACCCGCGCGAAGGCTCCCGCCTCGACGGTCTGGGGCTGCTGGACGTCACCACAGTCGGCACCGATACCCGGCTGATCGGCAACGTGGTCACCCGCTCAGAGCAGTTCGGCGAGATCATCGGCTACGAGAATCACTCCGGCCAGACCCATCTGGGATCCGAGGCCGAACCCTTCGGCGAGGTGATCACCGGCGAGGGCAATAATGAGCGCGACAGCCACGAAGGCGCCCGGCATCAGAACATCATCGGCAGCTACCTGCACGGTGCGCTGCTGCCGAAGAACCCGGCGATCGCCGACTTCCTCATCGGCACCGCAGCTCAGCGCCGGTACGATGAGCAGCTGGGTGAGGTGCAGGCCCCGCTGACCGCGCCGCTGAGCCTGGATCAGCTCACCGAGCGCGCCAGGACAACCGCGGCAGCCCGCCCCCGCTGACCTGCGCTGCTAACCCACCCCTCCAATCCACCACTCGCAAAATCACCGTCTTATCGGTTCATCACCCTCGTGGACGACGGTGATGAACCGATAAGACGGTGATAATCGGAATCTCACCCGCTTCACTGCGGCACCACACCGTGGCGGCCCAACCGCCGGAGCAGCTGCTCGGGATGGCGAACCTGCTCCTTGCCCCAGCGCACCACCTGCCAGCCGTCCTCTTCGACAGCCTCGCGCCGCTGCTTCTCCGCGTAGTGAATCTCATGGGCATCCTGACCACCGGTGTACTGCTGATCAAAGTACTTGCTGCGCCCGTCCACTTCGCCGGCCACCCCCTCGTCCTCCCAGCACATATCCAGCCGGAACGTCCCGATGCGGGTATGAACCACCCGCTGCAGGGTCGGTGCCGGAAGACCCAGTTCGTGCAGCAGCGCACGCGACTCAGACTCCAATGCGGACTCAGCCCGCGCATCGGCGAAGCTCCACGCGCGCTCCCATCTTCGCCGCTGCCGCTTGGTCCGCAAATATCGCAGCCACGGCCCGACGTCGATGTCCCCGCGTGCCTTCACCGCGTCCAGGACGACGACGGCGTCGGTGAACGGCAGCCTGCTCACTGTGTCCACCACTGCCAGACCCACCGGCTCTGTTCGGTACCCCTCACTGGGTCCGGCGATCCCGTGCAGCGCACCGGTCGGCAGGAGAACTTCGGGATTGGTATAGCTTCCCCGGGTCACAGCGGATCGAAGTTCAGTGCGGCTCATTCCAGCAGGAAGTGCCGGTTCCACATACTTCTTTCTGATGTTTCGCAGCTCTGCCTCCGCCGAGGTGCTGCGCGCTGAATCCGGGCCTTCGGCACAGCGACGCAGATACTGTGCGGCACTCAGCCGGCCGGTCAGAGACACCTCCGGCAGCGTGGTGACTCGTCCGCGACCAGCAGTGCGCAGCTGAACGGCCGAGGGCAGTTCCAGAACCGGCAGTCCATGCAGCAGCAGGGCGGTCTCCCTGCAGAACAGCGGAGAGCCGCCCGCCTGCGCCTCGGCAGCAACGGTCAGGTCGAAGCGGCGCCACCTTGGCGCCTCCAACCACGACTGGGCATCCACGTAGACTCCGCGACGCAGGCGCAGCAGCACACCACGGTGCACCTGGTCAGCAAGTCGGTTGCTGGGGTCTGCGTCGTCGTCGTACTGAGCTGCCCGAAGAAGCTCTACGGTGGAATTCGACAGTTTCGGTGCCATGGTCCAAGTCTTGCCGCCGGCCGACCAGAGCGCCATGGGTCCGGCGACACTGTGGATAACCTCCCCGCCCCCTCGCAAAATCACCGTCTTATCGGTTCATCACCGCCGTACACGAGGGTGATGAACCGTTTCGAAGGTGATTTTGCGTCGGCAGCAGCTGAGCCGGGACAGACCGAAAAAGGGGTTTACCCGCTGATCGGTCTCGGCAAGGATAGTTCAATGAGTACTCAGCCCTACCTGCGCTACCCGCACATTCACGGCGACACCATCACCTTCACCGCCGACGACGGCGTCTGGCTCGCCGGTTCCACCGGAGGCCGCGCCTGGCGCCTGACCAAGGAACGCACCGCAGTGCGCACACCGCGGATCTCGCCCGACGGCTCCAGCGTCGCCTACGTGAGCCACACCGACGGACACCCAGAGATCTTCTTAGCGGAGATCGACACCGGTACCGTCCGGCGGCTCACCTACTGGGCCAATCCGCTGACCGCACTGCTGGGGTGGGGACCGGACGGCAAGCTGCTCACCACGACCAATGCCGGTGAGGCCCACCGCCACCAGGTGGTCCGTGCCCTCGACACCGCCGGAGGGTGGCAGCGGCTTACCTATGGACGAGTCTCCGGCATGGCCATCAGCGCATCTGGTGCAGTTGTCGTCAGTACCCAGAACATGCGCCCCCACGCCCACTGGAAGCGCTACCGCGGCGGCACGGCTCCCCGGCTGTGGGCCGATCCGCAGGACAGCGATGAGTGGACCAAGCTGCTGGGCGAGGAGCCCGCCGGCCTGGTGGAACCAATGTTCATCGGCGAGAGGCTGCTGTTCACCTCCGACCGTGCCGCCAGCTTCCCCCACCGCAGCCGCGAGCAGGCCAATATTTGGATCTGGGATGACTGGCGAAGCGGCGACGCCGCACCCCGGCAGCTCACCTTCCAGACTGAGGATGAGGGCTACGTTCGCGATGCCGCCACCGACGGCATCAGCATCACCTGGCACTCCCGGGGCAGCATATGGATCCTCGACGACGTCGACGCCCACCCTCGCCGGCTGGAGGTGAGCCTTCCCGGCACTGAGCCGCAGCCGGTGAGCATCGATGCGACGCAGAACCTGCGCGCCGTCGTCCCGGACCACGGCGCTGATGCCTCACTGGTGTCGTGGCGGGGAAAGACCTTCTGGCTGACGCACAGGCAGGGACCAGCCCGCGCGGTCGCAGCCGACTCTGCCGTGCGCACCCGGGACCCGGTCTTTCTGGGACGCACCGGCCGCGCGGCGCTGATCACCGACGCTGACGGCGAGGACAGCGTTGAGATTCACACTCTGGACGGCAGCGCAGCCCCGGAGCGTCTGCTCACCGGGCAGCTGGGACGAGTGCTGCACATGGCCGCCGACCCGACCGGTGAGCGCCTGGCAGTGATCAGCCACGACGGTCGGATCCGGCTGATCACACTCGGCGAGACGCCCACAGTCCGCGAGGTCGCCCGGTCCGGCAGCGGAGAGTCGCATTCACCGTCGTTCTCCCCCGACGGCCGGTACCTGCTGTGGTCCCAGCCCACCGCAACCCAGGCGCAGCTGCACCAGCTGATGCTACTGGACACGGCCGGGTCCCAGGAGCCGGTAGAGCTGACCTCCGGGACGTTCCACGACTTCTCCCCCGCCTTCACCAGAGACGGTCAGCACGTGGTGCTGCTCTCCAACCGGACCTTCGACCCGGACTACGACGCCCACGAGTTCGCGCTCTCCTTCCGCAGCGCAGCCCGGCCCTGGCTGATACCGCTCTCAGCGGCCGCACCCCCACCTTTCGGACCCACCGCCGAAGGCTGGCCGCTCTCCAGCACCCCGGAAGAGAAGAGCAGCGACGACGCCGCACCCACCAGTCCGGACCTCGACCCCGGCGCCGAGGATCGAATCACGGCGTTCCCCGTCCCCTCGGACTCCTACCGCGACCTGCGCACCGTCACCGGCGGAGTGCTGTGGATCCGCGAATCCCAGGAGACCGGTCAGCTGGGCTCCCGCCGCGCCGGGGTGGACGGTGAGCCGGCCGGCGATCAGCTCATCCGGTGGGATCTGGCCCAGCGGACGGCGAGCACCATTGTGGAGGACGTCAGCAGCTATGCCGTCTCCGGCGACGGCGAGCGCTTAGTGGTGCGCATCAAGGACCAGATCATTATCCAGCCGCCCAAGAAGGTCGAGGACGACAGTCCGGAGAAGGTGACCGCTGATCTGGGCAGGCTGCGGATGCAGATCGACCCTACCGCCGAGTGGCAGCAGATGTTTTCCGAGACCTGCCGGCTGATGGCCCAGCAGTACTGGCGCGAAGATATGGATGGGGTGGACTGGGACGCCGTGGTGGCCCGGTGGCGGCCGGTGGTGGCCAGCGTGCGTTCCCACGACGATCTGGTGGACCTGCTGTGGGAGGTGGTCGGCGAGCTCAACACCTCCCACGCCTACGTGATTCCGACCCCCGGCGAGGAAGGTCAGCAGCTCGGGATGCTGGGCGCAGACCTATCACCTGCTGAGGGTGGGTGGAAAATTGATCGGATCCTGCCCACCGAATCTTCAGATCCTGAGGCAAGGTCCCCACTGCGGGCCGCCGGGGTGGCCGCTGCTGAAGGAGATCTCATCACTGCCGTGGACGGCCACCCGGTAGACCCGGTGTTCGGCCCGGCACGGCAGCTGGTCGGCGCCGCGGGAAAGCCGGTGGAGATCACGCTGATCCGAGCAGAGAGTCTGAGCCGGACAGAGGGTTCGGGGCAGGCAGGGAGTCTGGACCAGGCGGGGAGTCTGCGCCGGGTCGTCGTCGTGCCCTTGGCCGATGAGTCAGCGCTGCGCTACCAGGACTGGGTCCGCTCCCGACGCCGCTATGTGCGGCAGCAGTCCGGCGGCCGCCTGGGCTATGTGCATGTCCCAGACATGATCTCCTCCGGCTGGGCGCAGCTGCACCGGGATCTGCAGCACGCCGCTCAGGCCGAAGGGCTGATCGCTGATGTGCGCTATAACCGGGGCGGGCACACCTCTCAGCTGGTGATCGCGCGGCTGGCGCAGCGGGTGATCGCCTGGGCCCGGCCTCGGCACGAGGATCACAGTGCCAGCTACCCCGCCGGGGCACCGCGTGGGCCGGTGGTGATGGTGGCGAACCAGTTCTCCGGCTCCGACGGCGACATCGTCAATGCTGCTGCGCAGGCTTTGGACGTGGGTCCGGTGGTCGGCGAGCGCACCTGGGGCGGGGTGATCGGCATTGACGGTCGCTTCGACCTGGTCGACGGCACCTCGGTGACCCAACCGAAGTACTCCTCCTGGCTCGGCGACTACGGCTGGGGCGTGGAGAACCGCGGGGTGGATCCGGACATCGAGGTGATCCACGATCCGGGCCAAATGTTCCGTCAGGACGACCCGCAGCTGGACCGCGCGATCACCGAGGCCCTGGAGCGGCTCGCGGAGAGACCTGCGGCTGCGCCCCCGGAGCTGCCCGCACCGAAGGCGCGGTAAGCGTACGCCCCGCCCCTACGCAAAATCACCCTGCTATCCGCTCATCACCCTCGTATACGACGGTGATGAACCGATAAGACGGTGATTTTGCGTACGCGGGGGTGGGAGTGGGCTACTTCCACTTCATCGACATGAACATGCCGATCATGATCACGCTGAATCCGATGGCCACGTTCCAGCCGCCGACAGCGCTGATCGGCAGGGCCCCGGAGGTCACATACCACACCACCAGCCAGAGCAGGCCGACGATCATCAGGCCAACCATGGTGACCACGTACCATTTCGGTGTGGCGTCCTCGTCGGCGTCGAGGTCTTTGAAGTCGAAGGGTTCAGCAGAGCTCAGCGGAGAGCTCTCCGCCTCAGCCGCTGCGTTCTTGCCGCGCCTGCGGTTCCTACGATGTTTCGACTCTGGCACGTTGGCTCCATAGTTCTTGGGTATACTGATCCTCGCGCCATTCTACTCACAGTGAAGTTTCAACCACGATGACAGCACCCCCACCGCGGCACGCCCTGTCGAGCCGAACACCTGCCCGCGCAGCGATCGGCAGGGCACGGCCCAAGCGTCGCCGCAGTGCAGGATCCAAGATCGCCGGCGGGATCGGTGAACTCCTCATCACCTTGGGCGTGCTGGGACTGCTGTTCATCGTCTGGGAACTGTGGTGGACGGGGATCGAGGCCGAATCCGACCGCCAGGACTCCCTCGACCAGTTCTATGCGGAAATGCCCGAGCCCCCCGATACTGCGGAGGCGGACCAGGCGAGCGCCGAGGGCCCCAATCCTGCCGACTTCGAGACCTGCTACACGCTGCCGGACGGATCAGAGATCGGGTGTGCGCCGACCATGAACCAACTCGCTGATGAGCAGCAGATCATGGGAACTCTCTACGCCCCGCGGCTGGGAGACGATTGGGCCGCACCGGTGCGCGAAGGGGTCACCGCCGCGCAGATCGACCGCGGCGGCGTCGGCCGCTACCCCGACACTCAGATGCCTGATGAGCCGGGGAACTTCTCCCTCGCCGGGCACCGCAACACCCACGCCAGCATGCTGGGGAACCAGGATGACCTGCAGATCGGCGATCAGCTCTATTTGGTCTCCCCGGATGGGATGTACACCTATGAGGTCGCCGAGCGCCGCGTCGTCGCCCCCCATCAGACCGAGGTGCTGGCCCCGGCCCCCGGTGAGCCGGGCGTCTCCGCCGAGATCGGTACGCTGACGCTGACGACCTGCCACCCGATGTTCTCCAACGCAGAACGGCTGATTCATCACGCAGAGATCACCGACTTCACACCCTTGGGCGGCGAAGTCTCCGACGAGCTGGACCACCATGAGCCCATCCGCGATATGTTCTACACCGGAGGTGCCTAAGCACATGTACTCCTGGTTCTTCAACGAAATGCTCCCGGGGCCGCTGTGGCTGCGGATCATTCTGGCCCTGCTGGTGCTGGCCGCTGCGGTGCTGCTGCTCATGGAGTTCGTGTTCCCCTGGTTGAGCACCCACAGTCCGCTGGGCGATGTGACCCTGGAAGAGAGCTGATCATGACCGAGACGACGACGCCCACCACCGGTGCTGATCAGAGGCGATCAGGTACCCGAATTCTGGTGATCGACAACTATGACAGCTTCGTCTACACGCTGGTGGGTTACCTGCGTGAACTCGATGCCGAGCCCACGGTGGTCCGCAACGATGACCGTTCCCTGGAGGAGATGAGCGAGCTGGCCGCCGACTTCGACGGGGTGCTGATCTCACCGGGGCCCGGCGCTCCGGCCGACGCTGGAGTGTCGGTAGGGCTTATCCGTTGGTGCGAACGCAGCCGCACCCCGATGCTCGGTGTGTGCTTGGGCCACCAGGGACTGGCCGAAGCGTTCGGCGCCAGCGTGGTGCACGCGCAGCAGCTGATGCACGGTAAGACCAGTCCGATCACCCACACCGGTCATGCCTCGTTCGCAGACCTTCCAGAGACCTTTGTGGCCACCCGGTATCACTCGCTGGTCGTGGACCCCGAGACGGTCCCCGATGTTCTGGAGGTCACCGCAACCACCGACGACGGCGTCATTATGGGCCTGGCTCACAGCACGGCCCCGCTGTGGGGCCTGCAGTATCACCCCGAGTCAGTGCTCACCGAGGGCGGCTACCGCATGCTGGGCAACTGGCTGGAGTCGCTCGGGCAGAAGGGTGCGGCGACCAAGGCTGCCGACCTGAATCCCATTCGCTGAGTCGGTCACCAGGGAGTCGGTCACCAGGGCAGAGAAAAGGGACCCGCCGCAGCGAGTCCCCTCTTCTCTGCTCTTCTGTCCCTGCTGAGAGCAGGGGCTGAGATCAGGCGGCCGGCTTAGGTGCCGGGACCTCTGCCTCAGTGGGCTTGGTGTCCGTGTTGGTCTCGGCCTGTCCGGCAGGCGTCGAGGTGTTGGCCGGCGTCCCAGTGGAAACCGGGGCGGGCTTCTTCCAGGGATCCTCCACCGGCTGGGAGGCGCGCCACGCGGCCACACCAGCAGTGACTCCGGCGGCCACCAGGCCGAATACCAGCAGACCCTTCTTCCGGGAGTTGGTCCTCTGGCGCTTCTTCAGCTCCTTCGAGGCCCGCTTGGCGGCCTCTTCGGAGCTCTTCCGCAGCTTCTTCACGATCTTCTTATCGCCGGTGGCTCTGACCAGTGCCCGCTCCACGCGCGGGTCAACCTCTGCCCGGTGGATCAGCTTGGCAGTCCGGTCCGCGTAGCCGCCGAGCTTGGCCGAGGCTGCGGGGACGTACCTGTTGGTGAAGTCGGCCTTGGCGTCGTCGTACCTGGAGACGACCTTCTCGACCTCCTTCTTCGCCTTGGGCGGCAGCTTGTGGTACTGCAGAGCCAGGTTGTCACCGGCAGCGCCGGAGTACTCCCGCAATCTTGTGCCGGCCACCGCCGCACCGCCGTTGACCGCATGCAGCGCCCGGACAGAAGCGTCCTGAACCTTCGGCGCGCTCTTACGATAGGTCTTCTCTGCCCAGTCAGCGGCCGTGCCGAGCTTCGGCGCCACCCACACCTGGGCAGCATCGGCTCCGTTGAGCACCTTGTGCTCCCAACTGTGACTCGGTTTCTTCTTCTTACCGAACATGCATGTCCTTCCGAATCAGGATCGGTTGCTGCCCTCAAGCCTACGTCTATTGCAGTGTCTCATTCTACGCGCACCACCATATACGCAGGGATTACTCAGGATTCTGTCAGTGGAGCACGAGCTCCGGGCAGGTTATCCACAGGGTTATCCCCAATGTGGAAAACTACAGCGGTGTAACTCTCGCTGTGGAGCGGCTCCTTTCGATCAGCCTCACATCGGCAGGGGCACCAGCGGAACGCCGATCCCGGTGAGCACCAGCAGGATCACACCCACACCAGCAAGCCCCAGCACCTGCCACAGCGTCCGGTTGCCGCGTGGAGCCTTGGCGATGACCAGCGCCGCGAGCACTCCGGTGATGAGCCCACCCAGATGACCCTGCCAGGAGATGTTCAACCCCGGGATGAATCCGATCACCATGTTGGCCACCACCAGTGCCACCAGCCCTCCGGTCTGTGCTCCGGTGGACCGCAGCAGCACGAACAGCGCGCCGAAGAGTCCGAAGACGGCGCCGGAGGCACCCACAGTCGGCGTCAGCGGGTCAGTCAGATACAGCACCGCAACGGATCCGCCGAATGCTGAAAGCAGCAGAAGCAGGCCATAGCGCAGCGGACCGATGGCGGGTTCGACGACTCTGCCGATGAACCACAGCGCCACCATGTTGAACAGAATGTGGACGGCGCTGGAGGGTGAGTGCAGCAGCGAGGAGGTCAGCATCCGCCAGGGTTCGAAGCTGGCGAACCAGGATGAGGTGTATGCCGGTGCGTAGGAGAATAGGCCTGTGACGTTGGGCAGCGCGGCACCGCCGGGCAGATATGTCGGAATCAGCTGCAGGGCGTAGACCACGGCGCAGACGGCGATCACCGCATAGGTGACCAGCGGTCGTCCCGACCCGACTCTGGCTCCGAACTGGGTGCGCTGGGCGGGGCGGCGTCGTCGTGCCTCGTTCACACACACCGGGCAGTGGAATCCGACCGGGGCCTCGATCATGCACGCAGAGCAGAGAGGCCTGTCGCAGCGCTGACACTGCACATAGGCCTCTCTGTCCGGGTGCTGGAAGCAGGTGCTCACCAGTTACTCGGTTGCTCTACCGGGCTGCTTCAGAGCTCGGTGATCTCAACAGTCTCGATGACCACGTCCTGCTCGGGACGATCGCGCATATCGGTCTTGACCGCGTTGAGCTCGGCGACGACCTTCTGGGAGGCCTCGTCGCGGACCTCGCCGAAGATGGTGTGCTTGCCCTGCAGGTGAGTGGTCGGCACCGCAGTGATGAAGAACTGTGAACCGTTGGTGCCGGGGCCGGCGTTGGCCATGGCCAGCTTATAGGGGGCGGTGAAGTCCAGCTCGGGGTGAATCTCGTCCTTGAACTGGTATCCGGGGCCGCCCACACCCATGCCCAGCGGGTCGCCGCCCTGGATCATGAAGTCCTTGATGATGCGGTGGAATATGGTTCCGTCGTAGAGGGCGGTGCCGCTCTTGTCCTCGCCGGTCTCCGGGTGCTTCCAGGATGTCTGGCCGGTGGCCAGTCCGACGAAGTTCTCCACGGTCACCGGTGCGTGGTGTCCGAAGAGTTCGACGACGATCTCGCCTGCGGTGGTCTTGATCTTTGCCTGATGCGTTGGAGTTGCTGTCATATCGCTATTCTTCCATCCTCCGGGTCAAAGTTCGGCCTCGTTCACTCTCAGAGCAGGCCGAGTCTGCATTCGGCTCATCCCCAAGGGTGACGCGAACCGGCGGCGGCTGCGCAATGATCGGCAGCAGCCGCACCCGAGAGGGGCGGAAGAGCGGAGAGCGGAGGGTCAGCATGGCGGGTTCTGAAGCAGAGACGTACGAACGCCCTGTGGCGTGGCAGCGCGGTGAGAATGCGGTGATCGCCGTCGGCGTCGTCGTCACTGTGATCGCCTTGGAGCAGCCCTGGTGGGTGCTGCCGGCAGCATTCTTAGCCTTCGACCTCTCGGCTCTGGGGTACGTGGTCAACCAGCGGGCGGGCGCCTTCTGCTACAACCTGGTGCACAACTACACCGCACCGGCGCTGCTGGTGACCGCCTGGGCTGTGCTGCAGCTGGGTGGCACCGAGGCGTCCTGGTTGGTGCTTCTTGCCTGCTGCTGGGGATTCCACGTCGCCGTTGACCGGGCACTGGGCTATGGGCTGAAGCTCGGCTCCTTCCAGCACACCCATTTGGGGCCAATTGGGAGGAGCAGGCCGCTTCCGGGCCAGGCTGATCTGCAGTGACCGAAAATCGTGAGGGCGTCCCTGAGACACCGCTATGCGGTGACGGCCCCAAGCAGACGATCCAGGCTGCGGTGTGCTGCTTGCCGGGCTGCTTTCTGCTGCGGCTGCTGAGCGATCCACAGAGCAGCTTCGTTCATCGCCCCCGAGAGCTGAACAGTCATCGCCTCCACCAGGTCCGGACTGAGCTCCAGCTCTTCAAGCACATGATGCAGCTGCACCATGGAGTTCTCGGCGTCGAGCCGTCTCCACTGATCCCAGTCGAACATGGCGGGCGCATCGATCAGCAGAACCCGTGCAGCCGGCTGGGCAGTGATTGCATCCAGGAACGCATGGCACCCGACTCGAAGCTGCTCCCTCGGGTCCTCTCCGACGCCTTCAGCCGCGGCGACGACGACTTCGGCGATACGGGTCTGCAACTGAGCGGCAAGCGAGCTGAAGAGCCCTGCCTTGTTGCCGTAGTGATGGTAGACCGCGCCTCGGGTGACTCCAGCCGCCTGCGCCACATCATCGAGCGAGACGTGAGCGTAGCCTCGCTCCGCGAAAAGTTGGGAGGCCGCCTCGAGGACGTCCCGGGCAGTTTGCGCAGCTGCTGCTGCGGAGGCACGAGCCACAGACCCTTCCTTTACATACAGGGTGTATGTATTGTTTCTTTTTACATACATATTGTACGCAAAGGAGCGGCAATGTCAGTCACCAGTTTCTATCCCGTCCTGATGTCCCACGACGTCGCAGCTGCAGCAGCCTTCTATCGTGACAGGGTCGGCTTCCAGATCACCTTCGAATCGGACTGGTATGTCAGTCTGCGGCTGGATGACTTCGAGTTGGCGCTGGTCGCCCATGACCACCCCACAATCCCGCGGGAATATCAAGCGCTGCCACAGGGGATCATCGTTAATCTGGAGGTCGAAAATGTTGCGGAGGTCTACCAGCAGATCACCGCTGACGACGACGTCGTTCCGCTGCTGCCGCCTAAGGATGAGGACTTCGGCCAACGACACTTCATCCTCTCGGCGCCGGACGGAATCCTGCTGGATGTCATCCATCCCATCCCTCCGACTGCGGAGTACGCCTCCGCCTACACTGACTGAGGCTCAGGCCCAGGCTCAACCCGCCTCCCGGTACACTGACATGCCACCATTGACTCATGCCGGATCAATGCGGTCTGTGAGGAGTTCAGCACCGATGAACCACCAGCTGCCGGGCCGATGAGCGCTCGACGCGCTGCCAAGGTGCCTTCCGCCGCCGACGGGCGTGGGGCGGGCCGCGCCGAGGCTGTCGCCGTCGTCCTGGGTGCCGTCGTCGCCGCTTCAGCACTCAATGCCCTTCGAACTGCTGAGCCGACTGTGGTCGCCGCAAGTGTGGCTTCCTCGCTGGTGGTGCCCGGTGCTGCGGCATGGTCTGTTCTGCGGCGTCGGCCGCAGCGGGTCACCTCCGCTGACCGGGTAACACTGGTGCGGGTAACGCTGACCGGGGTGCTCACCGCCGCCCTGGTGCTGGCCATCGCGGATCAGCTGCCCGCCCGCACATGGACGGTGCTGATCATCGCCGCTGTGGCAGCAGTGCTGGACGCCGTCGACGGGTGGGTCGCCAGGCACACCGACGACGCCACCGCACCGGGAGCCCGATTCGACCCGGAGGCCGATGCGGCAGCCCTGCTGGTCCTCTCCGGCCTGCTTGCCCTGACCGTGGGCTGGTGGGTGCTGCTGATCGGTCTGATGCGCTACCTGTTCGCCGCCGCAGCGATCATCCGGCCCGCCTGGCGCGGAAACCTAGCGATCAGCGGTTTCCGCAAAGCCGTGGCGGCCGGACAAGCCACCGCACTGGTGGTGGGGCTGGCACCCATCGTGCCGGTACCGCTGGCTGCAGCTGCGGCAGCCTCCGCGCTGGGAGCTCTGTGCGTATCCTTCGGTCGGGACGTGCTCCAGCTGGAGCGCGCAGGCCGCGCAGACGGTTCCGTCTCAGAGAAGCAGACATAGCACCGGATGGAGCCCTCACCCCGGCCAGTCGCCTCCCCCGCTCGACGGCGGGCCGCGCAGAGAGCCTTCATCGTCCCCGGGGATCTCCCCGGTCCCAGCGGCGGCTCGACCTACAACCGGCACGTGATGGAGATCTGGGATCGGGAAGGCCTGGCAGTCGCTGAGGAGCAGCTCGCCGGAGCATGGCCGCATCCCGATGACGCCGCGCGCAAGACCCTGGGTGAGCTGCTGGGCCGCTACCGTGAGGTCCTGATCGACGGCATCATCGCTTCAGCTGCCCCGGAACAGATGGCTCAGGCTCAGGCAGGCGGAGTCCAGGTGACTGTCCTGATGCACCTGCCGCTGCCGGCAGAGACTGGGCTGACAACGGCCCAGCAGATCGCAGCAGCAGCTGTGGAGCACCGCGCTCTGCAGCATGCGGCCCTGGTGGTGTGCACCAGCGAATGGGCTCAGCGCGAGGTGGCCTCCCGCTACGGAAGTCTGCCCACTGCGGTGGCCGTTCCCGGCGCCGATACTGCTCCTGTGTCCCACGGCAGTTCGCCGCCTCGGCTGCTGTTCCTGGCCACGATCAGCCCCAGAAAGAACCCGCTGATGCTGCTGCGGGCCCTTCAGCCGCTGAAGCACCACCAGTGGCAGCTCACTGTTGCCGGGCCGGACGGGTCGTATCCGGACTATGTGCGGGCCGTCGACTCAGCCGCGCAGCACTATGCCGGCCGCGCGGCCCTGCCCGGCCCTCTCACCGGGGCTGAACTGGACAGGCTATGGGAGGGCACCGACCTGCTGGTGCTGCCGTCGCTGGCCGAGACCTACGGCATGGTGGTGACCGAGGCAGTGGCCCGCGGCGTCCCAGCACTGGTCGGTGCGGGCACCGGAGCAGAAGAAGCATTGGCAGCAGGTCAGCCGCCGTCGAGTCGGGGGCGTTCCGCCAACCTGCCGGGCCGGGCAGTGAATCCCACCGATGAGGGTGCGTGGACCGAGGTGCTGCGTCAGTGGCTCACCAACGACGACGTACGGTCCCGTTGGCGCGCCAACGCCGGGGAGCACCGGGATAGACTCCCCACATGGAGCAACACCGCGAAGCAGCTTCGGACAGCTCTGAAGTGGTGAGCCGTCCCGTTGCCGCCGATTGGCTGCAGCTGCGCCGTGCCGCGGACCATCGGGCGCGGCAGAGCACGATCCCGCTCATCGATCGGGTCGGCCGGTGGCTGCGCGAGGGCCTCGGCGATAATGGGACAGCAGCAGTCATTGATCTTGGAGCCGGCACCGGCTCGAACCAAGCGTGGCTGGCGCCGCGGCTGCAGGTGCCGCAGCAGTGGATCCTGGTGGACCACGACGCCGGCCTTCTGGATTCCAGCACTGCTGCTGAGAACCAGCAGGTGGTCGACACCAGGCGGGTGATCGGATCGGTGGACCAGCTGCCCGCACTGATGCCCACCGACGCCCCGACGGTGGTCACCTGCGCGGCACTGCTGGATCTGCTGGATCGGCGGGAAGCGGCACTGATCGCTGAGACGATCGCCTCATTCGACGCAGCGGCGGTGCTGAGCCTCAGCGTCACCGGAGGCGTCTGCCTCACCCCTGATGATCCGTTGGACGGAGCCGTCTCTGCGGCCTTCGACGCACATCAGCGCCGCGCCGATCTGCTCGGACCAGATGCGGCTGAGCTCGTAGCCGAGCACCTGCGAGAACGCGGGGCCGATGTTGAGCTCGTGCAGACGGACTGGGTGCTCGACGACGCTCAGCCGGAGTTCGTCGAAAGATATCTGACCGATCGCGTGCAGGCCGCTGCGGAGCACGACCCTGCCTTGGCTGCCGAAGCTCACCAGTGGCTGCAGCGCCGTCTGATGCAGCTGCGGCAAGGCCGTCTGACCCTGCGAGTGGGCCACCTTGATGTGGTGAGTCTGCCTGCGAGTTCAGCGCCGGCTGCGTAGGTGCTCAGTGACCCGCCCGACGTCGTCCGCTCCGGGGCGAGCTGCGCCCCTGTGCTGGCGCACGCTCACGGTCGGGACAGTCCAAATACTGCTGTGCGCTGCGGTTCTGTGGAGCATCATTGCGCTGTGGGGGGCTGAGAGTTTCACCTCGGCGCTGCGCGGGCTGCCCTGGTGGAGCTTTCTTACCGCGGGCGCGCTGGGTGGCGCTGGGGTCCTCACGCAGGCGGCGCGGTGGCGGCTCATCGCCCGGTACCATGCCATTGACATCGGCCTCGGCGCAGCGGTGGCACGGTGTTGGCAGGCGGCGTTTCTGAACAGTGTGCTGCCCGGCGGCGTTGCCGGGGACGCCCTGCGGGCTGCCGACGACAGCACCGACGCCTCCGCTGACTCCCGCCGTGGTGCATTGGCCAAAGGGTTCGCCTCCATGGCCGCTGAGCGCCTGGTGAACACCGCCGTGGTGTTCGTCTTCGGTGCCGTGGTGCTGCTGCCTCGTGCCCCGCTGGCAGGGGCGGGGTGTCTGGTCGTGGCGACTGTGGCGGCGGTGATATCCAGCCGGTGGCTGCGTCGCCTGCCTGTGGGAAAGCTCATCAGCGTTCTGGTGCTCTCACTGCTGGGATGGTTGTGCTTCGCGGGCCTGTTTGTCGCAGCCGCTGCTGTGTTGGCTCCCGCTGCTCCGCTGTCCGTCATGGCCGGCTCTGCGGCAGTGGCCCTAGCGGCCATGTCAGTGCCGGTCGGCGTCGGCGGGTGGGGTGTCCGGGAAGTCGCCGTCGCGTGGAGCTTCTCCCTCAGCGGACTCTCCGCCGCCGAGGGGATCAGCGTCTCGGTCGGCTACGGCGCATTGGCGTTGGCCTCCACCCTCCCAGGTGCGGCGATCTTGGCGGTCCGGCTCATCCCGCGGCTGCGCGGGGCTGGCCGCTTCGTCTCCCAACGTTCTGAGAATTCCTGACCATCAGACGGCGGGCACGCGCAGCAGCGCGTGAACGGGCAGGTGGTCTGATCCCCAGCCTCCTTCGTAGCGCTGGGCGTTGATCGCCGTGCTGTCCACCTCCACCGACGGCGACGCGAGGATCCAGTCGATGCGTCCGGTGTTGTGACGCGGTGGGCGGTAGTTCCCCAGAGTGCTCAACTGGTTGGTCCTGTGGTGCTCTGCGGCAGCCCAGGTTTCGACGAGCCGGTTCTGTTCCAGCAGCAGCCGCATCGGCTCACTGTCGGCGGTGGCGTTGAAGTCCCCGGTGACGATCACCGGCAGGTCTGCGGTGGTGATCAGCCGTCCGACGGCTCGCACGGAATTGATTCGCGAGCGCTCAGACAGGTGGTCGAGGTGGGTGTTGATGACCAGGAATCGTGCACCGGTGACCCGGTCACGGAAGCGCGCTGACACCACGATTCGCGGATAGATGGAGCCCCATGATCGCGAGCCGGGCTTCGACGGCGTCTTGGACAGCGCCGCCTGGTGCCAGCCCAGCAGCTCTAAGCGCAGCGAGTCAAAGAGTATCGGATTGCCCTCACCACCGTTGCCGCGGCGGCCGTGTCCGACGAAGCGGTAGGCCTGCCCCAACGATTCTTGAACGAAGGTCGCCTGATCAGCCAGGGCTTCCTGGCCACCGAGCACTGTGGGCCGCTCGGCCTGAAGGAGCGCCTCAAGCCGGGGCGCACGCTGTGCCCAACGGTCTGCCCTCCGCAGCGACGCAAAGCGCGCCCGACGGCGGATATTCCAGGTCATGACATGCAGATCCGGCGGCTCAGCCATTCCGAGAATGACCATCGTGTTCTCCTCACCTCAGTCCTGACACTATTGTTGGGAACGTGATGTGCACCATAGTTCAGTCCGACTGATGAAGGGTCCAGTCCATGAAGCCTCTTGCCGGGCGCCGGATCAAAGCCTATGGACTCGATATGCTGGGATATCTCGGCGTAGCCGCCGCCACCGTGCCGATGGGGCTCGTGGCCGCACGCGTGGGCATCGGCGAGTCGCCGGTCTATGTGGTCAGTGCCAGCGCGGTGCCGGTGCTCATCGCGGTCGGGATCGCTGCCAGAGCTGAATCGCACAGGTGCGCCACCTGGGGCATGGTGGTCACCATCAGCGGCATCTACGGCGGTTTCGAAAGGTCGCAGCCGCCTCTCATCGCAGCTCTGCTGTTGGTCTATGCCCTCATCGGACTCGCCCTGTGGGGGGTGCTTCGCCGCAGAGGAGTCACCTTCTACGACCAGGCGGCGGCATCGCGAGTGACTGAGAGCACAGAGAGGCGCTGAGCCAGGGCGGCCGCAGCCTCCCTCAGGGCGACGGGTTCCAGGATGTCGGCTTCGAAGCCGAGCCGAACCACATGCATCGCCAGCCACTCCAGGTCGTCGGCACCTGCGGTGAGCAGGCACCATCCTTCTTCGCCCTCCTCTACTCGTCCGACCTGCGGCGGGACCTGTGCTCCAACCTCTTCAGCTGAGGCTCGGAGCCGGACTCGGGCGACGTATCGGTACGGCGCTGCCGTCACCGCATCCTGCACGTACTGCGCCGGATCAGGGTGCTCCCGCGGCCGGAATCGCCACGTGGTGGTCTGGACTTCGGCTATGCGATCGAGGCGGAACGTGCGCCAGTCATCACGGTCGACGTCGTACGCCATCAGGTACCAACGCACACCGGTGGTGATCATCTGCACCGGCTCCACGTTCCGATGCGTCTCACCGCCGTCGCGATCGGTATAGCGGAAGCGGACCCGCACCCTCTCGCGGCAGGCATGGGCCAGGGGGACCAGCACCTCGGCGCTGATCTGAGCCGCGGGGCCGGAAAGCGCCCCGGTAGCGCTGTGCAGTGCGCGGACTTCGGCGCGCAGCCGCGGCGGCATCATCTGGTCCAGTTTGGTCAGCGCTCGCAGCGCGGCCTCCTCTGCTCCAGCGACCGTGCCGCCTGCTGCAAGGCGCAGTGAGAGCGCGACAGCCATGGCCTCATCATCATCCAGCAGCAGCGGCGGCATCCGGGTTCCGGCCCCCAACTGGTAGCCGCCGCCGACACCGGCGGTGGCGCGCACCGGGTAGCCCAGGGACCGCAGGCGTTCCACATCGCGCCGGACACAACGATCCGTGACGCCCAGCTCTGCCGAGATCTCAGCGGCAGTCCAGGAGGGTCGGCGCTGCAGCAGGCTCAGCAGCCGCAGCACCCGTTCAGTGGTGCCCTCAGTCTTCACCCTGACACTCTTTCACAGATCACGGACTGAAACTGTCCGCAATACCTGCAATGCTGATCGTATGAGCACAAACACCTGGAATCACCTGCTCCGCGATCAAGTTCAGTGGCACTGGGATCACCAGCTCCGACCCCGACTTGAAGGACTCACCGACGACGAATACTTCTGGGAGCCGGCACCTGGCAGTTGGAATGTACGCCGACGAGGCACCGGCACCGCACCGGTCCAAGCTGGAGGGGGCGGGATGACCATCGACTTTGCGTTTCCACCGCCGGAGCCGGCACCGCTGACCACCATCGCCTGGCGGCTGGGTCATGTCATTGTCGGAGTGTTGGCCATGCGCAACGCCTCGCACTTCGGCAGGGCACCCGTTGACTACCAGACCTTCGAGTACGCGACGACGGCGCAGGCTGCTGTGGCGCAGCTGGAGACTGAGTACGCCAGCTGGATGTCCGGCGTCGAATCTCTGGGTGAAGAGGAGCTTAGCCGCCCCTGCGGAGAGCATGGATTCGAAGAAGACTCCATGGCCAGGCTGATCATGCATATCCACCGGGAGATCATCCATCACCTCGCCGAGGTCAGCCTGCTGCGCGACCTGTACCTGCACACCGAGGAAACGGAGTTCACACAATGAGCAGCACTGTCCAGATCACCTTTGACGCCCACGATCCGCGCCGCCTCTCCGCCTTCTGGCGCGACGTGCTGGGCTACGTCCATCCCTTTCCCCCGGGAGTCGAACCAAGTGCCGACGCCGACCCGCTGGTGGCTTGGGATGACTTCCTCGAACGCGCTGAAGTCCCCGAGGACCAGCGCAACAGTGCCTCGGCCCTGGAAGACCCTGAAAGTTTTGGGCCACGGATCTTTTTCCAGCGGGTGCCTGAGAACAAGACCGCCAAGAACCGGGTCCATCTGGACGTGCGCACCGCCTCCGAACTGCGCGACGAAGAACGCATGGCCGCACTGGAAGCTGAGTGTGAACGCCTGGTTGTCCTCGGCGGAACCCGCTTGGAGCGCCACGACCCCGAGCCGCCCACCAGCATCGGCTTCATTGTGATGGCCGATCCCGAGGGCAACGAGTTCTGCCTCGATTAGCTTTCCCTGCACCGTCGTAGCCGGACACCGATCCCATCCAGGGATGAAGAGAACCAAACTCTTGCCATGTGACTCAATAGTCACATATTGTCTGCGGTGTGACGGACGAGAATCTTGTCTTCAAAGCGTTGGCTGACGGGACGCGCAGACTCATGCTGGATGCCCTGTATGAGCGCAGCGGACGTTCCTTGGCCGAATTGGAGAATGTGGTCGCCGACCACGTCGAGATGTCGCGGTTCGGCGTCGCCAAGCACCTGAAGGTCTTGGAGACCGCCGACCTGGTGATAGTCCACAAAAGGGGCAGGGAGAAGCTGCACTACTTGAATCCGGTGCCCATCCGTCTGATCCACGACCGGTGGATCGACAAATACACCCAAGAGCGTGTCGCAGCGCTCACCGTCCTGAAGGACATATCGGAGAAGAACGATGACTGACCTGAGCAAGCAGATCCACGGCATCTACATCGATGCACCGGCAGAAAAGGTGTGGGAGGCGCTGACCTCCTCTGACTACAGCAATCAGTACGGCTACGGCGGCAATATCGAGATTGATCTGCAGCCCGGTGGCCGAATGCGCCACCTGACCACCGACGAGATGAAGACGATGGGTATGGGTGATGTGGCGATCGTGGGCACCGTGGTCGAAGTCGACCCCCCGCATAAGTTGGTCCTTGACTGGTCAGCGGTCTGGCACGAGGAACCGGCCAGTCGCCTGACCTATGAGATCCACCAGGGGCCCTCCGGACTGACACGGGTCACCCTGACCCACGAGCTTCCAGACTCGCCGAACACGGCCAAAGATGTCGCCGGCAACGGCGACGTCGACAACGGCGGCGGCGGATGGCCCTGGGAACTCGCCAGCCTCAAGACCCTGATGGAAACCGGCACGGCGATGACCACGGCCGGCAGTTAGGTCTTATCGCAGAGGTTCGCATCACGCCTCGGAGGATCTCGCGGTCCTCATCGGGGAGAACGCAATAATGAGGACCGCGACGGCGAACACGGCAATCATCACCCAGAACGTCGGTCGGTATCCGATGACACGCCGAGCCACGCCAGCGGGGTGAGGTACCTGCCGATCAGTATCGTGCGGCCCTCCCCGAATCTGCGCACCACTATCGGCGAGCACAGCGCTCCGATGAGCCCGCCCACTCCGGCGCAGGCCAGAAGCACGCCATACATGAACGGACTGACCCCCAGCTGCCGCAGAGCATAGAGGGCGAATACAGTCATGGCTGCGCTGTTGGCGATGAACCACACGTGGGTGGAGATTCCCAGCGGCGCGGACCATCCCAACTTCAGCCTCGCTGGCGTGCAGAACCTGGACGAGCAGCACATCCACCGCCATCACGCTCAGGGCCATGCCGAAGGCGCCGATGGATTCCGAACTCCAGAAGCGCGCGAAGTGCGGGATCTTCAGCGGCTCACGAACCCCGGCCTCGGCGTCGTCGGGATGTTCAGCCATGGGCCGGCGCTCAGTACTGCTGCCAAGAAGGTTTCGTCTCAAGGGCCGCGCGGTAGTACTCAGAATTCTTCAGCTTTGCTGCAGCAGCCTTGTCGCAGATAACGGTAGCGTGTCGGTGGCACTGCAGCACTGACGCTGGACAGGCGGCAGTCAACGGGCCCTCTGCCAATGCTGCGACAGCATCAGCCTTGGCCTCCCCGGTGGCCAGAAGCATCAGGTGCCCAGCGTCAGTAATGGTCCCCAACCCCTGGGTGAGCGCATGAATCGGCACGTCCTCAGGCGATCCGAAGAACCGTGCATTGTCCTGCACCGTCTGTGGGTGAAGCGTCTTCACACGGGTCCGCGACACCAGAGAGCTTCCGGGTTCGTTGAAGCCGATGTGTCCGTTTCTCCCCACACCAAGCGTCTGAATGTCGATCCCACCGGCAGCTGTTATCTGCTGCTCATACATCTCAGCGGCCATCTGCAGATCCTCAGCTGAACCGTCTGGACCGTGGACCCTAGAGTCTGGGAGGTCGATATGGCGGGTGAATTCACGCCTGATCGTCTCCCGATAACTCTGTTCATGTTGGCCAGAGAGACCGATGTACTCGTCGAGCAGAAACGTGTGAGAGTCGGCGAAGCTCAGCCCCTCCTCACGATGACGACGGATCAGCTCCTGATAGGTGTGCAGCGGTGTGGAACCGGTGGCGAGCCCGAGCGTCGCCCCGCGGCGCACGTAGTCTTCTAAGATGTCGGCCGCACGTTCGGCTACCTTCTCACCATCGTCGAGGATGACGATCTCCACGTATTTCTCCTATCCGACACACCATTGTTGCTCACGAATCTGATCCAGCACACCTGCGACGTGACCTTGTGAGTCCAGCGTCACCACATCGGCCCGGCGCCCGGCCGCAAGCACCCCCCGATCGTGCAGACCCATCACCTCGGCAGGGGTTCTGGTGCACGATCGGACTGCGCGTGCGCTGCGCGTGAGACTGTCAGCAGATTCTATTCTGCCGGAAACAAGACTGTTGCCGGCGTGCCTCAGAAGCTGGTCCACCAATGACGAGGTCCCCCCGGCGACCGATCCTTGGCCTGAGCCGGGTGCCGAGAGGCGGGCGACACCGTGATCAACCCGCACTGCCGCATCGCCGAGGGTATAGCTGCCGTCCCCCTTTCCGGCGGCGGCCATGGCATCGCTGATGAAGGCCACGTTGTTCGGCGCTGCGGCGAGTGCTATGTCCACTGCAGTGTCATCCAGATGCACACCGTCTGCCACAAGTTCAGCCACCACCCGACCCGCAGACGCTGCGCGCAGCAGTGCACCGGCAATTCCGGGGTGCCGATGATGCATCGTCGGCATCGCGTTGAACAGGTGTGTCGCACTCACCGGCACCCCGAACTCCTCTGCCACCGACAGGGCCGCTTCCGTCTCCGCAGCACTGGCGTCACTGTGCCCCAGCGAGACGAGAACCCCGTGCTCAGCGCAGACATTGACCACCTCCTCGAAGCCCTCGACCTCCGGGGCTATGGTGATGCTGCGCAGCTGGCCGCGTGAGACCTCGACAATATGGGTGAGCAGGTCTGGATCAGCCGGCGTCAGCGCGGCAGGGTCTTGCGCCCCGCACCGAACCGCACTCAGAAACGGACCTTCAAGGTGGATACCAGCGATGAGCTGCTCCTCCGCCAACTCAGCCAACACGGCAGCCTGGGTGATCAGATCCGAGGCGTCGGCTGAGACGAGCGAAGCAAGCATCGTCGTCGTCCCCCGCGACTGGTGGTGAGCAGCTGCGGTGCGGCAGCCGGCTATTTCGGAGGTGGGGAAGCTGTGTCCCGCCCCTCCGTGGTTATGCAGGTCCACCATCCCGGGCAAGAAGGTGTAGGGCTGGCCGTTCTGGTCTCGGCCTGCAGGCCGATCAGCGGATCCAGCCCTTCGTACGCTGCAGATCCGCCCGTCTGCGACCTCGAGCACTCCGTCTTCCACGAATGCCTGATCACCGTCCTGACCTGTCCAGATACGGCCACGCCACTGCGGGTTCTGCTTAACGCTCGTCACCGCAGGCCCAGCAGGTCAGCGCTGATCTGCCAGTGGCGGCGGACGACCTCTGGGTCGGCAGCACGGCGACTGGTGCGCCCAGGACGACGCCGGTCGTTGTAGTAGCCGCCAGATTCCCAGTCGATGCCCGGGCGGCCGTTGATGAAGTGCACTAGTGGTGTGTCTCGCAAATAATTAGGCTGTCTAGAGGTAGACTGGAGTATGTCTGCTCCAGCGCCACCTCTTGTGATGTCCGAGACTGACCGTGAGGTCCTGCAGAAGGTCGCCCGCTCTACTGCGGCAGCTCATCGGGAGGTCGTCCGCGCCCGGGTGCTGTTGGCTGCTGCTGAGGGGGCCGGTAACCGCACCATCGCCGCAGATCATGGGGTCTCGGCGATGACAGTACGGGCCTGGCGTTCCGCGTTCGCCACCGAGGGGCTGAAGCATTGGGGCAAGGTCAAGAAGGGCCGGGGCCGCAAGCCCTCCATCCCGGCAGAGACGGTCGCTGAGATTGTGCGGATGACCACCAAGGTCAAACCCAAGGGCGAGACCCACTGGTCCAGCCGCTCACTGGCCAAGGAGCTGGGTGTCTCGCATTCGACGGTGCACCGGGTGTGGACCGAGTTGGGGTTGAAGCCCCACCGGGTTGATACGTTCAAGGTCTCCAATGATTCGGCCTTTGATGAGAAGGTCATCGATATCGTCGGGCTCTACCTCAACCCGCCGGAGCAGGCTGTGGTGCTGGCCATGGATGAGAAATCCTCCGTCCAGGCGCTGGACCGCACCCAGGCCTCGCTGCCGATGGTCCCTGGAAGGGCTGGGACGATGACTCATGACTACAAGCGCAACGGCACCACCACGTTATTCGCCGCCCTGGATGTGCTCACCGGCAAGGTGATTGGCCAGTGCCTGCCCAAGCATCGCCACGAGGAGTTTTTGAAGTTCCTCAAGACCATCGACCGCGAGGTCCCCGATGATCTGGATGTCCATCTGATCATGGATAACTACGCCACCCACAAACACGCCAACGTCAAAGCGTGGTTGGAGAAGCGTCCCCGGTTCCATTTCCATTTCACCCCGACGTCTTCGTCGTGGTTGAACCAGGTCGAGCGCTGGTTCCGCGATCTGACCGAGAAGAACCTACGCCGCGGGATCTTCCGCTCCGTGCCCGAGCTCATCGACAGCATCGATGAATACATCGAAGCCAATAACGAGAACCCCAAGCCCTATGTATGGACAGCCACCGCTGAGTCAATCCTGGACAAAGTCGCCCGAGCACGAACCAGCCTCAACGAACAGGCAAACCAAAACTGAGACAGACCACTAGGTTAGCCCCTCCCTGCTCCGGGGGGACCAGGAACCTCTGCAGCAGACCATGGTAGACCTGCCGGAGGTAGCTGGATGTCTCGGAGGCGAAGTTCGTCGCCACCGCGCCTGGATGGAAGGCCACCGCGGATAGTCCCTGCTGGCCGAAGCGGGTGTGCAGTCCCTTGGTGAAGAGGATGTTGGCGAGCTTGGCATTGCCGTAGGCGCGATTGGGCCGATAGGGGTTCAGCGTCTGAGCATCCGAGAGGTCCAGCCGGCTGTACACCAAGGAGGCGATGCTTGAGGTGGATACGACGGTGGCCCGGCTCATCAGCAGCCTGTCGGTGAGCAGATGGGTGAGCAGGAACGGTGCCAGATGGTTGACCTGAAAGGTCTTCTCAAATCCGTCCTCGGTGAGCTGCGGGCCAGAGAAGAGGCCGCCGGCGTTGTTGGCGAGCACCTCGATGCGATCGTGACGGGCCAGCAGCGTCTCGGCCAGCGCACGGACCTCATCGAGCCGGGTGAAGTCAGCGATGTGGTATTCGGCCCCGGTCCGCTCGGCGACGGCCTGAGTCTTCTCCGGTGAGCGGCCGACGATCACCAGCCGGGTCCCCGGTTCTGCGAGCTGATCAGCGGCGGCGGCACCGACTCCGTCGCTTGCCCCGGTGACGACGATGGTGCGCATAGTTTCCTCGAATCGCGGCGATGGGATTCGCCTCATTCTGTGTGGACCTAGCGGGAGGCTTGTCGAAACTTGCCCCGCCGCTGGCCCGCTTGAGTTTGATGCATCGCGCGATCCGTCTTCGTGCGCGGCATGGTGTCCGTCGCGAGGAGTCTCACGTCCGACAGCAGGCAAGGGTCAGCGGCGAGGTGCTCCTTTCGGCAGAGGCTCAATACGCGGCCGGTGAGACGCTGCGCACGATAGCCACGGACGTCGGCGTGAGTCGGCAACGGCTGGCGTCACTGTTGCGCGAGCGAGGTGTGCGTCTTCGTCGCACCGCTCCCTCGGATGCGGAGGTTCAGGAAATGGTTCGGCGGTATGCCGACGGTGAGTCTCTCGAACGCGTGGGCGCACGCGTCGGTTTTTCGGCCGGCACTGTTCGAAACCATCTGATCGCGGCGGGGGTACTGCTCCGCGATCCACAAGGGCGTGAGCGATGAACCCTCCCTCGACCCTGCTCATGGCTGTGCGCCTTCGCCAGCGAAGTTGCCGGCGTGCTCAGAGCGGGGTCTCCGAACTTGCGGACCCTATTTCTGGCTTTCAGGGTTAGGGGACGCTCGGCGCGGTGCCGCCGACTATAGGTACAAGAGCGTGTCCGCGACAGGCTCGGGTAGGCGCTCGATGGCGCCGGAGCGCTCGCTGAGCGTGCGCAGGTTCCACCAGGTCGCTGCGCGAACCTCTTGTGGGCTTGTACCCCAGGCCTGACTCAGCAGCAGCTCTATGCGTCCTGTGTCGGCTGGTCTGCGGGAACGCACCTTGCGTGCGGGAAAGTCGGTCTCGCACAGAACCCGGTCCCGGGGAAGTCGTCGGATCTGATCTTCGGACATCGCCGCGTTGACCGAGAAGTATGCATCGACGTCGATCGCCCGCTTGACATCGGTGTCATCTCCGATGAACCAGTGCAGGATCGCTCCGCGCGTCTTGGCATCGGTGAGGTACTGGACGACCTCGGTTGTCGCTCCGGAGCTGTGAATGGAGACCAGCACGGGCTCGCTGCGCACGATGGTCAGTACCTCTTGGAAGATGGAGCACTGCCGAGCCCAGTCGCCTCCGCGGCGGTCCAGGCCGATCTCGCCAACTAGTGCGAAGGAGCGGAGGAGGTCTTTGAACCGTTCCGGGTCCCATGCGGCGCGGGCAGCTGCGACTGCCGGATGGATACCGAGCCCCCAGATGAGCGAGTGATCGCGCCGGTTCTTGACCTGACTAGCTTCGTGGAGGCTTCGGGTCATAGCGAACACGACGGCGTCACCGAGGGCCGTGATTTGGTCTCGGGTGACGTCGGGAGCGATGTGGGCGTGGGCGTCCAGCGCCGGAAGGTCGGCGCTGGTCACGTCAGGTCGACCTTCCCGAGTTCGGCGAGTCCGCGTCTGGCAAGATCGCTGATTGCATCGAGGTCAGCATCGGGAGGCCAGGTCCCCGCGTCGATCGCATCGTCGTCGATTCCTCGGGCGGTTGCGTAACTGATAGCAGCACGGTCACTGTATCTCCGCTCCAGGAGTTCACTTCGTGCGGTTCCAGTGAGGTTGTCGGAGAGGTAGATGGTCGAGTCGTCTGTTTCGGCTGCGATGAATGCTCCTCGGCGGGTGACGCAGGCGTAGCACAGCCCGCAGTTCAGGGTGGAGTTGC
>JBQCZP010000020.1:0-1225 GCA_052089225.1 Nesterenkonia sp.
GCTTTCTCGTGCCCACCGCCCCGACTTTGGCCGCGCCAAAACGTGGGCACGACGACGATTCGGTGGCTAGTTGCCAGTTTGGACGCGGCCATCACGGGAAGGCGGGTTTTCCCATATGCGCCGCAACCTTGGCGACGCGCCAGGGACTTCACTGGTTGGCGTTCGCTTCACCATGATCAGTCTCGTCGGAGCAGCCTGGGGTGATGGGAACCCCGCAGCCGCTGCCCGCCGAACTGCGCATCAGGGTGTTCTCCCGGGCTGAAATCATCGGCCTGGGACTCTCCGACAGTCGGCTGCGGGCCAGGGACGTGGAAAAGGTCGGCCGCGGTCTCTACCGTATCCGCGGGCCGTCCGGCTGCCAGTCTGAGGAGGAGGTGCCACACTCAGCACATGCTCTGAGTGGGCTTCAGGCGGCAGCACCTCAGTGCTGGTTCTCCTACCAGACCGCCTGCGAGATCTACGGCCTGCCAAGCAGTCGGCATACGGGCGGAGACCCGGTCCATATCAGTCTTCCCCCACCAGTCGCGCCCTTTGAAGCGGCTGCCCTGGGTCCGGATGCCCAGAGAGATGTACGAGCAGCGCAGCCAGCCGTGGACGACCCTGCCGCAGCTGCAGTGCCGGTTGGATCCCGCCGACCCTCGGAGTCCGCAGGCGGATATGGCCTACCGGGGCAAAAAGCTCTGTCTGCAGTACGAGGGGCACATCATTTCACCGCCGAGCAGCAGGCTGCTGACCAAGGGCGCAACTGGCAGTTCACGGCGCGGGGGGTGGACAGTCATGCTGGCCAACCGGGTGGATCTTCAGGAAAGCTTCTGCGGCCTCGTCAGTCGGCTCGCAGCCGTGCTCGCGCAATAGGATGACCGCGCTGAAACTGGGAGCCGCAGAGTGCGTCGGCGGTCCATCTGCCAGTTTCGGCGCGGTCATCCTGCAGTCGGGATGGTGGGGGCGGTCAGCCGGAGCCGGGCGTGTGGTCCATCTGGTCAACCGGTGCTTCGTAGCGAAGCACGGCAGCGACGTTGTCCGTCACTGAGGTGCCCACCAGAGCCACCGATGCATCCACGTCGGCAGCTGCCCGCAGCAGCTCATCCTCATCCTCGGCGAGCTGGGCATAGCGCAGCAGCAGAGTCTCCACGGCACCTAGTTCAATCGCCCGGCGAACGTTCTCGGCGCCCTGAACCGCCAGCCCATTGCCTTCAGCGGTTCCGAACCGCTCAGTCTGCTCCGA
>JBQCZP010000020.1:1325-44364 GCA_052089225.1 Nesterenkonia sp.
CCTGAACCGCCAGCCCATTGCCTTCAGCGGTTCCGAACCGCTCAGTCTGCTCCGAGGCACGCTCAACGGCGACCCTGCGGGCCAGGTTGGTCAGCTCATCCGCCAGAGCCTGCTCGGCGCCAGCGTCGGCGGACCCGCCGGATTCGACCTCGTAGGCGATCTCGGCCAGCGGAGTACGCAGCTCATCCAGCAGCAGCTTGCGTCCCTGGACCTCACCGGCGACGGCGATCAGATCCGGCTTCCAGCGGTCGGTGATCTTGCGGAGGGCCTCGCTGACGTCACGGATGTTCATAGCTGCGGCGTCGTCAGCCCGCTGTTGGATCTTCCGGTGGTGCAGTGCGCCCTCACGCGGCTTGTGCACTGATTCGTCGGCAGAGCCCTCCACATGGGTCTCGGAACCGGTGTCCAACACCTCATTGGAGGTGAAGATCTCGCGGCGAATGGTGGCCTGCTTCTGATCGACCAGCACCACCAGGGCGCGCACTGAGCGCAGCCGCTGGCGCAGGTAGTCGCCCAGCTGCGCCACTGGAGCCAACACCGCCTGGTCGCCTTCCTCGCCGGTGGCGTCGAAGTCCTCGTCCAGCAGCAGGCCGCTGCTGCCCGCCACCAGCACCCGGCCTTCAGCCTGCACAGCGCCGAAGGCTTCAGTGTCCATGATGGTCTCGTCCAGAGCATCGAGTGCCTCTTGGTGCGCACCGGCGTCGGCGAGCTGCCGGCGCAGGGCGTCCCAGCGCAGCCTTACCTCGTGCTCGGCATCAGCGCTGACCGGCAGGGCCTGCATGTAGACCGTCGCCAGCGGTTCCTGGGTGTCGTAGATGTGTCGAAGTGTGGCGAGCTGCACAATCATCACCTTCCTTACGAAGCGTTGACTTATCGATCTGCTCGACCAATTGCCTTCACCCTAACGGTTCTGCGGTTAGCGCCAACGTCATGTTAGCTGGGCAAGTGCTGAACATTGACAGGATCAGGGGCATTGGCCCGCGATGGCCGCGCTGAAACTCGCAGGAGCGCACAGGTTCGGTGGTCCAGCTGCCAGTTGTGGCGCGGTCATCGCCGGGCGGACGGCGAGCGGGGCGCCTCAGGCGCTCTTGGGCAGCTGCTGCAGAGCGGGGATGCGTTCGGCGTCGAACTCACCCGCGCTGTGGTGGCGGCAGAAACCGCCGTCGGGGACCTGCTGCTGGTAGGCGGCCATCTGAGCCAGCTCTGCGGCAGAGAACTCCTCAGCACGACGACGCATCGCTGGGGCCTCACGCTCCGAATCCTCACGCGGGGAGACCTCGATGCCGTAGAGCGCCTCCAGGGCGCTGACATACTCATCGGCGCGACCCTCAGCGGCCATCTCCCGGGCCCGCACCGTGGGGATGTGCAGCAGTTTGCGCACGATTCGGCGCATGGCGAACTCGACCTCATCGCCGGCGGCGGTGCAGCCGTGCTGCTTGCGCACTTTGGTCATCTCGGCGTCGAGCATCTGTTGAGTGTGCTTGCGCAGCGCGACGATCGCATCATCAGCAGTGCGCTCGCGGCGTTCGGTCAAAAACTGCTCGACCGAATCGCCGACCACGCTGTGCGCCTGCTCCAGGGAGGCGGCGGCTTCGTCCGGGGCGGCGATCTTCACCGATTCCAGGGTGATCAGCTCGACGCCGTCCAGCTCGGCGACCTCCGGGTCAAAGTCGTGGGAGAGGGCGAGATCCACAATCGTCAGCGGCCGGGTGCGCTCACTGAGCCTGCCCAACGACTGAACCTCCGCGGCGGTGATCTGCCGGTTTCCCCCCGAGCAGCCGATGAGCAGGTCAGCCTCGGCGAAGGCTTGGCTGAGCTCATGCATCTGCACCGCGCGTGCGCTGCTTCCATACTTGGCCACAGCGGGTGCGCGATCCTGCAGGAACTGCTCTGCGCGCCCGGAGCCGGAGAAGACGCCGATGTCCTGCACCCCGCGCTCGGCCAGCTGGGCCAGGGAAGTCCCCGCGTAGGCGCCGGTGCCGATCAGCACGGCCTTCGCCTCGCGGTAGAAGTCGGGCTGATCGCTTCGCATATCGGAAGCGATGTCCAGCGCCACCGAGACGATGGAGCGGCCCCGGGTGCCCAGGGCAGTCTTGGCGCCGACGTCTTTGGCGGTGCGGGTGGCCGATTCGAAGAGTTTGGTCAGATTGCCCGAGACTGTGCCGGCCGACTGCGCCTCCGCCAGGGAGCGCCGCACCTGCCCGGCGATCTCGCGCTCACCGATCACCGCAGAGTCCAAGCCGGCGCCCACGGTGAACAGGTGGTTGACGGCGTCGTCCTCAATCAGTGTTCTGAAGGAGGCGGCCACCGTGTCGCCGTCCAGTCCGCTGGCCTCAGCCACAGCGTCCAGGAGCTTCTGCTGGCCGGCGGTGACGTCCTCCGGCGCGTCCGAGGGGGCCTCAGCGTAGATCTCTAAGCGGTTGCACGTCGCCAGCGTCACGGCAGGCAGATCCACAGAAGCGGCGACGCTCGCTGCTCCTGAGGAGAGGGTGCCCACAGTCTCCAGATCCAGATCGGAGTGGGATGCGACAAGTGAAAAGAGAACCACGGCGCCGTAATTCTACCCTTTTCTACGTGTTGTCGAAATCCTCCGACCGATGATGAGACTCACGCCGCGGTTCGGGGCAGAATAGACACTATGACGACGCCGCCTGATGCCCTGCCTGCCGAACACCCCCTGGTGAGTGGACTCACCGCTGACTCTCCCCTGCTCAACCAGTACCGCGGAGGGCTCAGCGCCGCCGGAGAGCCGGCCCGACCGCAGCGCCGGCCAGTGTGGTTTCAGCGTCAGGCCGGACGTTCCCTGCCGGAGTACCGGAAGCTGCGCGAGTCCACCACCATGCTCGACTCCTGCCTGCGACCGGAGATGGCCAGCGAGATCACCCTGCAGCCGGTGCGCCGCCACAATGTGGACGCCGCCATCTTATTCTCCGACATCGTGATCCCGCTGCGACTGGCCGGAATCGACGTGGAGATCGAACCCGGGGTGGGCCCGGTGCTCGGAGCCCCGGTGCGCACCCCGGCAGACGTGGCGGCGCTGCCGCAGATCGACGACGCCGCCTTTGCCCCGATCAGCGAGGCGGTGCAGCGCACTGTGGCCGAGCTGGCGACTCTGGGACCAGGCGGCAGCGCTGTGCCGCTGATCGGCTTTGCCGGGGCCCCGTTCACCCTGGCCGCCTACATGGTGGAGGGCCGCCCGTCACGGGACCACATGGGCCCGCGGGCCATGATGCACACCGATCCGGACACCTGGAGCGCACTGGCCGCATGGGCCGCGGAGGCCTCGGGCCGGTTCATGGCCGCCCAGCTGCAGGCCGGTGCCTCCGCCGCGCAGCTCTTCGACTCCTGGGCCGGCTCCCTGGGACGTGAGGACTATGAGCAGCACGTGCTGCCGCACTCCGCGGCCGCGCTGAGCCACGTGAGCGGCCTCGGCGCGCCGCTGGTGCACTTCGGCACCGGGACCAGCGAGATCCTGGACCTGATGAAGTCAGCCGGCGCCGATGTGGTCGGTGTGGACTACCGGCTCAACCTCGCCGAGGCCAGCCGCCGACTCGGGGCCGAGACCCCCCTGCAGGGCAATATCAACCCTGCCCTGCTCACCGCCGACTGGCCGGTGCTGGAGGCTCACGTGCGCGAGGTGGTGGCAGCCGGATCAGGTGCTGCTGGGCATGTGCTCAACCTCGGCCACGGGGTGCCGCCGGATACTGACCCGACTGTGCTGACCCGGGTGGTGGAGCTGATTCACTCCATCAGCTATGACGAGGCTCGGTAGGCCCAGCAGATGCCCATACTCACCAGCTGCCACGTCCTGTTGCGTCTGCCACGTCGAATAGAGGACTGATGAGCGAACAGGACGTGGATATCGCAGGGGGCGGGGGTGTCGGACCTGGCGGGCGTGCCGGACGGAGCGGGACTGTCGCCGTCGTCGGCGGTGGCATCGCCGGGCTGAGTGTCGCCTGGGAGCTGGCGCGCGCCGGTGTCCAGGTGGAGCTGTATGAGGCCGGCGACCAGGTCGGCGGGGCCCTCGCGCCGCTGCAGCTGGACGGGGTGCGGGTCGACGCCGGAGCCGAAGCCTTCGCCACCCGGTCCACTGCGGCGACCGAGCTGATCACCGAGCTGGGCCTGGCCGAGCGCATGGTCACCCCGCACCCGGCCGGGGCATGGCTGCAGCTGCCGCACCTGGCTGCCCCGCTGCCGGCCACCGGCGTGCTCGGCGTCCCCGGGGACCCGCAGGCCGACGACGTCGCCGCCATCCTGGGCCCTGATGCCGCCGGACGGGCCGCTGAGGATCTCACTGCCCCGATGACCTGGGCGGCTGAGGATGGTGCTGAGCAGCCGCCTTCTTTGGGTGATGTGGTCCGTGACCGGATGGGCGAGGCCGTGGTGGAGCAGCTGGTCAGTCCCATCACCTCCGGGGTGCATTCGGCGCACCCCGATGATCTGACCATCAGTGCTGCGCACCCGAAGCTCTACCAGACCATGCTGCAGCGGGGCTCACTGGCCCGGGCGGTCGCGGAACTCAAGGCCGCAGCACCGGCAGGATCGGCGGTGCAGTCGCTGCGGGGCGGGATGCACACGCTCGCCGCTGAACTGCAGACCCAGCTGCGACAGGCTGGGGCGAGCATCCGGCTCAACTCACACGTACAGGACCTGCGCCAGCTGCAGGCTGAGCACGGGCCCGAGCACATTGTGCTGGCGGTGGACGATCAGCAGGCCGCGCACCTGGCGGGCCCCTTCCTTCAGGATGCCGCAGAGCCATCCTGGGAGACCTCTGCTCGGGAACCCTCCGGCGTCGCGCTGGTGACCATGCTGGTGCGCGCCCCGCAGCTGGACGGGCTCCCGCGCGGCACCGGCATGCTGGTCGCCCCCGTCGCGGAGCACATCGGGGCTAAGGCGATGACCCATATTTCGGCCAAATGGCAGTGGGCCGCTGATGCGCTGCACCAGCAGCTGGGGCCGGGCCACCACCTGCTGCGCCTCTCCTACGGCCGAGTCACCGACGTTCCGGGGTCAGGCGCCCTGGGCTTCAGCTCCACTGACACACAGCTGCTGGACGCTGCCGCCCAGGACCTGCCAGCCCTGACCGGGGTGGGCATCGAGTCCGAGCAGGTGCTGGATACCGCCGTCGTGCGCTGGAAGAGCGCGGTTCCGGCTGCCTCGGCGCAGCACCGCCATCAGGCCGAGCAGTTCCGCCGAGCGCTCGCGACCCAGCGAGAGGAAGCAGGCCTGCGCAGCGAAGCACTCCAGCGCCGGGCAGCCGCGCAGGGGGAGCGGGATGAGCCGCAGCTGTGGGCAGTCGGTGCCTGGTTGGCCGGCACCGGACTGTCGCAGGTGATCCCGGATGCCCGCGACACCGCCCTGGCGATCCTCGCGCAGGCATAGCTGCGGCGTCGGCGTTCTACTACAGCGCGTAGAAGTCGCCACACCGGTACGGTAGAGTAGTTCCGAGCTATTCGGAATAGGAGATCGTGCGATGAGCTACGGCCGTAACCCCCAGCGCAGCCCCGAAGAGGTCAACGCCTCCGGCAAGGACTGGTTCACCCTCTACACCGTCTTCAAGCGAGCCGGCACCTCGATCCGGCGGATGCGCCCCGGCGAGAGCAGCAAACTGGCCGGCGGCGACCGGGTGGCCCGGGCCGTCACCGACTTCTTCGCCAATCAGGACGCGATCATCACCGAGTTCGACGACGTGGTGGCTGAGCTGAGCGGCAAACAGATGGGCGCCGACGACGACGCCGTGGCGCTGCGCGGAGTCTACGACGTCTCTGGGATGCGGGCCGACGCCGACCTGATGGTGTGGCTGACCGGGCACAAGGCCGAGAACCTGCAGGCCGCGCTGCGCACCCTGCACCGGACCACGCTGCTGAATACGACCGAGATCGCGTTCTCCGCCATGGGCGTGCACCGCACCGCCGAGTTCGCCCGAGCCCACGTGCCGGCATTCACCCAGGGAGTCCAGGCCGAGGACTGGCTGGTGGTCTACCCGTTCAGCCGCAGCTACGACTGGTACCTGATGGACCCTGAGAAGCGTGGCCAGATGCTGCGCGAGCACGGCCAGCTGGGCCAGGAGTTCCCCTCCGTTCTGGCCAATACCACGTCCGCCTTTGCGCTCAACGACTGGGAGTGGATGCTGGCCCTGGAGTCACCGCAGCTCACCGACCTGGTGGACATGATGCGCCGGCTGCGCGACTCCGAAACCCGTTACCACGTGCGCGAAGAGACCCCGTTCTACACCGGCCGCCGGCTGCGCAGCACCACTGACATCCTTGAGGTTCTCGCCTGATCATGACCGAGCATGCCACTGAACCCGGCTTCGACCCGCGTGCCGGCTACGACGAGAACGGGGTCATGGAGCCCAAGACGTATGACGCACTGCTGCTGGCCAGCTTCGGCGGGCCCGAAGGCCAGGACGACGTCATCCCTTTCCTGCGCAACGTCACCCGCGGCAGGGGCATCCCCGATGAGCGCCTGGAGGAGGTCGCCGCCCACTACCGCGCCAACGGGGGCGTGAGCCCCATCAACGACCAGAACCGTGCGCTGAAGGCGGCCCTGGAGCAGGAGCTCAGTCGCCGGGGCATCGGACTGGACGTCTACTGGGGCAACCGCAACTGGGCCCCCTATGTCCCAGAAACGCTGCAGCAGATCCACGACGACGGACACCGCCGTGCCCTCACGGTGACCACCTCGGCCTACAGCGGCTACTCCTCCTGCCGCCAGTACCGGGAGGACATCGGCGTCGCACTGCGTGAGACCGGCCTGGAGGGGAAGCTGGAGGTCGACAAGGTCCGTCAATACTTCGACCACCCCGGATTTGTGCAGTCCTTCGCCGATGGCATGCGAGATGGTCTGCGCACCATGCTGCAGAGGGTGCCGGAGGAGTCGAAGGTCCACGTATTCTTCGCCACCCACTCCATCCCGGACTCCGACGCCGCCGCGGCCGGGCCGCGACCGCTGGCCGAGGAGCTGAAGCACCGAACCGGGGCCGAACCCGGCGAGTCCAACGGCGCAGACGCCTACTCGGCCCAGCACCTGGCCGTGGCCGAGATCCTCATGGAGATGGTCGATGAGGCTGCGGGCATCGACTGGTCGTTGGTCTACCAGTCGCGGTCCGGTCCACCGTCGGTGCCCTGGCTGGAGCCCGACATCAACGACGCCATGGAAGAGCTGGCCCAGCAGAAGGACATCGCCGGAGTCGTCGTGGTGCCGCTGGGATTCGTCTCAGACCATATGGAGGTCATGTGGGACTTGGACACTGAGGCGAAGGAGACGGCTGAGGAGCTGAAGCTGGAGTTCGTGCGCACCCCCACGCCTGGCACGCATCAGAAGTTCGTGACCGGACTGGTGGACATGGTCGCCGAACGGCTCGCTCAGCTTGATGAGCGTCCTGAGCGTGCAGGAATGAGCGAGTTCGGCCCCTGGTATGACGTCTGCCGCCCCGACTGCTGTGTGAAAACCATGCGTGATGGCACCCAGAAGCCGACTGTGGCCGCAGTGGACTCCGAGGTGGGAGTCCAAGCATGAGCGTATGGTGCGCTGCTCCTGACGAAGCGCAGTTGGGGCTGGCCGATAGCCTGGAGCCATGCAGACATTTCGGGTAGGAACGCGCGGCAGTCGCTTGGCACGCACCCAGAGCACAGCCACAGCAGAGGCCCTGGCGGAACTGACCAGCCTGGAGTATGAGCTGGTCACCATCAAATCCGAAGGCGACGTGCTCACCGGGCCGCTGAGCCAGATGGGCGGCACCGGAGTCTTCGCCGCCGCGCTGCGCCAAGCGCTGCTGCATGAGGAGTGCGACCTCGCGGTGCATTCGCTGAAGGACCTGCCGGCCAAGGACGTCGAGGACCTGAAGATTGCCGCGGTCCCGCAGCGCGCCGAGGAGCGCGACGCGCTCTGCGCAGCTGATGACCTGAGACTGGATCAGCTGCCCGAGGGCGCACAGGTCGGCACCGGCTCACCGCGACGGGCCGCCCAGCTGCTCGCAGCCCGGCCCGACCTGCACATCGTCGACATTCGCGGCAACGTCGGTACCCGACTCGCCCGGGTCCGCGGGCGCGAAGATGCCGCCGAATCCTCCAGTCAGGCCCCTGACGCCGCCCGCGGTGACCTCGACGCCGTGGTGTTGGCAGGAGCTGGACTGGCCCGCCTCGGGCTGCACGAGCACATCAGCGAGCTGCTCAGCCCCGAGGTCATGCTTCCCGCCCCGGGCCAGGGTGCGCTGGCAGTGGAAGTCCGTCACGACGACGCCGCACCGACCCAGCCGCTGGGCGTGGGACTCGCACAGCTGGACCACATGGAGTCCCGGCTGGAGACCACCGCCGAACGCGCCATGCTGGCCCGGCTGAATGCCGGCTGCTCCGCACCCATCGGCGGCCTTGCTCGCTGCGAGAGCGAGGCCGACGGCGGACTGAGGCTGCGCCTGGACACCGTGGTCTGCGCCCTCGATGGAACACAGGTCCAGCAGGCCAGCTCCGAAGTCCACCTGGAGATGGGCGCTGACCGCGATGTCGGCCTCGAGCGGGCCGAGCACCTGGGCCGGGAGGTGGCCGAGACCCTGCTGGATGAGGACTTCGGCCTGCTGAAGCACGTGGTGGACAGCTGAGCCCATCATGAGGCAGAAATCCCCGGCCGTGTTTCATCGCCCCGCGATCTTCTGCTCGATCTGCAACATAGCCGGGGATAGTCAGCGCGGCCACGGTCGGCGCCCCGGTGCGGGTGCCAATTGTGCTGAGAGCACCGGGGGTCGGACGTGCGCCTAGTGCTGACCAGGCACCTGAGCCAGGCCGGGGACATGGAAGCGGCGGCTCGCCGTGCCGGATACGACGTTCGCTTCATGCCCCTGACGCACCAGCAGCTCCCCGAGGACCTCAGCGACCTCACCTCCGCCGTCGAAGACCTGCAGCGCGGTGCGTTCGACTGGCTGCTGCTCACCAGCCCCAACACGGTGCGGGCACTGCGAGCCTGCGGCTGGGACGGTCTGCTGCCGGCTGAGACTCGAGTGGCGGTGGTCGGCCCCGGCACCGCCCGTGTGCTTCACGAGCACACTGGGTTCCGACCGCACTGGATGCCCTGTGACCACTCCGCTGCCGGGGTCCTTGCTGAACTGAACCATCCCGCTGAGCTGAACCATCCCGCTGCGCTGAAACGCCGCGCGGTGGGCGAGCGGATGCTGCTGCCGCAGTCTGCCCAGGCGCGGCCTGATCTGGCCGAGGGTCTGCGAGCACGCGGCTGGGAGCTGAGGCACGTGGTGGCCTACCGGAGCGTGGCACGCGATGCCCGCGCACCTGAGTCGCCGCGCCTCGCCCTGCTGCAGGACACCGATGACGCTGACCTGCTGGACCCCGCTGGCCTCCGCCACGACGACGTCGTCCTGGTGACCAGCTCCACGGCCGCCGAAGCATACGCGCAGCTTCAGGCAGGAAGACGACGCCCCACACCGCAGCCGGTGCTGCTGGCCATCGGCCGACCCACCGCAGAGACCCTGAGCCGCCTGGGTCTGACCTCGGCGCGCGTCTTGTCCGAACCGACCGCAGCAGGCCTCATCCGTGCTCTGAACGAACACCGGCTCAGCGACTCATCCGAATCACTAGACTGGTGCTGACTGCCCGCAGCCCACGTGGAGGAATCACCATGGCGAACTTTCCCGCACAGCGCCCCCGTCGGCTGCGCCGCACCCCGGCGCTGCGCCGCCTGGTGGCTGAGACCAGGCTGCACCCGGCGGATCTGATCCTGCCGGTGTTCGTCCGGGAGGGTCTCACCCAGCCCGAGCCCATCAGCTCGATGCCCGGAGTGTTTCAGCACACCGAGCAGAGCCTGCTGCAGGCCGCCGACGACGCCGCACTGCTGGGCCTGGGCGGCATCATGCTCTTCGGCATACCCTCCGTCCGCGACGCCGAGGGATCAGCCGGACTGGACCCTCAGGGCATCCTCAACCGCAGCATCGCCGCGGTGAAGGAACAAGTGGGCGACGCACTGCCGGTGATGAGCGACCTCTGCCTGGACGAGTTCACCGACCACGGCCACTGCGGGGTCCTGGATGACAGCGGCAATGTGGACAACGACCGCACCCTGCAGCTCTACGCGCGCATGGCAGCGGTGCAGGCCGCGGCGGGAGCCGACGTCGTCGCACCCTCAGGGATGATGGACGGCCAGGTCGAAGTCATCCGCGCAGCACTCGACGACGCCGGGCACCACAACGTGGCCATCCTGGCCTACTCGGCGAAATACGCCTCCGCCTACTACGGTCCGTTCAGGGAAGCGGTGGACTCTCAGCTCACCGGTGACCGCCGTCAGTACCAGATGGATGCGCCCAACCGGACTGAGGCGATCAAAGAGACTGAGCTGGACCTCGCAGAGGGCGCCGATATGGTCATGGTCAAGCCGGCCGGATCCTACTTGGACATCCTCTCCGACGTCGCCGAGATCTCCGATGTGCCGGTCTCGGCCTACCAGGTCTCCGGAGAGTACGCGATGATCGAGGCGGCGGCAGCCAATGGTTGGATCGACCGCAGAGCAGTGGTGCTGGAGTCCCTGACCGCCGTTCGCCGGGCCGGTGCCAGCAGTGTGCTGACCTACTATGCCGCGGAGGCGGCACGCTGGATCCGCGAAGCCTGGATCCGCGACGACCAGCGCCCGCAGCACAGTTCTGCGGCTGAGTCCCACCTGTCCACCGAACAGCCCGACCACCCCAGAACATCCCAGCACCCCAGAACAGCCCAGCATGACGACGACGCCGGCTTCCCGCCGGTCTCCTGAAAGGACACCGTTGACCAACAACCAGGCACTCTTCGACTCTGCCCGCCGGCTGATGCCCGGGGGAGTGAACTCGCCGGTGCGAGCCTTCGGCTCAGTCGGGGGCACACCGGTCTCCATGGTCGCAGGCGAGGGCCCCTATCTCACCGACGCCGAGGGCAGACAGTACGTTGACCTGGTGGGATCCTGGGGGCCGGCCCTGCTGGGGCACAGCCACCCAAAGGTGATTGAGGCGGTCCACCGCGCCGTCGACGCCGGACTGGGCTTCGGCACCTCCCACCCCTCGGAGACTCAGCTGGCGCAGCTGGTGCGTGAACGCGTGCCCGGCGCAGAGATGATCCGCATGGTCTCCACCGGCACGGAGGCGACCATGACCGCCGTGCGTCTGGCGCGCGGAGCCACGGGGAAGAACATCGTGGTCAAGTTCGCCGGCTGCTACCACGGCCACTCCGACGGGCTGCTGGCAGCCGCCGGCTCCGGTGTCGCCACCCTCGGGCTTCCCGGTTCGGCCGGTGTCACCGACGCCCAAGCCAGTGAGACCGTGGTCATCGAGTACAACGACCGTGCCGCACTGCAGGCGGTCTTCGCCGAGCACGGCAGCCGCATCGCCGCTGTCATCACCGAGGCCACCCCGGCGAACATGGGGGTGGTCCCGCCCGATCCCGGGTTCAACGCGTTCATCCGTGAGCTGACCCAGCGTCATGGTGCGCTGATGATCTTCGATGAGGTGATGACCGGGTTCCGCATCACCGAGGCCGGCTATTGGGGGGCCTCCGGACGCGAGGAGGGCTGGACGCCGGACCTGTTCACCTTCGGCAAGGTCATCGGCGGAGGCCTGCCCACTGCCGCAGTGGCCGGTCGCGAAGAGGTCATGGCGCACCTCTCGCCGACCGGACCGGTCTACCACGCAGGCACCCTCTCCGGGAACCCGGTAGCGATGGCCGCCGGGGCAGCCACCCTGGAGAACGCCACTTCCGAGGTCTACACGCATATCGACAAGTCCGCTCAGGTGGTGGCGAATGCGCTCACCGCTGCGCTCACCGACGCCGGGGTCGACCACTCCGTCCAGAAGGTCGGCTCCCTGTTCTCGGTGGCCTTCGGCACCTCAGCGCAGGGCGTGCACAACTATTCGCAGGCCCAGGCACAGCAGTCCTTCCGCTACGGCCCCTTCTTCCACGCCATGCTGGAGGCAGGGGTCTACCTGCCGCCCAGTGTGTTTGAGGCGTGGTTCATCTCCGGTGCGCACGACGAGGAGGCTGTGGAGCAGATCATCGCAGCCCTGCCGGCCGCAGCGCAGGCCGCCGCCGAGGCTGAATGAGGCCCGTGTTCTGGAAGATCCGATGCGCTGGCAGACTCAACGTGCTGGCTGCCGTCAACCCCAGCAGCGGTCCGACTCAGCCGAGCCCGACGGCGGCCAGCACCGCTGAGATCTCGCCGGAGGAGTCGACCCCGTAGGTCACATACTGCTGGCGCCATCGGCGGTACAGGTAGAAGCCGGCGGCGAAGATCAGAATCACGATGATGATGATGCGCAGCGGCAGCGCACCACTGGCGGTGCGGGGAACATCTGCGCCGTGGTCCCGGCTCCAACGCTGGTGCGGATCGGGCCGGTGAGTGTCGGGGGCGTCGTCGCTGTCCCTGTCGTCGCCATCGTCGGGCGGTCTCTCAGTCATATGATGCGGCATCCTTCACATCGGCCAAGAGCCGTCGATCACGGCGTCAGGCTTGGTGCGGCGCAGAAAAGCCTGGAAGTCTGCGGCCTGCTCGGCCTTCCACCCCACCTGTAGGGTGTGCAGCTGCTCGGCGGGCATCTGCAGCTGCGGGTACTTCTCGGCCAGACAGTCGGCAACCTCCACAGCGGCCAGCGCATCCGGTGCCGCAGAGTGGGCGTCGCTGAGCACCACGTCGTAGACCCGGCAGAGGTCGGCGAGCCGACGCTTGCCGCGCCGGTACTTGTCCACCAGCTTGTCCAGGACCAGCGGGTCAATGATGGGCTGCGGATCGGGGAAGCCGTAGCCGTAGCGCTGGGCCTCGTGCTGCAGAACTGCCAGGTCGTAGGGGGCGTTCATCACCACCACGGCGGCCCCGGAGTCCAGCTCCTTGGTCAGCTGCACCACGATCTGGCCGACGGCTTCGTTCGCCGGCTGGCCCTCAGCGCGGGCATATTCGGTGGTGATCCCATGGATCTCGGTGGTCTCCTCGGGGATCTCCACACCAGGGTCCACCAACCACTCGCGCACCCGGGGCGCGGAGCCGTTGGGGCCTGGGGCGTCGTCAGGGTCGAAGGTGACAAGAGCCGCGGAGACGATCCTCGCCTCCTGCGGATACCGGGATGTGGTCTCCAGGTCGAAGCCGATCCGGCGCCGGGTGTGCCACGACTGGCCCGATGGGTCGAAATCAAACAGCGGTTCACTCATAGGTATGAACTTACCCTGCCGCTGTGACACAGTCCCGGCCGGTCGGGCGATTCAGCCTTCTTCGGGCATCTGGGCGTCGATCTGCTCGCGGATCAGCTTCATCTGCTCCATGGAGATCGGGAACTGATGCTCAGCTCCGGGATCGATGACGAGGCCGGCGTTGGTCACCGACTGCAGCACGGCGACCCCGGAGACGACAGCCACATGGGGAGCGTTCTCCGTGTACTCCTCCGGCACGCCGTCGGGTGAGGTGAACACCGGCATCACCGCGTTCTCCTCGGTGTCCTGCAGCATCAGCGGGCTGACCGAGCCGTCTTCGCCGGGCTTCTCCACCGAGGGGAGGTAGACCTCAGAGTTCAGGAAGGCGTTGACCACCTCGACCAGCTCCTCGGTAGTGGTTTCACCATCGGCCGCAGTGACCAACTTCTCTTTCAGGTCCGGCTGTGCGGCGGATGCTTCCTGGGACATGGGGTACCTCTTCGTTTCGTATGGGAGTCGGCGATCTGCCGACGGTGTTATGGTCCACGCTACGCAACCGGTGGCCACTGTGTGAAGGAACGCGGTGCCTCCACGATCATGACACTGCAGTTGTCGCAGCCGCACTTTAGTGTAGAGACCATGACCGATTGGGACACATCTCAGCAGGCTGTGTTCGACCTCGTCGAACAGCGCAGACCGGACCCGCTGCTGGTCTACGGCGCCCCGGGCACCGGAAAGTCCGCGCTCGCCGTCGAACTGGCCCTGCGCAATCTTCAGGACGGCTACGACTCCGCGCGCCTGCTGCTGCTCTCACCCAGCCGGCTGTCAGCGGCCCGGCTGCGCGACGCCCTGGAGCACCAGATCACCGTCGCCGGCGCGCAGGGCCACACGCTCTCGGTCACCGAACAGCCCTCGAAGTCCTTCGCCTCCTACGCGTTCTGGCTCCTCGCCGAGGCCCGCAGGCTGCGGATCCCCGGTGCGGATGAGGCGCCCAGGCTGCTGTCCGGAGCGGAGCAGGACCGCATCATCGGCGAGATCGTCAGACGTCGTCAGGCCCAGGCAGAGGATCCGTCCTCGCCGTGGCATGAGCTGAAGCCCGCGTTCGACGCCGAGACCGGGCTGCGCAGGGAGCTGCGCGACTTCCTGGACCGGTGCCGGGAGTACAGCATCTCCGCCGAGGAGCTGCGGCAGTACGCGGCCACCGACGTCGGGCGCAGGGTTTGGGCGGCGCTGGCCGATGTGGCCGAGGACTATAACCATGCCCTGAAGCACAACTATCCCGGCGCACACGACGCCGCCACGCTGATCGCACGAGCCTGCCGCCTGCTGGAGCAGCCGATACCTGCCGCCAGAGAAGGGGTGGAGCCGCTGTACTTCTGGGAGCACGAGCGTCAGCGGCTCAACCGGATCATCGTCGATGACATCCAGGACGCCGGCCCCAGTGTCTATCGGCTGCTGCGTCTGATCGGGGTGGACCATCACCTCATCGCCTTCGCCAGTCCCGACACAGCCGTCCAGGGGTTCCGCGGTGCGCGGCCGGACAAGCTGGCCAAATGGGCAGCTCGCATCAGGTCTGCCGAGAGCTCCGAGGCGGTGGGGAGCATGGCTTCTGCCGACAGCCGCTCCCAGTCTGCTCCGACCGTCCTGCACCTGAGCACCAGTCACCGGATCAGCGGCGAGGTCGCCAGCCTGTACCAAAGCGTCAGTGAGCGCATCGGGGTGGTCTCATCTGTGCTGCGCCGGGTCAGTCTGCTCTTTTCGCAGGAGGACGACGCCGCCCAAGAGGTCGGCTTTGCGCCCGGTCCGCAGGGCGCAGCAGTGAGCACCTACGCGGTCGCGCTGCCGCACCTAGCCGACCAGCTTGTCCTGCAGCAGGTGCTGGAAGCGCACCACAAACACGGTGTGCCGTGGAACCGGATCGCGGTGCTGGTGCGCAGCGGAGCTGAGATGAAGAGCCTGGCACGGGTGCTGGATGCCCACGGGGTCGCCGTCGCGCGTTCGATCAGCGACACCGTTCTGCACGAAGAGCCGGCGATCAGACCTCTGCTGAGACTTTTGGAGGTCGCCGGCCTGTCCCAGGACGCTGCCGGGCTGAACTACCAGGACGTCGTCGCCCTGCTGAGCAGCGCCTACGGCGCAGTCGACGCCGTCCAGCTGCGCCGACTGCACCAGGAGCTGCTGACCTTGGACCGCAGTCTCGGAGAGGACGCTCCGCAGCTGACTCAGCCCGATGATTTCGCCGAACTCAGTCGGGCTGAGCTGCTGCTGCTTCACGTCGTCACCACTGAGGGTGTGGCTGAGCAGCTGCAGGCGATGGAGTCCGCACAGAGTGAAAAGTTCGGCTGGATCCTCAGACCCTTGGACCGCATTCGCCGGATGGCCCATGCAGCACGCACAGCGATCCGTGACGAGAACCTCGCCGGTGAGCCGGAACAGGCGCTGTGGCAGGTGTGGGAGGCTGCCGGCGTCGCCGAGCGCTGGCAGCACCACGCGGCAGGAAAAGACCTGGCTGCGCGCCAAGCCAATCGCAACCTGGACGCCGTCATCACCCTGTTCCAGACAGCAGAACGGTTCGTCGGCCAAGACAGTGGAGCCACTGTGGCTGACTTCATCGACTACATCGGAAGCCTGGAGCTGCCCATGGACTCCATCGCGGAGACCGGGCAGCAGTACCAGGCGGTCGAAGTCCTCACCCCGTCCACGGCGGCAGGCAGAGAGTTCGACACCGTGATCATCAGCGGGCTGCAGGACGGAGCATGGCCCAATCTGCAGCCCCGCGGCGAACTGTTGGGCTCCTCTGACCTGGTCGCGCTGCATGAAGTCGGCGCAGAGGCAGTCACTGCGGACCTGCGCGGCAAACGCGCCCAAACACTGCAGGACGAGTACAGGCTCTTCGCCGCCGGCGTCTCACGAGCTTGCCGCCAGGTGACCCTCATCGCCGTCGACGCTGAGGAGACCGCACCAAGCTCACTGTTCGATCTGGCCAGTCCCTCCGAAACCACCGACAGCCACGGGGTGAAGCAGCCACGGCCGGTGCTGACCCGCGTGGCCCGAGCCATCGAAGGCAGGGCGCTGGCGGCAGAGCTGCGCGGTGTATTGGAGCGCGGGGTTTTGGAAGGCGGCGCCTCTGCTGAATCCAGCAGCCTCGGGCAGAGCGACTCCGGTGTGGCTGCGGCCCTGCTGGCGCAGCTCCATGAGGCGGGAGTGCCTGGAGCCCACCCAGATTCCTGGTGGGGCTACCGTCCGATGACCGCTGCGGAGGAACCCATCATCGACCCGGAGAAGACGTTGAGAGTCTCCCCGTCGAAAGTCGATGCCGCCATCAGCAGCCCGCTGGGCTGGTTCACCCAAGCGGCCGGGGGTACAGCACCAACGACGCCGCAGCAGTCACTGGGCACCTTCATCCACGGCATCGCCGAACGCCATCCCGACGCCGACCTCGAGACGCTCAACGCTGTGCTCGATGAGGAGTGGGACGCCTTTCGTGCCGGAGCCTCCTGGGCCAACGACCGGGACAAGGTCCGGGCGAAGAAGATCATTCGCCTCCTCGGCCTCTACTACGCGGAAGCCAAGGGCTCAGGCAGAGTGCTCGTGGGCACCGAACTTTTCCTGCACCACCGATCAGAGGTGCAGGTGTCCGGCGGTGGCGCGCGCACCGTAGAGATCTCCGGAAAGGCAGATCGGGTGGAGTGGGCCCCGCCGGACCCAGAGGCAGAGGCTCCCGGCGGGTTCTACGTCGTCGACTTCAAGACCGGAAAGGGCGTCCCCAAAGACGACGAAGTCACTCAGTGGTACCCACAGATAGACATCTACCAGTGGGCCGCCGTCCAAGGTGCCGTCACCTCCCTGATGCGGCTGCTGCTGACCAGCGATGAAGCGGATCTGCGGCCCCGGGAGCTGGAGACCAAACAGAACCTGCTCACCGTCTTTGCCGTCTCCGGGATCGACGTCGACCCTGAAGCGGAGTCCCTCACCATCCCCGTCGGCGACCACCGGGTCCGCGTCGGACTCGACCCCGACCTTCAGCAGCCGGTTGCCGGTGCCGCCCTGGTTCAGCTGGGAACCAAGAACAAGTCGCTGAAGATTCAGGAAGCCGGAGCCGAGGCCGCTCAGCGCGCCCCCGAGCAGATCCTCCACGCCGCACAGGTGATGTCCGACTCTCGGTTCCGGGCACATCACGAGCCGGCAAGCACCAGCTGCTACGCCGGGCTGCTGTGCCCACTGTGCAGCACAGGAAAGCAGGTCAGTGAACCATGAGCACCGAAACTTCGAGACCCGCGGCGGACGATGTGATCGCCACCTGCCCCCACGGCGAACCGCAAGGATGCCTCTGCGCGGTCTGTCTGGCCAAGACTCTGGGGGGAGAGGTGCCCACCAAAGAACAGGCTGAGGTGATCGAAGCCGACCCTCAGACGCCGCTGCTGGTGGTCGCCGGGGCCGGTTCGGGCAAAACCACCACCATGGCTGACCGGGTGGTGTGGCTGTGCGCCAATCTGCACGTCAGACCGGATCAGATCCTCGGGGTGACCTTCACCAATAAGGCGGCCTCCGGGCTGAAGCGAAAAGTGTCCGAACAGCTGGGCAAACTTGCCGCCTCCGGACTGGTGCCGGTCCAGCAGCTGATCACCGGTGAACAGACCGAGGCGCCCCAGCACCGTGACGACTACGCGCTGCGCGACCTGTTGGCGCCGGCTGTCTCCACCTACAACTCCTATGCCAACAGCCTGCTCAAACAGTACGGCACTCTCGTCGGGGTCGAACCTCACGCCGACCTCGGCGGTGAGGCTCGCCTCTGGCAGCTGGCGCGAAGCATCGTCGACAGGCTTGCTCGACCCGGCCATGGCTCAGATGAGGGGCCTGCGGTCGACATCGACGTGCTTCTGGAAGCAGACCGGGCCCCCAGCACAGTGACTGCCGACCTGATGAAGATGTCCGACCAGTGCGCCGAACACGGCCAGGACCCCCAAGCGGTCGCCCGATGGATTGACCACCTCATCACCACACGCATCAGCACACACGGCGAACCGCCCACCAGCCCCGTTGAGCTGAAGGCTCTGATGCGAAACTTCCGGTACCGCCAGCAGATTGCCGTCCTGGCCGCCCACTTCGATCAGCGGCGTCGGGCTGAGGGGATGCTCTCCTACGCGGACCAGCTCACAGGGGCAGTCACCGTTGCCGAAGACGTGGAGCGAGCGCGCCTGGAGCAGCGCTCACAGTACCGAGTGGTGCTTCTCGACGAATTCCAGGACACCTCATTTGTGCAGTCCAAACTGTTCTACTCGCTCTTCGGCCAGGGGCACTCCGTGACCGCAGTCGGCGATCCGAACCAGTCGATCTACGGGTTCCGCGGAGCCTCGGCCGGCCAGCTGTTCGCCTTCAGAGACCGATTCCCCACCGCCGCCGGGACCAAGCCTGAGGTGAAGTACCTGACCACCGCGTGGCGCAACGGCCCAGAGATACTCAAGGTCGCCAATGCCCTGTTGAGCTATTTCGGCGAACCCGACACCCTGCAGAAGCCATGGCACAATGCGACTGCGGATGAAGTCTCCAAGCTCTCCGGCCCACAGGCGCAGAAGAGACTCACGTCGAATCCGAACCGTGCTGCCGACAACCCAGGACGGGTCAGTGTCGGGTGGTACGAAACCAGCGCTGAAGAGGCTGATGCCGTCGTGGCGAGCCTCAAGAACGCCTATGCGCGGGTATGGGGGCGTCGGCAGCGCACGGCTGAGCCTTCAGACAAGTCGCCCAAACGACCTAGCGCTGCGGTGCTGGCGCGCACCCACCGACAGCTCGACGTCCTGACCGAAGCCTTCGACCGGCAGGCAGCCGACGACCCTGATGCTCACCTGCGCTATGAGCGCACCGGCCTCTCAGGGCTGCTGAGCACACCCGAAGTCCGTGAGGTGCTCTGCTATCTCACCGTCCTGACGGATCCCACCCGCTCGGACGTACTGATCCGGATTCTGGCCGGAGACAAATACCGCATCGGCCCGCGGGACCTTTATGAGCTGGGTCAGCACGCCGAGAAGCTGAGCCGACGCTTCACCAGCGGTGACGAGGCCGAGGAGCAGCGAACTCTGTTGGATGCTCTGGCAGACCTGGTCCGCCACCGGCCCCAGTCGAGTCAGCAGCGGGGGCCGGACCCACGGATGCATCATGGGGTCTCAGACCAGGCGCTGCAGCGCATGAGTGAGTTGTGGGACAGCTTCTCCACGCTGCGTCAGTGGAGCACCCAGGGCGTGACCGCCCTGGTGGAGCGCATCATCGATCAGATCGGGCTCACTTCCGAGGTGCGGGCCAGGCGCGGCGGAACATCAGCTGCCTCACATCAGCTCAGCGCCTTCATCGAAGAGACCGAGGCCTTCGAGCTCACCACGCCGCAGGGGACGGTGCAGGATTTCCTGGACTGGGCACAGACGGCCGAGGACCATGAGAAGGGGCTGGAGCCCGCGGAGGTGGAGAGCGATCCCGAAGCCGTGCAGCTGATGACGATGCACGCCGCCAAGGGCCTGGAATGGGACATTGTGGCCACTGTCGGGTGGCGTGCCCCGGACTTTCCCGACGAGACGGCCAAAGACCCCTGGACCGGAGGGGGCGGATGGCTTCCCTGGCCGCTGCGCGGCGACGCTGAGAATCTGCCACGATGGGGCCCCTTCGCCTCCGGCGACCAGTGGCTTCAGGACAACCTCGCACACAGCTGGGACGTGTGGTGCTGGTTGGTCACCGGCAAGCCCGCGAAGGCGCAGGACGACTGGATGCCCGACCCATACCTGCACCAGCTGCCCGACTTCCGTGCAGAAGAGGACCGTCGCCTGGCGTATGTGGCGGTGACGAGGGCTGCCGATGAACTGATCGTCACCGGAAGCCTGTTCTCCGGGATGAGCAAAGGCACCGACCGCAGCGGGAAGAGGCGCAACCCACAGATGCGGCCCTCGCACTTCCTCAACGAGGTGGCCGCAGCCATCGGAGAATCCGCACGCATAGACGCGGCTGACGAAGGCTTCACCCGGGTCCAGAACCCGGCGTCGCTCTACGCCACAGAGGCCGATTGGCCCTACGACCCGCTGCAGGGACGCACCGCCACCCGGGTGTTCGACGGTGAGGGCACCGCCGCTGAGCACGACGTCCCGTCCCAGCAGACGCTGCGACTCAGCGGGGCCAGCCGACGTGAGGCGGTCGACGCTGCGGCCGCCAGCGTCATCGAAGCACTCGAGGCCGGCAGTCCAGCTGCAGAACCGGTGCACGATGAAGCCGCCCAATGGGCCGAAGAGGCAGGGCTGATCATAGCCCAGCTGACAGAGGCCAACGATGAGGAGAACATCCCGTTCCCCGAACACCTCAGCGCCTCCAACCTCGTGGCGCTCGACGAGGACCTCAACACGACACTTTCTCGACTGCGCCGGCCGATTCCGCAGGAACCCCGCGCGTCCCTGCGCAAGGGGACCCAGACTCACGCCTGGATCGAAGAGCGCCTGGGCAACATTCAGCAGCCGGCGTTCGAACCCGAGGACATGGGCCAGGAGGATGCTGCCACGGTCTTCGCAGATGCTTCCACACGGGAAAAGTTCCTCAGCAGCCAATGGGCACACCGCAACGCGTTCGCCCTGGAGATGAACTTTGCCACGCCGGTGGGCGGCACAGTGATCCGCGGACAGATTGATGCGATCTACGGCTACGACACCGCGGAGGATCGGTACTTGACCCTTGACGATAAAGACAGGTTCGACCGTCAGCTGGTCACCGACCGCAACCAGCGGATGCAGCAGGTTGAGTGGCACCTTCTCGATTGGAAGACCGGGGCTCCTCCCCGCCGGCAGAAGGTCTGGGAGGCCCGTACGGTCCAGCTGGCTGTCTACCGGCTGGCGTTCCACCGCATGTACGGCATCCCGCTGGAGAGGATCTCCGTCTCATTTCACTACGTGGATCAGGGGGATGCCGGTGAGACCAAGACGATCCCGCACCACGATCTGCCCACAGCTGAGCACTTGGAACAGCTCCTCGGTCAGGCGCAGCAGGCCTTCAACCGGTGACAGCGGCACCCGCAGCAGATGGTGCGGCAGCGTCAGACGGGCTGGCCGGCCCGCTTCGTCAGGCGGATCGCGTAGAGGGTGATGAGAACCCCCAGCGCCGCCGCCACAGCACCAGCGTAGGCGGGGGCGCGCAGTCCCAGTCCGGCGTCGATGACGATTCCACCCATCAGTGCGCCCATAGCGTTGGCAGCATTGAACGCCGAATGGTGAAAGCTTGCCGCCAACTGCGGGGCGTTGGGCGCGGTGTCGATCAGATGCGTCTGCATCGACGGGCTCAGAGCGCTGGCGGAGGTGCCGATGAGGAACAGGAGCACCACCATCAGCCACGGAATATGAGCCAGCGTCCCAAAGAGCGCCATGAACACCGCCACCAGCGTCATCGCGGTCAGCACCGTACCCAGTACGGACTTGTCCGTCCCCCAGCCGCCGACGAAGTTGCCGACCACCATCCCGGAGCCGAAGACGAACACCACCCAGGGCAGCGCAGCATCTGAGAAGCCAGCCACTTCCACCGAAATATGGGACAAGTAGGTGTAGATCGCGAACATGCCGGAGAACCCGACCACGGCCAGGCCGATTCCCACCCAGAGCCGCTGATTCGCCAGCCCCTTCAGCTCACCACGGATGGAAGCACCCTCCGGTGCATTCTGGCGTGGAGCAAAGACGGAGATGGCGGCCATGGTGATCAGCGCTAAGACCGTGACGACAACGAACATCCACCGCCACCCGAACTGCTGACCCACCCAGGTCACTGCCGGCACCCCGGTCACATTGGCGATCGCCAAACCGCCCAGCACCACAGCGATGGCGCGGGCACGTTTGGCCAAGCCCACCATCTGTGCAGCCATCAGAGCAGCGGTGGCGAAGAACGCCCCGTGCGGCAGGCCCGAGAGGAACCGGGCCGCCAGGATGGTCTCGAAGTTGGGAGCCAGAAGACTCAGCACGTGCGCGCCGGCGAACAGCGCCAGCAGGAACAGCGCATACTGCCGTCGCTCTCGCTTGGCGCCCAGAAGCGACAGCACCGGGGCGCCGAGGACCACGCCCAATGCGTAGAAGGTCACCAAAAGTCCGCCCTCGGCGTAGGAGACGCCCAGGTCCAAAACGATCTCACGCTGCAGACCCATCACCGCGAACTCAGTGACACCGACAGCGAAGCCGCCGATCGACAGTGCCAGAATCGCCAGAGCGATCTGGGTGCGGCTCATCGGCGGCTCGTCTGTGCGCACCCGCACGGCGGCGGGTCCCGACGCCGAGGCAGCGGATGCCTGCTGAGGATCATTGTCATCGGGCCGCTGGGAGGGGCTCTGATTGGTCACCTAGCATCCAACCCTTTCCGAACACGTGCCATTCCCGGCACTCCTGACGGGCGTGCGGGGAAAATCAGCGGATCCCTCCGCGAGGGGCGGCGCCGCTGCCGACCGGGAGGATGGTGAGAGACGGCCTGATCAGCTGGGTGGGCGCAGTCCTGGGTGCCGAGAGTAGACGGTGTCACGAGTAGCCGACCCTGCCTCGCCCGACGCGGTGTCTTCGTCACCCTGTCCTGTGCCTGCCGAGGAACTGGGGGAGGGGGAGTGCGGTTCTGCGCTGGCTGCTGAATCGGCAGAGGCCGCTGAGGAGCCTGACGCCGACTGTGCCGACTGAGCAGACCGTCCGGAGGCAGCTGACGCGGCGGACGCAGGAAAGAAGTTCTTCTTCCTGGCGCGGTTCTGCGATGTGGAATCAGACTGAATCGGCAGCGAACCCGTGGTGGGGTGCGGCTCAGTCGCCGGCGCAAAATAACCCGTGGGGGACTCGTCACTGAAGTGGTCCTCCACATAGGCGGGAATCTCTTCAGTGGCAGGATCATTCTGATCAGTCGGTGTGGTTCGGGGACCAACAGCAGTGATCGTGCCGGTCGGACCCTCGTCGGCCGCGGCGTCTGCGTCGGTGATGACTGCTGGTTCGTCGTCGGAGTCCAGCTCATCGGCTGATGAGGGGGCGAACCCAGCAGTCCCGGGTCCCTCCACCTCACCGGTGTCGGCGACAGTGGCCGCAGCGCCTGCGCGCATCACCGGTTTGGAGTCCTGCACATCGGCGGGGGCCTGCGGCTCCTCGGCATCGAGGGGAGTCAGCGCGATCGGGCGCCCCCCGTAGGTCTCGATATCGGAGGCCAGCTGCTTCAGCAGCCCAAGGGCCTCATCAGCCATCTGTCGGTTCTCCGCGGCCAGACCACGCACCAGCCACTGCGCCAGCGCGAACTCGGCCGACAGCGCAGCACGTCGCAGAATGTGCTCATCCGAGTCACGGCTGCGATGGGCACGGTAGGCGGCGACCACGGCGTCGGAGAATTTCTGCTCCGGTGCGGCGATGAGCCACGCCAAGTCATCGGCCGGATCCCCGATGTGCAGATCAGTCCAGCCGGTGACCGCCACGACGCGGTATCCTTCGATGAGCAGGTTGTCCTCATGCAGATCCCCGTGCACCACAGTGGGCGTGAAGCTCCAGAGTTCCCTGTCCTCCATGGCTTGCTCCCAGCGGCGCAGCAGCGCCGGAGGGACCTGCCCGGTGCCCGCTGCCGCATCCAACTCGTTGAGCCGGCGCTGACGCAGCCGTTCGGCCGTGTGACGAGGCAGATCGGCATGGTCGACCACCGCTTCAGACAGATCGTGGACGGCGGCGACCGTACGTCCCAGGTCCTCAGTGAGCTCCGAACCGGAACCAGTCAGCTCAGCAAGCTCCGTGGTGGAGCCGGGCAGGTGGTTGTAGACAAAGACACGCATGTCATCGACGCGTGTGGCTCCAGCCACTGACGGCACGCGGAAGGGAAGCTCCGCGCGGATCGCCGTGGAGAAGCCTCGCAGCACCTGGACCTCGGTCTCCAGACGCATCGCAGCCTGGGTGTGCTGCGGTCCCCGGACTCGCCACCGGTTGCCTGAGGTGTCGACGACGACGGCGGCCATAAAGTCGCGCGCATCATCGGGGGCGTCTGCCACCCCTGTTGGGGAGAGCCCCGGAACGGCACGCGTGGCCAGGGCGGCCAGTTCCATCGAAGTCCATCGCACGCGGTTCAGCCTAGCCACCAGTGGACCGAGTTCACGGGTGCAACGCGGGAAACTGTGGAAAGTCGACGCAGTGAGTCCGCCGCCGGGGATACCGTAGATGTCATGACCGACGCTGAGGGGGTCCTGGAGGGACTCGACGACGAACAGCGGGTGGCAGCTGCCACGCTGACCGGACCGCTGTGCATTCTGGCTGGTGCCGGCACCGGCAAGACTCGCGCCATCACGCACCGCATCGCCTACGGGGTGCGCACCGGGACCTATGACCCGCACCGGGTGCTGGCGGTGACCTTCACCGCTCGGGCGGCGGCAGAGATGCGATCCCGGCTGACCGGCCTGGGTGCCCCGGGGGTGCAGGCACGCACCTTCCACGCGGCCGCGCTGCGCCAGCTGCAGTACTTCTGGCCGGTGGCGGTGGGAGGCCCGCTGCCGCAGATCCTCGACTACAAGGTCCGGCTGCTGGCAGAGGCGGCCAAGCGTCTTCGCATGACCACCGACCGGGCCAGTCTGCGCGACTTCGCCTCGGAGATCGAATGGTCCAAAGTCTCCACGCTGACCCCAGAGGGCTATCTCGCCCAGGCCGCTGATCGCCCCGAGCCCGGCGGGATCGACCAGCAGAGCTTCGCGAAGCTGTATCAGGCCTATGAGGACATCAAGGCCGACCGCCAACTGATGGACTTCGAAGACGTGCTGCTGTTCACCGCAGGCATGCTGGAGAACGACGAGCGGGTCGCCGCGCAGGTGCGCCGGCAGTACCGCCACTTCGTGGTGGACGAGTACCAGGATGTCTCACCGCTGCAGCAGCGGCTGCTCGACCTCTGGCTGGGCGGACGTGAGGAGCTCTGCGTCGTCGGCGATGCCGCTCAGACCATCTATTCCTTCACCGGCGCCACCCCGGACTACCTGATGAGCTTCCGGCGGCGCTATCCCGAGGCGGAGATGGTGAAACTGGTCCGTGACTACCGTTCCACACCCCAGGTGGTCTCCCTGGCCAACGACCTGCTCGCCGACCGGCGCAGCAGCTCCCAGGCTTCGTGGCCCGAGCCGCTGCAGCTGATCTCCCAGCGCAATGCCGGGCCCACACCGATGCTCACCGAGCACACCGACGACGACGCCGAGGCCGCTTGGGTCGCGGAGCAGATCGTGCAGCTGCGTGAGGCTGGGACACCATTGAGCGAAGTCGCCGTGCTCTATCGCACCAATGGTCAGTCCCAGACCTTCGAACAGGCGCTGGCCTCTGCCGGGGTCTCCTACCAGCTGCGCGGTTCCGAACGGTTCTTCTCCCGTCCGGAGGTCCGCGAAGCCCTGGCCGCGTTGCGCACCTCGTCGGTCACAGTGGAGCAGGCCCCCGAAGAGGTCGGCCAGCAGGTGCGTGCCGTACTGTCCTCCCTCGGGTGGAAGGCCCAGGCGCCCACCAGTGCCGGGGCGGTGCGGGAACGGTGGGAATCCTTGGCCGCACTGGTGTCCCTGGCCGACCAGCTCGCCGCTGAGCGACAGGGGATGACGCTGCGCGACTTCATCGCTGAACTGGATGAGCGCTCCGCGACTCAGCACGCCCCCACCGTCGAAGGGGTCACGCTGGCGTCGCTGCACTCCGCCAAGGGGCTGGAGTGGGATGCGGCGTTCCTCGCCGGGCTGAACGAAGGGCTGATGCCGATCTCCTTCGCAGACTCCCAGCTGAAGATCGACGAGGAGCGCCGCCTGCTCTACGTCGGCATCACCAGGGCGCGCACCCATCTGTCGCTCAGCTCCGCAGCCGCCCGGCACGCTGGGGGAAGGGGGCGGCGCCGACCCTCCCGCTTCCTCATGCCGCTGCGCCGCACACTCGGACTGGAGCCGGAAGCCCGCCGCATCGCCCCCGGTGCTGGACGACTCAGCCCCAATGCCGCCTCACGACGGCGTAGGCCGGTCACCTGCGCCGGATGTGGAAACGTGCTGACCGTCGGCACCCAGATCAAGCGTCGCCGGTGCCAGGACTGCCCAGTCCGATACGATGAGCAGCTCTTCGAACAGCTGCGCTCCTGGAGGCTCTCCTACGCGAAGGAGCTGCAGATGAAGGCCTTCATGATCCTGGGGGACGCCACCCTGGAGCTGCTGGCTGAGCATAAGCCCACCACCGATGAGGAGCTGCTGAAGATTCCAGGCATCGGTGAGCGCAAGCTGGAGCAGCACGGCGACCGGCTCAAAGCAGCGATCTGGCGCTATGTGGAGGCCGAGTGACTCTCAGCGGCCCCCGGAAACATTCTGTGCGGCCCAGCTGACACCGGCGAGGAACGCATCGGCCTCTTCAGTGCGCGGATACCGTGCCACCAGCTGCTGGAACCGCCGTCCGTGATTGGGTTCGATCAGGTGCGCCAACTCGTGGACCAGTACCGAGTCCACCACCCAGCCGGGCATGTTCTGAAGGCGTGCGGAGAGCCGAACAGCCCCGGTGGTCGAGGTGGTAGAGCCCCAGCGCTTCAGCTGGCGTGAGGACCAGCTGACCGAGGTGGGCTGCACTGCGCCCCCAAAGTACTGCAGGGACAGTTCGCGCGCCCGCTGCAGCAGTTGGTCGTCCGAAGCTGCGGAGTGCGGGGAGCTGCTCATCAGTCGCTTCCGCAGGGTGCGGGCGTGAGCCTCGACATCCCTGCGCCCCAGGCGCATCGGCACGCGCAGCCGAAGTTGGCCCGCCACCAGATCACCGGTGACCGTGCGTGTGCGTTTGGCCGAACGGATGACGATTACCGCCTCGTCGTCCACCACCATTGAATCTTCTATCTGCCGAGACACGACTCCACTGTAATCGGGCGCACGGACGTGCCGGCTGTGCATAACCGCAGCAGTGAAACTCAATCTCAGACAGAATAGAAGCAGTCCAACATGACCAAATGCGACCAAAGGGCGACAAATGAACAGTTGTTCCGGGCACACTGAAGCGGTCCACAGAGCACGCCGCCGTCTGGCCACGGTGCTGGTCGAAGGACTGGGGGTCACCGGGATCCGGATCGCTGAACAGATCATCGGATTGGGCGTCGGAACCGTTCTGCTGCGCGATGAACGGACGATCGCTGAAGCTGACCCGTTCTACCGGCGCTCAGAATGGGGGCGTCTTCGTGCTGATGCCGCCTGCCGGATGCTTCGCCGGCGGGACTCGGGCAGCGCAGTCCTGGAGGCCCCTGAAGACTCATCGGTCATCGGTCTGGACCTGCACGTGATCGTGGCGGACGATGAATCGGCATGCGGCAGGCTGCGTGCGGCTGCGCAGAGCGACTGCGCCGTGCTGCCTGTGGAGCTGTCCGCCGCAGGCTTCTGCGTCGGCCCGGTGCTCGCAGCCTGCGGCGGGGTCTGCCCGCAGTGTCTGGTGCTGCACGGCCTCACCGACGAGCCCGGCTCCCCAAGACCGCAGGGCGGTCCCGCACAGAGCCGCCGACCGGCCCTGGGGCCGGCGGAGGCCATCGCAGTCGGGGTCGCCGCCCACCAGGTGCAGGTGCTCATCGACGGCGACACCGCCGCCGCAGCTCAGACCGGCGCGCTCCTCGGCGACGCCGCCACCGGACGCGTCGATCACCGGGAGGTGAGGCCGCACCCCGAATGCCGGTGCCTGACCCATATCAGCGCCGATCGGGGAAGGGTCGGCGTCGGGCCTCGTCGTCATCGGTCCTACGCCACCAGCGCTGACATGCTCGTCGGGGAGAGTTGACCATGATCGTGTCATCCCGCGGCGAACGTGTGCGGTGACACGGGGACAATCCCAGGTCCCAGCGTTACCCTTGCAGTCCTACGGACTTCAACCACCACTGGCAGGCATACCTGAGGCAGGGAGCGTAAGGCGATGAGCAACAGCGAAGACCGCGAAAGCGGTTCCGGAGACCAGGGCCCCGACGAGGAGTTCCTGCGCAAGCTCTTCGGCGAGGCCTTCGGTCAGAAGGACGAGAACGACGACGATGATGCCCAGAAATCCGGGCCGTCCATGGGTTTCACCGGTAACCCAGGGTCCTCGGACTCCCGTGACCAAAACCAGAGTGGGTTCCCCGGATTCCCTCCCGGGTTTGATCCCTCCCAGCTGCCCGGAGGCCTCGGTGCTGATCCGCAGATGATGCAGCAGATCATGGGCCAGGTGCAGGCGATGTTCTCCGCCATGCAGAACCAGGACTCTGATGAGGTGGTGAACTGGGACATCACCAAGAAGGCCGCACTGAGCGCCATCGACAACGACGACGCAGCTGTGACCCCGGCAGACTCGAAAACGATCGACGACGCGCTTCGCCTGGCCCAGATGTGGCTCAATGAGGCGACCACCTTCGAGTCACTGGGCCAGATCGGCCAGGGCTTCAGCCGCAGACAGTGGGTGGAGCGCACATTCGAGTCCTGGAAGCGACTGACCGAGCCGGTCGCCGAGTCGGTCGGCCGGGCCATGGGCCAGGTGGTGCGCCAGCAGTTGGAGGACGGCGAAGGCGCAGGCATCCCAGAAGAGCTGAAGGGCATGCTCCCTGCCGGTGCAGGCGACCAGGTAGCCTCCATGATGGAGCGCATGGGCGGAGTCTCATTCGGCGCCCAGATCGGCCAGGCCGTCGGCGAGCTCGCCACAGAGGTCCATTCGGGCTCAGACATCGGGCTTCCCATGGCCGGACAGAGCATGGCTCTGGTGCCGCAGAACATCGCAGAGTTCGGCAAGGGCCTGCAGGTGGAGGACGAGGAGGTCATGCTCTACCTGGGGCTGCGTGAGGCAGCACGGATGCGCCTCTTCGTCCGCGCGCCCTGGCTGGAGGACGACCTGTTCAACGCCGTCGCCCAGTACGCCGCCGGCATTCACATCAATATGGAGCGCATCGAAGAGGCCGCCAGCCAGATCGATCCCAGCAATCCGCAGGAGATCGAGAACCTCTTCGGCGATGGACTCTTCCAAGCGGACCGCACGGCCATGCAGGAGGCCGCGCTGCGCCGCATCGAAACCACTCTGGCGCTGGTGGAGGGATGGGTCGACGACGTCGTCGCCCAGGCCGGGGCTCACCTGCCCTCACTGGAGAAGCTGCGCGAGACGATGAACCGGCGCCGGGCGACCGGAGGACCGGCCGAGGACGCCTTCGCCGCTCTGGTCGGCCTGGAGCTGCGCCCCCGCCGGCTGCGCGACGCAGCCGCGCTGTGGGCCCACCTGCGCGAAACTGCGGGGATCGAGGGACGTGATGAGGTGTGGAGCCACCCGGACGTCCAGCCCGACGAACAGGACTTGGACGATCCGGAAGGCTTCTTCACCCGCCGCGCAGAGCGCGAAGAAGAATCAGCCAAGATCGACGATGAGCTGAAGAAGCTCCTCGACGGCGGCTACGGCACCACTGATGGTGCCCGTGGAGAGGACTCTTGACCCTGTCGCTGCGCCGCAGGCTCCAGATTGCCTCGGGCGCCGGCGCACTGCTGATCGGTGCGGCCTCCCTGGCTCTGCCGAGTCCCTACATGCTGGAATCGCCGGGCCCGACCTTCAACACCATCGGCGAAATCGAGGACGAGCCGGTCACCAGTGTCAGCGGGACTGAAACGTACGACGCCGAGGGAACACTGGCTCTGACCACGATCTATGTCACCGGTGCGCCCACCCAAACTGTGCGGGTGCCGCAGGCGGTCCGCGGATGGGCATCGGGGACGACGGACATGACCCCGCACGAACTGGTCTACCCGACCGGCACGACGGCGGAGGAGGTACGGCAGCGCAATACGGAGGCGATGGCCTCATCGCAGCAGCTTTCTCTGGCGGCAGCGCTGAACCACCTGGACGTTGACTTTGAGGTGGAGCTTTTCGTCGCCGACTTTACCCAAGGTGCGATCGAGGCCGGCACTGATGAGCTGCTCAATGCCGGTGACCGCGTTGTGGAGGCAGCCGGAGAGCCGGTCACCGGATTGGAAGGACTGCGGACTGCTGTCAACGAAGCCTCCGGAGAACCGATAGAATTGACCGTGCTCCGCGACGGGGACCAGGTTGACGTTGACGTTGAGACCTATCAGGAGGCCGACGGCGAGTACTATGTCGGTATCCTGCTGGGCAATGAGTTCGAATTTCCGGTCGACGCCGAGATTCAGCTTCAGGACGTCGGTGGCCCCTCGGCCGGACTGATGTTCTCCCTGGGACTCATCGACACTATGACGGAGGAGTCGCTGACCGGAGGCGAGCAGTGGGCCGGCACCGGAACAGTGGATCCGGACGGCACCGTGGGGCCCATCGGCGGCGCACCGCTGAAGCTGGTCGGAGCCCAAGGCCAGGGTGCTGAGAGATTCTTGGCTCCGCAGGATAACTGTGATGAGCTGGAGGGTAGGCTTCCGCAGGGACTCGACGTCTACGGCGTTGAAAGTGTTGACGAAGCCGTCGCAGTTGTCGAAGCCGTCAGAGACGGCGATGAGGACTTTCTCGCAGGTGTAGAGCCCTGCGGACGCTGACCATGGTCAGCAGAATCGCACGCACACAGTGACAGCACTAGAGACTAGGACACAAGGGTGAGCTTCTCTCAGGGATTCGGCAATTCGAACCCCTTCTCCGGAGGTATTTTCGGCTCCGGATCGGGTAACAGCGACGGCCCCCGGTCAGGCGGGTCCGGCGGCAGCGGCTCGGGCGGATCCGGCGCCGGGGAAGGCAGGTCGCGCCGTCCATCGGCGCTGATCATCACGATCATCATCATCGCGGTGCTGCTGGGCATCTTTGTCGCCGCATCCGGCTTCTACACAGACATTCTGTGGTTCAACCAAGTCGGCTACTCCGAGGTGTTCTGGACCGAACGGCTGGCCCGCGCGCTCGTCTTCGCGGCCGCCTTCCTGGTCATGGGAGTGCTGGTGTGGCTCAGCCTGTTCCTGGCCTTCCGCACTCGACCCAAGGGTGCAGCCCAGAATGTCAGTGACTCGGTGGCCCGCTACCAGTCCATGCTGACGTCCATGCGCCGGCTGCTGATGTTCGGCCTTCCGGTGCTCATGGGTGTCTTCGCCGGCAGCGCCGCGCAGGCCAACTGGCAGAACATCCTGCTGTTCCTCAACCAGGAGCCCTTCGGCCAGACTGACCCGCAGTTCGGCCTGGACTACGCCTTCTACGTCTTTACACTGCCGTTCCTGGGTTTCATCAACGGCTTCCTGATCTCTGCGGTGCTGGTGGCCGGAATCGCCGGCCTGCTGTGCCACTACCTGTTCGGCGCGATCCGCATCGAGCAGTCCGGCAAGTTCGTCATCGAGAAGGCCGCCCGCTGGCACCTGGCTGTCACTGCCGCCGTCTTCCTGGCGCTGCAGGGAGTCAACTGGTGGCTGGACCGCTATGCGACCGTGCAGGACCAGAGCGGCAACTGGGCCGGCGCCATGTACACCGACGTCAACGCCGTCATCCCGGCCCAAACCATCCTGGCCGTGGCTGCCGGGCTGGTCGCGCTGATCTTCATCATCACTGCGATCACCAAGCGCTGGCGGCTGGCCATCATCGGTACCGCCATGCTGATCCTCACCGCGATCATCGGCGGCGGCGTCTATCCCTTTTTGGTCCAGGAATACCAGGTCAACCCGTCAGAGCAGACCCTGGAGACCGAGTTCATCGAGCGGAACATGGAGCTGACCCGCTACGCCTACGACCTGGATGATATGAATCAGGAGTTCTACGACGCGCAGCCGACGGCCGAGGAGGGGGCGCTGGCCGGCGATGAGTTCAATGTTGAGAACATCCGTCTGCTGGACCCGAACATCGTCTCCCCGGCGTTTCGGCAGTTCCAGCAGTTCCGCCCCTACTACAGCTTCCCGGACACGCTGAGCTTCGACCGCTATGAGATCGACGGCGAAACTCGCGACACCGTCATCACGGCCCGTGAGGTCAACGCGCCCTCCGAGGGCTCCTGGGTGAACCAGCACCTCATCTACACCCACGGCTACGGCCTGGTGGCCGCCAACGCGAACACCGTCACCGCCGAGGGACGCCCGGAGTTCACCCTGGAGGGCATCCCGACCACCGGGGAGCTGGCCTCGGATGAGGACTACGAGCCGCGCATCTACTTCGGTGAGAACTCTCCGCAGTACTCGATCGTCGGTGCTCCCGAGGGCGCCTCTCCCATGGAGCTGGATCGCCCGGCCACCCAGCTCACTGAGGAGGAGGCGGAAGATGCAGGGCCCGACGCCGGCCGCGATGCGCAGTATACCTTCCAGGGAGACGGTGGACCCGCGGTGGGCAACTTCTTCAACCGCCTGGTGTACGCTCTGCAGTTCCAGGCCCCGGAGATTCTCCTGGCCGATGACATGACCGAAGAGTCACAGATCCTCTATGACCGCCACCCCCGTGAGCGCGTGGAGCAGGTTGCTCCCTACCTGGAGCTGGACCAGAACATGTATCCGGCCATCGTTGACGGCAGCGTCAAATGGATCCTTGAGGGCTACACCACCTCCAGCGACTTCCCCTACTCCGCGCAGCAGCAGCTGGAGTCGGCCACCACGGACGCGCTGACCCAGGGCGCCCCGGCTCTGACCGGCCAGGTCAACTACCTGCGCAACTCGGTCAAGGCCACTGTGGACGCCTACGACGGTTCGGTGGAGCTCTACGCCTGGGACGATGAGGATCCGATCCTGCAGGCCTGGCAGAAGGTCTTCCCCAACTCACTGAAGCCCTACGAGGAGATGAGCGCGGAGCTGATGGACCACGTCCGCTACCCGGAGGACATGTTCCGAGTCCAGCGCGAGCTGCTGACCCAGTACCACGTCACGGACCCAGGCACCTTCTATGAGGGCAACGACGCCTGGTCGATCCCGGGGGACCCCACCAGCGGCGAAGACGTGGATCAGCCGCCCTACTACATGACCCTGCAGCTGCCGGGCCGGGATGAGGCAAGCTTCCAGCTGACCTCTACGTTCCTGCCGGCCGCCGAGGCCGACGGTACCCAGCGCAACGTGCTCTACGGGTTCCTCGGTGCCTCCGGCGACGCCGGCACCGGCGAAGACGGAGTGAAGAACGAGAACTACGGCACGATGCAGCTCTTGGAGCTGCCGCGTGACACCGCGATTCCCGGCCCGGGACAGACCCAGGCAAACTTCGACTCGAACTCGGCCGTGGCTCAGCAGCTCAACGTGCTGGAGATCGGTGGTTCAAACGTAATCCGCGGCAACATGCTCTCTATCCCAGCCGGTGAAGGCATTCTCAACGTGCAGCCGGTCTACGTTCAGTCCTCCGGCACCGATGCGGCCTATCCCGCACTGCGAATGGTGCTGGTCGCCTTCGGTGAGGAGGTCGGCCACGGGGACACCCTCCAGGAAGCTCTGGACATGATCTTCGACGGCGACGCCGGAGTCGAAGCGGCCGAGGGTGCCGGCGTTGATGCTGAAGCCGTCGAGGAGGAAGTCGGCGTGGACCCTGGCGCTGAGGAGGAGGCTGCGGCTCCTGAGGATGGGACCGCGTCCCCTGATCAGGAAACCGCAGCTCCCGAGGAGGAAGAGAGCCAACCTGAGGAGACCGAGGAGGGCGCGGTTGCGCCCGGCCCCACTCCGGGGCTGGACGACGCCGACTCTCAGGAGCTGCTCGACCGTGCAGGTGAGCTGCTCAACGAGAAGAACGAAGCCTGGGAGTCCGGTGATCGGGCCGCCTACTACGAGGCGGAGATCGAGCTGGACCAGGTGCTGGAGCAGATCCTCGAGACTCAGGATCAGCAGGCCGAGTGATCGCTGAGGAATCGGGGTCCGGCCGAGCAGCCGGGCCCCGATTCCAACGATTTTGTGTCGGCCTCATGCCGGTGTAAACTGGCTAAGTCCCAACGCGGGGTGGAGCAGTTCGGTAGCTCGCCGGGCTCATAACCCGGAGGTCGATGGTTCAAATCCATCCCCCGCAACGAGATAGCCGGAAGTCCGGCCACGAGAACCCTCACCTGAGACCAGGTGGGGGTTCTTCTCGTTAACCAGATCATTCCCCAAGAGCTGGCCCAATGTGATGTCCAGTGCTTGCGCCACAGCGAAGAGTTCCCGCACGTCTAAGGGGGTTTCGCCGCGAAGACGACGAGAAACCTGCATCGGTGCCACGTTCAATTGCTGTGCCAGCCACCGCTGGGACCGTCCGCGCCTGCCAAGCCACGCTCGAATCTCCGCGCCGATCTGTTGATCAACTGTGGTGGGTGCCCTGTCTTCAAGTTGAGTTGCCATGGATACAAGGTATCGCACTAAAGGACCGCAGACAACGACACGCGATAAGACATATCGCCAAGTAGTAGACAGATGTATCGCTGAAAAGTACGGTGTACTTCATGAGCTACAGAAAAATCCTCGCAAGGAACCTGAAAGTTGCTGCAGCGGAACGTGACACTTCCCTTACGGCTGTGGCCCAAGCGACCGGACAAGACAAGCAATACCTGAATCGCCGGTTAAATGGCACGACGACGATCAGCCTCGAAGACCTTCTGAACTGGGCCGAATTTCTCGATGTGCCGCTGACGCGCCTACTAAACGGCGTCTCCAACATTGAGCACCATCAGGAGAACGGTGATGGGGTGCGTGTCTCATGAGCGCCGAACTGACAACGAGCGAGTTTACGTTGGAGCGAGCCCAAGCTCTTACCGAGGAGCTGAAGACCGAAGGTAGCGTCCTGTGGGAAAAGTTTCATTTGGCCTTCACTGGCCGCGTCTGGATCGCCTTAGGGTATCCGGATGGAGAAAGTGGCTGGCATAAGTATCTAGGTGATCACTTTCCTGAGGGCCCGTTGACGCCCCCGCGAGAAAGACAGCTCGAAGCCATCGAACAACTAGGAACGTCGATGAGCAATCGCGCCCTTGCCAGCGTGATGGGTCTTAGTGAGGGGACCATACGCAACCGAAAGCGGGAGCTGGAGCAGATTACAGGTGCGCAAGATTACGCACCAGGAAACGTCCAGGGAATTGATGGGAAGCAGTACGGCGCTAGTAAGGCGCAGCCTGAACCCGGGGTCGTGGATGCGGAGATTGTTGACGAAGGGGAGCAATCTCAGGGGTCGGCTGGTTCGGGGTCTGAGGGGTCTTCGAATGGCCGCATTGACGCGGATAGGACTCCGGCTAGTGAGTTTGGTTTCGAGCCGATGGACATCGACTCTGAGCAGAACGGTATCCAGATCAGCGAGCCCGAGGTTAAGCGCACGATCAGTGATTATCACCTGTCCGGGTCCTCTGATACTGCCCAGATTAAGAAGACCGCGAGTCTGCTGGGCCAGTACCTGACGTCTGGGATGGTGCCGGTGGAGGTCTGGGACGAGGACGAACTGTCCATCCTGGCTGAGGAGACCATCGACACGATGACCGCTCTGGCAGATCTGCTGATCCATATGGCCGAGGGGACCCGCACTGAGGGTGTGAGCCAGAAGGCGATCACCGAGTCTGAGATCCATGTGCCGCTTGCCCAGGTCCAGCAGAAGCTTGAGACGTTGTCCCGAGTCGTCAACCGGCAGTCAGCGGCTGTCTGATCTATCGACAATCTGACCTGATCGTGGGGAGACAGGACTATGACTATGACTGCACACACCACCACCACTGACGAGACGCAGGCCTGGACTCAGGCCAGCAATGGCCGGGACTCAGGCCAAGGGTCCAGTCTCAATCTGGCCGCGGTGGACCAGGGTCCTGCTGGTGGACAGAGCGGGGCTCCAGCAGGTTCCAAAGAGCTGGGGAAGGGTGTGGCCCCCGCCGAGAGTGGTTCGGCGGAGGCCACGAGAAACCAACCTGTTGCGAGCACAAAAGGGGTTCCTGATATCCAGGTTACACCGGCTCAGCAGGCACCTGCCAACGTCGGTGGCAGGGTGAGCCACCGCATCAATCCTGATGACCGCCGCTTCATTCTGGTGGTCACAGCAGGGGTGGTGATCGCCGGGGTGGTCGCCTTCGCTATCAGCTTCGTAGCACTGATGGAGGTCGCAGCCTGGCTAGGGCTGCCGTGGTGGATGCACTGGGCCGTACCCACGTTCATCGACCTGGCAATTCTGGTCTATGCCGCCTCTGTGCTGGTGCATAAAGCCCGCGGGGAATCGACGTGGAAATCCTGGGTGATGCTGGCAGCATTCACCGGTCTCTCCGTGGTTGCCAACGTCTCCCATGCCCTTTCGTATCAGCAGCAGGCACCGTGGCAGTCGATTGTCGGGGCTGTCATCGCTGGCATGGTGCCGTTTGCGATCTTCGCCGCAACAGATCAGTTGGCCTCGGTGGCGGTGGAAGATCCTGAGACGCGGCGCAAAGAAATCGAAGCCCAACAGCGCTGGCTGGCTCAGCAGGCACGCCTGGAACAAGAACGCTTAGAGCGTGAGCATGAACGCGAACTCGCCCGCGAGGAACGCGAACGCCGCAAGGAGGAACACGAGGCGGAACTGGAACTGCGCCGAGCCCAGAACCACGCACGAGTCCAGGCCATCCGGGAGGGCAAGGTCTCAGTCCTTACCCCCGCTGAGCCCGGTCCTCCGGTCCAGGACTCGCCCTGGACCCACGCTGGGACTGGGTCCAGGACTCAGGCCAGCAACGGCAGGGAGCGAGGCCAGGCCTGGGACAGTGCCCAGTCCAGCAACGGCAGGCCTGACCCGGCCCCGTTGGAAGATGTCGCCGTGTTCATCAATGACCGGGCCGCTCGGGGCGAGGACACCAACAAGCACGACATCGCTGAACGCTTCGAGTGTGCACCCAAAACCGGGTACCGCCGCATCAGCCAGCTGCGTCAAGACCAGCCAGAGATCTTCATCGACGGAGGAAAAGCATGAGCACTCTAATGGGTAAAGCTTGGTACGCAACGATTCCGCTGCCTGGGGCGCGCTCGGTCCCGCTAAGCGTCGGAGAGGTCTTCATGCTCGCCGCGGTGGCGTGGCTAGGGATTATCGCTCTGGCTGCAGGGGCCCATCCACCGCTGGCCTTGTGTGGACTGGGCGCAGGCTTCGCGGCGGTGTTTCTTCGGGCTGGGAAGCGCAGAGACCTGCGGCAGATGCGAATCAGTCATGGATTCGCGCAGTTGGTCAGCGACCCCACCAACGAGACTAGGACGGGCCAGACCCATGGGAGGCAGCCGTGAGTATTGAGGCACTGAACTACGCGGTCCGGGTAGGTGACCGTCTGGGTGAGATGCAGAAGAAGCGCATCACTCCCACTGAGGCGCTGCTTCTGCTGCATCTGTGCAACCACGTGGATGGGCAGTGGCGGTGGCAGTCAGATAAGAAGAAGCTGGCACGTCGGTGCATCACCAGCCCCCGGACTATCCAGACGGCTCTGGGCAAGTTCCAGGACTGGGGACTGATCACCGTCAAGCGCTCTTATGGTCACCGGGGACAGGACGCCGAGGGCTTCGAGTTCTGGGTCCATGAAGAGAGCCTAAAAGGGTTGGCCGAGGCCCCGGAGCAGTTCTTCGCAGACTTCGACTCTAGGGTGGAAAATATTTCCACCCCCGGAAACAGTAGGTCGGAAAATTCTTCCGACCTAGAAAACAACCTGTGGATAACTGGGTCGGAAAATTCTTCTACCCCCGGAAACACTGGGGAGGAAAATTCTTCCACCCTGCCTGGGTCGGAAATTTATGCAGGCTCCGATGTCGAAAATTTCCACCCTCAACGCGTGCGCGCGTCTTTTAAACCCTCAAGAGAACCCTCAAACTCCTCCTCCTCTGGGCCTAGGAAATCCAGGCCGTGCGAGCCCGTGAAGGAGCCGCCGGCTTCCGCCGTCGGTGAGGAGGAGCCCCTGCCGGGGGCGGACCGTGGGGAGGGCAGAGCTGGTGTCGTGCCGGCCGCAAGCGGCGGCGACACCAACCCCGCAGAGACCAGGCCCCCGGTGGAAGGGTATCTGGGGGTCGGGGACACTGATGAGATTCAGCAGCTGCTGGCGGCAGTGGACTCCGAGCCGGTGACCGATGAGCTCACCGAGGCCTACATCGCGCTGGTGCTGGGACGGGCCAGCGAGAAAGCGATCGGCAGCCCGGCCAAATTCGTTGCCGCCTCCATCCGCCGAAACCCAGAGCGGACCACATCGGACCTGACCAAGCTGCGGAGCGAAAGCGCCAGCCCCACCGGGACCGGCAGACCTGGCGGGCAGGGCTCTTCGAAGTCGGATGTGCCGGTGCTCTGTGCGTTGCCGGAGCACCGCAGTCGGGGCCGACAGCGGTCGAATTGCCCGGAGTGCCGGGGCATCACTGGGGAGTTTGAGTTCCCGGTGGCGGTCAGCCAGACGGTCTTTGACCAGCTGGCCGACTGGCAGAAACGCAACCTGCTGGCCTGCGGGGTCGAAGTCAGAGACCACGTCGATGAAGCCACCATGCTGCGCAGCCTGCCCCACCGTCGGCAACGACCGGTCACTGCCGGGCAGCGGCGAGCTGGGGCCGCGGCCTAAGGGCTCTAGCGATGATCAGAATCCAGGCAGAGCTGAACCGGGAACCCGCGTTCATCTGCGGGTGGCCAGCCCGAGCAGGCGGGGCTGGGGATGAGGAGAAACGATGAGCGAGCACATCATAAGCCGGGACCCACGACCACCAGATGATGAGGCGCTGCCTCATGGGATCACCATGGAAGAGATCCGCGACCGGGTCCGGGAAGCCCGAAGGCGAGTGGTGGAACGCAAACTGGGGCCCTCGTTGGCCTCCCGGTTCGCTGATGATGTCGAATCCGAGGTCTTCGAACGGGTCTGGAAAACGGTACGAGATGGTATTTTCGATCCACAGAAAGCCCCCCTTGGGTTCTGGGTGGCCCGCATCGCGGACTTAAGGACCCGGGATCTGCTCAGAAATGTCAGCAACCCCCGCCGGTGGGAAGGGGAGCGACTGATGACAGAGCGCCCCGATAAAAGCGTGGACCGGCAAATGGAAGAAGCACTTCACGCCGCTGAGCGGGGCCGCGAACCTGATCATGTGAGCCTCTATGCCGAACTGGAGGCCGACCGGTCCTGGCTGCATCCAATCCTGACCACCTGTGTCCAGGTGATGGATCAGCGGAAGTTCTACCGGGCCTACCTGGTGTACTTCAAATTCGACGCTGATGTGAAGGCTGCCGCAGAACACCTGCACCAGGACCCGGCCCACCTGCGCGGCTGCGTCAGAGATTTCCGAGTCCACCTGCGCGTGATCCATCATGCCCTGACCGCCTACCGGGCCGGGGCCATTGGCACCATGCGCGAACTCATTGACTGCCTGCCTGAACAGGATGAATCCGGGGGTCATCGCCGCCGGATCGCCGAAGCAGTCCACGCATGGGTCTATGCAGGAAACCCGCTGGGCGAAGTCAGTGTGGAGTTCGTGGCAGAGACCACCGGCGATAGCTTCAACACGGTCCGCCAACGGCTGGGCGAAGTACTGGTGCTGCTACGGGTAGCGTTCACAGTGATGAACCGTGAACAGGCCAACCACGAGGAGGGGGCAGCATGAGACAGACCATGATCGAAGTCCCGAGCGTCTACACACTTGCCCCCGAAATGCCCTTGGTGGAGCGCTGGGGGGAGATCGCCTTTGAGCGAGGCGGGCCGTTTGGACCCCTGCTTGCGATAGGCCTCCCGGCGCTAGCCCTCATCGTTCTAATGCCCCTGATGGCAGTCCTGATGATGTCTCTTCACGCTCTCGGGGCTGCGATAACGGGGCGGTTCAATTCTCCCACTGACGCCTTTAAGGCACATCCCACATCGCGGGACGGCGAGCACGATGAGCTGCTCAATGGTCGCCCATCCGGTGACGAGGGGATCCTGAGAGAACGAGGAGCGTGATGAGTAACTATTTTACTGGGTACGGCGGAGGGTCACCTGGGAAGCGAGGCCGTACGGGATGGTCGCTGGCAGCAATGGTTCTCGGCGTTGGCGTCACTGGGTTTCTGCTGTGGCTGGGTCTCAGTTGGGCTGTCGGCCTTATTGCTAGCGCGCTGCGCCTCACTCTGATGACCCTGGCAATTGGGGCAGTGGCACTGCTGCTTCTCTGGATCGTCGCACGGGGGATGTTTCGCCGCTGATCCGACCTCAGCCCGACCACTGCGGTTTCCTAACAAGGACACAGCACATGTGCCGCAGCCGACGAACACAATACACGACGAGCCACGAACCGACCGGCCCATCGACGAGGTGAAGAACAAGTGAGCGAGAACGGCCACAACCCGGAGCAGCTGGAACCCCTGGAGCCGCCGGGAACCGATCAGAGGGCTACCGGTGTGCCGGATCGGATTGATGCTGGCGATGGTCACGGTGATTACGTCTATAAGCGCCGTGGCCCCTTTGGCAGGTTGCGTGCCCGGGGCCACCGGCTGGTGGAGGTGTGGCTGATGAACGCGGTCCCCCGCGACGCGGACCGGCCACCACAACCGGGCACCGCGACGTACACCTTGGCCGGCACATGGTGGCGGAAGGTCGCTACGTTCACCGTGGCCTTGATCGCCGCTGTGGTGATGGTCGCCATCGTGCTGATGGGACTCTGACACACATGCAGACCCGCTGGGGGAGAACACCTTTATGTGAGGACCATTATCTATGCTCTCAACGTGCCGGGCCCGACGTACAGCGCTCCCTGGATGCACTGGCTCTCCGGGTTCACCGGCTGGCTGATCGCCACCGCCCTGTTCGTTTTGGCGATCGTTCTGGTCTACGGAATCGGGGCGTGGGTGTGGGGAAAAGTCGATGGGTCTCAGCGTGCTCAGACCAGCGGCATCTTATCGGTGGGTTTAGGCGCGGTGGCTGCGGCCATCATTGCTGTGGCTGGCTCTGCGATTATGTGGGCCACCGATCTGGGTCCGGACTGGATGAGCTTCTAACGAACGGATGGAGACTGCTGTGTTGGCATCAATCACGATCGAGACTCAACCCCCAGACGGGTCATCGCCTACGTGGTTTGTCTTAGCCCAATGGGCCGGTGGCACAGTGCTGTTGGTGCTAGTGATCCTTCTGGTGGTCGGGGTGGTCCAGTTCGTCAAAGGCAAAGCCACCGCGAACTCAGAAGCAGCACGCAAAGGCTTAACCACGGCTGCGCTGTCCCTTGGCGGGGCCGTGGTGATTGGTACATCGGCCGCTGCTATCGCCTGGTCAGCTCAGGGATCGAACTACAACATCCTGGGTGCCGGAGGCGACGGCGCAGGAAGCCAAGGCATCGCTAACCTCATGCCGGCAGGAGCCCGACCAGCAGAGGTCGAGGTCTCCCGGGCCGGGCCGCTGGTCAGCTGTGAGGGGCCCGCAGCCATCGCTGCGGAACGGCACTCGAACACGTTCGGCTCAATACATCCCACCGTTCGAGAACACCAGATCATGGAAGCCATGCTCGAAGACAACGATGTCTTGGACCAGCTCAAGGACTCTATGGAAGAGGGCGGCAACATGGGGACAGGAGCGATCATCATCGACACTGACGACATGGATGCGCTCTGGGGCAGGGAAGATGCGCCCTCATTTAGGATCAGTCGGGTGGAATGGATCCCCTCAGACGCAAGCGGCGGATGCGAGGCATCCAACCGTGAAGCAGTACCGGAGACCACCATAGAGGTGACCGTCTGGTACGGCAACGGGGAGAACTGGATGGCCGACCAGGTCGTAGACGAGTACAACGTGACGGCCCCCTAAGAATCAGCTCAGAGTCGGTGTGGCCCGGCGGCCCAAGATGCGTCTTCTTGGCCAGCCGGGCTTCTTCTTGCCCTACAACGACTGAGATACATGTCCCAGCCGAATCTGACGAATCAGTGGTAGACCCCCGCAGGGGTGACTAGATCATCAGCTTCGCCACGTAGACAAAGAGAGCCTGAGGCAACGGACATGACTACTTTGAGCACATCCATTATCGGCACCTTCACCCCGGGCCGCACTGACGCCGACTTCAGCGCCCCCTGGCTGGCGCTCTTCGATGACGCCTTCGGCTGGATCATCGCCACAGTGGTCTTCATCCTCGCGATCGTAATGGTCGTGGGCCTGGCCATGTGGGTAGCAGGAAAACTGGGCAGCAGCGGCCGCGGCCAGGACCAGGGCCTGACGGTCTTCGGCATCGGCATCGTCGCGGCGATCCTGGTCTCGGTCGTGGGAGGAATCGTCATGTGGGCCACCGATCTGGGTCCGGACTGGTTCAACTTCTGAGGCCCCATGGGTGAGGACCATGGAAAGTCCACAACGGCGGTGAGGATCTACGTCGTGAAGAAATCGATCCACCGCCTGGCCTATCGAGCTGCTGGCACCATTCCACCAGAAAGGAACTCAGTATGAGCGCCCTTGACACTGAAACGCTGCGTAGCGCAGAAACCCGCAGTCCCGCCGGATCGCCACAAAGTCCAGAGAACACGAGAGGCCGCGACGTGAAGCTGAAGAACCCCTTTCTGCGCAGGACGACGTTGTCACAGAGCCTCAACGAGCACACCGACTACCACTCCCGCTGGGGGAGATTCCTCGTCGATCCGGTTACGGCCCGCTACATCTCTAGTCGCCGTATCCCGGCTGGGTTGTTGCTGTTTGACCCCGGAGCCCCTCAGTCAGCTCGCCGCCAGGTGGGTTTCCGCATGATGTTCAACGGCCCACACGCCACAATGTACGGGTCATTCGCTGCCGCGCCGGTGATGCTCCTGGCGGTCTTCGTCCTGCCATTCCACTACGGGATCAACCTGGGAATTGGGCTACTGACAGGGCTGGCCGCCTATGGCACACTCACCCTGATCTCCTCCAGCGTTGCCCGCCCAGCATGGGAGACGGTCACTCTCTGGTGGCCCCAACAACTCCGAGGTCAGCCCCGGGACCCCAACCTTGAGTCCGTACTTGACGCTCTCGAAGCCCTCGATACTGACTACCAACAGCAGAAGATCACCGACGCTGAATACACACACCGGTGGCAGGGCATTTATGTCCGTGCTGGGCAGCTAAAGAACGATTACACGCGGGAACCCTAAATAGATGAACAAGCAGCGCCGCTGCGTGCAGCGCAAGCGGAGGCCCGGCCA
>JBQCZP010000021.1:0-43438 GCA_052089225.1 Nesterenkonia sp.
AAAGTGTTCAGATTTCAAGCGTCGATTAGTGTCCAGTTTTCGGCCGTCGTTGACATCTTGGCGATGGCAACGGTGGCTTTGATGCGCTCGTGCTCAGTCGGAACTCGGCCGGTCGTCGGATCCGGAGTCACATCACCAATGGAAAATACACCGAACTGCATAGCTGCTCCTGTGCGTATAGAGAATAGGGGAGTTCATCACCATTCTACTTCAAATTTGAAATATATCCACACGGGCAGTCCCCGGGGTGCGGTCAGGCGCTGGTGGTGAGAGCCGCGCGGGGCAGTGGGGCCTGACCTGGAGGTATTGTGAAGACGGTCGCGCCAGGTCGAGAAAATCTTGTGGAGTACTTGTGGATAACGACGCCTCGTGAGGTCCCCATACACCCAAACAGGGGTGCCCGGCAACTATCGCATGCACAGGATTGTGCGCCCAAAAAAAGTGTAGTGCACAGGCGTGTCGCTACATAACTCCTAGTCAGAGGCACATGTGATGAATCTGTGAAACATACTCCACACCGTGTCCACCAGGTTCTCCACAGAACACGCCGAAGAGTTCACATTTTGTCCACAGACCTTGTGAATTGAGCTATTGCCCAGTGCGGAATTGCGCCATACAGTGTGAAGGTCCCTCGCTACAGTTTGGCTCCTTGCGCCACCTCCTCACGCGAGGCTCGCAGAGGCTCAGACTGTGGATGAACTCGTCGAGGAGCGGGTTCACAGCCTGATGCGGGTATTGGCGGACAGCGATCCGCGTACATCTGCATCTGATGACCGTTCGCCGTGCCGCGAGCGGACTGAGAAACTCAGGGTGTGCCAGTTCGCGGTCACCTTGGGATCTCCCAGGGACGCGGAAGATGAACCGCCGAGAGACCGTTCGGCCCAAGGCGGTTCGAGGCCGGACCGTCGTGACCGAGGCACAGGGAAGGGGATCAGGGGCCCATCGCGGCACTGCGGTGGTGCAGCTGCTTCTGATCCAGCCTCGGTTCGACGGACCGGCCCCGCGCCGGATCATCTCCCCTCTGCGTGGGTGGGCCCTGTGTCCTCGGCTAGGAGCGAGTGTCCACTGGGTGACATCCCTCTCACCGAATCCGCAGGAGGTGCCGTACTCTTGGCCGAAGGTCTAAAGAGAGTATTGACCACTGCAGCTGCAGGCACTGACGATCTCGGTGCCCACGGCAGCACGGAGGAGCGCGCGAACCACCCCATGACGTGTGAAAGCTCCCGTGTCACCGAACCTGAGCCGCACTGGCCTGCTGAAGACCCTTCAAGGAGTTTCCCCACCATGTCCACCACCGATTCCACCGCCCCCGTTACGGACGAGGAAGTATTCTCCGCTCACCAGGGCGGCAAGCTCACCGTGGAGCCCACGTTGGCCCTGGACTCCATGCGCGCCCTCTCCATCGCCTACACCCCCGGCGTCGCGCAGGTATCCCGGGCGATCGCCGAGGAGCCCTCCACGGCAGCCACACACACCTGGGCCGATCGGCTTGTGGTGGTCCTCTCCGACGGCTCTGCGGTCCTGGGACTGGGCGACATCGGCGCCTCTGCCTCCCTGCCGGTGATGGAGGGAAAGGCCGCCCTCTTCAGAGAGTTCGCCGGACTGAACGCCATTCCGCTGGTCACCGACACACGAAACATCGATGAGGTCGTTGAGACGATGGTGCGCCTGCGCCCGAGCTTCGGCGCGGTGAACTTGGAAGACGTGCTCGCCCCACGCTGCTTCGAGCTGGAGCAGAAGCTCATTGAGGCTCTGGACTGCCCGGTGATGCACGATGATCAGCACGGCACTGCTGTGGTGGTGCTGGCAGCGCTGACCAATGCTGCCCGGCTGACCGGACGTGAGTTCGCCGAGACCCGGGTAGTCATCGCGGGAGCCGGCGCAGCGGGGATCGCGGTGGCTGAGATCCTGCTCGGCGCCGGCGTGGAGGACGTCGTCATCACGGACTCCCAGGGGACCATCCACCGGGACAGGGACGACCTGAACGCCATCAAGGCCCACTACGCCCAGCGCACCAACAAGGACAACATCATCGGTGGTATCGGTGAGGCGCTTCAGGGGGCGGATGTGTTCATCGGCGTCTCCTCGGCGAAGGTTCCGGAGGAGGCGGTCAGCCGGATGGCCGATGAGGCGATCGTCTTCGCACTGTCCAACCCTGACCCGGAGATTATGCCCGACGTCGCCGCTCGGCACGCTGCTGTGGTGGCCACTGGACGCTCGGACTTCCCGAACCAGATCAACAACGTTTTAGCCTTCCCCGGAATCTTCCGCGGAGCACTGGACGCCGGAGCTCGCCGGATCACCCCGGCGATGCTGCTGGCCGCCGCAACGGCAATCGCAGACGTCGTGGGAGACGATCTCGCAGCCGATCACATCGTGCCCTCTCCGCTGGATGAGCGGGTGGCTGCCAGCGTCGTGAGCGCAGTGCTGGAGGCAGCTCAGCGCGATGGGGCGGCGAGTACGGAATGAGCCGCGCTGGGTGATCGGTGACGGCGTCGGAGGACGTCAGCCGCTGGCAGTAGAGTAGTAGTTCGTCGTCGACGATTTTTGAGCATCAGCATGGCAAGGAGTGCGCTCGCGTGAGTGTGGATACCTACGACCCGACAACGGGTGCGGGTGCGGAGTCGCGCACACCGCCGCAGGACATGGTCGCTGAGCAGTCTGTGCTCGGCGGCATGATGCTCTCCAAGGACGCCATCGCTGATGTGGTGGAGGTGCTGCGCGGAAACGACTTCTACCGGCCCGCCCACGAGATGATCTTCAATGCCGTCATCGAGCTCTACGGCAGCGGTGAGCCGGCCGATGTGGTCACCATCTCGGATCAGCTGACCAAGAAGCAGCAGCTGCAGCGGATCGGCGGCCCGGCGTATCTGCACAACTTGGCCCAATCTGTGCCCACTGCGGCCAATGCCGCCTTCTACGCCGACATCGTCCGGGAGCGGGCCATCCTGCGCAGGCTGGTGGAGGCCGGCACCAAGATCGTGCAGCTGGGCCACACCGCCGACGGCGAGGTCGATGCGATCGTCAACGAGGCTCAGTCGGAGATCTATACGGCCACCGAGAGCCGGCAGGCCGAAGACTACGTCGCCCTGTCTGAGGTGCTGGCGCCGACGATCGATGAGATCGAGACCAACGCCGCCACCGACGGCACGCTGACCGGCATCCCCACCGGATTCCGCGAACTGGATGAGCTCACCCACGGCTTCTCCGGGGGCCAGCTGATCGTCATCGCCGCCCGCCCCGCGATGGGCAAGTCGGTGCTGGCGCTGGACTTCTCCCGGTCGGCGGCAGTGGCCAACGGGATGACCGTAGGGTTCTTCTCCCTGGAGATGGGCAAGATGGAGATTGCGACCCGTCTGCTGGCCGCGGAGTCGCGGGTGCTGTTCGGCGACCTGCGCAAGGGCCGTTTGGAGGACAACGACTGGGAGAAGATCTCCCAGGCGGTGGACAAGTTGGACTCGGTGCCGCTGTACATCGATGACTCTCCCAACCTCTCACTGATGGAGATCCGGGCGAAGTGCCGCCGGCTGAAGCAGCGCAACAACCTCAAAATGGTGGTGGTCGACTACCTGCAGCTCTTGGCGTCGGGAAAGCGCGTGGAGTCCCGTCAGCAGGAGGTCGCTGAGTTCTCCCGGACCCTGAAGCTGCTGGCCAAGGAGCTGGACGTTCCCATCATCGCGCTCTCGCAGCTGAACCGCGGTTCTGAGCAGCGCCCGGACAAGAAGCCCCAAGTCTCGGATCTGCGCGAATCAGGTTCGATTGAGCAGGACGCCGATATGGTGATCCTGCTGCACCGCCCCGAGGTCTACGACAAGGAGACCGAGCGGGCCGGTGAGGCCGACATCATCGTGGCCAAGAACCGCAATGGTCCCACCCGCGACGTCGTCGTCGCCTTCCAGGGCCACTATCAGCGCTTCCAGGACATGGCCCGCGACTTCTGACTGGCTGCCTGGGGTGTCCGGTGCAGGGGCCTCCCAGAGTGGCGCGTGAGTCTGTAGCGTGGAGATATGGAGACAACGACGATTCTGCACAACGCGGCCGCCCGTCCCGCCGAACCTGCCCAGCGCCTTCGGGCCTCACTGACGCCCGAGGTCCTCAACGCTCACCCGGGCGGTCACGACAACTCGGTGGCCTGGCTGCTGTGGCACACCGGCCGCGAGCTCGATGTTCAGACTGCCGACCTGGCCGGCACGGAAGAAGTCTGGTCCACCGGCGGATTCGCCGAACGCACCGGACTGGGCTCGGCAGGGGATGCGGTCGGGCTGGGGCACAGCGCCGAAGAGGCCCGGGCGATCCGCACCGACCAGGCAGACGCCCTGGTGGACTACATCGCTGCCGCCACCGATGCGCTGCTGGAGTATTTGTCCACACTGACTGAGGCGGATTTGGACCAGATCATCGATGCGAACTGGGACCCGCCGGTGACCCGCGGGGTGCGGCTGGTCAGCATGATCGACGACGCCGCCCAGCACGTGGGCCAGGCCGCCTACGCCGTCGGTGCTTCAGCTGCTCATTGAGCAGCGTTGACCGGCGTCGTCGATGAGCGTCATTGACCAGCGACCGTGGCGTGCGGCCCGGCCAGCAGCATCAGCCTTCGGGCTGAGTGGGCTTCACGTTCTCCCGGGGGACTTCGCTGCCCTGGGTGCCGGCGTTCGCCGTCTCCTCCGATTGGGCGGCGCGGTAGGGGATCCGGCCGCCGGCCAGGACCATCTCCATTTGGCGCTCCGAGAGCCGGTGGCGCAGCTCAACGGACTCATCCCCGAGGCGGGCCGTGACGGAGTTTCCAGCCCGCAGCGCCTCGTGCAGCCCCGTGAATGAGAGCACATCACCCTGGCTGATCCGCTCGGCATCGGCGGGATCTGCGAACTCTAAGGGCAGCATCCCGAAGTTGGCGAGGTTCTGCCAGTGGATGCGGGCAAAGGACTTCGCCACCACCACACGCAGTCCCAGATGCCGGGGTGCGATCACCGCGTGCTCGCGCGAGGAGCCCTGTCCGTAGTTCTCGCCGCCGACGATCGCGTGCCCGCCGTCGTTCTCCGCAGCCCGGGTGGGATAGGTGTCATCAACCTGAACATAGACGAACTCGGCGATCTTCGGGATGTTGCTGCGGAAGGGCAGGACCCGCGAACCGGCCGGCATGATCTCGTCTGTGGAGATGTTGTCTCCGACTTTCAGGAGTACGGGAAGGTCGATGTCCTCCGGCAGCGGGTCGAAGGTGGGCAGGGACTTGATGTTGCTGCCCTTGACGAGCTCCACCTTCCGGGCCTCGGACTCCTGAAGCGGCGGCAGCAGCATCTCAGTGTTGATGCTGTACTTCGCCGGCAGCTGTGGGACCGGATAGGCCATGTCGAGGTCGCGGGGATCGGTGATGCGCCCGGTCAGCGCCGCCGCAGCAGCGGTCTCCGGCGAGCACAGCCAGACCGAATCCTCGTCCGTGCCGGAGCGACCGGGGAAGTTTCGCGGCATGGTGCGCAGACTGTTGCGGCCCACCGCAGGGGCCTGCCCCATCCCGATGCAGCCGTTGCAGCCGGACTGGTGGATGCGGGCACCGGAGCGGATCAGCTCCAGGATCCAGCCGCCGCGGGTGAGGTCCTGGAGGATCTCCCGCGAGGTGGGGTTGACGTCGAAGGAGACCCGATCCGAGCTCTGCTTATCGCGCAGGATCTCAGCGACGACGGCGAAGTCGCGCAGACCCGGGTTGGCCGAGGAGCCCACGACCACCTGGTGCACATCCTCACCGGCTGCCTCACGCACCGGTACTACGTTGCCCGGTGAGGAGGGTTTGGCGATGAGCGGCTCCAGGGCCGACATGTCGATGTGCTCTTCCACGTCGTAGGTGGCACCCTCGTCGGCGAGCAGCTCGGTGAACTCGTCTTCGCGGCCCACTGCGGCCAGGTATTCGCGTACGGCGTCATCTGCCGGGAAGACCGTCGTCGTCGCCCCGAGCTCAGCACCCATGTTCGCGATCACATGGCGGTCCATGGCCGTGAGGTGTTTGAGCCCCTCTCCGTGGTACTCGATGATTCTTCCGGCCCCGCCTTTGACGTCGTGGCGGCGCAGCATCTCCAGAACAACGTCCTTGGCAGAGACCCAGTCGGGCAGGTCACCGGTGAGCTCCACCCCCCAGACTTCCGGCATCTGCACGTAGAGCGGATCACCGGCCATCGCCATCGCGATTTCCAGGCCACCGACGCCGATGGCCAGCATCCCCAGCGCACCGGCGGCACAGGTGTGGGAGTCAGAGCCGATCAGCGTGGCCCCGGGCCTGCCGAAGCGGGCCTGGTGGACCGGGTGCGAGACGCCGTTGCCGGCCTTGGAGAACCAGAGTCCGTAGCGTTCGGCCGCCGACTGCAGGAACAGGTGATCCTCCGGATTCTTCTCATCGGTCTGCAGCAGGTTGTGGTCCACGTACTGGACGGAGAGTTCGGTTCTGATGCGGTCCAGTCCCAGTGACTCAAGTTCCAGCATCACCATGGTGCCGGTGGCGTCCTGGGTGAGCGTCTGGTCGATGGTCAGGCCGATCTCTTCGCCCGGTTGAGGTGTCCCGCTGACCAAGTGTGAATGGATGAGCTTCTCAGCGACGTTCTGCGCCATCGCGAACCTCCTGCTTGTCGGTCCCGCTTGCGGTGATTGACGTGTCTGTTCAGCCTAGTCGTCGCAGCACCGGCTGAGTAGGGGTGGCTGAACAGGTGCGGCGGCAGCGATCACCGCGGCCGCCTCATCGGTGGGATCGCGGGCGTGGGGATCACCAGCCGGAGGGGCTGATCACACCGAGGATCTGGTCGAGGAAGATGAATCCCACCACTGCGTAGACGGCACCGATCCACAGGCCGTGGGTGAGGCTGGTCCAGAAGCGGCCGGTGGCCACCAACAGGCCGAAGACCGCCGGCAGGCAGGCCAAGCCGTAGCCGGAAACTATGAGCCAGAAGCCGGAGAACTCGGCGGCGGCGACCATGAACACGCCCACTCCCAGCGTCCACACCAAAGTGGGTTCGAACAGCAGAGCGGCGATGACCAGCGCCGTCACCGCGGCCCACAGGTACCGGGCGGCCTGTAGGGAGCGCCGCGCAGCTGTTCGGCTGCGCGAAGACTGGGTTCTGGCGGGGGTTCGTTTGGTGGGGGCTCGTTTGGCGGAGGCCCGATGAGCTGGTGCCCGCTTGGTCGGTGAGGTCCCGCGAGAGTTTGAGCTGCGGCGGGGGGAGCCGGTCTTCCGCTGTGACTTATTCTGTGGCTTCCGGGAGGCCGGTGCCGAACTGTTCGTTTTTCTCGTCATCGCACCCCAAGCCTATCGGCAGCGGCGGACGTCGACGCTGATAGCCGGCTCAGGCGCCGCCCAGCTGCTCAGACACCACTCAGATAGGGAAGTATCAGCACCAGGAGTATCAGACCCACACCGATGGTCAGGGTGATGGTGACGGCCTTGTTCGATGCCCCGAGGCCGAGGTCCTCGGCGTCGTCGTCGAACTCGGTGTCGCCATGGGATGTGCGCCCTTGGTCTGCGCTGACCTCATGATGGACGGAGTGGGACTGATATCGGGTGTCAGAATCGTCAGAATTCTGTGACGGCATGGCCACCTCGCTGCGGGCGGGTTCTTGTGGTTATGGTCGGCATTCACCTCGACTCTAGACATCGACTCTGTGAGTGACCTTGGCGGCAGGTCAACCTTCTCCCGGGACAATGGGCGCCCTTGGCGGGGGAACCTGCCGCATCAGCGACCACTTGCCGGGCTCAGAGGCGACGTCCTGTGCGCTTGCTGACGATGAACCAGTGATAGGCCAGCAGCGCGGCACCAACCAGGGCGGCGGGCACGAGAATCAGCAGCAGCGTCCAGACGAGGAACCCGAGGCCGCCCGGTCCGGCGAGACTGATCAGCAGGGTGACCAGCAGTCCCACGGCGGCAGCTGCCACAAGTATCCAACCAATTCTGCGAATCCGCGGCAGATCATTCATGCCGCCCAGTCTAGAACCTCAGAACCGAATTCGGAGACAGCCGTCAGTGCAGCGTACCGGTGCGCCCCGCGGCGTCGTCGACGGGATTCAGGGATTCGGTGATCACCAGGTCCACCCCGTCGGCGGCCTGGGGCAGTGACAGCGGTGAATCCCTGCTGTGCTGATCGGCAGCGTGCAGATCGGGAACATGGACGAAGCCCGCTGAGATGGGCAGGCCGGCCGCACTGATGTGGTGCAGGATGGTGAAGAGCACCTCGTTGCACACATAGGTGCCAGCAGACAGCGACAGGCTCACCGGGATCCCTGCGGCGGCCATGCGCTGCCGGGCAGCTTTGAGCCGCAGCGTGCTGAAGTGGGCGTTCTCTGCCCCAGCGATGATGGGCTGAGCCAGCGGCTGGGCGCCCAATCACACCATGTGGGCCGCTGAAGAAGGGTCGACGGCGAGGAAGCGAATGTCCGGCGAGAGCTCGGCCGCTGCGGTCGTGATGCGCTCGGTGCCGGCCCTCGGCAGCAGCACCAGCACACTGCCGCCGAAGCCGCCGCCGATCAGCCTCGCCCCCAGGGCGCCGTGGGCCAGCACGGTCTCCACGACTTGGTCGGCGATGGGGAAGCTGACCTGCGCGTTATCGCGCATGGAGGCGTGCCCGGCGGTGAGGATCTCGCCCAGCAGCGCAGCAGTTCGATCGTCGTGGTGAGCCACTTCCGGCCCGTCAGTCAGCAGGGCATGGATCCGCTCGGACCGCAGCATCTCGGTCAGCGCATGCTCGAGCCGGCGTCTGCAGGCAGCCGGATCCAACCCGGTCAGCGCGGGGCTGGAGGTGGCGTCGTCGTCGTACTTCTGCAGCGCCTGGTCCACATGAGCCTGCCGCGGTGTCTCCGGCAGCGCGTCGCGCAGCCGACCCACTCCCAGCACTGCGGCCGCGGCCTCGGACTCCGCCCGCCGGTCTGCGAACTCGCTGGTGGCCAGAGCATGCGGTTGACCGGTGTCGACGGCGAGGAACCGATGTTTGTCCAGCAGGAAGGAGACATCGGTGCCGACCAGGGAGAAGTCCCGGCAGTCCAGGCTGAGCAGCGTGCCCTCGGCCCCGCGCAGGCTGGTGGTCTGATCCAGTCCGCCGGTGCCGGCTCCTACCACCTCCACCTCGGCACGGATGCACGCCTGGGCGAGCGCCGCGCGGTGGTCATCGGTGAGCGCATGGGCCAGCCCACCCCCCGGATTCGCGCGTCCCAAGGGGGTTCCCACAGCGGTGAACGCCAGTGCCGCCGCACACTCCAACGACGCCGAGGAGGACAGCCCCGCGCCGATGGGAACGGTGGAACGGATCAGCACGTCTGCGCCGAAGCTCTGGGCCAGCGCCAACTCTGGTGCGGTCTCAACCAACTGCTGCATGGCCCAGACCACGCCCGAGACGTAGCGGGTCCAGTCGGCGACGTCGGACTCCTGATCCCAGCCGGCGTCGGCGCGGGTCACATCGGCCGAACAGATCTCCACGATTCCGGTGTCCAGGGTGGCTTCTAAGGTTCGCAGCCGCAGCCGGCCGTCGGTGCGCGGTGCGGCCGCGGCGAAGGTCCCGTAGCGCAGCGCCATGGGCAGGCACCGGCCGCCGTGAAAGTCGATGTGCTCGCCGTTGAGGTTCGCCCTGCCCGGCGCGAACCACACCCCCTGGGCCGCGCGTCCGAACACCTCGGTGAATCGTTCGGTCAGACTCGCAGCGTGAGTCTGGGGGTCACCGGCGAAGAGCCACTGGGCGTCGTCGTCGGGGTTGGCGGAGCTCTCGTCGGCGCAGTTCTCGGGCATAGGCTCACATTCTGCCACCCGAGCAGGACGCGGCAGCATCAGGTGAACGTTGAGTCAGCACTGCGCCGAAACCCACTGGGCCCTAGCCAGAGTATCCATACTGTGATGGTCTAAGAGAGGACGACGACGCCACGTCGTCGTGAACTGACCGGACTATCGAAAGGAGCACCATCATGGCTATTGATGTTCTCTACACCGCAGAGGCCCTGGCCACCGGAGATGGCCGCAATGGCCGCACCAAGACCGCTGACGGAACGGTCGATTTCGGTCTGGCTGCCCCGGAAGCTTTGGGCGGCTCAGGTGAGGGTGCGAACCCCGAGCAGCTCTTCGCCGCCGGCTGGGCGGCCTGCTTCCACGGCGCGCTGCGCAAGATGGCAGGCGAGGCCGATGTGGACGTCACTGACTCCGCTGTCGGGGCCAAAGTCAGCATCGGCAAGGATGGCGACGGCATGGCCCTAAGCGCCACCATTGAGGTGGTCCTGCCCAACTTGGAGAAGTCCCAGGCCGAAGATCTGGCCCAGAAGGCCCACGACTTCTGCCCCTACTCCAAGGCCACCCGCGGCAATATCGACGTCGAAGTGGTCGTCACCGACGACTGAGCTCCACCACAGCGCTGAATGACTGCGCTGAAACTTCGCCTACGGGCCCCGTGAGGGCCTCAGGTCGAAGTTTCGGCGCGGTCATTGTTGTCTGGGCCTGCAGTATCGGCCCAGCGAAGCTGGTGCTGGACCGGTTTGGTCAGCATTGTCTGGTCAGCACCGCCCGGTCAGCAGCGTCTCACTCGGCCGGCAGTTCGAACTCCGCCCGCCGGTCCTGCGGGACCAGGTCCAAGTATTCGGGGTTCTTAGTGATAAAGCTCTGAAACGCCGGGCAGTAGGGGAGTACGCCCAGCCCCGAGTCCCTGGTGCTGTCCAGCGCGGCCTTGATCAGCTGGCCGCCCAGGCCCTGACCCCGGTAGGCCGGGTCCACTTCGGTCTTCAGGAACGAGCGCACTTCCCGGGGAGCTTGGCGGTAGTCAGCGAAGCCGGCCGGCTCGCCGTCGACGGTGATCTCAAACCGGGTCTTCTCCTCATTGTTGAGCACTTCTGCAGAAGCCATGGTTCGATCCTTTCCTAGTGGGGCATCCGGATCCAACTTCACCAGATCCATCTTCACTATGAGAACCTCCACGAGCCCTGATGTATTTCAAGCTTGAAATAGTCAGTGCTGGAGGGGTTAGGCTGGAAACGGTACCTACAGTGCCGTCGACGTCTGTCCGATCGAAGGAGATTCTCATGCGTGCAGCTCGATTCCACGACCGCAAAGACATCCGAATCGAAGACATCGCTGAGCCTGAGCTGAAGCCCGGCCACGTCTCCATTGATGTGGCGTGGTGCGGGATATGCGGCACCGACCTCCACGAGTACCTGGAGGGCCCGATCTTCGTCCCACCCAAGGGTGAGCCCCACCCGATCTCCGGGGAGGAAGCACCGGTGACCCTGGGACACGAATTTTCCGGCACCGTCGCCGAGGTCGCCGACGACGTCAAAGACCTCAAGACTGGGCAGAAGGTCGTCGTCGAGCCTTACATCATTGGCGACGACGTGAAGGTTGAGCTCGGTGTGGAATACCAGCTCTCCGAGAACATGAACTTCATCGGACTCGGCGGACGCGGCGGCGGCCTCAGCGAGAAAATCGTGGTGGAACGCCGGTGGGTCCATCCGATCGCCGATCATGTCGAGCTCGACCACGCCGCGCTGGTCGAACCACTGGCGGTAGCCCACCACGCTTTTGTGAAGTCTGGAGCCTCTGCCGGGGACGTAGCTGTAGTCGGCGGGGCTGGACCGATCGGGCTACTGACTGCCGCGGTCCTGAAGGCTGAAGGCCTCACGGTCTACGTCTCTGAGCTCTCTGAAGCACGCAAGGCCAAGGCCCGTGAGACCGGTGTGGCTGATGAGGTCTTCGACCCCCGCGAGGTTGACGTCGCAGAGGAGGTGCGCAAGCGCACCGACGGCAAGGGGCCCGACGTCGGGTTTGAGTGCTCCTCGGTCCCAGTGGTGCTGGACATGTTGCTGGATGCTGTGCGTCCGGCCGGCACGATCGTCAACGTCTCCATCTGGGGCTTCAAGCCTGAGGTGGACATGCCCAAGCTGGTGCTGAAGGAGATCTCACTGGTGGGCACCATCGGCTACGCCCACGACCACCCGCGGGTGATCGAACTGGTCGAGCAGGGCAAGATCGACCTGGCGCCCTTCATCACCGGACGTATCGGGCTGGACGGGCTGGTGGACGAAGGCTTCGACCAGCTGATCAACAATAATGAGCACCACGTGAAGATTTTGGTGAACCCCAACACCTGAGGCTGCTTGGCCGCCATTTACTCCCCGTCCGAGCATAAGGATGACGACGATGAGCAATACCGAACCGGCACCCCTGGAGCAGGTCTGCGTCAACGGGCCCTACACCCTGGATGAGGTTCCCGGCCCCGACGGGTTGCGTGACGGCGTCACCTCCGCGGCCAACGGGGTGAAGCTGCTGGAGCCCCGGGATGTCCCGCTGGGCGGACCGCGTGCCATGAATGTCCGCCGGACCCTGCCGCAGCGGGTCCGGTCGCTGGTGGGGGCCTGGTGCTTCTTAGACTTCTACGGGCCGGATGACCTCACTGAGGCCAAGCCCATGCGGGTTCCGCGCCACCCCCACACGGGGCTGGCGACCTGCTCATGGCTCTTCTCGGGACGGATCGACCACATCGACTCTGCCGGCAATTGGGCCACGGTGCGGCCAGGAGATGTGGTGATGATGAACGCTGGGCGCGGCATCAGCCACTCCGAATACTCCACCGCCGACACCAAGATCCTCCACGGGGCCCAACTCTGGTACGCCTTCCCGGAAGAGCACCGCTTTGTGGAGCCCAGCTTAGAGAGTCACCGCCCCGAGCCGGTGCGCGGCGATGGGTGGGAGGCCAAAGTCTTCCTCGGGGATCTGCTGGGATACCAGTCGCCGGTGAAGACCTATATTCCGCTCACTGGCGCTGAACTGCGGATCGAACCGGGTCAGTCTGTGGACATTGAGGTCCCCGCCGACCATGAGCATGCGCTGCTGCATATCGCCGGCGCGGTCTCCCTCAACGGCAGCGAGGTGCCGGCTGATCATCTCGCCGTCGTCGACCCTGGTGCTGAGGTGCTGCGAGTCGAAGCCCATGACGAACCGGTGCTGGCGCTGCTCATCGGTGGTGAGCCGCTGGGCGAGCAGATCGTGATGTGGTGGAACTTTGTGGGCCGCTCCCACGAGGAGATCGCCGCATACCGGGCCGCCTACCAAGCCGAAATGGGATTCGAAGTCCCCGGCGAGGACTCCCCGCTGGCCACCAAGGTCGGCCACGGAGCCGATGCGGTCCCGCTCTACCAGGCTCAGCAGACAGAGCGGGCGGCCCGGCCCGATGGGTCTGAGCACCACGTCGACGTCGAAGATGGTGCCCTGGGTCAGCCGCTGCACGGGGATCTGCGCGATGCGCTGGCCAACAGTACCTACGACGACGGACGCCCGTTTCCGCAGTTCGGCGACTTCCCGCCGGATCAGCACGCCCCGCTGCCGGCCCCGGCGCTGCCGACCACCCGCATGAAGCCGCGCGGTTAGGGTCGGTTGCGGCTGAGCCGCCCCGCACCAAACGTCACAGCGCTGTTCACATCACACAGCCTGAGGAGACGCAGTTCCTTCACAACGCTGGGAAGACCGGGGAGACGGCTGGTGACCGGTGGCTGCGGAATCAGCGCAGGGCGACCGTGGTCTGGTGGCCGGAGCGGGCGAAGCCTAAGTCGATCGCCATCCGCAGCGACCCCGGAGACTCTGCCGCCGCCCGCCACTGGGGGATCAGCCCATCGGTGAACGCTTCCTCAGCGGCGACAGCGGCGGCGAAGCGCCCCAGTCCGAGTCCGCGATGCTGCGGGTCGGTGAGCACCCCGAGGTGCCCCAGCACCTGGTGCCAGACCTCAACTCCGGCCGCCGCCACGGTCTGAGCGGTATCTTCACGAACCACAGCGGCGGTCCAGCGGGCCTGTTCCAGGCCGGAGCGGGCGACGTCGTCGGCAGGTGACTGGGTGGTCAGCTGGTGCACGTGCTCGGCGTTGAAGGAGATGGAGACAGTGTCTGAGCCTTCGACTTGCGGCGGCTCCTCGCAGAACAGCAGATGAGCCTCACCCACAGCGCGTGCCCCGGCGGACACGCTGCGGCAGACCTGCAGCAGCCTGGTCTCCAAGGCAAGCTCCTCGTCGGGCACCTCTCGGGCGGCGGCCAGAACCTCCGATGGGCCGAAGAGCACTGTGCGGCCGAACAGCTGCACCAGAGTGACGGCGTTCGCGGCGTCGTCGGGAGCATCCACCCGGATCCCCGGTTGGGCGGTCTGCAGCCCGTCGTCGTCGAGGCCCAGTATGCGCGACCAGGCGAGCATAATGATCTGCTCGGTGTGGGTCTCCAGCTGCGTCATCCCCCCTAGCCTACTGAAGCGGATTCGCAGGGCCGATAAGCTGGCCTGATGGTGAAGATCGGATACATCGTAGGAAGCCTCGCTGCCGACTCACTCAACCGCAAGCTCGCCGGGGTGTTGGTTGCGCAGGCGCCTGAGGGTGTTCAGATGGTTGAGGTCCCCATTGCCGAGCTGCCGCTCTACGACCGGCACTTGGACGAGGACTTCCCGCAGGTTCTGACCGACTTCAAGGCACAGGTCGACGACGTGGACGCGCTGCTGCTGGTGACCCCGGAGCACAACCAGAGCTACCCCGCGCCGGTGAAGAACGCCATCGACGTTCTTAACCGTGGTGGCAGCAACGAGCTGAAGGGGTTGAAGCTGGGCATCGCCGGAGCCTCACCCAGCCGATTCGGCACCATCAACTCCCAATCCCAGCTGCGTCAGTTCCTCCCGCCGCTGGGCGTGAAACTCATGGGCACACCATTGCTGGCCGTAAGTGTGGGGGAGGACACCTTCGACGACGACGGCGCAGACCCCACGACCACCAGCCGCGCCAAGAAATACATCGAGGCCTTCACCGCATTCGCGGAGTCTTAAGCTCGCCGTGAGGACCGGGCTGACAGGCCGTGACGGACTGAGATCCTTTGGGTCGGCAATACGCTCCTTAAGTCATGGCATGAGTCTGGTGCCGAAGGCATGGAATACTCAGGGGTGTGTTCGATCTCATCACGAATCCCCTGGTCACGCTCATAGCGGGTGCTTTGATCGGTGGCGTTTTTACCCACTACTTCGAGAAGGCGACGGCGAGCACCGAACGTAAGCTCAAGATCTTTCGCCGTCGGCAGAGGGTACGTAAGGAAGACAGCTGGGCCTCGGACGGTTACGCAGTTGATCTGAAGATCACTACCCTGGCCCCGCTGATCCCGCCCATCGATTGGGGCGACGCCCGAGGCAATCTCAGAGCTCCCATCCGCAACCATCCGTTCTTTCTCGCCCCGGCTGAGGGTCTGAGGGACGGGCTCGACCTGGAGCAGTTTCCACAGAGCGAGGATAGGCTGCCGCCGAACTTCCATGCGTTCTTCAAGGAGCATCCAGAGGGGCTGGCGACGTTGGAGAAGTACCGGCGGGACGTCACACAGCTCTTCGCTTCCCGGGAACAGGGCTCCTATTTCAACGGCAGGAAGTACGGTGTGCTGTCCACCGATCCGCACGGGCGCACGGCGGACGTTGCCGAACTCCCCACGCTGCGCATCGAGCTCTACGACACCGACTACTTCACTCAGAAGGTGATGGAGCGAGTCCGTCCCACGCTTCCGGAGCTAGCCAGCACCGGAGAACGGGGACAGTCGCTGACCGAACTCAACGGAACTCGAAACATCTTCCGGAACTCGCTGGGCCTGTCGATCATCGTGGAGCTGACATCGACTGACCAGATCATCCTGACTCGCCGTGCGGCGGATGCCTCCTATTCGGAGGGGAAGCGATGGTGGTACGTCTCAGCGACGGAGGCTGTCTCCCAGTCCGACTTTGACCGGCAAGGCAAGGAGGTGGATCTCTTCGACGCCGTCCACCGCGGAGTGAAGGAGGAGCTCGCCGTCGAACGGCGGGACATCGCGGAGATTCGGTTCCTCGCGGCGTTCTTCGAGAACACCTTCTTCCAGGACAACCTGGTAGTCGTCGTCGAACTGAAGGAGAGCGTGGACATCGTGGAGCTACGCCGCCGTTACGCCAAGGACCAGGCGATCGAGGTCTCAGAGCTGCGCACCATCGGCAGAAGCCCGAAACGCATCAAGCAATGGATCGATGAAAACCGGGAGGAAGCTCGGCCGCAGACGCTCTACACGCTTCAGTGCTACCGGCAGCTCGGATTCTGACGTCCCTTTAGCCGTCCAAGGTGGACTCGCGGGCGATCAGCTCGGGTTGGAAGACCGTATGCTCAACCGGGGAGTCCGGCTCACTCATGGCCCGCTGCAGCAGCTCAGCTGCGTGCTGGCCCATCTGGGCTGAGGGCTGGCGGACTGAGGAAATGGGAATCGTAGCGCTGGCGGCGAACTCGATATCGTCATAGCCGACCAACAGCATGTCATGTGGCACGGAGGTTCCGGTGCGTGCGAGCACCTGCAGCGCACCCAGTGCCACCAGGTCGTTGGTCGCAAACAGTGCGTCAGGGCGTTCGCTGCGCGGACGCTTCACCAGCTCCTCGGTGACCCGGCGGCCGGCGGCCGTGTCCATGGCTGAGGAATCGAGGAACTCCACGTTCACTGACGTTGTCTGCTTCACCCGTTGCTGGGCGCCTCGCAACCGCTGCCTCACCTGGCGCAGATTGCCTGGCCCGCCGATCACCCCGATCCGTCGCGCGCCTTGAGCAATAAGATGATCCGCCGCCAGCCATCCGCCGCGCTCATCGTCGACAGAAACGGAGGAGAGCTCGTCGGCTCCTGCCTTTCGGTCGATGATCACCACAGAGATGCCGTTGCGCTTCAGCCGGCGCAGCCGAGGAAGGACGTTGCCGACGGGGGCTATGAGTATGCCCCCCACCCGCTGCTCCTCAAAGAGGTCGAGGTAGGTGGCGTCCTGGTCGCTCTGTTGGGCTGAGCTGCTGATGCCGATGTCGTCGTCTTCGATGTTCAGGACGAACGCTTCCTTGCCCCCGGGGACATGCCATCGCGCATTGCCGAGCTCTGCGCTGAGCAGGATCGGCGCCCCCCGCAGACCCGGCCCCAGCTGATCCGCAGCATCGTGGAGTCCATCGCGGCAGGGTTCGCCGCCGCGCTCGCCGACGCGGCCCGGTTGGCGCGGCGACGCATTGACGTGGTGCACATGGTCGGCGGCGGCAGCCTCAACGGCCTGCTCTGCCAAGCCACAGCCGATCGTTCCGGGTACCCTGTGATCGCAGGACCTGTGGAGGCCACCGCCATCGGCAACCTGCTCATTCAGGCCCGCACCGCCGGGACCCTCACCGGGGGGCTGGCGGACCTGCGGGACCTCACGGCGCGCACCCAGAACCTCATCACCTACCGGCCGCGCCGGTAGGCTGTCGGTACGGACACGACGACGGCGTCGTCACTGAGGAGAGCTTTATGACGGAGGGCTTTATGGCACAGCACAGTACTGACTCCCGCAGCAGCGAGCAGCCGGGACGACGCCGGATCCAGCGGCGGGTCCCCAAGCCTGCAGACCTTGCCCCGCTGATGCAGTTCAAGAAGCCTGAGCTCAACGGCACCCGGCGCCGGCTGAAGGCGGCGCTGACCATCGAGGACCTGCGCACCATTGCCAAGCGGCGCACCCCCAAGGCGGCCTTCGACTACACCGAAGGTGCGGCCGAGGGGGAGATCTCGCTGGCCCGGGCGAGGCAGGCGTTCGAAGACGTGGAGTTCAACCCCTCAATTCTGCGCGACGTCTCAGACGTGGACACCACCCGTGAGGTCTTCGGCGGCCCCTCCGCGCTGCCCTTCGGCATCGCCCCGACCGGGTTCACCCGGCTGATGCAGACTGAGGGGGAGACGGCCGGCGCCTCGGCCGCCGGGGCAGCGGGGATCCCGTTCTCGCTGTCCACTTTGGGGACCACGTCGATCGAGGACGTGAAGAAGGCCAACCCGAACGGGCGCAACTTCTTCCAGCTCTACGTGATGCGCGACCGGGAAGTCTCCTACGATCTGACCCGGCGCGCCGCCGCAGCCGGTTTCGACACGCTGATGTTCACCGTGGACACCCCGGTGGCCGGAGCCCGGCTGCGCGATACCCGCAACGGGTTCTCCATCCCACCGCAGCTGACCATGAAGACCATTGCCAATGCCATCCCACGGCCCTGGTGGTGGTACGACTTTCTGACCACCCCGCCGTTGGAGTTCGCCTCACTGAGCTCCACCGGAGGCACAGTCGGTGAGCTGCTCAACGATGCCATGGACCCCTCGATCAACTTCGAGGACCTGAAGATCATCCGGGAACAGTTTGACGGCAAACTGGTGGTCAAAGGCGTGCAGACCGTCGCCGACGCCAAAAAACTGGCTGATCTGGGAGTCGACGGGATCGTGCTCTCCAACCACGGCGGCCGCCAGCTGGACCGGGCGCCGGTGCCCTTCCACATGCTGCCTGAGGTGGTCCGCGAGGTCGGCGATGACCTGGAGATCACCATGGACACCGGCATCATGAACGGTGCCGACATCGTCTCCTCCATCGCGATGGGGGCGAATTTCACGTTCGTGGGCCGGGCGTATCTGTACGGTCTGATGGCCGGCGGCCGCCCCGGTGTGGACCGGATGATCGAGATCCTCACCGATCAGATCGTGCGCACCATGAAGCTGCTGGAAGTCTCCAGCCTGGATGAGCTGGAACCCAAGCACGTCACTCAGCTGAGCCGACTCGTCCCCCTGTCCACCTCATGAGTGCCGTCGTCATAGAGCGCGCCGCGGAGGTGACCGCCCGGCTGGGCGAGGGTCCGGTGTGGGACGTGGAGGACCAGGCCCTGTGGTGGGTGGACATCACCGCAGGGGTGATCCACCGCCACGACCCAACCGGCGCTGACACCAGCTGGCAGGTGGGCGAAGACGTCGGCTGCCTGGCTCTGCGCCAGCAGGGCGGACTGGTGCTGGCCACCCGCTCGGGATTCCACTTCTTCGACACCGAGACCGGCACCAGGACCGCCATCGCCGACCCGGAAGAGGAGAAGCCCGAGAGCCGCTTCAACGACGGGACCACCGACCCGCGAGGACGCTTCTGGGCCGGAACCATGAAGGACCGCGGGGACCGCGCACCCGTCAGCAGCTTCTGGCGGCTGAACCCGGATCTGGCAATCAGCCAGGGCCACACCGGGGTGACCACCACCAATGGGCTGGCATTCTCGCCCGACGGCGCCACGATGTACTTTGCCGACACCGCCGCCGCAGTGCAGACGATCTGGCAGGCCGACTATGATCTCGACACCGGTGAGCACGCAGCGCCGCGGCCGTTCTTCACTACGAATGAACTGGCCGGAAGGCCCGACGGCGGCACAGTCGACGCCGATGGCTGCTACTGGATGGCCGGCGTCGGCGGGTGGCAGGTAGTACGCGTCACCCCGCAGGGTGAGGTCGACCGGGTCATCGAGGTGCCCGTGGAGCGGCCCAGCAAGCCGATGTTCGGCGGCTCGCAGTTGGAGACGCTGTATGTGACCTCCATCAGCGACGGGGTCACTGAAGACACGAAAGCGCAGCAGCCGCTGGCCGGTTCCTTGCTGGCTATTGAGGGTCATGGTGCGCAGGGGCTTCCGCAGACCCGCTTCGCCGGCTGATCGCCGAACGGGGGCTCTGTCAGAGTCGCCGATCAGGTGGATAGAGGCGGTTTCCACCGGACACGGATACCCAGGGGAAAGCACATGTTCGTGAGCCAGTCCCTGTCGGTCTGCCTGCTGAAGATTCGCGCCACGGAGGCGTCGGGTGACAGGCCGCCTGCTTCAACGCGGTCGCCGAACAGCACGACTGCTGCAGTGTCGTTGCACCGGTTGCTCATCCAGGCCGCACCGTCGAATCCGGCCCGATGTGCGGCCTCAGCCCACTTCACGGTCTGGGAGTAGGTCCGCATGTCGGATGAAGTGAGCGCCTGATGGGTCGTGCCCACAGCCCGTAGCCCTGTGCCCATGAACTTTGCCACGTTCAGCTCCCGGTTGGTGCGAAGCCCGACGAGCATGCTGTTTATGTAGTCCGATTCGATGAGTGTTCCCCCGACGGTGGGAATGTCCCTGAGCAAGGTTTCACACACGGCGGCTTCGGCCGAGTAGGCGGCGTACAGAACCGGCACAGTTGTCCCGGAACTGTCGGGAAAAAAGGCGAAACGGGTCGGCGCGCCGAAGCCGGGGTTGAACTCAGTTGCTGATCGACCGCCACCTACGTTCAGCACCCGGTACAGAAGCTGGTTGGCCCCGACTGTGAATGTTTCTGTGCAGCGAGGGCCGGTTGGCCACTGTGTTTCTACCGCTGGGCCTCTCTCTACCACTGCGCGCCGAACCGACCGCGGAACACGGCCAGCACCTCACCGGCGTCCTCGATGGTGTCCACCGGTCGCCGGCCGTCAAGGCTTGGGGACTCCAAGAGAAACCACTGCGCTGCGTCGTCGTCGGAAACACCCAGCTCCGGTGCATCGCGCAGGACGTTGAGCACCGACTGATGCACCCCGCCGGCTTCGGTGAATTGGAACCCGGGGTACCGGTAGGCGTTGCGCCGGGAGACACCGAGTAGTGTGCGGGCCTTGCGCCGATCGTTGGCGAACCCTCCGGTGGTCTGCTTCGATCCAGCAAGTCGTGCAACCTCGCGGCCTTCCAGGAGGCCGAACTCGGCCTCCATGTCGAGCCACGCGTTTTCCGTCGCTGCAATGCCGGCAGCCATCTGGGGCGATACCGGCTGATGCAAGGACTCCATGGCATCACCCAGCAGGCGCATGGACTCAAGCATCCGCCGGTAGTCTGCGGTTTCCTTCAGTGCGAGCTGCTCGGGTCGTGGATCGGGGCTAAGAGTTGGCATAGAGGCCTCCATTCCTTCGATTCCATTTTATGTTCGGAACCGGTGGAAGTAAATGATCTCCTAGAGATGCCCCGCCATGGTCAGGAGATTCGAATCGAGAATAGCCTTCACTGGGCGCGCTGCGATCAACGACCTTGCCAGGGATCGATTAGCTCGACGCCAGTATGCTCGAAATGTTTGATGTTTCGGGTAGCGACGGCGAAACCGTGCGCTGCTGCGGTCGCAGCGAGGTACCCATCCGCTGTCGGCAGGGGGCGCCCGCCAGCGCGGGCAGCTACAGCCATGTCTGCGTACCGGCGCGCGGCTTCCTGATCAAAGGGGAGCACCCGGCGAGGAAACAGAGCCAACACCCGGTCAAGCGCCTGCGCCAATCGGTCCTTTCTCGCGCTGGAAGGTACTGCTCCGATGCCGAACAGTAACTCCGCGAGCGTCACACTCGACAGGTAAAGGGCCTCGGCGGTCTGGGCGTTGAGCCAGCCCATTACAGTCGGATTCGACGCGGGCCGCATCGCCTCGGAGACGACGTTTGTATCCAGGACGATCACGGCAGCGTCAGTGGCGCGGCGGGGCTCGTGTCGCGCACCGCATCGAGCGCTGCTACGTCGTCATCGGTGAGCGCGAGATCGCGGCCGAGGTCCGCCAGGGCCTCGCCCATCAGGATGCGCTGTGAAGGAACCAGCGCAGCGCTGAGAATTTCGCGCACCTCTGCCTCAGCGCTGCGGCCGTGCTCGGTTGCGCGCGCCCGCAGCGCGCGATGCACCTCGGAGGGTACGTTGCGGACCGTCAGCACTGCCATCTCTTCACCTCACATATCATCTTGACAGCATTCTAGCAGATTGCTGTCAATTGCGGGCGAGGATTGTGAGCCGCTATTAGTCTTCCAGGTCGCTCAGGTAGTCTGCGGCCAGCATCAAACCTCGAATGACCGGGGCGCGCAGGGCTGCCGGAATCAGCGGTTCGTCGTCGACAAACTCCACCACTCCCGCTGCTTCCAAGCTGCGGAGCTTCGTGTTCACCCTCGTCCGGAATATCCGCAGGCGGCCGTCATCTGCAGGTTCCGGAACCGAAACGTCTGGGGCGGCTGCGGCAAGGAGGCGCGCAATGGTCTGGGCGGCAAGCGGACGCTCGAAGAACGCTGCGGCGTCGGAGTCGTAGCGCACAAGTTCATAGGTCACCAGTTCGAAGACGAACCCGGTCACGAGAATCTCTGCCTGGTCGATGGAGGGCCCGACGTCGGAGGTGAACGCCGCAGCCTCAGAGCCCGGGCGCACCCGCGTCGAGGTCAGTTCGATCACCCCGATTTCATGCAGAGCCTCCCACCATGCCATCAGTTCAGGGACGTCAAGGGCTGATTGGACGTACGCCGTGGGGCGTTGATGTGCGGGCAGGTGGGGGTCCTGGCCGAAGAAACTATCGCTCGGCTGCGTGGCGACGCCTTGTGCAGAGATCCCGATCATCGCTGCCAATGGTTCGATGTCTGCTCGGCGAGGCGCGCCAGAAGAGGTGATTCCTTGAGATTTCCCGAGCCAGCTCACCAAGTCCCGCACAGCCGAAACTGCCCGGGTCTCGGCCAGAGCGGCGCGGCGCACGTCTTCGGCCATCTTGCCGACTTCGTTCAAGGCTTCCATCAGCACAGCGGGCCCCTCGTCGCCATCCAACGTTTCATCGGCGACGAGCTCGTGCGCGTCCTCCCACCCATCAGGATCGGTGCCAGTCTCCAGCTGGAAGTGCACGTAGTCATGGAGCACATCGAGGATCATGTCCAGATAGTGGTCGCCGTGGAACGCCAGGAGCAGCTCGTAGAGGTCGTCGAAGTCCTCTGGGGCGCCGGCGTCGAGCCCTTCGTCTGATGCTTGATCGACAACTGACTGGAACACGCTGATCTTCGCCTCGGTGCGTGAAGCAGAGTCACCAGCTTCTTCAGCGAGCCAGGTGCTGAAACTCGTCACCAGATTCTGCTTCGAGACTGCGGCCGCCACTGCCGGCCCGAAGGCCGACCCCTGCGCCGGTGCGGGGGCCGCGGAGGACGTCTTCTTGCGCGGTGGTTCACCGCCGCCACGTGCTCCGCTGGGCAGGTGCCGGTCCAAAACCTGCGAGAAATCAACCCGCTGGTGATCGGCCAGCTTCACCAGAGTCGCCGCCACCAGCAGGGCGCTGCCGTGAGCGACAGCCAGCCCACCATGGCTCAGCATGAGCTTGTCCAACGAGCTGTAGGCACGGCCCTTGCGAGCCAACGCGAGCAGATCACGGGCGGCTTTTCGGCTGGTCCCCAGCCACCGCGGGACACTCATGACCGACAGGGCCGACCGCAGGTCCTCGGCCGAATGCCAGGCGTCCAGCAGGTCCAGAGCAGCGCCGATCAGCTGCGCGTTGCTGGGACGATGTGCCGTGGCATCGGGCTGGATGGAATCGAGAATCCGTTCAACCTGGGCGGTGTCTCCACCAGCGACGGCGTCACTGATCTCGCGCAGCGCGGCGTGGGCATGGGCTCGGTCGGAGCCCACAGGAGTGAACAGCTCCATATTGTGGCGCTCGGTGGCGTAACTCATCGCCGCATTGAGCTGGTCGAGGTCAAAATCGGCATCCGGGTCGTTGAGGTCGACACCCTGCTCAGCCAGCAGCGGAGCCATCTCTTCCATCATCTCGTCGGCCAGCCCCGGCCGGTGGACGGCGCCGACCTTTGCCATGGCGGCTTTCACATCTGGGTCGTCGAAGGGCGACTCGTGCTCAGTCATGGGCCGAGAGTATCAGCGTCATCACCGCGGCTGAATCGCCTGCTGCTCCCCTGTGGGGATGGGGAGGTCGCCCACGCTGTCGTTTACGCACATGTCATATTGCCGGAAGACGGCGAACGCGAAAAGTATCCTGCGTCACGGTAATTATCGCACCGGTGCGAAGCGGTTCTACGAACTGTTGAAGGTTACTGCGGATCATTGCTGCGATATCGACGGCAGCGACCGCCTGCACCGCCCTAAGCTGAACGATGGAGGGCGATCTGAGACGCTTTGTCGCAATCAAAGCGGAGAAGTCATCATCTTGGGTCACTATGACGAATTGGTGAGTAACGGCGTAGGCGAGAATTTCTGTGTCGGGTGCGTGCCTCAACCCCAATTGATCAACGTGCTCGGCTTGTTCAGTCGGCGATTTAAGGAGCCGAGCAACCATAGGAGAGAGATTCTGATCAATCAGAAATTTCATGCTGGCTGCACAAGAGGATGATAGTGCTCGCCATCCAGGCGTGCCGCCGCATACTCAAGAGCCTGCCGGATGTCCTCTTCCTGAAGCGAAGGGTGCTCTTCGAGGATCTGGCTGAATGACATTCCGCCTGCAGTCATCCGCACCACAGTCTTCACCGGAAAGCGCATGCCTCGGATCACCGGCTGTCCCCCCATGATCTCCGGATCATAGGTGATGCGATCAAACTCCATAACACCGAGTTTACGCCCGAAACTGTAGGCCTGCCAGCCCCGAGTCTGGCGTCCCCAGCGCAGCATGCTGGCCATGGGATGGCTCCTATGAGCGAGGACGGCGGATGATGGAGCGCAGCCTGATTTTCCGCATCCGGGCATAGAGCAGACCGGCGACGGCGATCCCTGTCCCAGCAGCGAGACCGCTGATCACCAGGGCCCAGCGCGCTCCCATATGCTCGCCGATGAAGCCGATCAGCGGTGATCCTAGCGGGGCGCTGCCGATGAAGACCATCAGATAGAGCGACACCACGCGGCCGCGCATGGACGGTGCCGATGTCATTTGCAGCAGCGCATTGGCCGTGGTCACCGTGGTCAGGATGCTCAAGCCCACCAGCGGCAGAACAGCGGCATAGCTGACATAGGTGGGCATCAGCCCGGAGGTGATCTGGGCTGCGGAGAAGAGCAGTCCGGCGCCGACGACGAACCGCAGCCTGGGACGCTTGCGTCCGGCGGCCAATAATGCGCCGGCCAAGGACCCGATCGCCATAATGGAGCCCAGGATTCCGAACTCGCCGGCGCCTTTGCCGAAGGTCTCGGTGGCCATCAGTGCCGAGGTGATTTGAAAGTTCATCCCGAACACGCCCAAAAAGAACACGCAGGTCAGCAGCAGCATCAGGTCGCCGCGGCTGCGCACGTACCGGACGGCGTCGCGGATTTGGCCTCTGCTGCGGGTGGTCACCTCTGCCGGCGTCAGTTTGGCGCCGTCCATCAGGGCCAACGCAGCCAGCACAAAGCTGTAGCTCAGCGCGTTTCCCAGGATGACCCACCCGGTGGCATCGACTCCGGAGCCCAACAGGGCAATGAGGAGCCCCGCGAGCCCGGGGCCAATCAGTCGTCCGGAGTTGAAGGAGGCGGAGTTCAGCGAGATCGCGTTGGACAGGTGCTGGGCCTCGACCATCTCGCTGACGAACGACTGTCGCGTCGGAGCCTCCAGCGCTCTGCCGGTGCCGAAGAGGAACGCCAGAGTATAGACATGCCAGGGTTCGGCCACACCGGCCAGGGCCAGGCACCCCAAGAACGCCGACGGTACCGCCATGACGAACTGCATCCATACCATCAGCTTGCGCTTGGGGAACCGGTCCGCCAGCACTCCCGCGATGGGGGAGAACAGCAGTGAGGGCAGCAGCTGCAGGGCCACCGTGGCCCCCAGCGCGGTGCCGCTGCCGGTCAGTTGCAGGACCAGCCACGCTTGGGCGGTGCTCTGCAGCCACGTGCCGACGTTGGAGACCAGGGCCCCGGCGGCATAGATGCGATAGTTGCGGTTGGCCAGCGAGGCGAAGAGGGCTTTCATTCGGCCTCCGCCAAGCGCTTCAGCACCGGGGCGGCCGCGCGCAGCAGGTCACGCTCGTCGGGGTGGAGCTTCTGCAGCTGCTCGTGGAGCCAGGCGTCGCGGCGCTGCCGCTCCTGGGCCAGCCAGCTGTGGCCTCCCGCAGAGATTTCCACCAGTACCTGTCGTCCGTCCTCTGGGTGGGCAACCCGGCGGATGTAGCCGGTTTCGGTGAGCTGATTGAGGATCCGCGTGACTGATGGTGGTTTCACCTGCTCATGGGCGGCGATCGCCCCGGGGGTGGCCGGACCCAGCAGGGCGACGGCGCCCAGCACCGACAGCTGGGTCGGGGTCAGCTCCGAGCGGCGCTCACGCCGCATGCGCCGGTTCAGCCGGGCGACGGCGAGGGCAAGGTCGTGAGCATCACTGGGCATTTCATTAGCATAGCTTATTACCTAAGCTAAAGAAATGCCCATCCAGACCTTTCGGCCGGTGACACGCTAGGGCCACGTCTCGATGAGGGCCTGTGGTGCAGGTGCCTTCCCGAATTTCCGGTCATCAGTGAGCAGCGGCATATCCAAGGACTCCGCCAGCGCCAGGTAGAAAGCGTCGTATGCGGTGAAGTTTTCGCGCAGGCATAGAACCCGCCGCTGATAGGGCTGCATCGGGTAACGCACCAGTGGAAGGTCCTTGAAGTCGTTGAGCATCTGCTCTGCCCGCTCGGTGTTGATCTTTACCGCAGGCTTCGAGGTCAGCAGCAGTCCGCGTACTGCCGAGGTCACCTCCGCATCTATCAGCGCAGGGGCGTGGAGGTGCCGTTGCCGGCCAAATCGGGCGCGCAGCTCGGCGTCGCCCCGGCGGTTCTGCAGCAGACGGACGACGATGGAGGCATCGACGACGGTCATCTCAGCGGTGGTCGTCGTCGATGAACGATCGGATGTCTTCGCGGCTGGCCTCGACGCTGTCGCGGGAAGCGATCCGGTCCAAGACCTCAGTCATCGCCGGCCGAGAGGTGTCATCGCGGATCAGCTCCCGCAGGTAGCTCGACAGGGACATGTTCCGCGACGCGGCCCGTGCGCGCAGGGCTTGTGCATCCGCTGACGGGACATCGCGGACCTGGACGATCTCAGTGTTCATACTTGACAGTATACGCGGATCTCATGAACAGTGCATGCACGGCAGGGCTGACTCGCGGGCCGGGCGCGACGCTGAATAGTTAGACGCCGGCGAGGAATGCGACCAAGAGGAAGAACAGGATCGGCAGCGCGATGACCGCCACGCCCCACAGGGTGCAGATCCAGCCCAGGACCAGGCCCGGCGTCGACTCATGTCCCAGCCGGCGAGCCCTGGACGCCTGCCAGATCGCCAGCGGACCGAGAACGAAGGGCGCGGTGAAGAACCCAATGATGCTCAGCACCAGAGCGGCGGTAGCTGCTGACTGCGCCCGATCAGCGTCGACGTTGTGCATGCGGTTAAGTTCGTCGGTGCCTGGTGTTGGTGAATAGCCCGAGAGCCACGTGTGGTTTGAGTATGCCGACTGTGGGTACCCGTAGGGCGGATAGCCGGGGTGCGGCGTCCCACAACCGCCGGACGCAGCAGTCGAGGGTGATGGTCGAAAGGCGGGGTCGGCAGGGCGCACGGCATCGTTTGCAGGCTGTTGAGCACCGCCGTCACCGCTGTACCAGCTGGGGCGTCGGTAGGGGTCGCCGTCGGTCATGATCCTATTGTGGTGCACACCAATGACGAAGTCATTGTCAGGGGATGACCGCGCCGAAACTGGCTGGAGGAGCTGGGGATCCGGCCCGACTCGCCAGTTTCGGCGGGGTCAACGTCGGGGGATTCAGCCGCAGCGGTGGCGGAGCTCCTCGATCGCTTGGGGTAGCACGTCGTTGAGATCCCCGACGACGCCGAAGTCGGCAATCTCGAACACGGCGGCGTCCTCGTCCTTATTGATCGCAACAATCGTGTCTGCGGTCTGCATGCCCGCCTTCTGCTGGATCGCCCCGGAGATGCCCACTGAGATGTAGAGCTGCGGGGAGACGATCACCCCAGTCTGGCCCACCTGCGCAGAGTGATCGACCCACCCGGCGTCGGTGGCCACCCGCGAGGCGCCCACGGCAGCGCCCAGCTCGTCGGCCAGCTGCTCCACCAGGTTCAGGTCGCCCTCCACGCCGCGGCCGGCGGCGACGACCACCCGCGCCTCAGTCAGCGGCGGACGCCCCGAGGTCGGCAGCACGGTGCGCTCCAATACCTCAACTGAGGACGAGGGGGCCACCGGCAGCACGGTGATCTGCGGCGCGTCCCCGACTGCAGTCTCGGCCTGCACGCTGTTGGGGCGAACTGTGGCGATCAGTGGCCCGTCGATGGGCTGGGCAGTGGTGATGTAGGAACCGGCGAGCACCGATTTGGTGACCGTGGTGCCGCTGATGCTCACCGCCCCGGTGATCAGGCCGGCATCGATCCGCACGGCCAGCCGGGCCAGCACGTCCACCGAGTCGACCATGTCGGAGCCGAGCACCACATCGGCCTGAGTCTGCTCCACGGCGGCCTGCACCAGGTCAACTAGCCCGACGTCGGGGGCCAGGATAGTTTCCTGCGGCACGTAGACGGTGCCGACACCGTCGACGGCGACCTGCTCGTCGGGGGAGGCCTCACCGGTGACCACACTGACCTGGCCCAGGGTGGAAGCTAGGGTCAGCAGCTCCTTCTGGGCGCCGGTGAGTTCGGCGTCGAGATGGTCGAAAAGAACCAGAACCTGGGTCACAGCAGACGCTCCTTCTCCAGATAGTCGACGAGTCTGATGCCGGCCCCGCCGTCGTCGGCAATGATCTCTCCGGCGGTGCGCTCGGGCCGCGGCTCTGCGCTGAGCACGCTGATCCGTGGAGTCACCGCAGCGGCGTCCACCCCGGCATCGGCCAGGGTGAAGGTGGTGGTGGGCTTCTTGCGGGCGCGCATGATGGCGCGGAAGTTCGGGTACCGGGGCTCATTGGCCTGATCGGTGACCGTCACCAGCGCCGGCAGGTCGGTGGCCAGCCGCTGAGTCTCGGTCGGGGAGACGCGCACCGCACTCAGACGGCTGTCCTCAACCCCCAGCTCCACAGTTTGGGTGATCGACGGCAGGCCCAGGCGTTCGGCCAGCTTCAGCGGCATGGCCCCGGATTCGCCGTCCTCACTGGCCATTCCGGCCACCAGCAGATAGTCGGCGTCGGTAAGCCCGCTGAGGCTGCGAACATGCTCCACTGCGGCGGCAGCGGCCTTTGAGGTTGCGGAGGTGTCGGCGTTGACCAGGGCGTCGTCGTTGAGGTGGTATCCCTCGTCAGCGCCGATCTGCAGGGCTTTCTTCAGCGCGGCAGAGGCTCCGGCGGGCCCGATGGTCAGTGCGGAGACGGTGACCTGCCGGTCCGTCACCGACTCCTTGATCTGCAGGGCAGCCTCCAGCGGGTGCTCGTCCAATTCGGCCAGGATGCCTTCGGAGCGGTCCAGGCGGCGCTCGTGGGTGAAGCGGCGCTCCAACTGGGAGTCGGGCACCCATTTGACCAAGGTGATGATGTGCAGCGGTGCCGGCATGAATTCCTTTCTGATAGTGAAGACAAGCCGTGGAGTAACAACTGCCCCTATGGTCCCACGATTCCGCCTCTGCTCCGAGTGTGCGAGCCCGACGGTGGGATACTTCACACTGCCGCTGTCCTGACACGCTACGGTGTGATGATGAAGATCGTCTGCGCACCGGATTCGTTCAAAGGCTCAGTCAGCGCCGCTGCTGCCGCCGCAGCGATGGCCCGCGGGGCCCGGCAGGTCCTCGACGACGCGCAGATCGTGGAACTTCCCTTCGCCGACGGCGGAGAAGGCACTCTCGATGCACTGTTGGCGGTGTGGCAGCGAGAGCCGCAGACCGTGGACACGGTGGACGCGCTGGGCCGGGCCACGGTGGCGCGCTACGGCCTCTCACCGCAGGGGACCACGGCGGTGATCGAAGCGGCCGAGGCCAACGGGCTGCCGCAGGTCTCCGATGTGGCGCTGCAGCCGCGCCGGGCCGACACCCACGGTGTCGGGCAGATAGCCGCCCACGTGCTGGAGGCTGGGGCCGAAGAGATCCTGCTGTGCATCGGCGGTTCAGCCACCACCGACGGCGGCACCGGCATCCTCACCGCCCTGGGCGCGCAGTTCCTCGACGACGACGGCGCCCCGGTGGCCCCCGGTGGCCAGGGCCTGGCGGACATTGCCCGGGTCGACTTGAGCCGACTGCACCCGCGGGCACGTGAGGTGCGCTGGCGCATCGCAGTGGACGTGGACAACCCGCTGACCGGAGACGAAGGTGCGGCTGCGGTCTTCGGCCCGCAGAAGGGTGCCGATGACGACGACGTCGCCGCCCTCGACGCTGGCCTGGGACACCTGGCCCAGGTGCTGGCCGAGACCGCCGGGGAAGCAGCAACCACCGGGGAGACTGCGGAGCACTACCGCAGTGCCGCCGGGTTCGGTGCCGCCGGAGGGATTCCGCTGGCACTGGTGAGCCTGCTCGACGCCGAAGTGGTGCCCGGCTCCACTATGGTCGCCGAGACCGTCGGGCTGGCCGCCGCCCTCGCCGAAGCTGACCTGGTGCTCACCGGCGAGGGCCGGCTGGACACCCAGTCGTTGGGCGGCAAAGTGGTCGACGCCGTGGCCTCTCGGGCACCGGAGGCTGCCGCCGTCGTCGTCATCGCCGGCGCGGTGCAGCTGAGCCCGGCCCAGTGCCGAGCAGCAGGGATCACCGCCGCCTTCTCCATCGCACCCGGCGTGGCCGGGCTGGGCGAGCTGCAGGCGCAGGCGGCCGAACTGATCGAGCACACCGCCGCCCACTGCTGCGCGCTGGCGCTCGCGGGCGGCTGACCATGAGGAACATCGGGCACTTCCGCGACCCGCTGCGAAAACGCTCTGGGTTTGGCCTGCTGTGTGCATGGAATGCGTGTCGTGTGAGCCCCCGGAGGCGTTGAGACTTTCGTGACCGGGTACGCGGTGAAGATGTGCGGACCAACGCTGCGGATTCAGGTGCAGTACCTGCGTAAGATCAGGGTGCCGAGCCCGAATAACATCCCCATGGATATTGCCGGAAGGTTGCGTGTAGCGTTCCGCGCAGGCAAACGTGACGCTGCGACGCGGAGGGTAAAGACTTCCACGAGCGGTCTCGGATCGTCATCCTTACGATATGAAGCAGACTTTCCGACGTGGTTCCGGGGACTTCCAGCTGCGCGGAAGTGGTCAGACCGGTCTCATTGCCATCGGAGCGAGGCCGGAGTATTCGCCTCATCACAGGAGCGTCACCTATGTATCGTCGCTTCTAACCGCTCCGGCCGCGACATTCTGCGCAGCGGATACGCGGGCAGCCAACCGTTTAGTTTCTTGGCGAGATGACCCGTTGAGGCTGATGAATACCTCAAGTGCACTCATTAAATCTTTCCCCGCCAGGGGTGAGTCTGAGGATTTGCGCAGTCTGCGAAGAGCTCCGAGAAGGAGATCCTCTGTGGGGCGAGGCTGAGGCCCGACCCAGAAATTCTGAAGGGTGAGAAGCAACAAGATCACCGGACCAAACAACGGCAGGAGGTAGTGCAAGACGACATCATTGATGAACCGGATGAAGACCACCTCCAGGGGTGCGTAGTCCATGTAATCGTCGGCTCCTGGATCGCGATCTTTCCACCAACAACGAATGCCCGCGATCATGCCCGTGAGGCCAAGAGCACTCACTGAGGCGACGACTGGCCAGAAGGTCTCAGCGGCTTCGAGAGCAGCGGCGATACCGAGGTAGCTCAAAGCTCGGAGCCCCCATTTCTCCGGGTGTCCGAGGGCGAGTCCGCACGTACCCGCGGACAACAGAACGAATAACCAAACTGCCCAAGTCGAATCAAATGCAGACCATACACCACCCTCGGCGTCTACAAGGGGGTTCCCCGGCAACCCCGCTTCGAGCCAGAGAGCGCTGAACCAGGAGACTGGTCCTTCCCAACGACCGTCAGCGTTGTCATAACTCGGGATTGCTTCGAGAAAGAGCCAAACACTGAGCAGAGTCCAGATGACATGTTCTGACGCTCGGCCCAATCGGATACCCAGTAGTTCAGTTGCACCATTCTTGGAGTCGTCTACTTTTTCGTCCGTCATTATGTTTCCTCCCAGTAGAGCTCAGTCATGGACAGTAAACCAACGACCCCTGACGTGAACTAGCGACACCAGGGCACCCCTTGCTGACACGAACGATTTCTCAGGGCGCGACGCCCAGTCCGCGATAGTCAAGGAAGCCAAGGGGCCGGCAACGCTCCGCCATTCACGTGGACAGAGCCGATCGGTAGAATCGCAGGATGACCCCTATCCCTGACGAAACCGACTCGGCCAACGTTCCCGACCGTGCTGTCGAAGGTGACCCTGCCGCTGACTCGACTGGTGAAGCGGATCAGGTCACAGTGCCCAACTTCGCAGCGGTGCTCAGGGCCGTGGGAGAGGTCGTGGTGGATGAGCGGCCTGTCCCTCAACCGGCGCCCCACCAGGTGCTGGTGGCCATCGGCGCTGTGGGCATCTGCGGCTCCGACGTGCACTACTACGAGCACGGACGCATCGGCGACTTCGTGCTGAAGGCCCCCATGATCATCGGCCACGAGTCGGCCGGATACGTCGTGGCGGTCGGCGACGACGTCGCCCCATCCCGGGTGGGGCAGCTGGTCGCCCTGGAACCCGGAGTGCCCTGCAAAAATTGCCAGCAGTGCTTGGCCGGCCGCTACAACCTCTGCCCGGACATGCAGTTCTTCGCCACCCCGCCGGTCGACGGATCGATCGTGAAGTATCTGGCGACGGACGCGGACTTCGCCCACCCGGCGCCGCAGGGCCTGAGCGCAGAGCAGGCGGCCATGGCCGAACCGGTCTCTGTGGGCGTCTGGGCCTCCCGGAAGGCCGAAGTGAGCGTGGGGGACCGGGTGCTGATCACCGGGGCAGGACCGGTCGGCCTGTTCGCCGCCCAAGTGGCCCGCGCCTTCGGTGCGGCCTCGGTGACGCTCACCGACCTCTCCGAGTACAGACTCGAGATCGCCGCTGACATGGGCTTCAACGCCCAGCGTGCCGGTGCGCCCCTGGGGGAGGACCAGTTCGACGTGCTCTTGGAATGCTCCGGCGCCGCAGAAGCCTTCACCGCCGGGATGCGGGCACTGGACCGCGCCGGCCGCGCCGTCGTCGTCGGTATGGGTGCCGAGCAGCTGCCGCTGGAGGTGGCCGCGCTGCAGGCTCGGGAACTCAGCGTCTCCGGGGTCTTCCGCTACCGCAGCTGCTACCCGGCAGCACTGGAGCTCATCACCAGCGGAGCGGTCGACGTCGGCCCGGTGCTCACCCACCGGTTCGCCATGGAGGACACCGAGGACGCGCTGACGCTGGGGCGCCGGGAGCCGCACTCGCTGAAAGCCGTCGTCGTACTCTGATCGACAGGGCCCTGACCGGGTGAGGTGGGTGGGAGAGATATCAGTATTTCGATATACTTTGACACATGGAGGATGCCCCGTTCGAGGAGCTGGAGCCTCGGTGTCAGCTGAGGCTGCGGCGCCTTGCGCTCGGATTGACTCAGGGTGAACTCGCCCGCCGAGTTGGGACTTCCCAGCCCACCCTGGCGGCCATCGAGTCTGGACAGCGCGGATTGTCGGCTGCGATGGAAGTCAAGCTCAGAAAAGTTCTGTCCTGTACGCCTAGTGAAATGCTGCGGCGCCACCGGGCGGAGCTCGTTGCCGCGGCGGAGGAACTGGGACTCACTAATCTTCGGGTCTTCGGTTCGGTGGCTCGGGGTGAGGATACTGCGCAGAGCGATATCGACCTCATGGTGGAACTCGGTCCGCAGCAGGGGGAACTCTTCCCGACGGTGACTTTTGCTCAGAGAGCTGAGCGCATCCTGGGTGCCCCGGTAGACGTCATTTTGCGGCCGTCGTACAACGTGGCAAAGCGTCCTTCGGCTCAGCGGGTTCTGGCGGAGTCTTTGGCGGTATGAACAAGCACAGTGATTTCGACGATCGGCGGCTGCAACACATTGCTATCGAGATCAGCATTTGTGAGGACATTGTCGCTGACGGCAAGGAAACCTTCTATGAAAACTCGCACCACGGCAGATTGAGACGCCATGCTGCCGACCGTGCGTTGCAAATCATCCAGCAGGCGGCGGAGGCTCTTTCTGATGACTACCGCGCCAGACATCCACAGCTGCCATGGAACGCGATTCGCGGGATGAGGAACCGGCTGGTGCATGAGTATCACGGTGTAGACGTTGACCTTGTGTGGTGGACTTTGGCCGAGCAACTGCCCGTATTCAAGCGCCAACTGGACCTGCCTGACATTGATGCCGGTGACGACTACTTGTAGCCGCTGACGACTGCCTGGGCAACAGTGGTGTTCAGCCGGGGCTCGGGTTGGTGGGGAGCTGAGTGGGGGTCGCTGGGATAGCGGGCCTGGCAGAAGTAGCGCAGCCGGTCGGCCAGGAGCTCCAGGGTGGAGTGGGCGTGGTGCTCAGCCCTCCATGCGGCGTGGAGGTGAATCTGCAGCGGCTCACCGCGGTGAAGTATGCGCAGCGGGCACAGCTCGTAGCGAGGGTCATCGGTGAGTACTGCGATGCCCCGACCGGCGGCAGTCAGCGCCTGAGCCACCTGAGCGTGCGGAGTCTCCAGGACCTCTGCGGCCCCCAGCTGGGCCTGATCGAGGGCGGCGTCCAGCACCCGCCGGGCCTTGAACCGCATAGTCGGTAGGATCAGCGTCTGACGACTCAGCTCCTCCAAGGTGACCGCTTCGCGCGTCGCCCAGCGGTGGCCGCGTGGCACAAAGGCCCACACTGGGAGATTCGCCAGGTGCAGACTGGGCACCGACTGCGGCCAGCGCACCGGAGCCACCACCATGTCGAACGTCGAAAGCGTGACGTTCAGGTCGACGTCGATGTCCATCTCTGTCACGGACGGCACCGGGTCCTGCGGGCGGAATGTGGCGACAAAGGGGGCAACCACGTCGGTCAGCGTCGTCGTCGGTGCTCCCAGCGAGATCTTCGCCATGCGACCCTGCGCCAATTGGGCGGCGTACTCGCCGGCGGCGCGGTGACGCTGCAGCAGGTCGTGCGCCGTGCCGTAGAACTCGTGGCCCTGGCTGCTCAGGTGCAGCCGCCCGCCCTCGCGGAAGAACAGGGTCAGGCCCAGCTGCTGCTCCAGCTGGCGGACCTGCCGGGAGAGCGCCGGCTGGGTCATATGCAGCTGGTGGGCGGCCTCTGAGACCGTTCCGGCGTCGACGACGGCGACGAAGTAGCGCAGCAGACGAGTTTCCATGCCTGCTAAGCATACCCAACCTGAGAAACAAGTATTGGACGGCATGATCATGGCAGTGTGAGACTTAGGGAGAACCGACAGTACTGCCCTCAGGAGATCAGATGAGCACCGCCACCTTTGCCGTGACCAATCCCGCCACCGGCAAGCACATCGACGACGTCGCCGACCTCACCGCCGAGCAGGCGTTGGAGAAAGTCGAGTTCGCCCAGCGGGCCTTCACCAGCTGGCGTGAAGTGGCTCCGCGCAAACGCGCTGAGATTCTGGCGAAGGCCCATGAGCTGATGGTCGCCGATGTGGAGCGGCTGCGGGACCTGATGGTCGCCGAGAACGGCAAGTCGAAGGCCGATGCTGAGGCCGAGGTCCGCTACGCAGCTGAGTTCTTCCGCTGGTACGCCGAGGAGGCGGTGCGAATGCACGGCGACTTCATGACCGCCCCGGCAGGCGGAGTGCGCAATGTGGTGACCCACCACCCGGTCGGCGTCTCGCTGCTGATCACCCCGTGGAACTTCCCGGCAGCGATGGCCACCCGTAAGATCGGCCCGGCCCTGGCGGCGGGCAACGCGGTGGTGCTCAAGCCGGCCCGCGAGACCCCGCTGACCGCAATCGCCATCGTGGAGATCCTGGTTCAGGCCGGCATGCCGGAGGACACCGTGCAGGTGGTGACCACCACGGGCACCCGCGAAGTGGTCTCCGCGCTGCTGGCAGATGATCGGCTGAAGAAGCTCTCCTTCACCGGCTCCACCCCGGTGGGCCGCAACCTGCTGAGCCAGTGCGCGGCCCGGGTGGTCAACGCCACCATGGAGCTGGGCGGCAACGCGCCCTTCATCGTCACCGCCGACGCCGATATCGACGCCGCAGTCGAGGGTGCGATGATCGCCAAGTTCCGCAACAGTGGGCAGGCCTGCACGGCGGCGAACAAGTTCTACGTCCACGCTGACGTCGCCGATCAGTTCATCGAGGCCTTCGGGAAGAAGATCAGCCAGCTCAGCGTCGGCGACGCCGCTGAGGGTGCGGCGATCGGACCGGTGATCCACGATAAGGCCGCAGGCGAGATCCGCGGACTCATCGACTCTGCGGTGGCCGAGGGTGCCACGATCGCCTACCAGGCGCAGGTGCCGGACTCGGTGGCCACTGATGCCTTCGTCGCACCCACCCTGCTCAGCAATGTGTCCGCAGACGCGGCCATCCTGAAGGAGGAGATCTTCGGGCCGGTGGCGCCTGTGGTGGTGTGGGATGACCTGGATGAGATGCTCGCCCAGGTCAACGACGTCGAAGTGGGCCTCTCCTCCTACGTCTACTCCGGAAAGCTGCAGGACGCGATGAAGATCGGCGAACGCTTGGAGGCCGGAATGGTCGGGATCAACCGCGGCATCGTCTCCGACCCGAGCGCACCCTTCGGCGGCGTCAAGCAGGCGGGTGTCGGCCGCGAAGGCGGGCACTGGGGCATCGAAGAGTTCACCGAGCCCCAGTACATGGCCGTCGACTGGTCCTGACCTCATCTGGACTGAAGCGTCCGCCCCCACCTGTGCCGCACCCGGCCGATTTCTCGGCGGGGGCCGGGTGCGACTACTCTTCAGTAGGATAAGTGATGCACGGCACAACGTGGGGGCGCATTGAATACCAGTCGTTACGCGATCATCGGTGCTGGGCCGTCGGGACTGGCCGCTGCCCGCGCCCTGCAGAAGGCCGGTGTGGAGTTCGACGGATATGAAGCCTCGCACGGCGTCGGTGGCCTCTGGGACATTGATAATCCGCGATCGACGATGTACGAGTCAGCGCACCTGATCTCCTCGCGCACCACCACCGAGTTTGCCGAGTTCCCGATGCGCACCACCGCGGACTATCCCAGTCACCGCGTGCTGTTGGACTACTTCCGCGACTTCGCCGACCACTTTCACCTCACCGACACCTTCCGCTTCAACACCAGGGTCACAGCCCTGGAACCCAGCGACGACGGCGGCTGGACCCTGGAGGCCACCAGCGACGACGGCGACACCGCGAATCACGGCACATCCCAGCACAACACTGCCCATCACTATGACGGCGTCATCTTAGCCAACGGCACACTGGCCGAACCCAAGGTGCCCACGTTCCCCGGCACGTTCGCCGGAGAGCTCATCCACTCCAGCTCCTATAAGCGGGCCGAGCAGCTGGCCGGAAAACGGGTGCTGATCATCGGGGCCGGAAACTCCGGCTGCGACATCGCCGTCGACGCCGTCCACCACGCCGAAGCCGTCGATATGAGCGTGCGGCGCGGCTACTACTTTGTGCCCCGCTACATCCTGGGCAGGCCCTCGGACACGCTGAACCAGGGCCGACCGCTGCCGGCGCCGATCAAACAGTTCATCGACACCAAAGTGCTGCGGGCCTTCACCGGGGACCCCACCCGCTTCGGATTCCCCGAACCCGACTACAAAATTTACGAGTCGCACCCGATCGTGAACACCATGATCCTCAACCACCTCGGCCAGGGGGACCTCAGCGTGCGCGCAGACATCGAACGGTTCGACGGCAAGACGGTGCACTTCCGCGACGGTTCCTCGTCCGAGTACGACACGGTGCTGCTGGCCACCGGCTATACCCTCGACTATCCGTTCGTCGAGCCCGAGGCGCTGAATTGGAGCGGATGGGCTCCGGAACTCTTCCTCAACATCTTCCCGCCCTCCTTCAACGGGCTGTTCATGATGGGGATGGTCGAAGCCTCCGGGCTCGGGTGGCAGGGCCGGTATGAGCAGGCTGAGCTGATCGCCGAGTATGTGGACGCAGCTGCTCACCGGCCGGAGCAGGCGGCGGCCTTCCGGGCTCGGGCCACCCAGCAGCGCTGGCCTGACCTCACCGGCGGCTACAACTACCTGGGCCTGGAACGGATGTCCTACTACGTCAACAAGGACGCCTACCGCAGGCAGCTGCGCAGCTCCACTGAGAAGTTGAGGGAAAGCACCGGCAAGCTGAGGGCGAGCGCACAGTGAGTCCCGACGACGTCGTCCTCAATTTCACCCCCGCCACTCTGGTGCTGCTCAATGTGGTGCTGGGGCTGATCATGTTCGGCATTGCCCTAGACACCCCGGTGGGCGACTTCAAAAATGTGGCGCGCAAGCCCAAAGCCTTCGTCATCGCGATTGTGGCTCAGCTTCTCATCCTGCCCGCAGTCACCTTCGGGCTGACGCTTATCCTGCCGGTGACCGGCTCCATCGCGCTGGGCATGATCCTGGTGGCCTGCTGCCCGCCGGGAAACATCTCCCAGGTCCTGACCCACCGGTCCGGGGGCAACGTGGCCCTGTCGGTGTCGATGACGGCGGTGGGAAATCTGCTCTACATTCTGATGCTGCCGGTGAGCCTGGCGTTCTGGGGGTCGCTGCACCCGACTGCGAGTGAGCTGCTGGAGGCCGTGGAGCTCAGTCCCGGCCAGATGCTGGTGGAGATCTTTATGATCATCGGCCTGCCGTTCCTGCTGGGCCGGTTCATCCGCCACCGCTTCATCGGGTTCGCCCGCCGGGTCGAGCCGTTCGTGCGGTGGTTCTCCCTATTGGCGCTGCTGGCGTTCATCGTGGGTGCCCTGGCAGGAAATTGGCAGTACTTCATCGCATTCTTGGGCATCATCGTGCTGGTAGTGACCATCCACGACGGCGTGGCACTGACCATCGGCTACACCACTGCCACCGTGGGGGGCCTGGGCACACGCGGGCGCAAAGCGATGACCTTCGAGGTGGGGATCCGCAATGCCGGACTCGGGCTCGGGCTGGTGTTCACCTTCTTCGGCGGGCTGGGAGGTATGGCCATTGTGGCCGGCTGGTGGGGGATCTGGGACATCATCGTCGGTCTGGTCCTCGCCAGCCTGTGGGGGCGCCATACCAGGCGACGCACCGGCTCTATCCACGGTGATGCCACGCTGAAGGAGCAGCCGCAGCCGCCTATGGACGGTGCCGTATGAGCGCCCGGGTGCTCATCACCGGCGGTGCAGGTTTCCTCGGCACACGGGTCGCCGAAAGTCTGGTGGCCCACCCTGGGGTGGAGCTGGTGGTGGTGGCCGATGTGCGCTCGCCGCAGCCGCCGATCGAGGGCGTCGTCGTTGAAGCCTGTGACGTGACCACTGCTGGGGGCCTCACGCCGCTGCTGAAGCGGCACCGCATCGACGTCGTGGTCCATCTGGCGGCGATAGTCAGTCCGGGGCGTGATCATGACCTGGAGTACCGGGTCGACGTCGAGGGCTCCCGGCACGTGCTGAACGCCTGTGTGGAGGCAGGAGTGCGCCGCATTGTGGTCTCCTCCTCGGGTGCGGCCTACGGGTACCACCCTGATAACCCGGCATGGCTGGAGGAGAGCGACCCGGTGCGCGGCAACGAGGAGTTTCCCTACTCCCGGCACAAGCGGCTGGTCGAAGAGATGCTTGCCGCCCACCGTGCAGATCATCCGCAGCTGGAGCAGGTGGTGTTCCGCATCGGTACGATTCTGGGGCCCACGGTGGCCAACCAGATCACCAGGCTGTGGGACGGGCGCCGTCTGCTCGCCATCCGGGGTTCAGACTCACCGTTCGTGTTCGTCTGGATCGACGACGTCGCTGCGGCGATCACCCGGGCGGCCACCGATGGGCCTGCGGGTATCTTCAATGTGGCCGGCGACGGCGCGCTGACCGTGCACGACCTTGCGCGCCGTCTGGGCAAGCCGCTGCTGAGCGTCCCGGCCGACGTGCTCGCGCTGGCCCTGCGAGTGGGCCGCGCGCTTCGGCTGACGGTGCACGGTCCGGAGCAGGTGGGGTTTCTGCGGTATCGGCCGGTGTTGGCCAACGACGCCCTGAAGCGGACCTTCGGCTTCACACCTGCCAAGACCTCCGCGGAGGCATTCGAGGCCTACTTGGACTCCCACCCAGGCCTCGCCCGCGACTGAGGGCCCGAGGTGGCCCGGGCGCGGGTGAATCAGCGTTCACCTTTGGTCCCAGCACCGCCAGGACATCACATAATGTATATTGGTGTCATGCATCGGACGCAGATCTATTTGGGCGACGCGGAGACAGCTCTCCTCAGCAGGGTTGCCGCCAGTACCGGCGCCTCACGCTCGGAACTGATTCGCAGGGCGGTCACCGCGCAGTACGGCGGGAACATTGGGCAGACGCGTCTTGCAGCGTTGCACGCCTCCGCCGGGACGTGGAAAGACCGGTCCGCCACCGGGGGCCAGTATGTCGAGAACGTGCGAGGCGACTTCAATGAACGTCTCGATCAGCTGGGACTACGGTGAAGCTGCTCGATACCTCGGTCGCCATTGACCATCTGCGCGGGTACTCACCAGCAACCACGCTGCTGGAAGAGCTGCTGCAGTCAGAAGACGCCCTCGCGGCCAGCGAGCTGACGCGTTTCGAGCTGCTGGCAGGGGTGCGCCCGGACGAGCAAGCTGACTTAGACACATTCTTCCTGGTCGTCGACTGGGTCCCCGTCACCGAAGACGTCGTCCGCCGCGCGGGCGCCTATGCGCGGTCATACCGGCGAAGCCACACGGGAATCGGTGCTGTTGATTACCTGATCGCCGGCACGGCCGCCGCCGTTGAGGCGAGCCTCCTCACCACAAACCTGCGACATTTCCCGATGTTCGAAGGCCTCCAAGCGCCATACCTGTACCACTGAGCGCAACAGCTGCTCCAGCAGGTCATGACGCCGCCGGGGGAGTGGGCCTCAGCATCATCGCTGGTGGCCGTCGAAGCCTCGTTGCCCTAGTTTCAGAGCATCACCTGTCGGTTGACGTCTTTGTAGAGCAGGTAGCGGAAGTTGTTCGGTCCGCCGGCGTAGCAGGCTTGGGGGCAGAAAGCGCGCAGCGAGAGATAGTCGCCCTCTTCGACTTCGACCCAGTCGGCATTGAGCCGGTAGACGGCCTTGCCCTGCAGCACATACAGCCCATGCTCCATCTCATGGGTCTCGGCGAAGGGGATGACCGCGCCGGGTTCGAAGGTCACGATGTTGACGTGCATGTCGTATGCCACATCTGCCGGGTCGATCATCCTTGTGGTGCGCCACTTATTGTCCGTGCCCGGCATAGCGGCGGGTTCGATATCCTGCTCGTTGCCGACCACTGCTTTCGGCCGGTGACCCGAGAGCGGCTGATGACGTTTGCGCAGCCAATGCAGTCGTGTCGGCTCCGCACCGGTCGCCGTCAGCGACCAGTCGGCAGCCGGTGGGATGAAGGCGAAACCACCGGGTGTCAGCTCATGCTGATCGCCGTCGATCACTACCGTGACCGTCCCCTCCATCAGGAAGAGGAACCCTTCCACTCCCTCCTGAGGTTCGGGCGCATCTGACCCTCCGCCGGGGGCGACCTCAAGGATGGTCTGCGAGAACGTGACTGCCCCACCGGCGACCGGTCGGTTCAGCACCCACGACCTTGTGTCTCGCCACTCTGGCAGCACTGTGGTGACGATATCCCGCAGTACGCCTCGCGGTATCACCGTGTAGGCCTCGGTGACCACTGCTCGATCCGTCAGGAGGTCCGTCTGCGGGGGGTGGCCACCGTGTGGGGCGTAGTACCGCGTCGTTTCGGTCATCCAGTGCGCTCCTTCTTCGTTATTGGGTCCTGGTGCTGGTCATGGCTGCACGTCGGCCGCGCCGGTTCGGGCCAGCGACCGCAGAGTCGAGGTCTCCAGTCCCGTGGCGTCCCGGACCTCGTCCTCAGAGAGCGCACCACAGACCAAGCCTCGCCGCAGGTATCCGGCCAATGCTTTGGCAGTTGCCGGCTCATCCAGCACCCCACCCTGCTCACGGTACACATAGGCCCGCAGCCGCGCCGCCGCAGAGGCGAAGCCTTCCCGGAAGAAATGAAAGGTGGCCAAAAACCGGGTGGGCAGCTGGTGGGCGTGCATGTCCCAACCCTGATAGATCCCTCGTTCAAGGTGGCGCCTGACCAACCGAGCATGAAGCATCCAGGCAGCCTGTACATGCTCCGGGTCACCCACCGGCAGGATGTTGGTCGACCCATCTGAGATGTGGACTCCGGTGCCGGCGACGGCCAAGAGCATCTGGTTCTTGGCGAAGTCCGCCGCCGGGTGGTCCATGGCCTGATAGGCGGCCGCAATGCCCAATGAGGCGCTGTAGTCATAGGTGCCGTAGTGCAGCGAGGTGATGCGCCCATCGCCGGCGTGCACTGACTCCGCCACAGTGCTGCGGCCGTCGGGCCCCAGGACCAGCTGAGGCGTCTCAACCTGAACCTCGAACCCGATCGTTCCCTCAGCGAGGCCGTAGCCGTGCTCCAGGGCTTCGGCGACGGCGACCATGGCACGCACCTGATCCGCTGTGCTCACCTTCGGCAGGGTCAGCACCAGGCCTTCAGGGGCTCCGCCCACAGCGTCCAGCAGGTGTCCCAGAAAGAGCTCAAGGGTGCGCAGCCCGCGTCGTCTGACCGGGGCTTCAAGAGATTTGAAGCGGATGCCGAAGAACGGCGGCGCCTCGCCACGATTCAGGGCCCCGGCGATTCGCTGAGCTGCTTCAACCGCCCAGTGATCCTCGTCAGCATGCGGGCGCTCGCCGAAACCGTCTTCGAAGTCGAGCCGAAGATCTTCGATCGGCTCGGTGCGCAGCTTGTGCTCCACGGCAGCCGCCAGTGCCTCGGCCTGGTTGGATATGTCCTCTGAGGATGCCTGCGGAGCTGAGCCGAGACTCTCGTGGTGCTGGGCGCGGATCACCGCTTCAGCAAGTCGGCGCATCCCGCCGTGCTCTTCGACGACGGCCAGAGCGTCCGCAGACCACTGCGCGAGGGATCGGTCCGTCCACGAGTGCGCCGGAACGTAGACGGTATGGACGGCCTGCCGAGCATCTCGCTCACCGGGATAGTGGGTCCGCAGCAGCTCATCGGTGGCCTCCAGCTGCCCCTCTACTCTGCTGAGCACCTGGGAGTCGATCACCGGCCTCACCGCTGCGGACTCGCAGCAGCTGCCACGGCTTCGGCCACCATGGGGGAGACCTCGGCGTCGAAGGTGGAGGGAATGATGTAACCGGGGTTCAGCTCCTCAGCAGTGATGCACTGGGCGATGGCGTCGGCGGCGGCGACCAGCATGGCATCGGTGATCTCAGAGGCCTTCGCGTCGAGCAGTCCGCGGAAGAACCCGGGGAACGCCAGCACATTGTTGATCTGATTGGGGTAGTCGCTGCGTCCAGTCGCCACGATGGCGGCATGCTCGCCGGCAGCCAAGGGGTCCACCTCAGGGTTGGGGTTCGACATGGCAAAGACGATGGCGTCGTCGTTCATGGTGGCGATGTCATCGGCGTCGAGCAGGTCCGGTGCCGAGACGCCGATGAAGACGTCAGCTCCGTCCACGGCCGCCTTCAGCGATCCCGTGACGCCGTGGGGGTTGGTGTTCTGCGCCAACCATGCCCGGTGCGGGTCCTTGTGGTCCGCCTCCTTGTCGAGGACGCCGTCTCGGCCGCACACCACGATGTCCTCGGCTCCTGCGGCCATGAGCAGCTTAGCGATGGCGTGACCGGCCGCGCCGGCACCTGAGAGCACCACGCGCACTGCCTTCAGGTCCTTCTTGACCACTTTGAGCGCGTTCTCCAGTGCGGCCAAGGTGACGATCGCAGTGCCGTGCTGATCATCATGGAAGACGGGGATGTCCAGCTCATCCCGCAGGCGGGCTTCGATCTCAAAGCACCTGGGTGCAGAGATGTCCTCTAAGTTGATTCCTCCGTAGGCCGGGGCCAGGGCCTTACAGATGGCAATGATCTCCTCGGTGTCCTG
>JBQCZP010000022.1:0-37834 GCA_052089225.1 Nesterenkonia sp.
GTACTGCACCCGAGAGAGTGTGGGAGAGTAGGACACCGCCGGACACACATTAGAAAGAAGGACCCCCGGGCTCTGCAACGATGCAGAGACCCCGGGGGTCCTTCACTGTCTGAACCGATAAGAGCTTTCCGTCGACGTCGTCGGCGATGACCGAGGCGGTATTCTGATGCAGTGAGGAAAAGAGATTCATCGATGAACGTAGACAGCGGCCGGGAAGCACCCGCCCGGAATCCCAGTGACCTTCGGCGCTCCAACAGCGAAGAGCGCGGCCGCTCTCCGGATATTGATGACGACGTCAGCGGTAAGGAACTTGATCGGGAGTCGGCCCGCCAACTGGGGACGTTGAACGACTCCAACCGCACGTGGGTGGCCAAACACCTTGTCATGGCAGGGCGGCTGATCGATCTCGACCCTCAACTGGCGCTGGAGCATGCGCTGGCAGCCTCTCGCAGGGGCGGCCGGCTGGCAGTGGTGCGCGAAGCCGTTGGCCTGGTGGCCTACGCCGCCGGCGACTATGCGGAGGCGCTCCGGGAGCTGCGCACCTATCGGCGGATCAGCGGCGACCAGACCCACCTGGCGGTGATGGCTGACAGTCTGCGTGGAATTGGCAAGCCCGATAAGGCCTTGGAACTGGCCGAAGTGCCCGAAGCCCAGCAGCTGAAGGGGCCGGCGCGGGCTGAACTTGCCATGGTGGTCGCCGGGGTCCACCAGGACCGCGGTGACTATTCTGCCGCCCTGACAGCATTGGAGGTCCCGGAACTGGACATCAACCGGGCCTACAGCTTCAGCCCGAGAATGTTCGGTCTCTACGCGGAGTGTCTGCAGCAGCTGGGCCGCAGCCAGGAGGCGCAGAAGTGGCTCGAACGCATCAGCGTGGCGGAGCAGGCCCTGGGAACGGGGGCGTTCGAAGACCCTGAGATCATGGACTTCGGTGAGGAGGAGGAACTCTCATCACTGCCGCATGCCAAGGACGTCGTCGGATATCCTGCGGCCACAAAACCCCGCGGCGGTCAGTCACCGCGCCATAGGAGGGACTAGGCGGGGTGGGGCTGATCAACAATCACGACGCCGTCCTGTTCGACCTTGATGGGGTCCTCTATGCCGGTTCGCAGGCCATACCTGCAGCCCCGGCGGCTCTGTCGCACCTGAGGGAGCTCGGTGTGCGGTGTGCGTTTGTGACCAATAACGCCTCGCGATCGGCGGAACAGATCGCCGCCCACCTGCGAGAACTCGCGGTTTCGGCTGATGCTGAAGAGGTCTTCAGCTCCGCGCCGGCGGGGGTGGCTATGCTGGCCCGGGAGGTTGCGCCCGGTGCGCGAGTCCTGGTGACTGGGAGCGCGACACTCCGCCGGCTGGTCGAGGACGCCGGCTATGCCGCGGTGGAGTCTTCGCGGGAGCAGCCTGAGGCCGTCATACAGGGCTTCGACCCCAGTTTGAGCTGGTCCGATCTGGCAGAGGCCTCCTACGCCATCAACCAGGGGGCCGCATGGTTCGCGACCAACCTGGATCGCAGCGTGCCCCGCGAAAGGGGCATCGCGCCGGCCAACGGTGCATTGGTGGAGGCCGTCAGCTTCGCAACAGGCATCCACCCGCAGGCGGCCGGTAAACCCGAACCGCTGATGTTCCTGCGGGCGGCCGAAGCCGTTGGGGCTCAGCGTCCACTGGTGGTCGGTGACCGATTGGACACCGACGTGCTGGGAGGCAACCGCGCCGGCTTCACCACCGCACTGGTGCTCACCGGAGCAACCACTGCCGCAGAAGCCCGAGCCTCAGTCGGCGACCAGCGCCCCGACGTCGTCCTGGACACTCTTCATGACCTATTCACTGATCAGCACTGGATAATGACATGAGCGAAACACCGGACACCGCTGAGGCACCCGAAGCGGATGCACCTGAACCGACAGACCAAGCGGCGAACCGTCAGCAGCAGGAACTCACGCTGGATCAGCTCCATGAGCACATCACACGTGCAGAGGCTGAGCACAAGGACCTCAGCGCACGCCTAGACTCCATTCCACGAGACTGACATGACGCGACTCGATAAGGAACTGGTCGCCCGCGGACTCGCTCCAAGCCGCACCCGAGCCGCGCAGCTCATCGGCGACGCAGCGGTCAGCGTCGACGGGCGCGGCGACGTCAAGCCCTCGACACCGGTCACCTCTGCCGCGCACATCACCGTCGCCGAGCAGACCCACTGGGTCAGCCGCGCGGCCCATAAGCTCCTGGGGGCGCTGCAGACCTTTCCCGACGTCGACCCGGGAGGTATCCGCTGCCTGGATGCCGGAGCGTCCACCGGAGGATTCGCCCAGGTTCTGCTCGAGCAGGGGGCGGCTCACGTCACAGCAGCTGATGTGGGCCACGGCCAGTTGGCCGCCCAGCTGCGCGAACACCGTCGGGTGACCAACTCTGAGGGAATCAACCTGCGCTATGTGCAGCCCGGAGATCTCGGTGATGCCTTCGGGCTGATCGTCGCCGACCTCTCCTTCATCTCGCTGCGCCTGGTGCTGGATCCTCTGGCCCGACTGGCAGCGCAGGACGCCGACCTGCTGATCATGGTCAAGCCGCAGTTCGAGGTCGGCCGTGCTCTGCTTCCGCGAACCGGGGTGGTCACCGATCCGATGCAGCGCCGAGTCGCTGTGGAAGGGGTCATCACAGCGGCCGCCGACGCAGGGCTGATCACCGTGGGCATTGCCCGATCTCCACTGGCAGGACAGGACGGAAACGCAGAGTTCTTCCTCCACCTGTGGAAAAGGCCGGCGGGTGCATCCGCCCTGGACGATAGGCTGTCCGGAGCCGGGCCGGTCCCGGTGGACCTGGACGCAGTCGATTTCAGCGACTCACAGTCACAGAAGGAGGTGCGATGACCCGCGAAGTGCTCATCGTGGCGCACACCGGGCGCCTAGAGGCTGTCAATGCCGCCGTCACTGTGGCATCGAGCCTCCGCCGCGCCGGACTGCGTCCGGTGATGTTCGCCCACGATATCGAAGCGATCTCCGCCGTGGCGGCTGATGAGCTGGCTGAGGCAGACGTCGCTGTGGCCGAGCGCGATGTGCCGGTCAGTCGCTGCGAAGTCGGCATGGTCCTCGGAGGTGACGGGACCATTCTGCGGGCAGCTGACCTCTCCCGTGACGCTCAGCTCCCCCTGATGGGCGTCAATCTGGGCCACGTCGGATTCCTGGCCGAGTCTGAACGGGCCCAACTGGACGAATCGGTCCAATGGGTCGTCGACCAGAACTACAGCGTTGAGGAGCGCATGACCCTCGACGTCCAAGTTTGGCACGCAGATCACCACATCGGCAGCAGCTGGGCACTGAACGAGGCCAGCATAGAAAAGTCCTCCCGACAGCGCATGGTCGAACTCGTCGTCGAAATCGACGGCGCCCCGGTCTCCGCCTTCGGATGCGACGGCGTGGTGATGTCTACCCCAACCGGCTCCACCGCCTACGCCTTCTCCGCCGGTGGGCCCGTGGTGTGGCCTGAGGTGGAGGCTCTTGTCCTGGTCCCGATCTCGGCCCATGCGCTGTTCGCCCGGCCCCTGGTGGTGGACCCCAGCTCCATCATGGCTGTCGAACTGCTGCAGCGCGCCGATGAGGACGGCATTCTCTGGTGCGACGGTGCCCGATCCGTTGAGCTGCCCGCCGGCTCCCGGGTGGAAGTGACCCGCTCTGAGCGGCCGGTGCTGCTGGCACGGGTCCACCAGACGTCCTTCTCCCGGCGACTGGTGGACAAGTTCAATCTGCCCACCACCGGTTGGCGGGGACCAGTGGAGACCTCCAACATCCTGCCGCAGCCGAGCCCGGGGGAGGAGACCGCCGAGTGATCGAACACGTCACGATAGCCGGGCTGGGCGTCATTGACCGTGCCGCACTCCAGCTGCACCCCGGGTTCAACGTGGTCACCGGGGAGACCGGGGCAGGAAAAACCATGGTCGTCACCGCACTTGGGCTTCTGCTGGGAGCACGCGCCGAAGCCACTGCAGTGCGATCCGGGGCGGACAAAGCCACCGTAGACGCCGAAATAGACGTTCACGCCGGCCACCCCGCGCGCCGTCGGGCCGCCGAGGCCGGTGCAGCGATGGAGGAGGACGCCGACGATGAACCCCTGCTGATCGGCCGTGCGCTCAGCGCCAAGGGCCGCAGCCGGGCCACTGTCGCCGGAAGGCCGGTCCCCGTTGCCGTGCTTGGGGAGGTGGGCGCAGAGCTGGTCACCCTCCACGGGCAGAGCGACCAGCTGCGGCTGAAGGCCCCCGCCGCCCAGCGTTCGGCTCTGGACACCTATGCCGGCGGCGACTTCGCCCGGCTGCTGATCCACTATCAGGAGTCCTTCGACACCTACCGTCGCCAGAAGGCCGAACTGGATGAGATCACCGCCAACGAGGTGGAGCGACGGCGCGAAGCCGAACAGCTGCAGCAGGCGTTGGAGACCATCGACGCCGCAGAGCCCCAGCCCGGAGAAGACCGGGCGCTGAAGGCAGAGTCGCTGAAGCTGGAGAACGTCGAAGGGCTGCGCGAAGCGGCTCGGACTGCCCAGAACCTGCTCACCGGAGCTGATGCGGCTGAGGCCGTGGAGCCTGAGCCCAACGCCGCCGAGCTGGTCGAAACCAGTCTCAGCGGCCTCGCCTCCGTCACCGACCAGGACGCCGGACTGGCGGAGATCTCCCAACAGATCGGCGAAGTCTCGACGCTGCTCAGCGACGCCGCCTCCCAGCTGGGGGTCTATGCCGCAGGGCTCGACGATTCCGGGCCGGAGCGCCTCGCCGAGGTGCACCAGCGCCGTGCCGAACTCGACCGACTGCAGCGGCTCTACGGTCCGGAAGTCGACGATGTTCTGAACTGGGCCGAAGAATCGCGACGCCGGCTGGCCACCCTGGTCACCGACGCCGACCGCATCGAAGAACTCACCGAAGCCGCTGAGACGCTGCACGCCCAGCTGCGTGAAACGGCCGCGGAGCTGACCCAACGCCGCCTGGAGGCCGGAGCCCGACTGGCAGCTGCAGTCGATGCGGAACTGGCCGCCCTCGCCATGCCCCACGCGCAGCTCAGCGTGGAGGTCACAGCCGCCGAAGAGCTCACCCGCCACGGCGCAGACACCGTTTCGATCCTGCTGCGGCCCCACGCAGGCTCGCAGCCGCTGCCGCTGGGCAAAGGCGCCTCCGGAGGTGAACTCTCACGGGTGATGCTCGCCCTCGAAGTTGTCGTGGCGGAGCAGACGCCGGCCGGCACATTCATCTTCGACGAGGTCGACGCCGGCGTCGGAGGAAAGGCCGCAGTGCAGATCGGCAGGCGTCTGGCCAAGCTGGCTCGCCACTCCCAGGTCATCGTCGTCACCCACCTGCCGCAGGTCGCCGCCTATGCGGACCAACACGTCCGGGTCTTCAAAACCTCCGACGCCTCCGCAGGGGTCACAGCATCCGACGTCGGCCCGCTGAAGCCCGAAGAGCAGGTGGAGGAGCTGGCCCGAATGCTGGCGGGCCAGGAGGACTCAGCCTCCGCACGGGCCCACGCCGCTGAGCTGCTTCAGGGTGCGGCCGAGGAGAAGACATGACCGCACCTGTAACTCGCACAACCAATGATAGGCTGGAACTCCGTGGCTCAGCGTAATAATTCTCGGACCCAAAACACTCCTCCTATCAGTCGGCAGATCTTTGTCACCGGAGGGGTCGTCTCCTCCCTCGGCAAGGGCCTCTCCGCATCCTCGTTGGGACATCTCCTGCGAGCCCGCGGACTCTCTGTGGTCATGCAGAAGCTTGACCCCTACCTGAACGTCGATCCAGGGACCATGAATCCCTTCCAGCACGGTGAGGTCTTCATCACCGAGGACGGTGCGGAGACCGACCTGGACATCGGTCACTACGAACGCTTCCTCGACGAGAACCTGGACGGACTCAACAACGTCACCACCGGCCAGATCTACTCTGCCGTCATCGACAAGGAACGGCGCGGCGACTACCTCGGGGACACTGTTCAGGTCATTCCCCACATCACCGATGAGATCAAGCGACGCATGCGCCTTCCCGCAGAGTCGGGGGATGCCCCGGACGTGATCATCACCGAGATCGGCGGAACCGTCGGTGATATCGAATCCCAACCCTTCCTGGAAGCTGCCCGTCAGCTGCGCCAAGACATCGGCCGGGAGAACGTCTTCTTCCTCCACGTCTCCCTGGTCCCCTACATCGGTCCCAGCCAGGAGCTGAAGACCAAGCCCACCCAGCACTCCGTGGCAGCCCTGCGCAGCCTGGGCATCCAGCCCGACGGCATCGTGCTGCGCAGCGACCGTGAGCTGCCCACCGACATCCGGGGAAAGATCTCGCGCATGTGTGACGTCGACGCCGATGCGGTCATCAACTGCGCCGACGCTCCCAGCATCTACGACATTCCGCGCATCCTGCACAAGCAGGGCATCGATGCCTATGTGGTCCAAGCCCTGGATCTGAAGTTCAAAGATGTGGACTGGACCAAGTGGAACCAGCTGCTCAGCGTGGTCCACCAGCCCGAGCATGATGTGGAAGTCGCCTTGGTGGGCAAATACGTCGACCTGCCGGACGCCTACCTCTCTGTCACTGAGGCGCTGCGTGCCGGCGGCTTTGCGCACAATGCCCGCACAAAGATCCGCTGGGTCGCCTCCGACCTCTGCACCGATCCCCAGGGCGCAGCCACTGCGCTGGAGGGTGCAGACGCGGTATGCATTCCTGGAGGCTTCGGAGTCCGCGGCCTCGACGGCAAGATCGGCGCCCTGCGTCACGCGCGCGAGAACGGGATCCCGGCCCTGGGTCTCTGCTTGGGCCTGCAGACCATGGTCATGGAGTACTCCCGCAATGTGCTGGGAATGAGCCGAGCCAACTCCACCGAGTTCGACCCGGACACCCAGTTCCCCGTCATCGCGACGATGGCAGAGCAGGAACAGATCGTCTCCGGTGCAGGAGATCTCGGCGGCACTATGCGCCTGGGCGCCTACGACGCTGTGCTCACCGAGGGCAGCGTCGCCGCCCAGACGTACCGAACAACCGAGGTCTCAGAGCGGCACCGGCACCGCTACGAGGTCAACAACACCTACCGTGAGCAGCTCACCGAGGCTGGACTGGTCTTCTCCGGCACCAGCCCGGACAGCACCTTAGTGGAGTTCGTCGAGCTCTCCCAGGACACCCACCCCTACTACATCGGCACGCAGGCTCACCCGGAGCTGAAGTCCCGGCCCACCAGCCCGCATCCGCTCTTCGCCGGCCTCATCGAAGCAGCGCTGCAGCAGAAGCGCTGAGCGACGGTCGCCGGACGGGGGCACCATGAGCGAGTCCCAGGACAGCAGTCAGCCGCCGCGTCCCAGATTCCGGCAGACGGCAGCAGCCTCACCGCTGTGGCTCGAGGTCGCCGACTACCTGGCGCACCTGCGCATCGAGCGAGACTCCTCAACCAATACCCTGGCCTCCTACGAGCGGGACTTGGCGCGCTATATCGCCTACTTGGCGGCCAGCGGCGTCACGGCTCCCTCCGCGGTCACGGCCACCGGCATCGCAGACTTCCTGCGCGCAGTCACCACCGGCGACGACGGCGGCACCGGAGTGTCCGAAAGCTCCGCATCCCGGATGCTCGCCTCGGTGCGCGGGGTGCACAAGTACTGGGCCCAGGAGGGGCGCACCACGCATGATCCGGCCCGGGAGGTGGCTGCCCCCAAGCTGACCCAATCACTGCCCAAAGCACTGGGCGTCGACGAGGTCACCCGGCTCATCGAGGCGCCGAACCCGGCCACAGGCCTGGGTCTGCGCGACCGGGCGCTGCTGGAGTTCCTCTACGCCACCGGTGCCCGCATCAGCGAAGCGGTCGCCCTCGACGTCGACGACGTGCACTCCTTTCAGCAGGCCGGCGAGCAGGGGCTGGTTCTGGTGCGGGTGACGGGCAAGGGTCAGAAGCAGCGGATGGTCCCGCTGGGGCGCATGGCCCAGAGGGCGTTGGGCGACTACCTCAGCGCTGGCCGCCCTGGTCTGGCCGAGGCGATCAGCAGGGCCTCCTCGGCCAAGACCCGCCGGGCAGCCTCACCGGCGCTGTTCCTCAACAGGCTGGGCACCAGGCTCTCCCGACAGTCCGCCTGGACCGTGCTGCAGAAGAGCGCCGAGGCCGCAGGGCTCAACACCGACGTCTCGCCCCATACGCTGCGGCACAGCTGCGCCACCCATCTGCTCGACGGCGGAGCCGACATCCGCACCGTCCAGGAGCTGCTGGGCCACGCGTCGGTGACCACCACCCAGATCTACACCAAGGTCACTGCGGAGTCGCTGCGCAGCCAGTACCTCACCGCTCATCCGCGTGCCCTCTCGGTGGACTGAGCGTGGAGCGGAAGTCGCGCTTGTCCCGCGGACCAGCTGCCCAGATTGGATTCGTCCTGGCCCTGGTGGCGATGACGGCAAGTCTGTGGTGGGCTTGGTTCGCGTGGGACAGCACCTACCAGCGCGATCCTGCCACGGGTGAGATCTCTGGACCGTATGAACTGTGGCAAGGCCTCGGATGCGGGATCTGCTGGGTTGCCCTGGCGATAGTGGCACAGGCGGTACTGCGGCCATGGGTCGTTGTCGTTGTGATGCCCTTGTCATTCGCCGCTGCGTACTCGCTGACGGTCCTTCCAGCCGATGAAACCGGTCTGGCGGGCGTTGGTGTCCTCATGGTCGCCGCGGGAACAACCCCCGGCACTCTTGCGACGGTGGGGGCAGCTTGGCGAATTCGGCGCATCACCGACCAGTGCGGTGACTGATGCCGCCGTTCGACTCTGCCGTCGGTCACGGGAGCACGAAGACCTCCGTGGTGGATGTGGCTGCGTGATCGCTCCACACCTCACACGGAGGTCTTTCTCGTCTCAGGCCGATGGGGTAGGCATCTGCCTGACGTCCCGGGTCAGTGCACCTCGGCGGCTCAGGCGGTTCCCTTTCCGGGCAGCTGCCGCTCGTCGGGTCCGTTGTAGGCGCTCAGCGGCCTGATCAGCGCGTTGTTCGCCCGCTGCTCCATGACATGTGCGCTCCACCCGGTGATCCGTGAGGCGATGAACAGCGGGGTGAACATCTCGGTGTCGAATCCCATCAGGTGATAGGTCGGTCCTGCCGGATAGTCCAGGTTGGGCAGGATGCCCTTGGCCTCATCCATCGCCGCCTGCAGTCCGTCGTAGAGTCCCATGATCTCGCCGCGGCCGTAGTGGTCGACCATCGCGTCCAGGGCCTGCTGCATGGTCGGTACTCGAGAGTCGCCGTTCTTGTACACCCGGTGGCCGAAGCCCATGACTTTGCGCTTCTCGGCGAGCGCCCGCTCCATCCAGGCCTTGGCGCGGGCCGCAGCCTGCTCGCGGGTTTCGTCCTTATCGATGCCGATCTCCTCGAAAGTGTGCATCACTGCCTCGTTGGCGCCGCCGTGCAGCGAGCCCTTCAGAGCACCGATTCCCGCAGTGATCGCCGAGTGCAGATCAGCCTGGGTGGAGGTGACCACACGTGCGGTGAAGGTCGAGGCGTTGAAGGAGTGCTCGGCGTAGAGCACCATCGAGACCCGGAAGGCGTCCACGACAGCCTCGGGCGCCTCCTCGCCGAAGGTCATCCACAGAAAGTTCTGCGAGTAGTCCAGGTCATCGCGCGGCTCCACCGGCTGAAGTCCACGACGACGTCGCTGATCATAGGCGACGACGGCGGGGAAGGCTGCGAAGATGTGCTGGGCCTTGGCCAGCTCGGTCTCCGGGGAGGAGTCCTCGGACTGCTGGTGGGCGGCACCCATCACTGAGATCGCGGTGCGCCCCACGTCCATGGGGTGACAGTCGGTGGGCAGCAGGTCGATGGCCTGCTTCACGTGTGGCTCCAACGCCCGGTGGGAGCGTTCGAAGGTGATGAACCGCGCCAGCTCATCGGCACTGGGCAGCTCCGCGTTCCAGAGCAGCAGTGCGACCTCCTCAAAGCTGAGCTTGGCGGCAAGCTGCTGAACCGGGTAGCCGCGGTAGAGCAGGGAGTTGGTCTCAGGGTTGACCTTGGAGACGGCAGTGTAGTCGGCCACCACTCCGGCCAGTCCCTTGTATACGTTGTCTTCGGTCATCAGTGACCTCCTTGGGTGAGAGTACAGCTCGTGGGCGAGGCTCAGTCGGACTGTTGGGGTACTTCGAAGTTGAAGATACCAGTGTCGAAGGCGTTGTAGGACTCGTAGTCGACCAGTTCGTAGAGCCGAGCGCGGGTCATCATGTCCTCAACCGCCGGCTGCTGGGTGCCGTGCTGGGAGATCACATCCAGGGTGCGTTCGATTGCGCCGAACGCGGACCGCAGGGAGGTGACGGGGTAGATGATCAGAGCCACCCCGGCTGCGGCCAGGTGATCCCGGGTGAACAGCTCAGACTTGCCGAACTCTGTCATATTGGCCAGCACCGGAACATCCACGGCGCTGCAGACAGCCTCAAACTCCGACAGATCCGCCATGGCCTCGGGGAAGATCGCATCTGCCCCTGAGTCCACCAGCGCTTTGGCGCGATCGACCGCTGCGGAGAGCCCGTCCACGGCGCGGATGTCGGTGCGTGCCATGATCAGAAAGTTCGTGTCCCGGCGCGCGTCCGCGGCGGCGCGGATCCGCTTGCTGGCCGTGTCCAGATCCACCACGGATTTGCCGTCCAAGTGGCCGCAGCGCTTGGGATTGAACTGATCTTCGATGTGGCACCCGGCCACACCGGCGTTCTCCAGTTCTTGGACGGTGCGGGCGGCGTTCATCGGCTCGCCGAACCCGGTGTCGGCGTCCACCAGCGTGGGAAGGTCCGAGACTCGGGCGATCTGCCCAGCCCGCTGAGTCACTTCAGTCAGTGTGGTCATCCCGATATCGGGCAGCCCCAGCTCGTTCGCCAGCACGGCACCGGAGACGTAGAGCCCGTCGAAGCCCTTCTGCTGGATCAGCGGCGCGCTCAGCGGGGTGAAGGTGCCGGGGAACTGCCGGGCCGCGCCGGGGGTGAGCATCGTTCGCAGGTCTCTGCGCTTCTGCTCCGGGGTGGTCTTTGCGTACAACATCAGAACAGTCCTTTCGGTGAGCTGGCCAGGTCGATGGCCCCGGTGGGGGCGAGCACGTTGAGCTGCTCCAGCTGTCCGGCCTGCAGCGTCTCCGTGCTCTGGGCGACGTCGAGGAATCGTTCGATCTCGCTCGGCTCGAGCAGCCCATCAGCCAGGCTGCGGAATTTGCCGATGTACTGCTCGCGGGCGAAGGGCCGGGCACCCAGTGGATGGGCATCGGCGACGGCGATGTCATCCGAGATGACGCTGCCGTCCTTCATCCGAATCTCCACGGAACCGCCGAAGGCCTTCTCCGAAATGTCCAACGAGTGGTAGCGGCGGGTCCATTCCGGGTCCTCCTCGGTGACCACCTTGTGCCACAGCTCCACCGTGTCCGGGCGTGCCGCACGTTCGGGGGCGTAGGAGTCGGCATGGTGCCACGCGCCGTCCTGCAGCGCCACGGCGAAGATGTAGGGGATCGAATGGTCCAGGGTCTCCCGCGAGGCGGTGGGCTCGTACTTCTGCGGGTCGTTGGCGCCGGTGCCGATCACATAGTGGGTGTGGTGGCTGGTGCGGATCACGATCGACTCCACGTTCTGCGGGTCCACCGCCTCCGGGTGCTCACCGTGCAGCTTGCGTGCCAGGTCGATCCACGCCTGCGCCTGGTACTCGGCGGAGTGCTCCTTGGTGTAGGTGTCCAGGATGGCGCGCTTGGTCTCCCCGGCCTGCGGCATCGGGACCTCGTAGCGGGCATCCGGGCCGTCGAGCATCCATGCGATGACGCCGTCCTCACCCTCATAGATCGGCACCGGCGAGGTCTGGCCGCGCATGGCCCGGTCCACTGCCTCCACCGCCAACTTCGCGGCGAAGGCCGGCGCATGGGCCTTCCAGGTCGAGATCTCGCCCTTGCGCGACTGGCGGGTGGCTGTGGTGGTGTGCAGCGCCTGGCCCACCGCCTGAAAGATCGTCTCGGTGTTCAGCCCCAGCAGAGTGCCGATGCCGGCTGCCGCGGAGGGGCCCAGGTGCGCCACGTGGTCGATCTTGTGCTTGTGCAGGCAGATGGCTTTGACCAGGTTCACCTGGATCTCATAGCCGGTGGCCAGCCCGCGGATCAGATCGGCTCCGGAGGCCCCGGTGTGCTGGGCGGCGGCCAGCACTGCGGGAATGTTGTCGCCGGGGTGGGAGTACTCGGCGGCGAGGAAAGTGTCGTGGAAGTCCAGCTCCCGCACGGCCACCCCGTTGGCCCACGCCGCCCATTCCGGTGAGGTGCGCTGCTGGAGGCCGAATACGGAGGAGCCCTTGCCGCCGGCGGGGACTGCGTGGTCCAGCGCCTGGGCGCGGGCAGCGACGATCGGAGCCCGGTGCAGTGAGGCCACCGCCACGGAGGCATTGTCGATGATCCGGTTGATGATCATCTCGGTGACGTCCTGTTCGACCTGCACCGGGTCGACGGCGACCTGGGCGATCTTATGGGCCAGCTGATCCTCTCTGGCCAGGTTCTCTTCGCTGCGGTGGACCCGCACAGTGTGGTTGATCATCCTCGTGCTCCGTTTCCTCTCGTGGTGGGTGGTCTGCTCAGGCGGCGGCAGGTTCTGCGGCGCGCTGGGCGGTGATGTAGGCCAAGCTTCGGCGCAGATGCAGCATTGCGGCGGCTTGGGCGGCCTGGGGGTCGCCGGCGGCGATGGCCCGGCACACCTCCCGATGTTCGGCTGCAGACTCAGCGAGCCGCTCCGGACGGTCTCTGGCCAGTCTGCGGATGCGCACCAGGTGCACCCGCAGGTTCGCCAGCATGGTGCTGAGGTAGTGATTGCCCACTGCCGCGTCGACTGCGGAGTCCAGACGGGCCGACAGTGCGTAGTGCACTGTGGGGTCCGGGCTCGAACTGGCTTCACCGAACTCTTCGGCCAGCCGGGCGAACACCTCGGGGGAGCCGCGGCGGGCAGCCAGTGCCGCGCCCTGTGTCTCCAGCGGGATGCGCACCTCGAAGAGCCTGTCGACGTCGTTCAGGGAGATGTCGGAGACCACCGAGCCGCGACCGGGGGTCTGCACCGCCAACCCGTCGGCCACCAGTCGGGAGAAGGCCTCTCGCACCGGAGTGCGCGAGACCCCCAGCCGCCGGGACTGTTCGATCTCGGCAAGAGCCGACCCGGGGGCCAGCCGACCCTCAATAATGTCCCCACGAAGCGAGGTGTAGGCCGAATCACTTGCACGCATACAGGCAGTGTATACACGCGACCCCGAAAAGAGCCAGGGTGGCACGAAGTTTCGAGAAATTGCTCGTTTCCTGTATACAGGTCAGCAATGGTGTGCCAGAATCACCGGTGTCCGTACCCTTCGGACCTGGCACCTCGGGCCTCAGCGATGGGGCCCACACCGACCATTGAGGGAGAACATCCAATGTTCCGCAAGATCCTTGTCGCCAATCGTGGTGAGATTGCTATTCGTGCCCTGCGGGCTGCTGTTGAGCTTGGTGCTCGTACGGTGGCGGTCTATCCGCATGAGGATCGTAACTCGCTGCACCGTCAGAAGGCTGATGAGGCGTACCGGATCGGTGTGGAGGGTCACCCGGTGCGTGCTTATCTGGATGTGGATGAGATCATCCGGGTCGCTCGTGAGTCGGGTGCTGATGCGATCTATCCCGGGTACGGGTTCTTGTCGGAGAACCCGGATCTGGCGCGTGCGGCGGAAGCGGCCGGTATCGCGTTCATCGGGCCTGAGGCTGATGTGCTGGAGTCCACCGGCGATAAGGTGCGTGCTCTGCGTGCCGCCCGGGATGCTGGGGTGCCGGTGTTGGAGAGTTCTGAGCCCTCCGCTGATCCTGAGCAGCTGCTGGGAGAGGCGGATCGGATCGGGTTCCCGATCTTTGTGAAGGCTGTGGCTGGTGGTGGTGGCCGCGGTATGCGCCGGGTGGAGACGGCCGAAGCGCTGCCGGATGCGCTGAGCGAGGCGATGAACGAGGCGGACACCGCGTTCGGCAATCCGACGGTCTTTTTGGAGCAGGCTGTGGTGCGCCCGCGTCATATCGAGGTGCAGGTGCTCGCTGATGGTGCCGGTGATGTGGTCCATCTCTTTGAGCGGGACTGCTCGCTGCAGCGCCGTCACCAGAAGGTGGTGGAGATCGCTCCGGCGCCGAACCTGGATGACCAGGTGCGTCAGTCGCTGTACCGGGATGCGATCAGCTTCGCGGCCACGATGGGCTACCGCAACGCCGGCACGGTGGAGTTTCTGCTGGAGACCTCCGGGGAGCGCACTGGTCAGCACGTGTTCATTGAGATGAATCCGCGGATTCAGGTGGAGCATACGGTCACCGAGGAGATCACCGATGTGGACCTGGTGGGCGCGCAGATGCGCATCGCCGCCGGGGAGACGCTGGCAGATCTGGGGCTGGTCCAGGATGAGCTGCGCATTCGTAGTTCGGCGATGCAGTGCCGGATCACCACCGAGGATCCGGCCAATGGGTTCCGGCCCGACGTCGGCACGGTCACCGCCTATCGTTCAGCCGGCGGCTCAGGGATCCGGCTGGATGGTGGCACGGTCTACACCGGTGCGGAGATCAGTCCGCACTTCGACTCGATGCTGGTCAAGCTCACCTGCCGCGGCCATGACTACATGACCGCAGTCCAGCGCGCCCGTCGTGCTCTGGCGGAGTTCCGCATCCGTGGTGTGGCCACCAACATTCCGTTCCTGATGAATGTGCTGGACTCTGAGGAGTTCCTCTCCGGGGATGTGGCCACCGATTTCATTGATGCTCACCCGGAGCTGACGCAGGTCAACCGCTCCCAGGACCGTGGTTCCAAGGCCCTGCAGTATTTGGCCGATGTGACGGTGAACCAGCCCTACGGGCCGCGGGTGGAGGGCATCGACCCGAGGGATAAGCTGCCGCGCTTCCCCGGGGATAAGACGGATGAGCCTGATCGCAGCCCCTTCGACGGTCCCTCGGCCCAGCCGAAGCCGGCCGGCTGGAGGGATCTGCTGGTCGATCAGGGTCCTGAGGCCTTCGCGGCCGCGCTGCGTGAGCGCACCGCACTGGCGGTCACTGACACCACCTTCCGTGATGCTCACCAGTCGCTGCTGGCCACCCGGGTGCGCACCCGAGACCTGCTGGCCGCTGCCCCGGCGGTGGCCCACACCACGCCAGGTCTGTTCTCCGCAGAGGTCTGGGGCGGGGCCACCTACGACGTCGCCCTGCGGTTCCTGCAGGAGGACCCGTGGCAGCGCTTGGCGCTGCTGCGCGAGGAGATGCCCAACATCCCGCTGCAGATGCTGCTGCGCGGGCGCAACACCGTGGGCTACACCCCCTACCCGCTGCAGGTCACCGACTCCTTCGTCGCCGAGGCCGCAGCCACCGGTGTCGACATCTTCAGGATCTTCGACGCGCTCAACGACGTCGACCAGATCATCCCCGCCATCCGGGCCGTCCGGGCCACGTCCACGGCGGTGGCCGAGGCCGCCCTGTGCTACACCGGCAACCTCACCGACCCGGACGAGGACATCTACACCCTGGACTACTACCTGGGACTGGCTGAGCGGATGGTTGAGGCCGGGGCCCATATCCTGGCGATCAAGGACATGGCCGGGCTGCTGCGCCCAGCAGCGGCCAAGACCCTGGTCACCGCGCTGCGCGAGCGTTTCGATGTGCCGGTTCACCTGCACACCCACGACACTGCCGGCGGGCAGCTGGCCACCCTGCTGGCCGCCTCCGAAGCCGGGGTCGACGCAGTGGATGTGGCGACCTCATCGATGGCGGCCACCACCTCACAGCCACCGGCCTCAGCGCTGGTGGCGGCCCTGGAGGGCACCGAGCGAGACACCGGCCTGGGCCTGGCCGAAGTCTCGGCCATGGAGCCCTACTGGGAAACCGTGCGCGGCATCTACAGCCCCTTCGAATCCGGGCTGCCGGCACCGACCGGGCGGGTCTATCACCACGAGATCCCCGGTGGGCAGCTCTCCAACCTGCGTCAGCAGGCCATCGCCCTGGGGCTGGGGGAGCGGTTCGAACAGATCGAGGAGATGTACAGCGCCGCAGACAAGATGCTGGGCCGACTGATCAAAGTCACCCCCTCCTCCAAAGTCGTCGGCGACCTGGCCCTGCAGCTGGTCGGCCTGGGCGCCTCACCGGAAGAGTTTGCGCAGAACCCGGGAGACTACGACCTGCCCGACTCGGTCATTGGGTTCCTCGCCGGCCAGCTGGGCGACCCGCCGGCGGGCTGGCCCGAGCCCTTCCGGTCCAGAGCGCTGGAGGGCCGAACCGTCAAGCCGGTCACTGAGGAGCTCTCTGCTGAGGACACCGAAGCCTTGGACGCGGACTCCGCCACCCGCAGGGCCGCGCTGAACCGGCTGCTGTTCCCCGGGCCCACCCGCGACTACCAGGCCGCCCACGAGGCCTACGGCGACCTGCAGGTGCTGCACACCCGAGACTTCCTCTACGGGATGACCACCAACCACGAGCACGTCATCTCCCTGGGCAAGGGTGTCCGTCTGCTGGTGACCCTGCAGACCGTCTCCGCGCCCGATGAGAAGGGCATGCGGATGGTGATGTGCACCCTCAACGGGCAGCTGCGCCAAGTCATGGTCCGCGACCAGGCCGTCGAGGTCACCGCCGTCTCCGCAGAGCGCGCCGACGCCGATGACCCCAACCACGTCGCCGCCCCCTTCGCCGGAGCAGTCAGCCTCACCGTCGCCGAAGGCGACACCGTCGAGGCCGGCCAGAGTGTGGCCACCATCGAAGCGATGAAGATGGAGGCCGGCATCACCACCGCCGTAGCCGGCACCGTCGACCGCGCCCTGCTCACCGACGTCCAACAGGTCCAAGGCGGAGACCTGCTGCTGGTCATCAGCCCCACCTAGGGCAGGGAGGCAGAGCAGCCGCCTCAGCAGAATAACCAAGCACAGCCAGTTTAGAATGTGAGACAAATCATCTGACAGGCAGAGGAGAGCGCCATGTCGCAGTCGCAGTTCACAGACCCCACCGACTACCGAAGCGTCCATGCACGGTCGCTGAACGATCCGGAAGCGTTCTGGCTCGGAGCTGCCGAAGGGTTGGAGTGGAGCACGTTCCCCACCCGAGCCCTGGACAGCTCAGCGGCCCCGCTCTACAGCTGGTTCCCCGACGGAGAGCTCAACATCAGCCACAACGCTCTGGACCGGCACGTGGAGGCCGGTCGCGGAGACCACACTGCGCTGATCTACGACTCGGCGGTGACTGAGGACTCCGGCAGCTACACCTACCGTCAGCTTCGCGATGAGGTGGCCGCCGCGGCAGGGATGCTGGCCCAGCTCGGCGTCGGAAGCGGAGACCGGGTGCTCATCTACCTGCCGATGATCCCGCAGGCACCGATTGCCATGCTGGCCTGCGCCCGCCTGGGGGCAGTGCATTCGGTGGTCTTCGGAGGATTCGCCGCCAAGGGCATCGCAGCCCGGGTCGACGACGCAGAGCCCACGGTGCTGCTGACCGCCACCGGAGGCGTGGAGCCCAGCCGCACCATCGACTACCTGCCCAAAGTCGCTGAAGCGGTGGAGCTGGCCGAGCACCGAGTCGATGATGTGGTGGTATGGCACCGTGACGGCTTCACCGAGTCCGCCCAGCAGACCCCGCAGCAGTCCCCGGCACGCTGGCACGACTGGAGCCAGCTGCTGCAGCAGGCCACTCCGGCCGAAGCGGTGCCGGTGGCCTCGACCCACCCGCTCTACATCCTCCACACCTCAGGCACCACCGGACGCCCCAAGGGAGTGGTCCGAGACCAGGGCAGCACTGCGGCAGCGCTGCGCTGGTCGATCTCCTCGATCTTCGACGTCGACGAAGACGACACTATGCTGACCGCCTCCGACGTCGGCTGGGTCGTTGGGCACTCCTACATCGTCTACGCGCCGCTGCTGGCCGGGGCCACCACAGTGCTCTACGAGGGCAAGCCGGTGGGAACCCCGGACGCCGGGGCGCTCTGGCGGCTGGTGGACCAGCACCGGGTGACCAGCCTGTTCACCGCTCCCACCGCGCTGCGCGCCGTGCGCAAGGCCGACCCCGAGCTCGAGCTGCTGCAGCGCTACGACATCTCTTCCCTGCGCTGGCTGTTCGTCGCCGGCGAGCGCCTGGACCCCAAGACCCAGCGCTGGATCGGTGAGGGGCTGGACGTGCCGGTGGTCGACAACTGGTGGCAGACCGAGACCGGCTGGCCCATCGCGGCCAACCCGGTGGGCATCGAGCAGCTGCCGGTCAAAGAGGGCTCAGCCACCCTGCCCATGGCCGGCTTCGACGTCGACGTCCTGGACCCGATGGGAGAGCCGCTGCCAGCGGGTCAGCAGGGAAACATCGTCATCCGCCTGCCGCTGCCACCGGGGACACTGTCCACCCTGTGGGGTGATGACCAGCGCTACATCGACACCTACCTATCGGCCTTTGAGGGGTACTACACCACCGGAGACTCCGGCTACATCGATGAGGACGGCTACATCTTCGTCATGGGCCGCAGCGACGACGTCATCAACGTCTCCGGCCACCGGCTCTCCACCGGAGAGATCGAAGCGGCGGTGGCCGAACACGAGGCGGTGGCCGAATGCGCCGTCATCGGGCTGCACGACGAGCTGAAGGGTCAGCGGCCGGCCGGGTTCGTGGTCCTGAAGGCCGGCGCGGACATCAGTGAGGAGCAGCTGCGCAGCGAGCTGGTCGCCCAGGTGCGCAGCACCATCGGTCCGGTGGCAGACTTCAAGGACGTCGTCGTCGTCGACGCTCTGCCCAAGACCCGCTCCGGCAAGGTGCTGCGCAAGACGATGCGCCAGATCGCCGACGGTGAGGAATACACGGTGCCCTCGACCATCGAAGACTCCCAAGTCATCGACGACCTGGTGCCGGTGCTGGGCCGCTGACCCTCTGCGCCGCTGACCTCCGGGAACGCTGACACCGCAGCGCTGGCACCAGTGACGGCGCAGGGTTCAACCAGCCTGAAGGCTGATCTTGCCCGAGGCCTCTCACCGGGTAATCTGGACTGAACACGTCAGAGGAGCCCGCTCGCGCGGGCCCGCCCAGGACCCTCGTTACAGGACCCATCGTTAGGGGAGTGCACGTTGACCGAAGAGCCGACAACGCTGTTCACCATCCACGGTGATGCGATCATCGGCCCCACCGGCCGCCCCAAGCACGAGTTCCCCGAACCTTCGGTGCTGACCTCCCACGGGCCGGCGAGAGTGATCGCCATGGTCAATCAGAAGGGCGGGGTGGGCAAGACCACCTCCGCCATCAACTTAGCCGCCGCGCTCTCGGAGTACGGCCGACGGGTGCTCATGGTCGACTTCGACCCCCAGGGGGCGCTGTCGGCCGGGTTGGGCGCCAACCCGCACGAGCTGGACACCACCATCTACAACGTGATGCTGGAGAAGGACGTCGCCGTTGCTGACGCACTCATCTCCACTCACATTCCCGACGTCGACCTGCTGCCGGCCAATATCGACCTCTCCGCAGCGGAGGTCCAGCTGGTCACCGAGGTCGGCCGCGAACAGGTGCTCGCCCGCGCCCTGCGCACAGTGCGCGATGACTACGACGTGATCATCATCGACTGCCAGCCCAGCCTGGGGCTGCTGACCGTCAACGCACTCACCGCCGCCCACGGGGTGATCATCCCGCTGGTGGCCGAGTTCTTCGCCCTGCGCGCAGTCGCCCTGCTGAAGGACACCATCGAGAAGGTCCAGGATCGGATCAACCCGGATCTGGAGATCGACGGGGTGCTGGTCACCATGGTCGATCTGCGCACCACTCACTCCAAAGAGGTCATCCAACGCATCGTGGAGGCCTTCGGCGAGAAGGTCTTCGAAACCGTGGTCAAACGCTCGGTGAAGTTCCCCGACGCCTCAGTGGCCGCAGAGCCGATCACCAGCTACGCGGTCAAGCACGACGGCGCCAAAGCCTACCGGCAGCTGGCCCGGGAGCTGATCAGTCGCGGCGGGTCCCCATGACACTGCTGGCTCAGGAGGACAGTGAGGTCAGCTCCGGCTTCACCGTCAGCCTGGACGGCTTCGACGGTCCCTTCGACCTGCTGCTGGGACTGATCGCAAAACGCCAGATGGATGTGACCACTGTGGCGCTGGGCGAGGTCACCGATGAGTTCATCAGCTACGTCCGCACCCTGGAGGCCGAGCGCGCACTGGAGGAGTCCTCCAACTTCGTGTTCGTCGCAGCCACACTGCTGGATATGAAGCTGATCCAGCTGCTCCCCGGCGCCGAGGCCGAATCAGAGGAGGACATCGCCGCCCTGGAGGCCCGGGACCTGCTCTTCGCCCGGCTGCTGCAGTACAAGGCGTTCAAACAGATCGCCGAACAGATGGGCAGCGCAGTCGCGGCGAACGCGGGACGCTTCCCGCGCAGACCCGGCCACCACCCAGATATGGGAGACATCCTGCCGGAACTGGTCTGGAACACCACCGCCGAAGACCTCAGGGCACTGGCGGAGAAGGCCTTGGCCCGTCAGCAGCTGGAGCCCGATCATGTGCAGATGCAGCACCTGCACGCCCACCCCGTCAACGTCGGCGATCAGATCGCGGCCATGACCGATCAGCTGCGCCGAGCGGGGCAGTGCCGGTTCGCTGAGCTGATCGCCACCGCGGAGAACCGGCTGGTCGTCGTCGTGCGTTTTCTGGGCCTGCTGGAGCTGTTCCGCGACCGGCAGGTCGAGTTCACCCAAGAGGCCCCGCTGGCGGAGCTGACGGTGACCTGGGCCGGTGCCGATGAGCCCGACGCCGCAGCCGCCGTGGAATCCGCCGCCGCAGCGGAATGGGACCGCTGATGAGCCGCAGCACCGGCTGGGACCCTGCGCTGGAGGCGGCCGCAAGCAGCCACCTGGTGGCCCACGAGGACTATCTGTCCGCCGCTGAAGCGGTGCTGCTGGTGGCGGAGGAACCGGTGACCCCGGCTGAGCTGGCTGCCGCTCTCAATGTGGCCGAGCACCAGGCGCTCACCCTGTTGGATGAGCTCAGAGCGGAGGCCGACGGCGAGGCCGGAGGCCGGCAGCGCGGCTTCCAGCTGCGTGAGGTCGCCGGCGGGTGGCGCTACTACTCGCGGCTGCGCTACGCCGAGGAGGTCTCCGCCTTCGTGCTGGCCGGTCAGACCACCCGGCTCTCCTCCGCGGCGCTGGAGACCCTGGCGGTGATCGCCTACCGGCAGCCGGTCTCCCGCTCCCAGGTGGCCGCCATCCGCGGGGTCAACGTCGACGGAGTGGTGCGCACCCTGGTGACCCGCGGGCTGCTGGACACCGCCGGCACGGACCCGGTGACCGGAGCGACTCTCTACACCACCACCGCAGAGCTCCTGGAGCGCCTGGGGCTGGACAGCATCACGGACCTGCCCAAGCTCTCACCGCACCTGCCCGGAGTCGAAGACCTGGAGGCCGAGGACTCGGATCTCGACCAGCTCTGACCCCGGCCAGATCTGATTCCGGTCCGCGCTCAGACCGGCTCCGGCCCCACATTCGGCCGCTCATCATGACCCTGTTGACCGAACCGGAGGAAGTTACTTCATACTCAGTCAACAGCCTCATGGCGTGGCACCTTAGCGTGGGAAGAAGACCGGCGTCGGACCGGTAAGATTGGTCGCATGTCTTCGAGGAATCCACCTGAGCGTCAGCCTGCCCCGCGGGCGGCGAGAGCCCCTCGAACTCCCGGCCCCGGTGCCTCCGGGGGCCCCTTCGCCTCCGAGCGTCCCGAGCGGCTGATCGTCTCCGAGCCCCAGCCGGCCAAAATCCGGACCGACGAGGCTGAGGCCAATTTCCGCGCAGTCCACACCGAGGGCGGAGTCCGCCTGCAGAAGGTGCTGGCCAACGCAGGGGTGGCCTCCCGCCGGGTGTGCGAAGATCTCATCGCAGAGGGCCGCGTCGCCGTCGACGGTCGGACCATTGTGGAGCCGGGGGTGCGGGTCGACCCCGAACAGGTCAGCATCCAGGTCGACGGCATCCAGGTCAATCTTGATGTTGAGCACCAGTACGTGATGTTCAACAAGCCCACCAAAGTCATGACCACTATGCGCGACCCAGAAGGCCGCCGCAGCATCGACGATTTCCTGCAGGCTCCCCACCGCACGGCGCGGCTGTTCCACGTGGGCCGCCTGGACTACGAGACCGAGGGCCTGCTGCTGCTCACCAACGACGGCGAACTGGCCAACCGGCTCACCCATCCCTCCTATGAGGTGCCCAAAACCTATCTGGTGGAGGCGACCGGGGATATGGCCAAGAAGACCGCCAAACGCCTGGAGACCGGCATCGAGCTCGACGACGGGCCGATCGCCGCCGACCACTGCGTCGTCGTCGGATCCACCAGTGGCCGCACGATGGTCGAGATCACCCTGCACTCAGGCCGAAACCGGATCGTGCGCCGGATGTTCGACGCCGTCGGACATCCCGTGAAGCGCCTGGTGCGCACGGCCATCGGCAGCATCGTCATCGGCGACCAGCCCCAGGGGAGCCTGCGGGACCTCGGCGCCCAAGAGATCGGCCACCTGCGGGACCTCACCCAGGCACCGGCAGCTGAAAGGGGCCCACGTGGCTGAACCATCCTCTGACACGCTGATTCCATCGACTCTGATCCGCGGCACCGGACTGCTGGGCGCCAGCATCGGTCTGGGACTGCGCGCAGCCGACCACCAGGTGTGGCTCAGCGACCCCTCACCGACCGCTGAAGCCATCGCAGAGGACATCGGGGCGGGCACCCGGCTGACCCAGCACACCCCGGAGCCGGACCTGGTGGTCATCGCCGCCCCGCCGGAGGTCACCGCCGCAGAGGTCGCTGCCGCGCTGATCCGCCACCGCAGCGCCGTCGTCGTCGATATCGCCTCGGTGAAGGCACAGATCCTCCATCAGCTGCTGAGCATTGCCGCAGACTCGGAGACTGAACTGACCACCGAGGATCTGTCGCGCTACGTGGGCACCCACCCGATGGCCGGGCGGGAACGCTCCGGTCCGGTGGCAGCCCGCGGAGAGCTGTTCATCTCTATGCCGTGGGTGATCTGCCCGGCCGTCGAACCGGCCACCGGCGCCCAACTCTCCACCGCTGAGGCGGTGCGTCGAGCCACCGACCTGGGTCGGGACTTAGGCGCCAGCCTGCACCGGATGGATGCGGCCACCCATGACGCCTCAGTGGCGCTGACCTCACACCTTCCCCAGGTGGCGGCCTCCCTGGTCGCCTCCCGGCTGCAGGACGCCCCGGCCGGAGCATTGGCACTCTCGGGCAACGGGCTGCGCGACGTGACCCGGATCGCCGCCTCCGATCCCAACCTGTGGGTGCAGATCCTCTCAGCGAACTCCCGCTCTGTGGTCGAGCTGCTCTACGGACTCAGAGAAGACGTCGAACGCCTGATCAGCACCATGGAGGACCCTTCAGCATCCGGGTCGCAGGCAGACATCGCCCAGCTGGTCGCCGAGGGCAACGCCGGTGTGGTCCGCATCCCGGGCAAGCACGGCGCCCCGCCGCAGTCCTTCGCGGTGGTCACCGTCATCGTCGACGACAGCCCCGGCCAGATCGCCGCCGTGCTCAACGACGTCTCCACAGTGGGAGTCAACGTCGAAGACCTGCGCATGGAGCATTCGGCGGGCCACCAGGTAGGTATGGTGGAGCTGTCGGTGCTGCCGGGCAGACGAGAAGAGTTGGCCGAGGCGCTGACTGAGATGGGATGGAAGGTGGTTCTCTGATGAGCACCAGCACACAGCAGGGCCCCAGCGTCGGGACGAAGCCGGATTCCACACGTATGATCATCGCGGTCGACGGGCCCTCCGGCTCCGGAAAGTCCAGCGTGTGCCGAGCTGCCGCCACCCGGCTGGGGGCGGCCTATTTGGACACCGGTGCCATGTACCGAGCCGCCACCTGGTACTGCGTGCAGCAGAGTGTGGAGCTGGGCGACGAGGATGCGGTCGCCGTCGCCGTGGAGGAGCTTCCGCTGAGCATCTCCACCGACCCCCAGCACCAGATCGTCACCGTGGGTGAAACCGATGTCACCGCAGAGATCCGCCAGTCCCACATCTCGGAGAAGGTCTCGGAGGTGGCCACCAACCGCAAAGCCCGCCAGCTGCTGATCGGTGCTCAGCGCAGCATCATCGACAAGGCGGGATTCATTGTTGCTGAAGGGCGTGACATCACCACTGTGGTCGCCCCGGATGCGCAGGTCAGGGTGCTGCTGACCGCCTCTGCCGAAGCCCGGCTGCGCCGTCGCGGCGCCCAGCTGGGGGATGGTCAGAGCGCTGAGGCACTGAAGCGTCAGGTCCTCGATCGGGACCGCCGCGACTCTGCCACCACCAACTTCACCGAAGCCGCTGACGGGGTCGCCGTGCTGGACTCCTCGGAGCTGAGCTTCGATGAGACGGTCGATTCACTCATCGGTCGCGTCGAAAGCGTACAGGAGACAACCCGCTGATGGCCTCAGAGAACACCGACTCCACCCAGGAGTACGCGCCCACCGGCAACGATGAGCGCTTGGCCGAGCGTCTGGCGGCCATCACCGACGACGACGCCGAAGCCCGCGCCGCTGCCCTGCGCGCCGGCTTGGACGACTACGAGCTCGAAGACGACGACGCCGCGCTGCTGAGCCCCCACGAGGAGGATCAGCACGAACTTCCTCATCCTCCGACGCCGCCGGTCCTGGCGATCATCGGCCGACCGAATGTGGGCAAGTCCACTCTGGTCAACAGGATCGTCCGCTCCCGCCAGGCCGTGGTGGAAGACGTGCCCGGGGTGACCCGGGACCGCGTTTCCTACTCCGCTGAGTGGAACGGCAGAGACTTCACGCTCGTCGACACCGGCGGCTGGGAGGCTGATGCGAAAGGCATGCAGAAACGCGTTGCCGAGCAGGCCGAGGTCGCCGTCGACGAGGCGGATGCAGTGGTCTTCGTGCTTGACGGGCTGGTCGGCGCCACCGCTGTGGACGAAGCAGTGGTGAAGATGCTGCGGCGCAAGAAGAAGCCCGTGGTCCTGGTGGCCAATAAGATCGACTCGCCCGCACAGATGAGCGAGGTCTATCCGCTGTGGAATCTGGGCCTGGGGGAGCCGTACCCCGTCTCGGCGCTGCACGGCTCCGGCACCGGAGACCTGCTGGATGCGGCACTGAAGGTGATGCCTGAGACGGCTCAGCACTCAGGGCTGACCCCGTTCGGCGGTCCCCGTCGAGTAGCCCTTGTGGGCCGGCCCAATGTGGGGAAGTCCTCGCTGCTCAATAAGCTGGCCGGCGCCGAGCGAGTCGTGGTGGACAAAGTCGCCGGCACCACCAGAGACCCGGTGGATGAGCTGATCACCCTGGGTCAGGAGCAGTGGCGATTCGTGGACACCGCCGGTATCCGGCGTCGTACCCATATGGCCTCCGGCAGTGAGTACTACGCCATGCTGCGCACCCAGCGCGCGCTGGACAAGGCTGAGGTCGCGGTGGTTCTGCTGGCGGTCGACGAGCCGCTGAGCGAACAGGACGTGCGACTGGTGCAGATGGCGGTGGACTCTGGGCGCGCGATGGTCATTGCCTACAACAAATGGGACCTGCTGGACGACGAGCGCCGCTACTACCTGGAGCGCGAGATTGATCGCGACCTCGGCCACGCGTCGTGGGCTCCCCGAGTCAACGTCTCGGCACGCACCGGGTGGCACAAGGACAAGCTGGCCCCGGCCCTGCGGACTGCGCTGACCAACTGGGAGCAGCGAATCCCCACCGGACGGCTCAACGCTTTCCTGGGGGAGCTGGTGGCTGCCCATCCTCACCCAGTGCGCGGAGGCAAACAGCCCCGGATTCTCTTCGCCACCCAGCCGGCGACCAGTCCACCGAAGTTCGTGCTGTTCACCACGGCCTTCTTGGACCAGGGATACCGCCGATTCATCACCCGCCGGCTGCGCGAGACCTTCGAATTCACCGGCACGCCGATCGAAGTGCAGATGCGGGTGCGCGAGAGGCGCAGCCGCAAGTAGCTAACCGCCGTAGAGCGCGGTCTCTACGCCTGAGGTGATGCTCGCCAGCGAACCCCAGCTGGAGCCTTCGCTCATGATGCTCAGCACGTAGGTGCCCTGTGGGTGACGGACGATGGCGGCGTCGTGCACATACCCATCGATCCAGCCAGGCTTGTTCAGCACCTGGCCCGCGCTGCCTGCCGGAATCCCCAGGCGGTGCACATTGGCGCCCAGAGCTTCACGCAGCCGATTGTGACCAGCCTCGCTCATGCTCAGCTGCCCAGTCTCCAGGCGGACCAACATCGACCTCAGATCATTGGGGGAGGTGACGATCGCGCCTTCGCCCTGACCGGTGCGGCCGGCACCGGCGGCAGCAGCGTCCGAGTAGATCGTGCCCCAACCAATCTCCGGGCCGATTGCTTCGGGACAAGGGTTATTGCTCACGACGATCATGTCCCGGAAGCACTGGGCCAGGTCGTGTCCCTCTGACACCGAATCAGTCCAATCCATGGCGCCGGATTCGACCTGCCGAATGATGCTGTAAGCCACATAGAGCTTATAGGTGCTGGCCGTCACGCGAGTGTTCTGGCCGCCGGCTGAGGCGCTGCGCTGTGCGCCGGTGAGCTCCTGCAGGCTGATGGAGATGCTGCCGGGATGTGCGGCGGCCAGATCCTGCAGGTAGGCATTCATGTCACCGGTGAACTGTACCTGCGGATCAGCCGGAGTGCTGAGCGACTCTTTCAGGTCGGGAGCCGGTGCCGGATGATGGGACTCCTCGGCCTTGGGGTCAGTGACGTGTTCGCCGCTGCCGGGCAGATCCTCAGGTTCCGGCTCGGGCTCGGGCTCTGCTTCTTCGGCGGCGCGCTGTCGCTCAGCCTCCTCGACCTCAGCTTGGCGGCGCTCAGCGGCCTCCGCCTCGGCTCGGCGCTGCTCAGCCGCAGCCTCTTGGGCTTCAGTGAGCGAGTCAGACCAGGTATTGACGTCGTCACGGTGACGCTCCACCCCTGATCCATCTTCCTGCTTCGGCTCTGTGGCTCCTTCGGACTCAGTGTCCTGAGCCCCGGAGGAGGCTGCAACCAGGCCCTGCGGCTTCGCCTGCTGCAGGCGATGGGCCAATGTGGAGGCGGCTTCGGCCATTGTGGACTGTGCCGAGTGCTGCGCCGCAGCGGGGGCGGCGTGTGCAGCTGACACCGGTTCCAGGCCAGCTTCGGGGGAGCCGAACGGGTTGGGCGTGCAGCCGGTTATCAGCAGCGCGGCGGTCAGCGCAGCTGCCGCGGATGTCCCGGCCGCACCCGCAAAATGGGGAAGGCGCGAGTGCATGTGTCGATGCTAGTCACGTCAGGAGCGAATTTCGTGGAGGTCTGCGGCGCACCCGGGTTACGTTTTCATTACGGATGACACCCTCAACCATCCGTCAGGTGGGTGAGTGCTCGGCGACTGGGGCGTGCGCCGGGTCTCTCGGAGATGATGTAGACTGTATCGGTGCTCGCGGCGGAGATCCGCCGGTTGTGGAGCACATTCACGGGCTATAGCGCAGCTTGGTAGCGCGTCCGTCTGGGGGACGGAAGGTCGTGGGTTCAAATCCCGCTAGCCCGACACTTACAGCCACATCCCTGCATTCCAGCAGACGCAGGGAAGCATGGTCAGCGGCGCGACATGTAGAAGTCGAACGCCTTCGCCAGCACCCAGTTGATGCGGTAGTCCCATTCGCCGAGAGTCTTCACCACATCGGCGCCCATCGTGGTCTTAAAGCGGGTGAGCCCGGCGAGGGGGCTTTCAGAGTCCAGAGAGGGTGAAACCCCTCCCAGGTCGTACCACTCACAGCCGGACGACAATGCGTCTTCTATCTGACGCAGCTGCAGGGCACGTGGAGCATAGCGTTTGCGCTCCTGGGTGGAGGACGCCCCGTAGACGTACCAGGCGAACTTCCTCTGTCGCACATATATGGCCGCCGCAAGCGTGGTTTCTTCGAACGCAGCGAAATACACCACGCACTCCGTGTCGGCCGCAGCGTTGAGCTCGGCGTACATGCGCTGGAAGTACGCCAGTGGCCGGGCGGTGAAGCCGTCGCGCTGGGCTGTTTCGCTGTACAGCCTGTGCCAGGCAGGAAGGTCCGACTCATCACCGACGGTGATGGACAGCTCCGACCGCAGTGATTTGCGTGTCTGTCGACGAGACGTCTGGTCCATCTTTGCCAGCACATCGTCCACGCTGGAGTCAGTCAGCGGAATGCGCGCCTGATAGCGCGGTTGGCCAGCCTCGAAGTCTTCTGAGGTCTGAGGAGCAATCCATCCCATATTCTCCAGTCGGGCATGGAGCTCGGAGGCGTGAGCGTCATGTTCGAGAGGCTCAAGCTGCTCTATATGTGTCTCATCGCCTTTGGACAAACTTCGACGCACATCCTGAGCCGCCCAGCGCCGGACCGTGCCCGGCAGCCCCATGCGGACCAGAAACGCGCCGCTGCTGCGCAGATAGCGCACCAGGCTGGGCAGCAGGTTTTCAACGTCGACGGTGTGTGGATCAAACACCGGCCCCTCGGGAACATAGGCTAAGACCTTGTGGCTCACTATCGGCAGCCGGCGGTAGAGAACTTCGGCGGCGGCCACGAGCTCTTCGCCGTCGAACCCGCCCAACACTTCCCCGCTCCAGCCCTCCTTGACCCGGGACCAGCGGGGATTCTGCAGGAACGAGGCGGTGGGGAAGCTGTTGAGGAATTCGGTGTGCTGCTGTTCGGTAATCTCACGAATCGTGAACGCAGCGGCCCTCGATGGTGGCTCATGGTGGTTCATGTGTGCCAATGGTAAGGGAGAAGTCATCACGCAGGCCGGGCCGCGACAGTCAGCAGGGTGGTGAACCAGTCGGCAGCATGCTGGGGGACGCTGAATATGGTTGCTTCGACTGCGGACACTGCCCACTGATGTGAGCTCGTCGCCTCACCAGCCGGGATAGAGTAGTACGCGTGGCTCTTCGCGATAATCTACGGTTACAGATCCAGCACATGACTTCCCGTGTCCGGGGTGGGCCGCGCTCTGCACAAGCTGAGGACCATATGAGCGCAGACTTTGTGCCAGTCATCGTTGGCACCGATATCAACACCTATCTCACCAGCATCTCCTTCCACGAGGAGTTCGGCGTCAGGCCATATCTTCTTGGCCGGAACTCTCTGGGGCCCACGCATTACAGCGGCTTGTTCTCCCGCATCAAATACGACTCCGAGATCGAGGACCCTGACGCACTAGTCAGAGCCCTGCGGCAGTACGCGTACGAGATCCCTCACGGAGGCCGCCCCCTGGTGCTTATAGGGACCAGCGATAAGTACGTACGGCTCATCGTGGAGAACCGTGAATCACTGCAGGATCTCTACCTCATGAATGTTCCTGCCCCGGAGGTCAATGATGCTCTGCAGGATAAGAAGGCCTTCTGCGAATTGGCGGAAAGACACGGCCTTCCTATCCCTGATACGTACTTTCACCGGGTCGGAGACCCTCTGACTGTTGCAGTGAAGCGTTATCCCGTTGTGGTCAAACCATCCAACGGAATTGAGTATTTTCGAACCCAATTTGACGGTCAGGAAAAAGTGTATAAAGTCGACTCGATTTCCGAGCTGCGTGGCGTCGTGGATCGTATCGAGTCCTCAGGCTATCGCGATGATCTCATTATTCAAGACTATATTCCTGGCGATGACACCACGAACTGGGATTCGGTGCTGTATCTCAATACCCAGGGTGAAGCAGAACTCGTCACCTTGGCCCAAGTCGCGCTCCAAGAGCATATGGCCAGTGCTGTCGGCAACTACACAGCGGTCGTCGCACGCTATGACGAGCCGGTGATGACCCTGCTTGTTCAGTTCCTGGAGAAGGTCGGATACACCGGCATAGCTAACGCAGATCTCAGGTATGACCGTCGAGACGGGCAGTACAAAGTCCTAGAGTTCAACACCCGTCAGGGTCGCTCCAGCTACTACTCCACCCAATTGGGTCACAACCTGACTCGCTACCTCGCTGACGACCTCATTCATGGGGCAGCCAAAAAGCTGCAGTACGCCCAAGGGGAGACGCTTTTCACAATCGTCCCACGGTACATTCTGCGCCGTTATGTCAAAGACCCGGCGATGTTGGCCGAGGTGAAGCGGCTCATCCGTTCTGGAAAATGGAGAAGACCGCTGTGGTACCGAGGGGACAGAAGCCTCAAACGCCGCGCCTTCCTGATGATGCGCGACTACCGGTATGCCGCAAAGTATCGCGACGCCCAGTGGGGGCGAGCGAATAGCTCCGGCTGATCCTAGAACCACACGTCGGCCAGCAGCTGAAGCGAGCGATCTCGTACGGCTGGATCGTAGGCATAGGTGGTAGTGATGAGCTCATCAGCTCCGGTGCGTTCGACGAACTCACTGAGCTGATCGGCGGCGGTCTTCGGGGAGCCCACCGCTTTGATGCGAAGCATCGGGTTGTCGCGCGCCCCCATGTCGGCCAGCTGCGCGGGATCGATCGGCGGTTGGATCTTGCGCTGCTGACCCCTGATGACGTCGAAGAACATCTGCTCCAGGGTGGTGAACTGGTAGTCGGCTTCCTCATCAGTGTCCGCGACCAGGACGTTGATCCCTGCCATGACATAGGGTTCGTCGATCTGCGCAGTGGGCGACTCAGTGGTGAACGACTCCCGGTAGACCCGAACCGCGTCGTCGATCTGGTCCGGTGCGAAGTGGGAGGCAAGAGAGAACGGCAGGCCCAGCTGGCCGGCAATGGCGGCACCGTTGACGGTTGAGCCCAACACCCAGATTGGCACGTGGGTATCAGCGGAGACCGCAGATTGGATCGCGGAACTGTGGGCGGTTCCCTCCGCGCCGAACCAGCCCTGCATGTCGTAGATGTTCTGAGCGAATTCCTGCGGCTCACCCGAGGAGCGCCCCAGTGCTTGTGCGGTCACCTGGTCGGTGCCCGGGGCTCGGCCCAATCCGAGATCGATGCGGGGGCCATGCATATTGGCCAGAGTTCCGTACTGTTCGGCAACCATCAGGGGAGCGTGGTTGGGCAGCATCACACCGCCGGAGCCCAAACGGATCTTCTCGGTGACCGTTGCTGCCTGAGAGATCAGCAAGGAGGTGGAACTGGCCGCCAGGTTGGGGGTGTTGTGGTGCTCGGCGTACCAGATGCGGCGGTAGCCCAGCTGATCGGCATGACGGGCTGACGCCATGGAGGCGGCGATGCCGTCGCTGGCGGTGGAACCCTCCGGGATGGACACCAGATCAAGAATGCTCAGAGGTACAGACAATATCGGGTGCGTTCCTTACCGTTGTGTGAAGCTTGGCTACCTGTCCCGTGGCGCAACAACGGTGGGTCGGATGCGTATTCCGATCTGGTCCTCTGAAGGCAACGATGTCGGGTAAGGCCTCCTGGGCTCGGCGGTAGGGTGGCGGCATGGCTGAACAACCGCATGTTTTTCTCACTCGACCGCTGGACGAGGCCGTTCTCAACGAGTTCCGGCCCCAGCTGAGTGCGCCGCTGCAGATCCACCACGACGCCGACTTCCCACCCACCCGGCAGGAGCTGCTGGAGGCAGTGCGCGGGTCCTCCGGGCTGGTGACCATGGTGACCGACCGGGTCGATGCCGAAGTGCTCGACGCCGCAGGGCAGTCGCTGAAAGTGGTGGCCAATATGGCCGTCGGCTACGACAACATCGACGTCGACGCAGCTGCTGAGCGCGGTGTCACCGTCACCAACACCCCGGGAGTCCTCGACGAATCAGTCGCCGACCTCACCTTGGCACTGCTGCTGAGCACCGTGCGACGGGTCGCCGAAGGAGACCGTTTCATCCGCACCGGCAATCAATGGATCTGGGGGCCGCAGAGCTTCGTGGGTCTTGACATCTCAGCCGGCTCCACCCTGGGCATCGTGGGGCTGGGCCGGATCGGCATGGCTACCGCCCGCCGAGCCGCTGCTTTCGGTATGCGCATCATAGCGACCGGCCGCCGCGCCCACTCAGCCGAAGCCGAATCCCTCGGCGTGGAGCCCGCCACCTTCGATGAGCTGATCGCCACCTGCGACGTCGTCTCTGTGCACGCGCCGCTGACCGCGGAGACCAAGCACCTGATCGGCAAGGACCAGCTGGCGGCTATGAAGCCCGGCAGCTACCTGCTCAACACCGCACGAGGACCCCTGGTTGATGAGGAGGCCTTGGCCGACGCGTTGGAGGCCGGGCACCTAGCCGGTGCTGGACTGGACGTGCATGAGTATGAGCCGAGCATCAATGAACGGCTGCGCAGCATGGAGAATGTGGTGCTGCTGCCACACATCGGCTCAGCCGGCGACGCCACCCGCAACCGCATGGCATCCTTGGCGTTCAAGAACCTGGTGGCAGTGCTCAACGGGCTGGACCCGCTGACTCCGGTGTCGCCCTAGGGCTGCTTTGTGGGGAGTTGTGCGCCAGGAGATCTTCCCCGCGTTCCCGCAGCGCGTTGCGTAGGTCTGGGGGTTGAGTCACCTCAACGCCGGGCACCGCCAGCAGCTGCGCGAGGGCAATGTCCATCCGTTCCATATTCAGTTCGAGGTCCAACCGGTCCTCGGTTTGCCTCGCCGACTGCAGAGCCGCCTGTGCAGCGGCCCCAGGCACAGCTGAACGCAGAGCGTCCGAGGATTCGACTGGAATTGAAAGGTGAACCGGCAGGGTATGGACGGCTGCCTCGAATTCGGCCCGAGATCGGCTCCAGCACTCGGCGCGGGAGAAATTCTCGGGCCGGTATGCGTCGTCGTCATGGACCACCGTTGCGGTGACGCGCGAAAGCCTGTAGGTGCGCAGTGAACGGCGGTGGGCAGCCACTAAGTACCACCTGTCGGTTTTAAGCACCAACCCCAATGGATCAAGCAGTCGCCGGACAGGGGTTTGGCCGCCGGGGCGCTGATAGTGGAGCGTGACCCGTCGAGCTGACCAGACTGCCTGTGCCACAGCGCTCAGCTGCTGGGAGGGTTCCGGATGAGAGAACCAGCGCTCATTGTCGATGAGAAAGCGCTGTTGGGCCGGCTCCACGGCCGCTGCTTGGGCCGATGTGGTGGTGAGCATCTTCAGGCGGGCGGTCTCGAACTGCTCTTGAAGTCCCAAATCTCGTGACGCTGTCTCACCGACGGTCAGCGACTGAAGCTCCGGTCCGGTCATGCCGGTGATCGGAGATATCCATCCGTCCACGATGCCGATGCCACCACCGGGCCCCGGCCGGGTCCACAGGGGAACACCCATATCCCGCAGCGCAGTGATATCCCGTTGGATGGAGGTCACTATGTCACCCACTCCGCACCTTTCTGACCTGGCCGGGCGGGTCGCTCTGGTTGCCGGGGGCACCCGTGGTGCCGGCAGGGCCATCGCTCAAGAACTGGGGCAGGCAGGAGCGATCGTTTACTGCACCGGACGATCCACCACCCAGAGACCCTCCGACTACGGGCGCAGTGAAACGATCGAAGAGACAGCGCAGCTCATCAACGACGCCGGCGGCACAGCGTATGGTCTCGTCGTCGACCACTTGGACTCCAGTGCTGTGGCCGCGGTGGTGGAGCGTATCGATCGCCAGCAGGGAAGACTCGACATCCTGATCAATGACATCGGCGGCGAAGCGTATGTTCAGTTCGGCGTGCCGCTGTGGAAGTATGATCTCGAGGCTGGCATGCGGCTCTTCGACACCGGGTTCACCACTCATCTCAACACCAGCCATGCGGCCCTAGAACTGCTGATTCGACAGTCAGGTGGGTTGGTTGTAGAAGTCACAGACGGAACTCGCAGCTATAACAGTTCCCACTATCGCGACACGGTCTTCCTGGATGTGACCAAGACGGCGGTGGACCGACTGGCCTACGCCGTCGGTGATGAGATTGCCCCATACGGAGGGACGGCAATATCGGCCAGTCCCGGATGGCTGCGTTCAGAGATGATGCTTGATGGTTTCAGCGTGACCGAGCAGACCTGGCGTGAAGCTGCTGAAGCGAACCGGGGCGAACCCGAAGCCCTGCCGCCCTATGAGTTCGTCATCTCCGAATCCCCAATCATGCTGGCCCGCGGTATTGCAGCATTGGCAGCTGACCCGCGACGGGCCACATGGAATACTCGGTCGGCGAGTTCCTTCGAACTGGCCCAGCACTATGACTTGACCGATATCGATGGATCCCGTCCCGACGCCTGGGGCTTCATTACCGCGATGGAGTCCACTGCTGCTGAGAAGCTGGACGTGGAGGATTACCGCTGATCAGCTGATGCGGCCTGCGTAGCGCGCCAGGGTCTCGTCGCGGAACTGGTAGAACCTGCCGGCGGCGATGGCCTCACGGATGTCGTCCACCAGCTTCACCGTGTAGTACTCGTTGTGGATGGTGCACAGCGTGGAGTAGAGCATCTCCTTGGCCTTGAACAGGTGATGCAGGTATGCCTTGGTGTAGTGCTGGCACGTGTAGCAGCCGCAGTCATCCTGGATCGGGGTGAAGTCCTTCTTGTACTTGGCCTGGGGCACGTTGAAGTAGCCGTCAGGGGTGTAGACCCGGCCGTTGCGGGCCACCCGTGAGGGTTGGACGCAGTCGAAGGTGTCAGCGCCGTTCTCGATAGCGGTGAAGAAGTCGTCCGGCTCCGAGATGCCCAGCAGGTGCCGGGGCTTCTCCTCCGGCAGCTCCTCGGAGACCCATCCGACGATGGTGCCCAGGTTCTCCTTCTCCAGGGCGCCGCCGATGCCGAAGCCGTCGAAGGTCTGGCCCTCGGCCTCCATACTGCCCAGATCCCGGGCCGCCCTGCGCCGCAGATCCTCGTACTGGGCACCCTGCAGCACCCCGAAGAGCGCCTGGTAGGGCCGATGGCTGCGCTCTGCGGTCAGTCGCTGATGGGCCACCAGGCACCGCTGAGCCCACAGGCGCGTGCGCTCCAGCGACTCCTCCTGATAGCTGCGAGTGTTGAACAGGGTAGTCAGCTCATCGAAGGCGAAGATCATGTCAGCCCCGATCTCATGCTGCAGCTCCATTGAGATCTCCGGGGTGAACCGGTGCATGGTGCCATCAATGTGGGATCGGAAGGTGACCCCGTCGTCGTCGACGAAGGCCCGGCGCTCATGCTCAGGGGCCACGGCGTCGTCGTTGGTGACACGCGAGGTGTCCATGGAGATGGTCTTCTTGAACCCCACGCCTAGGCTCATCACTTGGAAGCCGCCGGAATCGGTGAAGGTGGGCCCCGGCCAGTTCATGAACCTGCCCAGTCCGCCGGCGGCATCGAGCACATCGGTGCCCGGCTGCAGGTTCAGGTGATAGGCGTTGGCCAGCACCGCCTGGGCGCCCAGCTCGCTCATCTCATCGGGGCGCACGGCCTTGACGCTGGCCTTAGTGGCCACCGGGATGAACGCCGGAGTCTGGATCTGCCCGTGCGGGGTGCTGATAGTGCCGGTGCGCCCCAACCCACCCTCGATCCGGTGGTGAACCTCAAAGCTGAAGCTGCTGCGGTCGTTCACTGGGCCAGTGGACGCCGGCGCAGCGGTTTCGGACGTGGGAGCGGGAACTGATTCAGGCACCGCAACAGTCTACGACGGCGCTGCCGCTGCCGGCTGCGGCCCTGGTCGTAGACTGTTGCGGTGCCATCCTCCCCACGCAGCTCCCTCGATATGCGGCGGCTGATCGAACGCGGCTACCAACTGCTGCCCGGCGCCGCCCTGGCGCTGGTGATCGCAGCAGTGGCCGAGCGGTTTCTCGCCGAGTGGCTGCCGGTCTCCAGCCTGCTGATCGCCATTGTGCTCGGCATGGCTCTGCGCACCCTGGGGTGGGTTCCGTGGTGGGGCGAGAGCGGGCTGGCCTGGGCTGCGAAAGTACCGCTGCGGGTAGGCATCGTGCTGCTGGGCCTTGAGCTGGCCCTGGGCGATATCGCCGCCCTGGGCTGGGAGGTGCTGGTGATCGTCCTGGTCACCGTGCTGGTGACGTTCCTCGGGATGCGCCTGCTGGGACCACTGCTGCGCACCGACCCTACGACGACGGCGCTGCTGGCCACCGGCACCGCCATCTGCGGGGCCTCAGCGGTAGCGGCGGCCGCATCGGTGCTCGACCGCGGCGACGGCAAGGATCACAGAGGCCGGGCGTTGGGGGAGGCGGCAGCCACTGCGCTGGCAGTGGTGACCCTCTGCGGCACCGTGGCAATGGTGGCGCTGCCGGCGCTCGCGTCGGTTCTCAACCTGGGGGAGCAGCAGGCAGGCGTCTGGATCGGCGCCAGCGTGCACGAGGTCGCCCAAGTCGTGGCGGCGGGCGGAATGGTCGGTGCCACCGCGCTCGCGATGGCCACGGTGGTCAAGCTTGCCCGAGTGCTGCTGCTGGCACCGGCCGTGGTAGCTGTGCGACTGATGGATGCCCGCTCAGGGTCCGCCCACGGTGCCGGCAAGGCGAGCATCATGCCGTGGTTTGTGTTCGGCTTCCTACTGGCCGTCGCAGTGAATTCGTTGGCGACGATTCCTGCCGAGACCTCAGACTTCATCGCCCAGATCACCACGATGCTGCTGACCGTCGCCATGGCGGGAGTGGGGGCGGCGGTGAACCTGCGAACCCTGCTGCGCACCGGCGGTCCCGCCCTGCTGCTCGGCGGCGCGGGCAGTGTGCTGGCCGGAGGAACTGCGCTGATCGGGGTATTGCTGCTGGTCTGAAGGAGCCCCATCCTTGAGTTCGATTCGAACATATGTTCGAATAAAGGTATGCGATGGCAGGGGCAAAGGGTCGACGACGTCGGCGAGGCGGCACTGCTGCCCATGAAGGGTCTGGTGCGCAGTGTGCGCACTCCAGAGTTCGAAGGTGTCACCTTCCATGAGGTGGCGGCCAAGTCCGCCTTGAACAAAGTTCCCCAAAATTCCAATATGCCATTTAAATGGACCATAAATCCGACTCGTGGATGCCTTCATCAATGCCGCTACTGCCTGAGTCCTGACACGTGGATCCTAATGGCTAACGGGCGCCAAAAATCGCTGCAAGATGTCAGAGTCGGTGACAAAGTTGTAGGAACACGACTTGATGGCCGCTACAGATACTTTGTCGAATCTGAAGTTAAAGCTTTCTGGCGAACTCGTAAACCCGCCTACCGGGTCACGCTCAATGACGGCACAGAGATCGTCTCCAGCGGCGACCACCGGTTCCTCACGGAGAGGGGCTGGAAGCATGTGACACCGCTTCCTCCGGGTCAAGGTCAGCGCCCTGCTCTGACGACGACCAATGCGCTACAGGGATTCGGGCTCGGAGGGTTGGCGTCTACCACCAAGAAACCGCTGCAGAATGCATACTACCGGCAGGGCTATCTGACAGGAATGATCCGCGGGGACGCCATGATGATCGATCGAACGTATAAGCGATCGAGCAATGGTCGTCCGAACCGGGTAACTATATTCAGACTCGCGCTGGTAGATGCTGACGCACTGGTGCGGAGTAGACGGTTTCTTGTGGCCGAAGGAATCGAAACGGCCCTAAAGCCGTACACTGCGGCAACCAGCACACGCCGTGCACTGTCTATGATCGTCACCTCGAAGAGGGCGCATTTCGAGGCAATTTCGCGTCTCATTGAATGGCCGAGGGTTTCCAGCCCGGAGTGGGTCAAGGGTTTTCTGGCGGGGATTTTCGATGCAGAAGGATCGTACTCTCAGGGTGCTTTGCGCATCTCAAATTCTGATCCCGAGATCTTGGCGCAGATCGAGCACGCGTTAGACGATTATGAGTTCGACCACATTCGGGACGCTGAGAATCAGAACGGTTCCACCTCCGTTCGTGTAACAGGCGGAAAACCAGCTCACCGCAGATTCTTCCAAATGGTAGAGCCGGCGATCAGCCGCAAGCTGGACATCTTGGGCAGAGCAGTGAAGACGTATTCGGATCTGCGCGTCGCTTCTGTGGAGCCTCTGCGTCGTGAGGCGCACTTGATTGATATCTCGATGAGTATTCGAAGGTTTGGAGGCCACCCGATATTGCGTCCGGGGGCCAGCGATAT
>JBQCZP010000023.1:0-37013 GCA_052089225.1 Nesterenkonia sp.
CGGTTCGGGATACATCGCCCCTCGGGACACAGCCGACTCGCGACCCCTTCTTAGCGCGACTGTTCTTCGCACCCAGAATGCCCATAGGCGGAGGAAGGTCGGTCCTGTTCCGCCAAGATCGACATGATCGTGGTCGTGCCAGCTCCACTTCGGCCGAAGAGCCCGACGGTCGAGTGCTGCGGAACACCGAAACTGACGTCGTCGAGCGCGTCCACCCCACCATAGCTCCGGGTCACGGATCGGATCTCGATCGCGTTTGTCATTTGCTGCCCTCCTTGTCGATCATCTCGGCGAGTTCGGCTTTGTGGATGTGGAGCAATCGGACCTCACGGACAAGGGGTGCAACATGACTTTCGCTGAACTCCGCGCGGCGCTGCGACTGCAATCTGCTCTTTGCGCCCGGATTCATCCGGATACGTACCGACCAGGATGTCTTCAGCGGTTCGATCCGCGAGTTACTGACAGAGAAGACCATCACCTGCGAACATTGCCAAGACGGAAGGCCAGCCGCGTGAGCGTGGACACTTAGAGGCTTACAAGTGGTCACGATCGTATACACTGGGAGTATGAACGAGACGATGACGGTGAACCCCGCGCACCTGTCGGACGAGGACAGGGCACGCGTGCACGCGTTCCTGGAGTCCGCAAAGAAGCGTGGCGAAGTCGTCGATTTCGTCGCCCGCATCGAACTGCTGACACCGGCCCAGGTCGCTCATCGTCTAGGGATGTCTCGATCCACGGTGCTGCGCAGGATCGCCGATGGTGACATCAGGGCCACCAAAGTCGGTACCCACCATCGCATCCCACTGGCCGAGTACGAGCGCTACAGCCAGGAACTGATGCGCCGGATGGTGGAGGCGTCGGCGGATGATATCGATGCCGAGCTGTTCGGTGAGTGAGTCGCCTCTTCTCTTCCTCGACGCCAACGTTCTCGCTTCGCCGGTCACCCGCACCCTGGTGATCGCCGGTGCACGCGCAGACGGCTTGCGATGGACGTGGTCGGAGCACGTTGAATCCGAGGCCGACCGTCACGCTCGCGGTCGAGCCTCCCGAACCTCGGTGGTACGAAACACGGTCCTCGGCACCGAGTTGTCACCGACAGCGCTCAGCACATCGGGACTGGCCACACAACGACGTCCAAGGATCGGCAGGTCATTGCCGACGCGATCCGCGCGGATGCGCGGTATCTGATCACGACCGACGTGGACGATTTCGCGTTCGAAGACCTGGCCGCTCACGAGCTGGGCGCGGTGAACCCAGATCACTTCATGACGTTGCGGTTCACCGAACAGGCGTATCGCGAGGGTGTCGGCCTCATCGCTGCAGTACCATCCACCACGCAGCGAGGCCGAGGTGCACCGGATGCTCGGTCGCCGGCATCCGCACCTGACCGCACGATTCGCCCATGCTTACGACACGTCCCCAATCCACGCCGATCCCGACCAACCGAACCTGCTCTTCCGAGGTAAAGCGTGCATACACTGTGACGCGCATCTGGACAGTGAAACGAGCCTCCAGGTCGGCCTGTGCGACAAACACGTGTCCACTGCAGGCACCACATCTGTCAACCAGCGAATAGACTAGTGTAGTGTCTCACTTTTGACATATTCCGCTCCGCTGAATTGATGACCAGCGAGTTCGACCAGCTGTTCACCACCGCAAAGAGCGATCGCTAGGCACAGGCCACCGCCCTCGCCCGCCAGCCGGCAGGCCGAATCGGGCAGATCAAATTGGGAATGTCGCTGGTGTGAACAACGACGCTCTGGTGCCCCCAGTGGGACTCGAACCCACACTGGACCGATTTTAAGTCGGCTGTCTCTACCGATTGGACTATGAGGGCAGAGCAGGGGCCGTGCACCTACGACCCCTGCTCGTCTGCGGATCAGAGCCGATCCGCTATTTGGCGGCTTCCTTCTTCTTCCCGCCGCCGGCGGCCTCGTAGAACTCCTTGGTGGGGTTCTCCAGGTTGCGCAGCGGGGTGAAGTCGCGGCCGAAGACCAGTTCGCCGGCCCACCCGCCGATGACCCGCGCCTTGCGCTCCAGGCTGGGGATCGCGTAGCTGTGGTAGCCGCGGTGGGCGGCCCAGGCGAACAGACCGTTCAGCTTCACGCCCATAGGGTTGCCCACGCCTTGGAAGAGCCCGAGTCCGGCGACCGCGCCCATCGACTCGTGCTTGTAGTCGGTGACTTCGCCGTGACCGAAGCGTACGGAGAACAGGTTCTTGACCAGGTGCTTCGCCTGGCGCACCGCGTGCTGGGCGTTCGGCACGCAGAACCCTCCCGGGCCGGCGCCGGTGAGGTCCGGAACGGCAGCAATATCGCCTGCTGACCAAGCACCCTCGATCGTGTCGCCATCCTCGTTGAGGATCTGCAGCGTGGCGGAGGCGGTGATGCGCCCGCGCTCGTCCACCGGGAAGCTGGAGGAGCGGGCGATCGCGTTGGCCGCCACACCGGCGGTCCACACCAGCGTGTCGGCGGCAAAGGAGTCCACCTCGCTCTTATCCTCCATGGACATCAGTGACAGCTCGCCGTCCACCGCAGAGCTCAGGGAGGTGTTCAGCAGCACTTCGACGCCGCGGCCGCGCAGGTGCTCCACCACGCCGATGGCCTGGTCTTCGGAGACCTCGGGCATGATCCGGCCCATCGCCTCGACCAGGACGATGCGCACATCCGACTGCGCCAGCCGCGGGTTGGCATCGACTGCAGCGCGGATGATGTCTTCCATCTCGGCGATGACCTCAATGCCGGCGAACCCACCGCCGACCAGTGTGAAGGTCAGTGCCCGGCGTTTGGCCGCCTCGTCGGTCATCGTGGAGGCAGCCTCCAGGCGCTCCAGAATGTGATTGCGCAGGCCCAGCGCCTCTTCAATGGTCTTCAGTCCGATGCCGTTCTCCGCCAGCCCCTCGATGGGGAAGGTCTTAGTGGTCGCACCAGCAGACATCACCACGTCCTGGTAGGGCACCTCGAAGCTCTCTCCGTCATCCAGGCCGATCACCGCGGTCCTAGCCTCGTGGTCGATGCTGGTGACCTTGCCGTTGATGATCTCTGTGTCCTTCAGGTGGCGCCGGTGCGGGACGACAGCGTGGCGGGCCTCGATATGGCCGCCGACCACTTCAGGAAGGAAGGGCTGGTAGGTCATGTACGGCAGCGGATCCACCACAGTCACGACGCCGCCTGCGTCCTTGACCTTCTTCTGCAGACGCTGGGCGACGGTGAGACCGACATAGCCGCCGCCGACGATGAGTACGCGGGGTTTCTCTGAGAGCTTGAGTGCCATATGCATCATCCTATCCGGATTGGAGGGGTACGCGTTCCATGTGGTTCTGGGCAGCGTGTGCAGCTGTCCCAGGGACGCTACTGATGGTCGGGGCCATCGTGCGTGGTGGTACTTCGTCTGCCGAGCAGGTGGACGGCGGCACCGGTCATCAGCAGCACAACAGCCAGGGCTCCCACGCCCAGTGTCACTGGCCCCGCCCAGTCCTGGACTCTGCGGGCCTCGGCCGCTTGGGGGGCCTGACGCGGCTCGCCCTCCGGTCCGGCGACCACTCCGGAGTCATCGGGAATGTCTGTGTGTTGGTTCTCCTCGTCGGATTCGGCCCGGCGGTGCACCTGAATCCACTCCTCGAGGGTCTCGGCGTCGTCCGGGTTGAACTCAGGCACGCTGCCGGTGACAGCTTGGGCCACGTTGAGCACCCCATGGCCGTACTCCGGATCGATACCTTCAGAGCCGGCGGAGTCTGCCGCGCTGAGCAGCCGATGCTTGACCTGGGGTGCGGAAAGCTCAGGATGGGCCGACATCACCAGTGCCGCCGCCCCCGCGACGATCGGGGTCGCCCCTGAGGTGCCCTCCCACGCGGCATATCCTCCCCCGGGCATGGCCCCGGCCAACGGCTCGGAGGCCGCGGCGACATCTATGGCGATGCCTTGGGACGAGGAGTCCTCGCTGATATTGCGCTCCTCATCGACCCCCGCCACAGACAGCACACCGGGGATGGTGGCCGGAGCCCCCACCGAGAAGTGGCCGGCAGCCCGGTTGCCCGCTGCGGCGACGACCAGCACATCGTTCTGCTCCGCGTGGAGGAACGCGTCGTCCCACGTTTCGGGCCATTCCTGCGTCCCGGAGCCGATGGACATGTTGATGATGTCTGCCCCGTTGTCCACCGCCCAGGTCACCGCCTGAGCGATCTGGTCCTCTGTGCCGGGACCGTAGGGGTTGGGGTCCTCCAGCACCAGTGAGATGGACAGAAGCTCTGCTGCGGGCGCGACGCCGACCACACCGGCGGGTCGCTCCCCCTCCTCGCCGTCCTGCTCTTCAGCGTCGCCGTTCTCCTCGTCCGGGGACTCTTCGTCCTCAGCGTCGACCTGATCGTCGATGGGGAATTCGCGGGTCTGGTAGAACTCCTCCAGGTCCACGTCTATATCGTCCTCGTAGTCCTCACCGTAGGTCTCCTCGAGGTCCGCTTCGAAGTCGTCGAACCACTCGTCCCACTCCTCGTCGGACAACGCCTCAAGGTCTTCACCCTCGGGGGCCTCCTCGGCGGGCTGACCGCGCCCGGCCAGCAGAGAGGCCACCAGGGTCCCGTGCTCGGTGGTGGTCTGTTCCACCGGGCCGCCCGAGGAGCCCCCACCGCCGGAAACATCGGTGCCGCCGATGACCGCACCCTCCAACGCGGGGTGGGAGCCGTCCACACCGGTGTCGATGACGGCGACGGTCACCCCATCGCCGCGGGTGGTGTCCCAGGCCTCCTCGACTCCGTAGTCTTCGAGCCAGAACTGGTAGTCGCGCCACATATCCGCCTGTGCCGGCGGCGCATGGGACACCGCACCCACTGCCGATGCCGGACCCAGCAGAAGGACGACGCCCAGTGCCAGCAGAGATCGTCTGTGGTTCATAGCTGCCCCCCTGCGGCGCTGACCCGTCCGGACGCCGCTGAGATGGCGATGCCGTCAAGGATGTCGTGCTCACTGGAAACGGCGGTGGTGACTCGCCCTTCGGTGACCGTGTTGAGGTAGTCGAGAATGGTCCCCCAGATCAGCGCCCCGGCACCGATCACGTCGACCCTTCCGGGGTGCATGAACGGCATGGCTGCCCGCTGCTCGCGGCGTGCGCCGACCAGTTCATCCACTGACTGCCGAACAGCGTCCAGACCCAGCTCGGCACCGTGGATGGCCCCGGCGTCGTAGTCCTGCAGCTGCAGCGCGTGGGCGGCGACCGTGTTGACCGTGCCGGCGACGCCGATGACTGTCTGGGCCTGGTGCAGCGGTATGACTTTGGCGAGGTCTTCGAGGATGGTGAGCGTCTGAGACTCAGCCGCAGAGCGTTCGGTCTCCGTTGGAGGGTCGGAGCGCATATGCCGCTCGGTGAAACGCACACAGCCCATATCCGCAGAGGCGGCATGCTGGGCCGATGAGCCGGCGCCGAGCACAAATTCGGTCGAACCGCCGCCCAGATCGACGACGAGCACCGACTGCTTCGGGTCCCAGTCGACCACGCTGGCGGCGCCGGCGAAGGACAGGGCCGCCTCCTCGGATCCGTCGATGACCTCGGGGCCGGTGAAGTCTTCGAAAAGCGGGTTCAGCCGGGCTCTGATGCCCTGGGCGAACTCCTCACGATTGGCAACGTCACGAGAGGCCGAAGTGGCGACGAACCGGATGCCCTCCGCCTGGTGTCGTCGGATGAGGTCGGCGTAGTCGTCAACGGCGGCGAAGCAGCGGGCCAGCGCCTCAGCGGAGAACTCCCCAGTCTCGTCTACGCCCTCACCGAGGCGCACCACTGTCATGCGGCGCACCACGTCGGTCAGTTCCCCGGTGAGATTCTCGACGTCGGCTATGAGCAGGCGGATGGAGTTGGTTCCGCAGTCGATGGCGGCGACTCTCATGACGCTTCCCTGTCTTCCAGGCGGCGCACATGGCGACTGAGGTCTCTTCTCGGCACTTCGGCGGTGTGGTCCCAGGCGGACTCACAGGTACACATCTGGGCCGTCCATTCGTCACTGATGCGCTGCAGCGTCTCATCTCCCAGCGGGCTGATGCCGGGACCCACCGCGAGCGCGTGCCCGGTGAGCGCGTGGAGACATTTGACCCGGTCGGGCATGCCCCCGGCGCTGACGCCGGCGATCTCGTCCACCGGGTCCAGCCCGGCCAGCTCACGGATGCGCTCACGCTCGGCGAGGTAGTTGTGGTGAGCCTTCGCGTGGCCTTCGGCCAGGGCGTCGTCGTCCTTCAGCCGCTGTGACATCTCAGCCATCACCCCAGCGGCCTCCACACGGGATACGGCCGAGGTCAGCGTGGGGTGGGTGAGGTAGAACGTGGTGGGAAAGGGGATGCCGCTGCTCAGCCTCGGCGCAGTGGCTGCCACCAACGGGCTGCCGCAGCGGCACCGGGCGGGAATCTCGAGCACATCGCGTACGGGGCGTCCCAGCTGCAGGCTGAGGATGTCCAGGTCCTCCGGCCGGGGCACACTGGTGATGGGGGCGCTGTTCACAGCACACCAGCCTACTCGTCCGCCGACTCAACCACCGACTCCCACAGAGTCTCGGTCCAGTCGCCCTCGTCCTCAGCGACTTCGTCGGCGGCGCTGTGGACGTCGGCCTCGCTGAGGTCTCCGATCACGTGGTAGCGCCGCTCCCCCGGCATGACGAGGTTGATGCGTTCGCGGGCCTGCTGGCGCACAAACTCCGGGTCGTCCCACCGCTGCAGCTGGGAGTACAGCTCGGCCTGGCGCTGCTCCTCGTCGGCGATCTGCTCGGACATTTCCTCGATCTCCTCGCTCTGCTGCAGATAGGTGCGCACTGTGGGAACCAGGAAGGAGATGACTACCAAGGTGACGATGGTCAGCACTATCAGCCGGCCCGAGAAGGTGCGTTCAGGCACCAGCGCCTGGGCGGAGACGGGGGTCTTCTTCGAGGGACGGGTGCTCGCGCGCTGCGGCTTATCGGAGCGTTTCGCCCGGCGCGCGGTGATCTCTGCCGGGGTGCGGATCTCTCCGGAGATCTGCTCCCGCTCGGCCAGACGGCGTGTCTCCGCCTTGCGGGTGCGGGCCTCCACGCGTCTGTGACCGCGGGTGCGGTGATCTGCCGAGTCGGCCGCACCGGAGGGACGAGCGTGTCGGGCCACGAGGTTCACCGCCTTGGGAAGTCGCTGATGGGAAGCGTGGGTCGCCTGTCTACACACAGTAGTGCGGGCGGAGTATAACCGGGCCCACGGACACGCGCAGTGTCAGCGATTCGGTGGCCGCTCACACACGTTCAGTGGCCGATTCTGCCGCCCTAAACACCCGGCAAGGGCGCTCAGAGCGGCAGAATCGGCCACTGAAGGGTGGGCGCTGGGAGCTGAGGGGGTGCTCAGCCGGTGCGGAAGCGGGGGAACGCCTGAGCGCCGGCGTATCGTGCGGCGTCGCCGAGCTCCTCTTCGATCCGCAGCAGCTGGTTGTACTTGGCGACCCGTTCGGAGCGTGCCGGTGCCCCGGTCTTGATCTGGCCGGCGTTCACCGCTACCGAGATGTCGGCGATGGTGGTGTCCTCCGTCTCCCCCGAACGGTGGGAGATCATCGTGGTGTACCGACTGCGCTGGGCCAGGCTGATCGCGTCCAGGGTCTCTGTGAGCGAGCCGATCTGGTTGACCTTGACCAGCAGCGAGTTGGCCGTATCAGCGTCGATCCCCCGGGCCAGCCGGTCCGGGTTGGTCACGAACAGATCGTCGCCGACCAGCTGCACCTTCGCACCGATCGTCTCGGTCAGCGTCTTCCAGCCGGACCAGTCATCCTCGTCCAACGGGTCCTCGATGGAGACCAGCGGGTAGGCGTCGACCAGTTCGCTGTAGTAGGCGCTCATCTGCTCCGGGGTCTTCTGCTCACCCTCGAAGGTGTAGGTCCCGTCTGAGTAGAACTCGGTGGCTGCGACGTCAAGAGCCAGGGCGATGTCCTGGCCTGGGGTGTAGCCGGCGCGCGAGATCGCTTCGGTGATCAGGTCCAGCGCCTCGCGGTTCGACGGCAGGTCAGGGGCGAACCCGCCCTCGTCGCCCAGGCCGGTGGAGAGGCCCTTCTCCTTCAGCAGCGCCTTCAGCCCGTGGTAGACCTCCGCCCCGGCCCGCAGCGCCTCGGAGAAGGTGGCGGCGCCGATGGGCGCGATCATGAACTCCTGGATGTCCACGTTGGAGTCGGCGTGGGAGCCGCCGTTGAGGATGTTCATCATCGGCACCGGCAGCAGGTGGGCGTTGGGCCCGCCCAGGTACTTGTACAGCGGCAGGTCGGAGGCGTCGGCGGCCGCCTTGGCCACCGCCAGCGAGACCCCGAGGATCGCGTTGGCGCCGAGGCTCTCCTTGTTCTCGGTGCCGTCCAGGTCCAGCAGCACCTGGTCGATGACGCGCTGCTCGGCGGCGTCGAGGGTGTCCAGGGCTGGGGCGATGATGTCGTTGATCGCCTTCACCGCCTCGGTCACTCCCTTGCCGAGGTAGCGGCCGCTGTTGCCGTCGCGGCGCTCCACGGCTTCGAAGGCACCGGTGGATGCGCCTGAGGGGACGGCGGCCTGGCCGAAGCTGCCGTCGTCGAGCAGCACGTCTACCTCCACAGTGGGGTTGCCGCGTGAATCGAGGATCTCGCGGCCGAAGACGCTGGCGATCAGGGACATGGGTTCTCCTTCTTCGGTGATGACGTGACCAAAGTCGCCGTTGACTTCACATCAGCCTAATCCAGGCGGGGCGTTGCCGCAGAGTCAGGTGCCGAACTGCTGGGCCTCTGCCTTCTCCTCGGTCTTGATGCGGTTCCACGCGGCGTCGACGTCTTCAATCGTTGCGGGTGTGGGATTGAGGGTGCCGTCAGGCTCGAAGACATGGGGGTTTCGCCGGATGAGTTTGGCGCAGATGGCCTCTGCCACCGCGTCGAGGTCGAACTCCCCGCGCTCTTCGGCAATCGCTGCGTGCAGCACCACCTGCAGCAGAATGTCTCCCAGTTCCTTGCGCAGCGGATCACCGACGACGCCGGCATCGATCTCTTCCTTGACCTCGTGGGCCTCCTCAATGAGGAAGTCGGTCAGGGATCGGTGGGTCAGCTGCGCGGTCCAGGGGCAGTGGGTGCGCAGATCCGCGATCACCTGCTTCAGCGCCGGCATGTGCGGCAGCTGCTCTGTGGTCACTGCCAGGCCTCCAGAATGTGCGCTGAGAGGGCCTGCCGCTCCTCGTAGCCCAAGAAGCTGGCTTCGATCGCGTTGATCTGGAAGTCGGCGAGCTCGGCGAGCTCGTAGTCGAAGGCTGCGGCCACGGCGGCCAGTTCCCCGGTGAGAGTGACGCCGGAGACCAGTCGGTTGTCGGTGTTGACTCCCACGTTGAAGCCCAGCTGATAGAGCATGTCGAAGGGATGCTCATCCAGCTGCGCACGGTCCCCGCCGGTCAGTGCCCGGGCCGCACCGGTCTGCAGATTGGATGTCGGGGAGGCCTCCAGGTGGACCTGCCGGTCGCGGACCCAGCGGGCCACGGGCCCCAGCACAACCTCGATGAGGTCCTCAGCCTCCTCGTCCGTGGTCTCCTGCTCGTCCGCTCCTGGCTGGACGATGCTGATGTCCTCGGCGATTCGGATGCCGTGGCCCAGTCGCTGAGCACGGCCGTGCACCAGAGCGTCGCGAATGGACCCAACGCCGTCGGCCTCGCCGGCGTGCACTGTGGTCGGCAGCATCTCCTCGGCCAGCCGCGTGAAGGCCGCAGAGAATTTCGACGCGGGGAATCCGGCCTCCGGGCCGGCGATGTCGAAGCCGACGACGCCGGAGTCGCGGTGCCGCAGCGCCAGCTCAACGATCTCGTCACCGTTGTCGGCCTGGCGCATCGCAGAGACCAGCTGTCCGACGGCAATGATCCCGTCGTTCTCAGCCACCGACTCCACGCCCTGCTCAATGCCGGATTGGACCGCCTCCACGGCCTGATCCAGTGTGAGTCCGGCGGCAGTGTGCTGCTCCGGGGCCCACCGGACCTCGGCGTAGACCACGCCGTCAGCTGCCAGGTCCTCCACGTATTCGCGGGCGACGCGCTGCAGGTTCTGCGCAGTCTGCATCACCGCAGTGGTGTGGGCGAAGGTTTCCAGGTACTTCACCAGGTCCCCGGAATCGGCGTTGGTGCGGAAGATCTCGGCGAGCTGGCCGGGATCGCTGCTGGGCAGCTGGTGACCGGTCTGTTCGGCCAGCTCAATGAGCGTGGCTGCTCGCAGGGAGCCGTCCAGGTGGTCGTGCAGGGAAACTTTGGGAAGCGGGCGAATCTGGGCTTCGAGTTCCGATGGTGTGCTCATCGTCCCAGCTTACCGGCTGCCGTATCCACGTTTGATTGGCCCAGGTCAGATCCGCTGGCCCCTCTGCTGCGAGGCGCGCGGAGGCTGCAGAGTCAGCGCCTGCCGCTTCTGGTGGACCGTGAAGTGGCGCAGCCCGGCCGGTCCCGCCGTGAAGCCGCGCCGGGACCCTTTGGGCATCCAGATCAGCGCCCCGGGCTCGAGGGCAATGTCCTCCCCGGCTGTGTGCAGAGTGCCGGTGCCGGCCAGCACGTGGATAAGAACGTCGACGTCGGGCCCCTGGTGTTCGGCGATCGTTCCGCCGGCGGGCAGGGCGATGACGTTGGAGTCCAAGTCCCGCTGGTGCTGCTGCAGCTTCCACACTGCGCCTGCGGCGTCGTCGGCGGCTTCGGCCAGCAGTTCCTCGGTGTTGACCAGCACCTGCGGCGTCGTCGTTGATGGGTCTTCGCTCATTGTCGCCTCCCAGCAGAACCCTACCGCGTGCTGCGGGCCATCGAGTGGTCGTACGTGACCCGCAGCAGATACAGTTCCCTTCCGTGCACCCCAAGCAGAAGTCCTCGCGCCCGTCTCCGCAGTCCGGCGGGTTCATCGACCGGTACTTCCACATCAGCGAGCGCGGCTCCACCGTCGGTCGTGAGCTGCGCGGAGGCTTCGCCACCTTCTTCGCGATGTCCTACATCATTGTGCTCAACCCGCTGATCATCGGAGCCTCGGCCGACTCCACCGGTCAGTTCCTCGGCGGTGGCAGCGAGCCGAATCTGCCCGCCGTCGCCGCGGCGACCTCACTGATCTCGGGCCTGATGACCATCGTGATGGGTGTGCTGGGCAAGTTCCCGATGGCGGTCTCCTCCTCACTGGGGCTCAGCGCGTTCATCACCTACGGCATCGTGGTGCTGCCAGGCATGACCTGGGCCGATGCGATGGGGCTGGTGGTCATCGAGGGCGTTATCCTGCTGGTGCTGGTGCTCACCGGCTTCCGTTCGGCGATCTTCAACGCGGTCCCAGGTGCGCTGAAGACCGCGATCAGCGTGGGCATCGGGCTGTTCATCGCACTGATCGGCATGATCAATGCTGGCTTCATTCAGAACGCCGGAGGCACCGGTTTGGAGCTGGGCGTGGACGGGTTCGTCTTCGGCTGGCCGCTGCTGATCTTCCTGGTCGCACTCTTCGCACTGTTCGTCATGTGGACGATGAATGTGCGTGGGGCCATCCTGTACTCGATCATCGGAGCCACAGCTGTGGCGATCACCATCGAATCGGTGCTGCGGGTGGGGCCCGCCACCGACGAGCAGCCCTACGGCTGGGGGCTGACGGTCCCCTCCCTGGACCAGAACTGGTTCAGGCTGCCCGACTTCTCCATCCTGGGCGAGTTCAACCTGCTGGGCTCCTGGGAGTCGGTGGGTGTGGTGGGGGCGACCCTGCTGGTGTTCACCCTGCTGCTGGCCAACTTCTTCGACCTGCTGGGCACCATGGTGGGGGTCTCCAACGCGGGAGGCATCAAGGACTCCGCAGACCAGATCCCCTACTCCCGGCGCATCATGATCTCTGATGCCGTGGGCACAATCGGAGGCGGCATCGGCTCCACCTCGGTGAACTCAGGGTTCATTGAGTCCACAGTGGGTGTCGGCGACGGCGCCCGCACCGGTTTGGCCAATGTGGTCACCGGCATCATGTTCCTAGCCACCATCGTGCTGGCCCCGCTGGCTGCGGTGATCCCCGTGGAGGCCGCTTCGGCCACCCTGGTGCTGGTGGGCTTCCTGATGATGCAGCAGATCGTGCGCATCGACTGGACGGATCTGGAGATCGCGATCCCGGCGTTCATGACCGTGGTAATTATGCCCTTCAGCTACTCGATCACCAACGGCATCGGCGCCGGCTTCGTCACCTACGTGGTCATCAAAGTGCTGCGCGGCAAATGGCGCGAGGTCCACCCCCTGATGCATCTGACCGCCGGGCTGTTTCTGCTGTACTTCGTCTCCGGGCCGATTCAGGACGCGATCGGGATCAGCTGAGCTGCTCTTCGTCGTCGTTGTCTCCGCGCTGACGACGCCGGCGCAGATGAATGGGCGCCTGGACATCAATGTCCGATGTGTCCTGATAGCCTTCGCGGTCGATGTGCACCCCGCGATGGTCCAACCAGCGCGAGAAGCGATGGAACAGCTGGTCGAACATCCAGCCCAGCAGGGTCGCCACCGCAATGCCGACCACCAGGGATATCAGTGTGTTGTCGAAGATCGCCGTTCCCGCCGCCCCGATGCTGAAGTGCCAGCTCGCCCACACCAGTGAGGCGATGGAGTCGATGATCAGGAATCGCCGAATCGAGTATTTGGTGGTGCCGGCGACAAAGTTGATGGCCACCCGAGCACCGGGGATGAAACGTCCCACGAAGATCAGGAACACCCCGCGCTTATCCAGCCCGTGCCGCGCCCACGCCAGAGTGCGTTGGGTGCCCGGCCTGCGCATCCACCGGAAGCGGTCCTTGCCGATGGCCCGGCCGATTCGGTAGGCGATGAAGTCTCCCAGCAGAGCCCCGCCGGCGGCCACCGGTATCACCCAGAACCAGGGCGGGGGTCCCGGCTCGGAGTGCACCGAACCCAGTCCGAGCACCAGCGTGTCTGAGGGCACGATGGGAATGAACCCGTCGATCATGCTCAGCACGAACAGCCCGATGAGCGTCCACGGCCCGGAGGCAGCCTCCAGGACCAGCTCATTGAGCCCGTCGAAGAACTCGCTCAGCCCCATAGCGCGTCAGTCACCGTCCTGCCGGCCCAACCATCAGAGGTCATCGGCGGTGATGCGCCCGTGGATGAGATCACCGACGACGACGGGGTCCTCGGTGATCTCCACGGCATCCTGCAGGGCCTGCTCGGCGCGGACGATCCGGTGATCCTCATCAGTGCCCAGCGTCAGCAGCGGCTGCCCGGCGGTGACGGCGTCTCCGGGTTTGGCGTGCAGCCGCACCCCGGCGGCCGCCTGCACAGGATCCTCCTTGCGGCTGCGCCCAGCCCCCAGTCGCCATGCGGCGATGCCCACGGCATAGGCGTCGAGGCTGCTCAGCGTGCCGCTGCTTTCAGCGGTGATGGTGTGCTCGTGCTTCGGCTGCGGCAGCGGCGCATCGGGGTCGCCGTCCTGTGCGGCGATCATCGCTCGCCAGGAGTCCATGGCCCGACCGTTGCGCAGATTCTCGGCCGGGTCCACGTCGGTGATGCCCACTCCGGCCAGCATCTCGGCGGCAAGAGCGACGGTCAGCTCCACCACATCGTCCGGTCCTCCGCCGGCGAGCACCTCCAACGACTCTTCGACTTCAACGGCGTTGCCGGCGGTCAGCCCCAGCGGAGCGCCCATCTGCGTCAGCAGCGCCGTGGTGGCCACTCCGGCATCAGTGCCCAGGGCCACCATGGTCCGGGCCAGCTCGGCGGCGTCATCATAAGTCTTCATGAACGCGCCGCTGCCGACTTTGACGTCGAGCACCAGCGCATCGGTGCCCTCGGCGATCTTCTTGGACATGATGGAGCTTGCGATGAGCGGAATGGACTCCACGGTTCCGGTCACGTCACGCAGCGCGTAGAGCTTCTTATCGGCCGGGGCCAGGCCGCTTCCGGCTGCGCAGATCACTGCACTGATGGTGTCCAGCTGGTGCAGGATCTCGGCGCCGCTCAGTGCGGCGCGCCATCCGGGGATGGATTCCAGCTTGTCCAGGGTGCCGCCGGTGTGCCCGAGTCCGCGGCCGGAGAGCTGAGGCACCGGTACCCCGTAGGAGGCCACCAGCGGCGCCAGCGGAAGGGTGAGCTTGTCCCCCACTCCCCCGGTGGAGTGCTTATCAGCGGTGAGCCGGCGCGTGCCGTCGGGACGGGTCAGCGAGCTGAAGTCCATGCGCTCACCGGTGCTGATCATCGCCTGAGTCCACCCGGCGATCTCCTGCCGGTCCATCCCACGCAGCAGAATCGCCATGGCCAGGGCGCTCATCTGCTCATCGGCCACGGCCCCGTCGGTGTAGGAGCTGATGAGCCAGCTGATCTGCTGCGGACTGAAGGCGCCGCCGTCACGTTTGGTGCGTATCAGGTCGACGACGTCGAACACCGGGGCCTCTGCCGCCGGGCTGCCTGCAACCGCAGACGGTCCTTGTGCGCTCACTCTGTGGTTCTCCCTCGTTGACGGTCATGGTGGGCTAGGTCTTGGCCTCCGAAGGCCTGCGGCAGGATGCCCTCTAAGTCTCTGATCCCTTCCGGTGTGAGGATCTGAAAACTCTCCGCGGCGAATTCGTTGAGCAGCTGTCGGCACCGTCCGCAGGGCATGATGATCTCACCGGCACCGTTGACGCAGGCGAATGCGGCGATCTTCCCGCCCCCGGTCAGCTGCAGCTGGCCCACCAGGGAGCATTCGGCACAGAGCCCGACGCCGTAGGAGGCGTTCTCCACGTTGCAGCCGGTGATCAGCCGCCCGTCCTCGGTCAGGGCCGCGGCTCCGACCGGATAGTCGGAGTAGGGGGCGTAGGCGTGCCGCGCGGCGTCGCCGGCAGCATCGATCAGCGCGTCGAAGCGGGTGGGGTGTGCGGCGTCGTCGGTGCGGCTCATAGGGCGGCGACTCTCGGCGGGCATGAGTCAATTCTACGGCGCGGCGACTCCTCATGTGCGCCGAGCCGGCTATGCTCCGGTCTCCGCACCGTCGAGGTCCGCACCGTCCAATTCGGCGACGGCGGCCTGGGCCACCGCGGTCATCACCGACACGCCCACGGCAATGGCCCGCTCATCCGGCGCATAGTCGCCGCGGTGAAGGTCGTAGCTGAGACCCTCAGGGGCCCTGGTGCCCAGCCGAAACATGGCTCCGGGGACCTCTTGGGTCATCCAGCCGAAGTCCTCACCGCCCATGGACTGTTCGGCAAGCGTGAGGCAGTCCTCACCCAGGGTGCGCCTGGCAGCGGATTCGATGAGCATGGTCTGCGGGTCGGAGTTGTAGACCGGCGGCACACCGCGCACGTGGTCCAGGTCAACGTCGACCCCGCAGGCCGCCCCCACCTGGTGGACGACCGGCTCGAGGATGCCTCCGGCGTCCTTCCACACATCGGCGTCGAGCACTCGCAGCGTGCCGTGCAGGGTGCCGGCGGCAGGGACCGCGTTGGCCACGCTGCCGGCCTGGATGTGTCCCCAGACCAGCGAGATGCCGCTGCGGGGGTCGAGGCGCCGAGACAGTAGGGCGGGCACCACAGTGCTCAGGTGCCCCAGCGCCCCGACGACGTCCTGGGTCAGGTGCGGTCGGGAGGTGTGACCCCCGCTGCCGGTGACGTTGATCCGCACCACATCTGTGGCCGAGGTGATGGCCCCGATCCGCGTGCCGACCTCGCCGACGGCGAGCTTCGGGTCACAGTGCAGCGCGAAGACCCGCGGCACCTGGCCCAGAACTCCCTGCCTGATGACTTCCAGAGCACCGCCGGGCAGCTGCTCCTCGGCCGGCTGGAAGATGATCCGCACCCGTGCGCCGAGTCCCTGACGCTGATGCAGCCGCTGGCAGGTCAGCGCCACCCCCAGCATCACTGCGGCGTGCATATCGTGGCCGCAGGCGTGGGCGACTCCCTCAGCAGCTGAGGCGTATTCCAGCTCGGTGGTCTCTGCCAGCGGCAGCGCGTCGATGTCTGCGCGGAAGGCCGCGGCGATCGGGGCGTCCGCAGCCCCGACGTCGACGTAGAGACCGGTGCTCTCCGGCAGCCGCTGCGGCATCAGACCAGCCTGCTGCAGCGCGGCAGCGATCTGCTCGGTGGTCCGGACCTCCTGCCACGACAGCTCGGGATGCCGGTGGATGTCGCGCCGGAAATCGATCAGCGCACTCTCCAGCTCGCTGATGATCTCGGCCGCGGCAGAATCCGCTCCCGCCTCCTGGATTTCGGCGGCGACTCGCGCAGTGGTGTCGGCGGCGGGCTCAGAGGACATCGGAGTCGCCCTTGGCCTTCAGCGCCTCGACCGCCTTCTTCACATTTTGAGCATGATCGGTGGTGGTGACCAGCAGCGCATCGTCGGTGTCGACCACCACAATGTTCTCCACGCCGATCAGCGCCACCACGCGTTGGGTGTCGGAGACGACGACGCCGGAAGCCTCCTCGGAGTAGACGCGGGGCTGCTTGCCCAGCACGATCATGTTCTCCTGCTGCGCGGCCGGATTGAGTCGGGCAATGGCAGCGAAGTCTCCGACGTCGTCCCAGGTGAAGTCCCCGGGAATGACGGAGACGTCGCCGAGGTGGGCGGCCGGTTCGGCCACCGCATAGTCGATGGCAGTCTTGGGCAGGGTCGGCCACACGCGCTGCAGCACCTCGTCCTGCTCCCCAGTGTCCCAGGCGGCGGCAATCTCGGTGAGCCCGGCGTGCAGCTTCGGCTCGGTGGCGGCTAGGTGCTTCAGCATCAGGGACACCGGGCCGACGAACATGCCGGCGTTCCACAGGTAGTCACCACTGCCCGCATACTGTTTGGCGACCTCGTCACTGGGCTTCTCGACGAACTCCACCACCCGGCGGGCGTGCGGCGCTCCCTGGATCTCGTGCTTCACACCCACGCGGATGTAGCCGAACGCCGTGGACGCGTGAGTCGGCTTGATGCCGATGGTCACGATCCGCCCGGTGGCAGCAGTGGCCACAGCTTCCCGGACCGCCTCCTGGAAGACGCTGGTGGGCGCGATCACCTGGTCTGCGGCGAAGGAGCCCATGATTGCCTCCGGGTCCCTGCGGTGCAGGATGGCCGCTGCCAAGCCGATCGCAGCCGCTGAGTCCTTGGGCTCCGGCTCCAGCACCAGCGCGTTCCGGTCCAGCTCAGGGATCTGCTCAGTGACCGCATCCCGGTGATTCTCGCCGGTGACCACGATGGTGCGTCCGTCGGCCAGCGGGGTCAGACGATCGTAGGTCGAACGGATCAGCGTGGTGCCGGAGCCGGTCAGGTCATGCAGGAACTTGGGGGCGTCCTCGCGTGAGAGCGGCCAGAGCCGCGTCCCTACACCGCCGGCAGGAATGACGGCGTGGAATCGGCTCAGCACATCAGAACTTGAAGTCACCAGACCAGAGTAGTCGCAACATCGATGTGACGCCGCTCTGCTGTGATCTGCCGCACACTGAACAACCTTCTTCTACACTCAGTAGAAAACACAACGGGTGCCGGAAACATTACGATGGGCCGCGCAGCAACGGAGCAACGGCCTGTTTCACCGGCTCACGGGGAAGGCCGCCGTGCCGTAAGCTGGTAATCAGCACAACACGCCATGCGACCGACGCTTTGAAAGGTTCAGGACAGGTGACGCAGACTAAGTCCTCCCCTGGCGGAAGGGGAACTCTCTATAGGGGCCGGGAAGGCATGTGGTCCTGGGTGGGGCACCGAATCACCGGTGTCGGCATCTTCTTCTTCCTCCTGGTCCATGTACTGGACACCTCGCTGGTTCGGGTCTCACCAGAGGCCTACAACGCGGTGATCGGCGCATATAAGCACCCCATCATGATCCTTGGTGAGATCGGCCTGGTGGGCGCCATCGTCTTCCACGCCTTCAATGGGCTGCGAATCATCCTGGTCGACTTCTGGAAGCAGGGCACCCGCTACCACAGGCACATGCTGTGGGCAGTGCTGGTGCTGTGGGCAGTGACCATGGCCGCCTTCTCCACTCGGCACCTGATGGTCTTCTTCGAAGGCTGGGAGGGGTTCTAGAACTATGACGACGACGAATTCTGACGGGGTTCTGCCGGCTCAGGGCATCGCCGCTCCGCGCTCGGGACGCATCGACCCGAAGTACCTGCGCTCCAGCCTGTCCTCGGGGTCCTTCGAGATGCTCGCCTGGCTGTTCATGCGTCTCTCCGGAGTCGCCCTGGTGGTCCTTATCTTCGTTCACCTGTGGGTCAACCTGATGGTCGGCAACGGCATCCATCAGGTCGACTTCGGCTTCGTGGCCGGCAAATGGGCCAACCCGGTGTGGAGGTTCTGGGACCTGACCATGCTGTGGCTGGCCATGCTGCACGGCACCAACGGCATGCGCACCATCATCAACGACTACGCGGAGAAGGACTCCACGCGCCTGTGGCTGAAGGGCATTCTCTACCTCTCCACAGTCGTGATCATCGTGCTGGGCACTCTGGTGATCTTCACCTTCGATCCATGCATGGTCGATGCCAGCGGCAATCTGCTCAATGAGGCCCCGGCCTTCTGCCAGAACCTCTAGCCCCCCGGCGCCCAGCCCACAGACTGATATTCTCCAGAACCCAAGAAAAGAGAGCCGAAGAAGAACATGCAGGTTCACAAGTATGACGTCGTGATCGTCGGCGCCGGTGGTGCCGGCATGCGCGCCGCCATCGAATCCGGCCAGCGCGCCCACACCGCAGTGCTGACCAAGCTCTACCCCACCCGCTCCCACACCGGCGCAGCTCAGGGCGGCATGTGCGCAGCCTTGGCCAACGTCGAAGAGGACAACTGGGAGTGGCACACCTTCGACACCGTCAAGGGCGGGGACTACCTGGTCGACCAGGACGCTGCCGAGGTGATGGCCAAAGAGGCCATCGACGCCGTACTGGACCTGGAGAAGATGGGGCTGCCGTTCAACCGCACCCCCGAGGGCAAGATTGACCAGCGCCGCTTCGGCGGCCACACTCGCGATCATGGCAAAGCCGCGGTGCGGCGGGCCTGCTACGCCGCCGACCGCACCGGCCACATGATTCTGCAGACCCTCTACCAGAACTGTGTGAAGCACAACGTCGAGTTCCACAACGAGTTCTACGTCCTGGACCTGCTCACCGTGGAGGAGGACGCAACCCGCGAGGACGGCAGCACCTATAAGCAGAAGCGGGTGGCCGGCGTCGTCGCCTATGACCTGGCCAACGGAGAGCTGCACATCTTCCAGGCCAAGTCAGTGGTCTTCGCCTCCGGCGGGCTGGGCAAGATCTTCAAGACCACCTCGAATGCGCACACGCTCACCGGTGACGGCATGGCCATCGCCTACCGCGCCGGCATCCCGCTGGAGGACATGGAGTTCGTGCAGTTCCACCCCACCGGCCTGGCGGGCCTGGGCATTCTGCTCTCGGAGGCGGCCCGAGGCGAGGGCGGCATTCTGCGCAACAGCGACGGCGAGCGGTTCATGGAGCGCTACGCGCCGACGATCAAGGATCTCGCCCCGCGTGACATCGTCGCTCGGTCCATGGCCAACGAAGTTCGCGAAGGCCGCGGCGCGGGACCGAACAAGGACTACGTGCTGCTGGACCTGACGCACCTGGAGCCGGAGCACATCGACGCGAAGCTGCCGGATATCACCGAGTTCGCCCGCACCTATCTGGGTGTGGAGCCCTACACCGAGCCGGTTCCGGTGTTCCCCACCTGTCACTACGCGATGGGCGGCATCCCCACCACCGTCGACGCCGAGGTCCTGCAGGACAACGACACAGTGGTCCCGGGGCTCTACGCCGCCGGCGAGGTCGCCTGCGTCTCGGTGCACGGCTCCAACCGCTTGGGCACCAACTCGCTGCTGGACATCAACGTCTTCGGCAAGCGCGCCGGCATCCAGGCGGCCGAATACGCTGAGCACGCGGACTTCGTTGAGGTCCCCGAGAACCCGGAGGACTTCGTGGCGGACCAGCTGGGCATGCTGCGCCACGCCGAGGGCACCGAACGGGTGGCCACACTGCGCGCCGAGCTGCAGGAGACCATGGACGCCAACATGCAGGTCTTCCGCTCCAAGACGACCATCGATGAGGCTCTGACCAAGATCGCTGAGCTGCAGGAGCGGTACCAGCAGATCAGCGTCCAGGACAAGGGACGACGCTTCAACCTTGACCTGTTGGAAGCAGTGGAGCTGGGCTTCCTGCTGGACATGGCCAAAGTCATGACCGTCTCCGCACTGCACCGCGAAGAGTCCCGCGGTGGGCACTACCGCGAGGACTTCCCCGATCGCGACGACGACAGATTCATGCTGCACTCGATGATGTACAAGGACGACAGAGCTGAGATCGAGGGCATCAAGGGCATCCGGTTTGATACCAAGCCGGTGGTCTTCACCCGCTACGAGCCGATGGAGCGTAAGTACTGATGAGCACTCCCACAGTTGAGAACGAACCTGCTTCCAAGGTCGATTTGGCAGAGTCCGGCGACAGCGCTGGGTCTGTCCCGACCTTTGACATCACTCTGCAGGTGCGACGCTACGACCCTGAACGCGCTGAGGACGCCTGGTGGGACGAGTGGACGCTGACCATGCAGGGCACAGATCGTGTGCTCGATGCCCTGCACCAGGTCAAATGGTACGTGGACGGCTCACTGACCTTCCGCCGCTCCTGTGCCCATGGCATCTGCGGCTCCGATGCGATGCGCATCAATGGCCGCAACCGCTTGGCCTGCAAGACTCTGCTGAAGGACTTGGACACCTCCAAGGCCATCACCGTTGAGGCGATCAAGGGCCTGCCCGTCGAGAAGGATCTGATCGTGGACATGGAGCCGTTCTTCCAGTCCTACCGCGAGGTCATGCCCTTCTTCATCAACAACTCTCCGGAGCCGAGCGCAGAGCGGCTTCAGTCTGCCGAGGAGCGCGAGCGCTTCGATGACACCACCAAGTGCATCCTGTGTGCCGCCTGCACCAGCTCCTGCCCGGTGTTCTGGACCGACGGGCAGTACTTCGGCCCAGCGGCCATCGTCAATGCCCACCGGTTCATCTTCGACTCTCGCGACGATGCCGGTGACATGCGCCTGGAGGTGCTCAACGACAAGGAGGGCGTGTGGCGCTGCCGCACCACCTTCAACTGCACCGACGCATGCCCACGCGGCATCGAGGTCACCAAGGCGATTCAGGAAGTGAAGACCGCAATCCTGACCCGCTCGATGTAGCGGAATCGCCCTGACCAGCGCTTTATCACCCCTGAAACGGGTAATCACCTTCGTCTAGAACGGTGATTACCCGTTTCAGGGGTGATTTTGCGTCGGGCCTGGCTAGATGCGGGCTCTGTGCGCGTAGTCAGAGGCAGTGACCGCACCCCAGCTGGCTGCCACGAGGTAGACCAGGCCGAAGATGAAGAAGTAGAAGAAGACTCCCAGCACGGTTCCGAAGGTGTTCAGCAGCGGATTCGGGCTGTCGGTGAAGTTCTGCAGCAGCTGCCCGGAGAGCAGCCGCAGCACCGAGGTTCCCAGGCCTGCCAGGAGGGCGGACTGCCAGAGCGCAGCGACCGGCATCATCAGCCGGGAGGCGACGCGCATCAGAAGCACGGCGACCATCATGTCCAGGCCGAAGGAGATGACGAAGGACGCCAGCAGGATCAGCGTTCCGACGTTGCCCGTAGAGTCCCAGCCCACCAGTGCCAGGGCTTCACGGATCAGCCCTTGGCTGAGGAAGCCCATGATCGCTGAGGACAGCGCCACAATGGCCAGCACGATCAGCAGCCCAAAGTCCTTCAGCTTTACAAAGACCACGTTCTCGGCCATCAGCGGCCGTTCCCAGATGCTGCGGATTCCCGAGCGCAGGCCGTGCACCCAGCTCAGTGAGGTGACCACCGCCAGCACGACCGCGATGCCGAAGGAGAGGCTGAACCCGTCGACGTCGAACAGCTCCTGGGCCTGCGTCTCATTGACCAGTCCGCTCTCGCCGATGACTCCCGGCAGCGCATTCTGCACGGTGTTGACGATCAGATTCTGATAATCGGGGTTTCCGCCGATGATCATTCCCGCCACGGAGAATCCTGCCCAGAGCAGGGCTGCGACGGAGAAGAACATCATGTAGGCCGCACCGGCGGCCATGACGGTGCCGTAGTGGAAGAAGAACAGGTTGAGCGAGCGCATCGGCCGCGACTGGTTGAGGCGGGCCAGCGCCCATCCGAACCAGGCTCCCAGTAGTGTGAGCCCGCCCTGCCCGTGGCGCTTGATCCGACCATAGGCCATACGGGCCCGCAGCTCTTCGCGCTTGAGCTGCTCAGCGTCCAACGGATTGTTCCGGGGCCTGACCTTGTAGAACCCGTGGATCTTCTCCGCTGTGGCCTGGGCAGCACCCAGGATTCCGCCGGTGTTCTCAGCGCTGCCTGCTGTCCGCACGCCTTTGCCGCGCGGGCGCAGTCGTGAGGGGTCGTTCATGGGCTACACCGCGGCTGAGGGCAGGAAACCCAGCTTGTTGTAGACGTCCTTGAGGGTGTCGGAGGCCACGGTGCGCGCCTTGGCCGCCCCTTTGGCCAGCAGCGCATCGAGTTCGGCTGGGTCCTCCAGCAGCTGCAGCGCCCGGTCGCGGACCGGGCCGATGCGCTCCACCGCAAGTTCGGCCAGATCGACCTTCAGGTGCCCATACATTCTTCCCTGATACTCGGCCTCAAGCTGGTCTGTGGACCGACCCGTCAGTTCCGCGTAGATGGCCAGCAGATTGGACACGCCCGGCTTGTTCTCGCGGTCGAAGCGGATCTCGGTGCCGTCGTCGGTGACTGCGGATTTGATCTTCTTGGCGATCTGCTTATCCGAGTCCAACAGGTTCAGCAGCCCACTGGGAGATTCCGCGGACTTCGACATTTTGGCCCCCGGATTCTGCAGGTCGTAGATTCGCGCGGCCCCCTCAGGGATCATCGGCTGCGGGATGCGGAAGGTCGGTCCATAGCGGTGGTTGAACCGTTGGGCCAGATCCCTGCTGAGCTCCACATGCTGCTTCTGGTCTTCGCCCACGGGCACCCCGTGGGGCTGGTACAGCAGAATGTCGGCCGCCTGCAGCATCGGGTAGGTGAAGAGCCCGACGCCGGCATGGTCTGCGCCCTGCTTGGCAGACTTGTCCTTGAACTGGGTCATCCTGCCGGCCTCACCCATGCCCGTGCTGCAGATCAGCACCCAGGCAAGCTGGGCATGTTCTGGCACATGTGACTGCACGAAGAGCGTCGAACGCTCCGGATCGATGCCTGCCGCGATGTACTGCGCCGCCGTGCGGCGCACCCGCTGGCGCAGCTCCTCAGGCGGCTGCGGCACGGTGATCGCATGCAGGTCCGGGATGAAGAAGAAGGCATCGTACTGCTCTTGGATTCTGACCCAGTTGACCAGGGCCCCGAGGTAGTTGCCCAGGTGCAGGGAGTCCGCCGAGGGCTGCATGCCGGAGAGCACGCGCGCACCGGTCTCTGGTGCTGGTGCGTCGTCGGCGGAGGGCGAGGTGCTCGCGGTCATGATCTCCTCTTCGGGTGCTGTCTGTGGCCGTACCGTCAACCATCAAATCTACACCTGCTTAGCCCGTTCCTGCCCCGGACTGCGCAACAGATGTCGAACCGGACTGCGGCCCCTCAGTCGGCGGCGGCCAATGCCTCCTGCAGCGGCGTCGCACTGAGGCCGAGCACTTCGGCCACCGGCTGATAGGTGATCTGACCGTCGTGGACGTTGAGCCCGTTGGCCAGGTGCGGATCCTCACGCATGGCCTGCTTCCAACCCTTGTCCGCCACCGCAAAGATGTAGGGAAGGGTAGTGTTGGTCAGTGCCGCAGTGGCTGTCTGCGGGACGCCACCGGGCATGTTGGCCACGCAGTAGTAGATCTGCTCGCCGACTCGGTAGGTGGGGTCAGCGTGGGTGGTCGGCCGGGAGCCTTCGAAGCACCCGCCCTGATCGATGGCAATGTCCACCAGCACTGAGCCTGGCCTCATCTGGGCAACCATCTCGCTGATGACCAGCTTGGGCGCAGCCGCACCGGGGATCAGCACGGATCCGATGACCAGGTCGGCGGCGGCGACCTCTTCTGCGATGGTGAGCGTATTCGACGCCCGGGTGGCCAGACCCTGCGGCGACATGGATGACAGTTCCCGAAGCCGATCGATGCTCAGGTCGATCACAGTGACATCTGCCCCCATCCCCAGGGTGGTCAGCGCGGCCTGCTCACCGGCTATTCCGCCCCCGATCACCACGACCTTGGCGGCACGTGCCCCGGGAACTCCTCCGATGAGAATTCCCGAGCCGCCCTGAGCCTGCATGAGGTGATAGGCCCCGGCCTGGGCTGCCAACCGGCCGGCGACCTCGCTCATCGGTGCCAGCAGGGGCAGACCCTTGGGCCCGGTGACGGTCTCGTAGGCAATGGCGGTGATCCCACGCTGCTGAAGCTCGCGGGCACATTGGGTCTCAGCAGCCAGATGCAGATAGGTGAAGAGAATCTGACCGCGCTGCATCAGGTCGAACTCCTGCGGCTGGGGCTCCTTCACCTTGAGCACCAGGTCGGCTGACCACGCATCCCGCGCAGACTCCACGGTGCGTGCCCCAGCCTGCGTGTAGTCGCCGTCTGCGAATCCGGAGCCCCTACCTGCCCCGCTCTGGACGACGACGTCGTGGCCTCTGCGGATGAGGTCCATCGCGCCGGCAGGCGTCAGAGCCACCCGAAATTCGTGGTCCTTCACTTCAGTGGGAACACCGATCAGCATTTGCCCGCCCCTTCGCACTCGTCCACGGCACCTGCGACATCCTACCTGTGGTCGCTGTTGCCTCTAGACTGGGTGCAGTCAGGTCAGTGTCATCGTCAGTGAAGGAGCATTTCATGTCAGGTCCGATTATCGTCGGTGTGGACGGCAGCTCGACTGCACGCAGGGCGGCCGAGAAGGCTCGCGACCTCGCTGTGAGACTGGAGGCCCCGCTGCATGTGGTCTCGGCGCACACCAAGGATGAAATTGCCCACGTGAACTTCGGCGGCGAAGAGTTCGTGCTCTCCCATGCAGAGGAAGCACGGGACACTGCCGCCCAGGTGGCCAAGGGCCTGCAGGCCTCGGGATCGGACATCAAGGCCGCCGCAGCGCAGGGGAAACCTTCGGAGGCGCTCATCGCCTATGCGGAGCGCAACGACGCCCAGATGATCGTGGTCGGAAATCAGCGGATGCGCGGAATGACCCGCATGCTGGGCAGTGTGGCCAACTCTGTGTCGCACAACGCCACCTGCGACGTCTACATCGCCAACACCTACCAGAGCTGAGCCGGCTGCCGGCCCATCACTTGAGCTTGTAGTCGATGACCAGCGGAGCGTGGTCGGACCAGCGCAGTGAGTAGTCCTCGGCACGGTCGACCCTCGGGTTGGTCGCCGTCTGCGCCAGCGACGGGGTGGCCACGTGGTAGTCGATCCGCCACCCGGTGTCATTGTCGAAGGCCTTTCCGCGGTAGGACCACCACGTGTAGGGGCCCTCCACCTCACCGGCGAGGCTTCGGGCGACGTCGACGTATCCCGCCTCACCGAAGTACTTGTCGAAGAAGGCCCGTTCTTCGGGCAGAAACCCGGAGTTCTTCCGGTTGCCCTTCCAGTTCTTGATGTCCAGCTCCGTGTGGCCGACGTTGAGGTCACCGGTGACCAGAACGTAGTCGGTGTGGGCGGCCAACTGGGGCAGGTAGTCGAGCATGTCCTGCAAAAACCGCATCTTGTGCTCCTGGCGGAGGGTCCCCACCTCCCCGGAGTGCACATAGACGCTGACTACGGTTAGTATGCTGGAGTCGGCCAGCTCGTAGTCGGCCTCGACCCACCGCCCTTGGTCTTCCCGGTGGCCGCCGCCGAACCCTTCACGGGTGGCGATCGGCTCCCTGCGGGAGATGATCGCTACGCCAGCACGGCCCTTATCGGCGGCCTCCTGCTCATGGATGTGCCAGGCATTCTCCGGATCCTCCTCCCCGGCGGTCTCGGCCAGCTGGGTGACCACCTTGCGCAGGGTGGGGCCGTCGGCCCGCACCTCCTGCAGGGTAAGGATGTCGATGTCCCGCCGGGCCAGCCACTCCCCCATTCCCTTGCGGGCGGCGGCCCGAATGCCGTTGACGTTGACGCTGCCGATCCGGGTGCCCCCTTCAGGCTTGGTGTCGATGATCACATGCGGGCTGGTCTCGGCCACAGGTTCTCCTTCAGGGTCAGTTTTCGTAGAGCTTCTGCTTCAGCGTAGACCTCCTGCCCCACTAAAGGGCAGAAGCTCCACGATAAGCAGCGGTACCGGGTCAGGGGAGGCGGCCGCACTCCGAAGGCTGACGCCCGAGGTGAGTGAGGGTCAGCGGACGATATCGCCGGCGATGGTGCCGCCGTCGTCGTCGGTATCGGTGGACTTCTTCTCTCTGCCCACCAGGTCGGCGAGCATGTCGCGACCGTTGTGCGCGGTCGACTCAGTGGTCTCCAGGGAGCGGTCGATCATTTCAGCGTCGGCGTCAGTGCCCTTGGCCATCTCCTGCTGGATCACCCGCACCTGGACCTGGACGATCTTGAAGGAATGGTCCAGCTTGAGGTTTCGGGCGTGCGTGTCCTCATCCACCACCACAGCTGCACCGGAGTTGTCCGAATGCTGGGCGGCCGCACCGGCGCGGGCTGAGTCGACGGCGTCACCGAACTTCCTTGCCCCGCGGCGGAAGGTCAGTACGAGGATGGTGGCCAGCAGCAGCCAGCCGGCGGCGATGGCCACCAGGATCCAGCCGATGATGTCGTTCTGGTTGGCGGCGAAAAGCAGCGCCACCAGCAGCACGGTGATCATCACCGCAAAAGCGATGCCGGTGCCGCGTCGTCCGGCGTTGCGCAGGGCAGTCTGCGCGCGCTCAGCGGGGGGCGTGGATTCAGTCATAGAGTCAATTCTTTCAGAGTCCGGCCGTAGGATCGAAACGCCAGGTGAGAAGCACCCACCAGATGAGGAGAACCGATGACCGAGCATGCCGAACCCGCCCAGGAGCAGGGCCGACAGCACACCACCTGGATGCGGCGCTACACCTTGGACCCGGAGCTGGCCGACGAGTTCGTCGAGTTCCTCACCAGCAAGGTGTTGCCGGCCCGGCAGAAAATGGGGTTCACCGTCGAATCGGTGTGGCTCGACGACGATAAGTCGCAGCTGACCTGGTTCGTCTCCCGCGCCGGCAACGCAGAGGAGTTCTCCGCCGCCGAGCAGCAGTGGGAAGAGTCTGCGGTTCGCGCTGAGATCTTCGCGGGTACTCCCGCCTATGTGACCGGCAAGGAACTGCGCCGGGTCACCCGGCTGCGCTGATGTGGTCCTGCTGCCGCTCAACCGCGTGCGGCCCGTCGGGCTGCGCCGAGGGCGCCGAGGACACTGAGCACCATGATGCTGAAGATCGTCAGGGCACTGGCCACCACTCCCGCCTGGTGATCGGCCTGGGCCTGATACAGAAAGTAGGTGGCGGTGACCACGGCCAGCCCCACAGAGGTGAAAAGCCGCTGGGCGCTCTGGGCGACACCGCCAGCGGCGCCGGACATCTCTTCGGGCACGTCCTGCATCGACATCGTCTGCGCGCTGGGAATGATCAGTGCCTGCGAGAAGCCGTTGACGCCCAGGGCCAGGGCCACCCACCACAGCGAGCCGTAGTCGGTGTCCATCAGCCAGCCGGCCGCGGCGAGCATGAGCATAGACGCTGCTGCGCTGATGCTGCCGATCACCAGCAGCCGCGGGCCGAAGCGTTCGACCCGTTTGCCCACCTGCGCCGCGAGCAGCACCACCATGGCCGCGCTGGGAAGGGTGACCACTCCCGCCAGCAGCGCGCCGTGGCCCAACCCCTGCTGAATGTAGATCGATACCACCGCCCAGATGCCCGGCATCCCGGTGAAGTAGAGAACCAATACGGATGTGTTCCAGGTGTAGCTGGGCAGCGCGAAGAGATTCAGGTTGACCATCGGAGCCTGCGGGTCCCGGTCCCCCAGGCGCTTCTCCCAGCGGACCCAGAGCACCATCAGCCCCACGCCGAGAGTGGCGAGCCCGACGCCGAAGAGGTTGGGGAACTGGATGAAGGGCAGCATCAGCAGCACGATGGCCACGGTGAGCAGCAGCGCCCCGACCGGATCCAGCCGCGCCAGCGCGCCCGCACCGGCAGGCCTCTCGTCGCCGACGCCGTCGTCGTGGGGTTTGGGCAGCCAGAGCATCGCGAAGACCAGGCCGGCGACAATGACCGGAATGTTGACCAGGAACACAGTCCGCCACGCGTGCTCACCGCCGGCTGCGTCGATGAGCCCGCCGCCGACCAGTGGGCCGACGGCCACGGCCAGTCCGATGGCTGTGCTCATCAGCCCGTAGGCGCGGCCGCGGGCGGATCCGGCGAAGAGCCGCTGGATCATCCCGATGATCTGCGGCACCAGCATCGAGGCGCCCAGTCCCATCACAACTCGCAGGATGTTGAGCATCAGCGGGCTGGTTGAAAGTGCCGCAGCCAGGGAGGAGAGCCCGAAGAGGATCACCCCGGCTAAGAAGATCCGACGACGGCCCCAGAGGTCTCCGGCGCGGCCAGCGGGGACCATTCCCACGCCGAAGGCCAACGTGTAGCCGGTCAGCACCCACTGCAGGTCGGAGTCGTCTGCTCCCAGCCCGTCCTCGATGGCGGGCAGCGCCACCATGATGGATGAGACGCTCATCAGTGCGGCGAACAGCGGAAGCAGCAGCGCGAACATGACGCGGACCGTGGAGCTCTGCTCTGGGTCCTCGTCCGGTGTGCTCACCGTCTCACCCTATACCGGAATACCTCACTGGTTGCCTCATACAACTAGTGGGGCGGGGCATCCGCAGATGCCCCGCCCCACCGAAATGTTCAGCTCAGCTGCGACTCAGGCGTTCTGCTGATCCATGTAGTCGCGCACCTGAGAGTTGAAGGCCAGTACCAGCCAATAGACAGTTGCTGCGATCCAGACGACACTGAGAATTGTTGCTACTGCTCCCGTGCCTGAGCCCATGTCCGTGCCTCCGATCACAAACCCGCCGACGGTGAACGCCAAACCGATAAACGCCAGCACCATACCGGTCACCCGCGCCCAGCCCTTGACCTTCTTCAGCCCGAAGAACACCAGCAGGTAAAGCCCGAGGCTGATGGCGATCAGAACAAGGCTGAACACCATTGCCCCAATGACCATGCCGTCAATCATGGACTCTTCCACGGGTTGGCCAGCGGTCTCCAGGCTTTCCCGCATGAGCTGACGACCCTCGTCACCGAAGAATGGAATCATGCCGATGATCTGGCTGATCAGGTAGAGCCCCAGGCCAACCAGCGTCATCGTCTTCAGCAGTGAGTACTGCCTCGGTTCGGTCATCGGTGCGTTGTAGCTGGCACCAGGGTCATACCCGCTGGTGCCGAACTTGCTGCCGGGCTCACCGCCCTGGGCGTCCGTGCTCCCCCACTGCGGGGTGCTGTCATTGGGTGGGGTGCTCATTGCTCCTCCTAGAGTGTTCTTCCGTTCCATCATAAATACCGCCGGTATCGTGCCGCTGAGCCCTACTCGTAGCGCAGCGCCTCGATCGGGTCCTTCCTGGCCGCCCGTGCCGCTGGCAGCGTGCCCGCGACGAAGGCGATCAGCAGGATCACCCCGGTGATGATCGCCAGGGCAACCGGGTCCAGGGCGAACAGGGTCAGGCCCCCGACTTCTCCCAGCGGTCCTTCACTTCCGGTCAGGATCCCGTCGGCGACGAACCCGACGGCCAGCCCGGCGGCCACACCGATGACCGAACCGAAGATGCCGATCACCACGGCCTCCAGGGAGAAGAGGCCGAAGACTTTGCCGCTGGACATGCCCAGCGCCTTCATCAGCCCGATTTCGCGGGTACGCTCCTGCACGCTCATCAGCAGGGTGTTGACGATCCCGAAGCTGGCTGCCAGCAGCGCGATCAGCGCGAAGCCGTAAAGCACCCAGGAGATCGCGTCGATGACACCCTGGATGATGCCCAGCTGGTCCTCCAGAGTCATGCCGATCAGGCCCTCGTCCTGCAGCTGCTCAGTGACCCCGTCCAGGTTCGCGTCCAAATTGTCCACATCGGCTACGGCTTGGACGAACGCATCAGGCTGGTCCACGTCCAGCCCGGAGGTCTGGATCTCATACAGCTGATCATTGAGCTCATGGGAGGGCATCGGCGCACCACCGGAGCCGGCCAGGTTCTGCGTGCTGACACCTACGACTTCGGCTTCAATCGTCTCCTGCTCGTGGACCATATTGGAGATGCCGATCTCAACGGTCTCCCCCAGGGCCACCTCAGGATCGATGTTCGCGTAGTCCTCAGCGTCGTCGAAGAGGGTCAGCCAGGTATCAGGAACCGTGACCTCCATCGCCTCCCGGTCGGGAAGCTCGCCGGCCATCAAGTCCATCGTGGGGCCGTTGGCGGGGATCCCCAGTTCGCTCAGCTGATACTGGTCACCGCTGCTGGTCTCCAGGTAGTCGGGACTGACGAAGAAGATCGGATCGACATTGGTGACCGCGTCGATGCCCTCGACCGTCTCGATGTCCTCTTCGGTGAGCATCTCCTGACCGAATTCGCCGGTCTGAGACCCGCTGTCGGGTTCGTACTCCTGCGGGCCCGGACCGGTGTTCTCACCGGTGCCCATCGCCGCGGCGCTCATCACGAAGAGCTGGTCCTCCTCGCCGTAGCCGGCGAGCATGTCATCGACAGTCTGGCTGATGCCTGCCGAGAGGCCCGAGGTGGCGGTGAGGGTGAAGCCGCCGATGACGATGGCCAGCACGGTCAGCGCAGTGCGCAGCTTGGAGCGCAGGGTGTTGCCCAGCGCGGCTCCGATGAGGTCTGGTGCCTTCATGCCTGCCCCCTCTTTCCCTTGCCGAACGGCAGGATCGAACGACGACGGCGCACAGACTCGGGCTGCGCGGATTTGGGCTGCGGGGACTCGGGCGTCGCCGGCTCAGCCGCAGCGGCGGGAGTCGGCGTACCGGTTTCCTCGGCGACGATCAGCCCGTCCTGCATGCTCAGCCGCCGCTGGCACTTATTGGCCAGGTCTTCGTCATGGGTGACGACCACCAGGGTGATGCCGTGATCACGGTGCAGGTTGAAGAGTATGTCCTCCACCGTCTCGCTGGTGGCCGTGTCGAGGTTGCCGGTGGGCTCGTCGGCGAAGAGCACACTGGGCTCATTGATCAGTGCGCGTGCGATGCAGACGCGCTGCTTCTGACCGCCGGATAGGTCGGTGGCCTTGTTCTTGGCCTTATCGTCCATCTCCAGCTGTTCCAGGACCTCCATGCCGCGGCGATTGCGCTCAGCGCGGCTCAGCCCCGAGATCTTCAGCGGCAGCGTCACGTTCTCCAGCACCGTCTGGGTGGGGTTGAGGAAGAACTGTTGGAAGACGAAGCCGAAGGTCGCGTTGCGCAGCTGGGAGACCCTCTTGGGCTTCATCTGGGTGACCGGCTGGCCCTCCAGGGCGACGACGCCGTTGGTGGGCTGGTCCAGCAGCGCCAACAGGTGCATCAGCGTCGATTTTCCGGAGCCTGACTTTCCCACGATCGCCACGGATTCACCGCGATGGATCTCGAATGTCAGGCCCTTGAGCGCATCGAAGCGCGACGGGCCACGGCCATAGATCTTGACCAGGTTCTCCGTCTCAAGGACTGGTGTGGACATGCTTTCCTCCGTTGTCGAAAGTTATGGCAGTCAGTCTTGCGGATGACGCGCCCCCACACATCCCTCACAAGGATGATTGAGAGAAAATTCAGGGTGAACTCGGCGTAAATCAGGGTACGATCACCCAATGTCCCTTCCCTCGGCCACGACCACCTCTGTGTCCGGAGACTCTGCTGCCGCCCCCGCCGTCGAAGCGGTGGATCTGACCAAACGCTACGGGGACTTCACCGCAGTGGACGGTATCAGCTTCCGCGTCAGCCGCGGCGAGTCCTTCGGGCTGCTGGGCCCCAACGGCGCCGGCAAGTCCACCGCCATGCGGATGATCGCCGCCGTGGCCGCCCGCACCTCGGGAACGATGCAGGTGGCAGGCCTGGACCCGGAGCGGCGCGGGCCCGAAGTCCGGGCCCGTCTGGGGGTGATTCCCCAGCAGGACAACCTGGACGAGGAACTCTCGGTCCGGGAGAACATCATCATGTACGGCCGCTACTTCGGGCTGCCGCGGCGCTTCCTGCGGGCCAAGGGCGATGAGCTGCTGGACTTCGCTCAGCTCAGCCATCGCGCCCGCGCACGGGTCGAGGACCTCTCCGGCGGCATGAAGCGTCGGCTGACGATTGCCCGAGCCCTGGTCAACGAGCCGGACATCCTGCTGCTGGATGAGCCGACCACCGGGTTGGATCCGCAGGCTCGCCACGTGCTGTGGGACCGGCTGTTCCGGCTGAAGGAGGCGGGCACCACGCTGGTGCTGACCACCCACCACATGGATGAGGCCGAACAGCTGTGTGACCGGCTCATCGTCGTCGACCATGGGTCCATCATGGCTGAGGGCTCACCGCAGCGGCTGATCCGTGAGCACTCCACCCGTGAGGTGCTGGAGCTGCGCTTCGGCATGGACCGCAACGCCGAGACCGCTCAGGTGCTGGAAGAGCTGCTGACCCGCACAGATGCCGGAAGCGGCGACGTCGGATTCGACCATATCGAGGTGCTGCCGGACCGGCTGCTGGTCTACGCCGACCGGGCCGAGGCCGCGTTGGAGAAGATCTTTGCCGCCGAGCACAAGCCCATGACCTCCCTGGTGCGCCGCTCCTCGTTGGAGGATGTGTTCCTGCGGCTGACGGGACGGTCCCTCGTTGACTGAGCTGAGCCGAACAGAGGCGGCAGCCGATAAGGACAGGCTCTCCGCGCGGACCCGGCGCTGGGGCGCGCTGTACCAGGCGGAGTCCCAGCTGCGCCAGATGCGCGCCTACGGCGGCGTCATCCTGTTCTCCTCCACCTTCCAGCCGATCATGTACATCCTGGCCATGGGGCTGGGCCTGGGCGTGCTGGTCGGGGCGGAGACGGACTTCTCCGCCTATGGGGCGCAGTCGTACCTGATGTATATCGCCCCGGCCATCCTGGCCTCCACGGTGGCGATGACCGCCGGGGTGGAGTTCACCTTCCCGGTGCTGGAGGGCTTCAAGTGGCGGCGACTGTTCTTCAGCGCCCAGGCGAGCCCCCTATCGCCCCAGCAGGTCGCACTGGGCTACGTGCTGGCAGTGGGCTGCCGCTTCGGTCTGCACTCGCTGATCTTCACCGCGGTGCTGTTCGCCTTCGGTGTGCTGACCTCAGGCTGGGCGGTGCTGATGGTGTTCTCCGGGGTGCTGGGCGGACTGGCGATCGGCCTGCCGATCATGGCCTATATTTCGACGCTGCGCGACGAGAAGGGCCATGCGGCCATTCTTCAGCGGTTCATCATCATGCCGCTGTTCCTGTTCTCCGGGACCTTCTACCCGCTGACCAACCTTCCGCAGGGCCTGCAGCTGATCGGCTGGGTCTCCCCCATCTGGCACGCCAACGAGCTGGGCCGGGTGCTCGCCTTCGGCCAACCGACGCCGCCGTGGCTGGTCGCTGTGCACCTGGGCTACCTGCTGGCCATCATTGCGGTGGCCTGGGTGATCGCCCGGCGGGTCTTCATCCGGCGGCTGGGCCACCAGGAGTGGCAGGGGCGGGTGCCCGGGCTGAAGGCCGACCAGCGCCGGGCGGCCAAGCAGGAGTCCAAGGACCTCGCCGTCGGCACCTATGAGCCCACCGAAGGGCTGCCGCCGATCAGCTACCGCCGTGGTGTGGCCGCCAACTACTACTCCGGCAATATCCGGGCCGTCTTCGCCCGCGGCATGGCGGCCATCCGCAGCAACCGCGGCATCATCCTCTTCTCCGGGTTCTTAGAGCCGGTGCTGTTCCTAACCAGCTTCGGTCTGGGGGTCTCTCCGATGATCAGTGGGGTCGAGGCCGAACAGGCCGGGGTGGCGGGCCAGGACACCATCAGCTACGCCGCGTTCATCGCCCCGGCGCTGCTGGCGGTCTCGGCGATGAACGGCGCGGTCTTCGACTCCACGTGGAACGTGTTCTTCAAGCTGAAGATCACCAAGCTCTACCGGACCATGATGTCGACGTCATTGGGGCCGGTGGACGTCGCTGTGGGAGAGATCGCTCTGGCGCTGTTCCGCGGCGGGCTCTACGCGATGGGATTTCTGGGTGTGCTGCTGGTCGCCGGGCTGGTCTCGCCCCTTTCGGCGGTGCTGATGTGGTGCACCGCTCTGCTCATCGCCCTGGGCTTCGCCTGCATCGGCATGGCGGTCACCAGCTTCATGAAACGCTTCCAGCAGATGGACTGGATGATGATGATCCTGATCCCGATGTTCCTGTTCTCCGCAACTCTGTTCCCCATCGACGTCTACCCCTCGGGGGTGCAGATGGTCATCCAGGCCCTGCCGCTGTGGCACGGGGTGGAGCTGATGCGCGACATTGCCTTCTGGAACTTCAGCGCCATGTCTCTGGTGCACCTGGGCTACTACCTGGTGCTGGTCACCGCAGGAGGACTGCTGGCCTCCTACCGCATGAAGGCGCTGTTCCTGCGCTGAGGCTGCAGTTTTTAACCGGCAGTGGCCGGGTAGACTTACCGCGGTAAGCACGCCCGCCGCTTTAGGAGACGTCTTGAGCACTGACATCAGCACTGCGCCCCTGGCCGAAGTCGATCCGGAGATCGCACAGGCGATCAGCGAGGAGCTGGGACGCCAGCGGTCAACTCTGGAGATGATCGCCAGCGAGAACTTCGTGCCCCGGGCGGTGCTTGAGGCTCAGGGGTCGGTGCTGACCAATAAGTATGCCGAAGGCTACCCGGGACGCCGCTACTACGGCGGCTGCGAGTTCGTCGACGTCGCCGAGAACCTGGCGATCGAGCGGGCCAAGGAACTCTTCGGCGCTGATCACGCCAATGTGCAGTCCCACGCCGGGGCCCAGGCGAATGTGGCGGTGATGACGGCGTTCCTGAAGCCCGGCGATAAGCTGATGGGCCTCTCGCTGGACCACGGTGGCCACCTGACCCACGGGATGCGGCTGAACCACTCGGGCAAGTTCTACCAGGTCGCCGCCTATGAGGTGGACCCGCAGACTGAGGTAATCGACATGGACAAGGTCCGTGAGGTGGCCCTGGCCGAGAAGCCGGACATGATCGTCGCCGGCTGGTCGGCCTATCCGCGTCAGCTGGACTTCCCCGCCTTCCGGGAGATCGCTGATGAGATCGGCGCGATCCTGTGGGTGGATATGGCCCACTTCGCCGGGCTGGTGGCCGCCGGGCTGCACCCCAACCCGGTCCCCTACGCCGATGTGGTGACGTCCACAGTGCATAAGACCCTGGCCGGGCCACGTTCGGGCATGATCCTCTGCAAGGAAGAACACAGGAAGAAGATCAACTCTGCGGTCTTCCCCGGCCAGCAGGGCGGGCCGCTGATGCACGTCATCGCGGCGAAGGCGACTGCCTTCAAGATCGCCGGCTCTGAGGAGTTCGCCCAGCGCCAGCGCCGCACAGTGGCCGGCGCGCAGATCTTGGCCGAGCGGCTGCTGGCCGCTGATGTGGCCGAGACCGGGGTCTCGGTGCTGACCGGCGGCACGGATGTGCACCTGGTGCTTGTGGACCTGCGCAACTCAGAGCTGGACGGCAAGCAGGCCGAAGATCTGCTGCACGAGGCCGGAATCACCGTCAACCGCAATGCGGTCCCCAACGACCCACGTCCACCCATGGTGACCTCCGGTCTGCGCATCGGCACTCCGGCTCTGGCCTCCCGCGGCTTCACCGAGAAAGAGTTCCACGAAGTCGCAGACATCATCGCCGAGGCCCTGAAGCCCGGCGCCGATATCGCCGCCCTGCGCGCCCGGGTCGAAACCCTGGCCACCGACTTCCCGCTCTACGAAGGCCTCGAGGACTGGTGAGCACTGCCCCTATGACCGCTGAACTGCTGGACGGCCGCGCCACGGCCAAGGCCATCAAAGAGGACCTCGCCCTCCGCGTGGAATCACTGAAGGAACAGGGGATCACGCCGGGCCTGGCCACAGTGCTGGTCGGCGCCGATCCGGCCAGCCGCTCCTACGTGGCCGGCAAGCACCGGGACTGCCAGGAGGTCGGCATCAACTCCATGCAGGTCGAACTCGACGAAGACATCTCCGAGGCTGAACTGCTGGCCGAACTGGAAAAGCTCAACAACGACGGCGCATGCACCGGCTACATCGTCCAGCTGCCGCTGCCCAAACATCTGGACACCCAGCGAATCTTAGAGTCCGTCCCACCAGAGAAGGACGCCGACGGACTGCATCCGATGAACCTGGGACGGCTGGTGGCCAACGTAAACGAGCCCATCAGCTCCCCGCTGCCATGCACCCCGAAGGGCTGTGTGGACCTCTTGGCCCACTACGGCCTGGACCTGGCCGGCAAGCACGTCGTCGTCGTCGGACGCGGTGTCACGATTGGACGGCCGATCGGCCTGCTGCTGACCCGCAGAGAGATCAACGCCACGGTGACCCTCTGTCACACCGGAACCGCGGATCTGCCGATGCACCTGCAGAGCGCCGACGTCGTCATCGCCGCCGCCGGAGTCAAGCACATGATTGACCCGAAGGAGCTCAAGCCCGGGGTCGTCGCGCTCGACGTCGGCGTCACCCGTGAGGTCAACCCGGAGACGGGCAGAGCAAAGATCTACGGGGACCTGGCACCGGGCATCGAAGAGGTCGCCAGCTGGTACTCTCCCAACCCCGGAGGAGTCGGCCCGATGACCCGGGTGGAGCTGCTGCAGAACGTGGTGCTCTCCGCCGAGCAGAACGCGGCTTTGGGCTGACGCCGCTGACACGAGACGGTTGCCGCGGCACCCATTGGAACGGTCTTCGGCAATGCCATTCACTTCGCGAAACACGTGAGGCGCCAGGACGAGCAGCCTCGAGATCGGCACCGGCGTGATCGATGTGCGCTAGCACATCTCACGGTTGCAACACCGGTTCACGTAAGCTTGGTTGCATGGTCGAACTGGTAGCGCTGAGGAAGACGAACGAGGTGGCCGCGTACGTCCGCGCCTCCATGGACCGCAAGGGCGACCGCTGGACGGTCGATACGCAGCTGAGGAAGATCAGGGCGCTGGCCGAGGCCAAGGACTGGAACGTGGTCGAGGTCTACGAGGACAACGCG
>JBQCZP010000024.1:0-5472 GCA_052089225.1 Nesterenkonia sp.
GAGTGGAACGCCGAGCAGCTGCGCGCCGGCCATGCTCTGGCCAAGGACCTGGGGATTCAGCTGATCTCCAATCAGCCGCAGTACAACATGCTCTGGCGCATCATCGAACCCGAGGTCATCCCCGCCTCCGAAGAGCTGGGCATCAGCCAGATCGTGTGGTCCCCCATCGCCCAGGGCGTGCTGACCGGCAAGTACCTGCCGGGTGAGACCTTCCCTGAGGGATCCCGCGCCACCGATGAGGCAGGGGGTGCGCGGACCATCGAGAAGTACCTCACCGATGAGATCCTCGCGGCCGTCCAGCAGCTGAAGCCTATTGCTGACGATCACGACCTGACCCTGGCCCAGTTGGCCATCGCCTGGGTGCTGCAGAACAAGAACGTCGCCTCGGCTCTGGTCGGTGCTTCCCGCCCGGAGCAGATCGCCTCCAATGTTGCTGCCGCCGGGGTCACTCTGGAGCCGGAGGCTCGGCAGGCCATCGACTCCATCATCGGCCACTTGGCGCAGAACGACCCACAACTGACAAAATCACCCTCAAGCCGGTTGACCTGAACCACGCCGCTGCGGCCAGCGGGGCGACTGTCAGCACTGGCAAGTGGGGCGGGACGAATCACCCACATCTGTTGGTGAGATACATATGCCCTCCTATACCGAATGTCAGACAGCGGTAGCACATTGGGGGCATGAAGGCCTACACCAAGCGTGATCTGAATCAGCGAACTGCTGAAGTTTTGGACGCGGCTGGCACCCGCGACCCAGTGGTGATCACCGAGCGCGACGGGCGGCGATGGAAGATCTGGCGCGCCGACGAAGAGGTCGACCCATTGGTCCGTGCACGGGCCGAAGGTAGAACTATTGGACCCAAGGACCACCCTGCGCCCTTTCCAGCCCTGCGCAGCGGGCCTGGGAACCCTCAACGAGTAGACGACCTCCTCGATGAGCTTCGCGGAGACCATTGATGCGGTGGTACTTGGACACCTCAGTGGGGCTGCATGCCGTTCTTCCTGAGGGAAGCGTCGAAGCTCAGGCGTGGCGCCAAGATGTTCTGCGCAGCCAGGATGAGGTCGCGTCCTGCGCGCTTCTTCGCTTGGAGACTGTTCGCACACTTCGGAGGGACGGGCTGGACAGGAGGCACGCGGACTGGCTGCTGGACCGGGTTGAAATGCTGCATCTGTCACAAGCTGCGCTGAACGTCGCGGAGAGCGTCGAGCGTCATATCAAATCCTTAGATGCGATCCACCTCGCGACTGCCATGCTTGACGGCGGTGCTGTCACAGTGGTGACTCACGATCGCACCATGGGCGAAGTCGCCGAGCATCTCGGATTTGAGACCTTCGACCCCCCTGAGGTGAGCCGCGCCATGACGTTGACGGGACTCAGGGCTGCGATGCCCTAGAATATCTCCGTGGTTTCAGGAACGGGTGAGCGGACCATAGCAACGTGGGCTGCCCTGGCCCTCGTGGTCGGGCTGGTGCTGAGCGCTGCCCCCGCAGCCTATTCGGCCACTACGCCCAACCCCGAAGAATCTCTGGTTGATGAGACTGCGACTCAGACCACCGTCGAAGACGTGGAAGACGACGACGATAATGAGGGCTCTCCTTCACCCGACGACGTGGAATCGGAGACGCAGCCACCATCCCCGACTCCTACTCCGACGCCCTCCCCAACGCCGCCGCCGACTCCCACAGACTCTCCTGAACCCACTGACCCCACTGACCCCACCGAGCCTACGGACCCCGCTAGCTCCAACGGTCCAAACACTTCTGATCCGGAATTCAGCTGTCCCGAAGGCGGGGGCGTCGACCCTGGCGAAGCCGAGACTGTCGAATGCTTCGTCCCTGACGGGTTCGCTGTAGACCTAGGTGCTACTCAAACCGAATACGGCAATGTGGTCCTAGAAGGCTCCAGCCTCACTTTTACCGCTGCCCCTACCGTCTACGGGACCCAATCCGTTCCGGTCGCTGTGATTGGCATTAGCCCCGACGGCGAGGAAACCACTGCCCGAGTGACCTTTACCGTCTACGGCACTGACGACCCGTCTCCGTCTCCGACCGAGGAGCCAAGCCCGGAAGTGCCCACTTCCGAGCCGGAGCCGGCTCCATCAGAGTCTGAGATGACCACACCTTCGGATACTTCGGATCCGACGGACTCTGAAAGTTCGGCACCAGAGCCTAAGCGTCCGGACGACGAGGAGGAAGACATTCCCACAGAGAGTGAGGCTCCTGGGCCAACGACCAGCACACCTGCTTCGCCGCTGCCTGCCCCACCGGGTGCCCCGGAAAGCTCCTCGACAGAACCGACCCAGGACGGACTCCCGCCCTTGCCCGTCCCAGGAATGCCCGGCCCTGAAGCGAGGAATACACTCCCAGAGCCCACCGCTGATAATGCGAAGGAGTCCGCCGGCGACGATGATGACGGCGCTGATGAGGACGAGACCGAAGACGACGAGGGCATCTTGGCTCAGACCGGTCCGGAGCAGGTGGCGTGGGCCGGTTCGCTGGCTGCCACGTCGATCGTCCTGGGCACTGCGGCCCTCACATTGGCCCGCCGTCAGACCCAGCGCAGGTCAGGCACTTAGGCCTGTCTCGGCCGGTGATGACCGCTCCGGGGCCGCTGCGGGCCGCAGCACATAGCCGGCGCCGCGCACCGTGTGGATCATGCGCGGTTGACCCGCTTCGATCTTCTTGCGCACATAGCTGATGTAGAGCTCGACGATATTCGCCTGTCCGGCGAAGTCGTACTCCCACACCTCCTGCAGAATCTGAGACTTCGGCAGCACCGTACGAGCATGCCGCATCAGCAACCGCAGCAGCCGAAATTCAGTGTCGGAGAGATCGATATCCACCCCGGCACGCATCACGGTACGGGTGTTGGTGTCCAGTTCCAGGTCTCCGACCACCAACCGCTGGCCCTCCCGGCGCTCGGGCAGCCTTCCGCTGAGGAAGTGCAGACGACGCAGCGATTCGTCCACGGCGATGCTGCCAGCCATATGGTCGTCGATCGGACGGCAGAACCCCAGCACCTCCTCATCGGGGGCGTCAGCGTCGAACCAGGCCAGCACGGCAGTCTCCTCGTGGGAATTGCGGATGCTCTCCAGGGCCGCATCGAGGTCGGGGATGCGACGGGCCAACCGTGCGTCGCAGACAAGCAGGTGAGGGTTCTCCTCATCCGCCAACTGCTGGGCCGCCATGGCACTGGGGGCCTGGAGAACTTTCACGTCCAAGCTGCGCAGCCGTTGAGTGAGCTCATTGATGGCGGGCGACGGCCCGGCCAGGATCAGCACCGGCGACGAGATGCGCAGCGTCACCGACGCGAACGCGTCACTCATGCAACCTCCTGCGCACCTGCGTTGTGTGATACCTGGTCTGCTTCGAGAGACCAGTCAGTGTCCAGATGATACACAGCTTAGCGGCCGTGCCTCAGCGCAGCTTGAACATCCTACGCATGAAGAACACCATCGACACCCCCATCAGCGCCAGACCGACCCACACCAGGGGGAACCACAGAGGTTCAAACCACAGCCCCATCATGCCGACAGCCATGATCGCCATAGCCAAGTTCAGCCACGACAGCATCTGAACAGCATTCTTGTACTGCTGCTGGACGTTGCTGCTGTTGAGCTCCACCGGATTGTTGAATACACGCGGGTACCTGGCCAAAACGGCGATGCCGATGATCAGCACAGTCGTCCCCGCTGCTGTCCAGAACCCCTCCCACGGGGATCCGAAGCGGTTGACCGTACCGTCCAAGTTGAAGTGGACCGGCACCTGCTGGTCCATCATGGGAATCTGGGCTGCGGCGAACACAGTGAGCGCCACTGGCACCACGACGCTGATCGCCATCAGCGCACGGTGCAGCGGGTCCAGGGTGGAGGTCGGCTTTGGTCGGCTGCGGGCAGTGGGGTAGGTCAGTGTGCCGTCCGTCTCCTGCAGCGGGACTCCGCGCTGTACGGCGTCCTGATAGCTGGTGGCGACACCGTCGTCCGTCATCATGACACTCAGCGCAGGCTTAGGGTTCTGCCAGGCACCTCAGCGAAGTAGTGTGCCACCAGATCATCGCTCACGCCCTCCAAGGTCGCCGGACTCCATTGGGGGCTGCGGTCCTTGTCGATGAGCTGGGCGCGGATGCCCTCACGAAAGTCGTGGGAGCGCAGAGCGTGCAGAGTCACGCCGAACTCCTGAGCCAGAGCTTCTTCGACATTCAGGTGACGAGCCCGGTGTATGGCTTCGAACGCAACGTTGACCATAGTGGGCGATTTGCCGCGCAGCAGCTCTGCCGTCTTGGCGGCCTCCGGCACGCTGTCGGCCAGCCCGTCCAGGGTGGCCAGCACATCGGTCAGACTGCGGTGCGAGTAGGCCTGTTCCACCCAGTCGGCGTCGGCCAGCGCTGAGGGGCCGCACTCTTGAGCGTAGTCGGCCAGCGCCTCGTCCACCGGTCGGATGGTCAGAGCTTCGGTGAGGTCCTCCAGCGACTCCGAGGGAACGTAGGTGTCGGCCAGTCCGAGGTGAATGCCGTCAGCGGCCGAGAGGTGGATCCCGGTGATGCCCGCGTGGACACCGAGTTCCCCTGGCGCACGTGCCAGCAGATAAGTGCCGCCGACGTCCGGGGAGAGCCCGATGGTGGTCTCGGGCATACCAATTCGACTGCGTTCGGTCACCACCCGGTGTGAACCGTGTCCCGAGACGCCGATGCCGCCGCCGAGCACCACGCCGTCCATCAGCGCGATGTAGGGCTTGGGATATTCGGCGATCGCCAGGTTCATCGCATATTCCTCGGCGAAGAACTGTTCGGCGGGGAACTCCGTTCCGAAAGCTGGCTTTCCCTCCGGGAGCAGCGGGCCACCATCGTGCTGCTGATACTCCACCATCTCCCAGTAGATGCCGGCCACATCTCCGCCGGCGCACAGTCCGCGATCGCCTGCTCCGCGGATGAGGACCTGGGCGACCTCGTCGTCATGGGCCCAGTCCTGCAGCTGGATCCTGATCGACTCGACCATCAGCTGGGTCAGCGAGTTCAGCGCCTTGGGCCGGTTCAGCGTAATGATCCCCAAATGCCCGCGCACTTCGAACGCGACGTCGCCGGTGTACGTTTCCCTACCCATAGTGCACCTTTCTGATCAGCAGTAATGTGATCGAGGGTACCTGGCCGACCCTAGGCGTTCCATAGTCCATACGAGTCAGCCAGCGACGCGATCTTCTGCGCCCGTGCCAGGCGCGGCAGATAGGAGCCGTCGCCGATGGAAGCTCCACGCTCGTGCGCCTCGATCAGTTCACGGGCCCAGCTGAGCTCATCCTCTGAGGGGCTCAGGCCCTGATTGACCAGTTCGACCTGCTCGCGATTCAGCGACAGTTTGCCGGTCATACCCATATCGGCGGTCACCTGGCATGCCTCGGCGATGGCCGCAGCATCCGCGTTGGCCTCCGTCGGCCCGTCGATCGCTCCGGCCAGGCCACCCACCCGGGAGGCGATCACCAG
>JBQCZP010000024.1:5572-20317 GCA_052089225.1 Nesterenkonia sp.
GGAAGAGCGGCAGCTCGACGATTGCGGAAAGGCATAGCGCCAGCCTACCTGAGGCCCCTGCCCCAAAGGCCGCATCAGCGTAGGTCACCCGCCTTGACACGCAGAATCCTGGCAGACATTATGGGCAGTGTTGTTCAGATTTGAAGCATCCCGTTCCGTTCGGATCTGAACAGCAGGACCGGACCGACACCCGTTAAGGATGTTCCCTGGTTCCGCAGAGAAGGCACTAGAGCTTCCGTTCCCTCTGTCGCCCCTGCGCATAGGAGAAGTGAATGGCCGGGTGCGATACCTCCCACCCCTCCGTGCAGCACCCAGGCCCCTTCTCACCGTTGGTGGGAGGCTGCCCGCTGAGGCAGTCTTCCACCAACCTCTCCTGGGACTGCCAGTGACCAGATGCCCGGTCCGGTGCTGGGCAATTGGCCCCACGGCCTGCTGGCCTCCTATCCTTAACCAATGAGCCCCTGGCCCCTCACGCGACGCCGAGCTGTCGCAGCAGCCCTTGGCGTCGCGCTGCTGACGGCAGCCTGCTCCCCTGCCGACTCTGAGGACGATGCATCCGAGGCCGAAACGTCGCAGGAGGAGCAGACAAACCAAAACCCCCTCCCGGAGCCGGAGTACGACGGCGACGACACCGTACGTCTGCCCATCGCTGTGGTCAGCCCCGCCGGGCACAACCAGATCGCTCCCCTGGGCGAGGACGGTTCCATCCTTGAGCCCCAGAATCAGAATGCCGCGGGCCAGCAGTCCGGACCGTCTCCGCATCAGACCGAGATAGCCCGCACTGACACGTTCGGCTGCGGGGACACCATCTCGGTGATCCAGACGGTGCCGGTCGTCACCGATGCCCCCGCCGAGGCCGCACTGGATTATCTGCTCTCCTTAGACTCCATCACTCACGGCGACCCCGCCTTCGGCAATTCACTGGCCATCTCAGACGGCGTCTCCGTGGCATCTGTCGAGCAGACCGACGGGCAGGTCACCGTCACCCTGGACGGGGAGCCGACCGCCCGTGACACCTGTGAGACCTGGCGAGTGGCCAAGCAGATCGAGACCACGGCCAGAATCGCCACCGGCGCCGACAGTGCCGAAATACGCCTGGGGGACTCCACGCTGAGTGAGTATTGGGGCTTGGGCGACGACGGCCCGCTGAAGATCACCGAGATTCAGCGCGACTGACCCGGCGGAAGACCCCTTCTGGGACCGGACCGGTCAGTCGATCAGCAGCCCCGGCTGCTCCATCACTGCGGCGACGTCGCTGATGAACGCCCCTGCCAGGTCTCCGTCGATCAGGCGGTGGTCGAAGGACCCGCCCACCACCATCACGTCCCGGGGCACGACCTGTCCATCGACCACCCAGGGCTTTCTGCGCACTGCGCCCAGGGCAATGATCGCGGCCTGACCCGGCGGCAGAATAGGAGTCCCGGTGTCCAGTCCCAGGCTGCCCACGTTGGTGATGGACACTGTTCCGCCCTGCATCTCTGCGGCGGTGGTGCGGCCCTGCCGCGCGTCAGCGGTGAGCTGCGTCAGGGCCGCTGCCAGCCCCGGGGTGTTGTAGATGTGGGCATCATGGATCACCGGCACCACCAGCCCCCGAGGGGTGGCAGCGGCGATGCCCAGGTTCACGTAGTTGTGCAGCGTGTAGTGGTCCTCGTGCCAGGACGCGTTGACCTGCGGGTTCCGGCGGGCCGCCCAGATGATCGCCTTGGCGGCGAACAGGGTCGGAGAGACGCTCAGGTCCTGGTAGGCAGAGTCGTTCTTCAGCACCCGGCGCAGATCCATCGTGGCGCTGACGTCGATCTCTTTGAACACCGAGACATGCGGAACGCTCGACGCCGAGGCGGAGACGTTCAGTGCGGTCGCCTTTCGAACCCCGCGGACCTGGACGTTCTCCTCCCGCGGGCCGGCACGCAGCAGCCCCGCCGGCTCCGAGAGCCCCTGCGACGCTCCCGGGGCCGGGGCGCCGGTCTCTGACGTCTTGCCGGATTCCCGCAGCTCCTGCTTCTGCCGAGCCTGGCGTTCGACGTCGTCGCGGGTGACCTGACCGCCGCGTCCGGACCCGACCAGCTCAGCGGCGGCGACGCCGAGGCGCTTGGCCAGCGCGCGAACCGGCGGTGAGGCATTGGCGATGGACTCTGCTGCGCCTGCGCCCGAACGCTCAGGCTGCGGCCGCCCATGGTCTTCGATGCCCAGGTCTGAGACGTCGACCAGGTCCGGCGCGGTGGAGCGCAGCCGCCGCCGATGCTTCGCAGAGTCGGCTTTGGGCCCTGAGCCCACCAGTGCCTGGTTCTCCTCCTCGGCGCCGGCCTGCGGCTGCTGCTTCGCCGGCTCCGTGCTGGTTGGCGTCGTCTCCGTCGGCTCCTTCTGGGCCGGTCCGGCCTGCGCTGAAGCCTCATCTGCCGCCGGTGCGGCAGCGTCGTCGTCGGGGGTTTCTGCTCCGCCGATTCGGATCAGCGGCTGACCGACCTCAACCGTCTCCCCCTCTGCGGCCACCAGCTCGTCCACCGTTCCGGCATAGGGCACCGGCAGCTCCACCAAGGATTTGGCGGTCTCGATCTCGCAGATGATGTCGTTGACTGCCACAGTGTCGCCCACGGCCACCCGCCAGGAGACGATATCGGCCTCCGTGAGGCCCTCGCCGACGTCGGGAAGCGTGAATATTTGGCTCATAGTGCGGCCTCCTTATGCGCGAGCGCTCGGATAGGCGAAGCTGCGGTCGAGCGCCTCGAGCATTCGGTCAATGTCCGGCAGGTAGCGATGCTCCTGCGACGAGGGCGGATACGGCATGTGGAAGCCACCCACCCGCAGCACCGGCGCCAACAGCCGGTGATAGGCGCGTTCACTGACCCGAGCGGCGATCTCGGCGCCGAAGCCTGCGAAGGTCGGCGCCTCGTGTGCGACCACCAGGTGCTGAGTTTTGGCCGCGGAGCGGGCGATGGTCTCATCGTCCAGCGGGCTGATGGAGCGCACGTCGACGACCTCCACACTGCGACCCTGTTCGGCGGCCACCTCGGCGGCTGCCAGCGCCACCGGGACCAGCGGGCCATAGGTCGCCAGGGTGGCGTCAGTGCCTTCGCGCAGCACCTGGGCGGTGAAGGCGTCCGGGGCCGGCTTGGCGGTGTCGACCTCACCCTTGAGCCAGTAGCGACGCTTCGGCTCCAGGATGATGACCGGGTCTTCGCTGACGACTGCTTGGCGCGTCATCCAATAGGCGTCATGCGCGTTGGACGGTGCGATGATGCGCAGCCCAGCCGTGTGGGCGAAGAGCGCCTCCGGGGACTCCGAGTGGTGCTCAATGGATCCGATTCGCCCCCCGTAGGGCAGGCGGATGGTCACCGGCACGGAGACGGCCCCGTCAGTACGGTTGTGGATCTTCGCCAGCTGAGTGGTGATCTGGTTGAAGGAGGGGAAGACGAACCCGTCGAACTGGATCTCGGCCACCGGCCGGTAGCCACGCATGGCCAGGCCGATGCTGGAGCCGATGATTCCGGACTCCGCCAGCGGCGAGTCCATCACCCGGTGCCGGCCGAACTCGGCCTGCAGACCCTGCGTCACGCGGAAGACCCCGCCGAGCGCACCGATGTCCTCGCCGATGAGCAGCGTCCTCTCATCAGCGCTCAGCTCTTCGCGCAGCGCCGCATTGATCGCCTTGGCCAGCGGCATCGTGGTGGGCTGCGGCGTCCTCGTGGTCTCAGCCTCGGTGCTCACTGCCCCTCCTCCTCGGCGAAGCCGGCCTCATAGTCCTTCAGCCAGGCCTTCTCAGTCTCCACCTGTCGGTGCGGTTCAGCGTAGACGGTGTCGAAGACGCGATCGATGTCTATACCCTCCATAGTGTGCACTGCGTGGCGCAGGTCTGCGGCGAGGTCCGCCGCCTCCTGATCGACGTTGTCGAAATAGGCCTCATCAGCTTTGCCCTCGTTCTGCAGCCAGGTTTTGTACCGGGCCAGCGGGTCCTTCGCAGTCCACGCGTCCACCTCCTCCGAGGTGCGGTACTTGGTGGGGTCATCGGCGGTCGTATGGGCGCCGATGCGGTAGGTGACCGATTCGATCAGCTTCGGCCCCTCTCCGCTGCGGATCTGCTCGGCTGCGCGCCGCGCCACGGCGTAGCTGGCCAGCAGGTCATTGCCGTCCACGCGCACACCGTCGAATCCGTACCCTGCCGCACGATTGACCAGCGGGACCCGGGACTGGGTGGAGCTGGGTACGGATATCGCCCAATGGTTGTTCTGGATGAAGTAGAGCATCGGCAGTTGGTAGGAACTGGCGAAGACCATCGACTCGTGCACGTCCCCCTGGCTGGAGGCGCCGTCGCCGAAGCAGGCGAGGACGATCTCATCCTCGGCCCTCTGCGGCGGCAGCGATCCGGTGCGCAGATCCTGGGCGATGCCCATGGCCCACCCGGCAGCATGCAGGGTCTGGGCGGCCAGCACCACCGAATAGGTGTTGAAGTGATAGTCCTCCGGGTCCCAGCCGGTGTGCTTCGCCGCGCGGAAGGTGGCGATCAGCTGCTCGGCACTGATGCCGCGGTAGAGCGCCATGGCATGCTCACGGTAGGTGGGGAAGACCCGGTCGGTGGGCTTCATCGCCGCGATAGTGCCGACCTGGGCGGCCTCCTGTCCCAGGGCCGGGGCCCACAGCGCCAGTTGGCCCTGACGCTGCAGGCTGGTGGCCTCAGCGTCCAGACGGCGTTCCCGACTCATGTGCCGATAGAGGTCCCGCAGGGCGGCGTCGTCGAGCGCCTCCAGATATCTGCTGTAGACCTCGTGATTGCGCAGCGTGCCGTCTTCGGCCAACAGCTGTACGACTTCTTCCATGTGCTTAGTCTCTCAGCCGGGTTCAATGCCCCCGGCTGTAGGTTCTGCACAACTGCAGGAAACGGTCGTTGGCCTCGGGCTCGCTGATGGTCACCCGCACGCCCTCTCCGGCGAAGGCCCGCACCGCAAGTGCCTGAACCCCTGCCGCCTGGGCAAAGTCCGCGGCGTCATCGCCCAGCGGCAGCCAGACGAAGTTCCCCTCAGGCTGGGGAATCTGCCATCCGGCTTCAGCCAGGGCAGCGGCGACTCGTTGTCGTTCCTCCACAATTTCAGCCACTCGCTCATCCACCTGATCGTGATGCTGCAGCGAGGCTGCTGCGGCCACCTCGCCCACTGTGCTGACTCCGAAGGGCACTGCAGTCTTGCGCAGATGCTCGGTGATGGACTGCTGGGCGATGGAGTAGCCCACTCGCAGCGCGGCCAGCCCATGGGCCTTGGAGAAGGTGCGCAGCACGGCCACGTTGGGGTAGCGACGGTACAGCGCGAGCGAGTCCACCTGGTCTTCGCTGCGCACAAACTCGTGATAGGCCTCATCGATGACGACGACCACGTGGTCGGGAATCCTGCCGATGAACTGCTCGACCTCCGTGTGGGTCAGTGCCGGTCCGGTCGGGTTGTTCGGGGTGCACAGCATGATGACTTTGGTGCGCTCGGTCACCGAGGCGATCATTGACGGCAGGTCGTGGCGACCGTCCTCAGTCACCGGCACCATGATGTCTTTCGCCCCAGCGGTGCGCACCACGATGGGGTAGGCCTCGAAGGATCTCCAGGCGAAGATGACCTCATCGGCCGTGCCGTCGGAGGCCGTGCCGGCGAAGGCGGCGAGGATCTGCGACAGGGCCCCCAAGCTTCCGGTGCCGGTGACGATGTCTTCAAAGGGCACCTCGAGGTGGTCGGCCAGTACGGTGCGCAGCTCCTCCGCCCCCGGATTGGGGTAGCGGTGCATAGTCACCACACCTGCCGCGGCCTCCGCGGCGGCGGGGACCGGGCCCAGCGCATTCTCATTGGAAGAGAGCTTATAGGGGGTCAGTCCCTCGGCAGGCACTGGCGGTTTCCCCGCAGCGTAGGACGGCAGGGCACCGACGGCCTCGCGCGGGGTCGGGGCGATGAAGGAGTGCGTCATAGAGAACCTCACTGGGAATCGGGCACAGGCCCGTGAGACGATGGTACGTGTGAGAATCCTACTGGCAATCGTCCTCAACGCACTGGCTCTGGGCGCGGCCGCGCTGTTGGTGCCCGGAATCCGCATGGAAAGCTGGAGCGAGGACCCGGGCGCCGTGGTGCTGGCCTATCTGTTCGTCGGGGCCGTCTTCGGCATCGTCAACGTGACGATCAAACCGATCGTAGGGCTCCTCTCGCTGCCGATCACCTGCCTGACCCTGGGGCTGTTCGCCATCATCATCAACGCGCTGATGCTGCTGCTCACCGGGTGGCTGACCTCCTGGACGCCGGTCACGCTGATCGTCGAGGACTTCTTCTTCGATGCGATCCTCGGCGCAATCGTGGTGGCGATCGTCTCCGCTGTGCTCAACCGCTTCCTGATCTCTCCGGCCACTCGAGGCTGAGTCCACGGCTGACCCCGCGGCGCTGACTCGGCGCACCGCGAGGCTCAGCCGGTCGATCTTCGGCCTTGGTCGACCGTCGCGTCAGTTGTTGGTCGGTGCCGCTGCGTGGCTGCCACCGGGTGCTGAACACTGTTGTGCTGAAGCGTCCGGCCAGGTGCCCGCGCAGCACATCGAGGTGGGCCGTCTCATCTGCGCTGAGCCAGTCTGCTGCGGAGTCCTCCATAGTGGAGATGGCATCGATGTTGTGCTGAAGGCTGTGGGCGCTGCCGGCTACGGAGCTGACCTCGCTCTGCGGGTTCTGGTGATCGTAGATGACGCTGAGCCGGTCAGCGGACTCCTGATGCCGTTCGCCCAGCACGTGGGCGACGGGATCACGCTCGTCTTCGAAGTGGGTGAGCTTCACCTCGGTTTCGACGCGCTTGTTCTGCCCCGGCGATCCGATGGTTGCGGCGGCTGGGACCGTGTACTTCTCCGTCCATGAGGTGCTGCTGACCAGGTTGAGCACATGGCCGCCGCCCATGCTGTGCCCGATGGGCAGCACCGTGGCACCTTCGGGTACGTTCGCGGCCTCAAGAGCCTCTTCCACGACGGCGCTCATCTGCTCAGAGTCGTTGCCGAACGCATCAACCAGGCTCAGCGGACTGCGACCGTGTTCGGTGTTCATCCCGTCGACGTCGAGTCCGGGCAGGTAGAGGGCGTAGACGGTCTCGGCGTTGTCCTTCTCAATGCGGGAGACGGCGATGTCGCCGTGCTCGCTCACCTCGGCCATGTGCTGCAGGTGGTTGCTCAGCGTGCCGTCACCGGAGTGGGAGAACTCGGCGGTGGGAGTGGAGTCGAGCACGTGTTCGTTCTCTGCCATCAGCTCCGGGGTCAGACCGGCCTGCTTCTCCATAGTGGTCAGAGCGTTGACCACAGCGGACGCGGGTGGGAAGTCCAGCGCCAGACCTCCGGTGACCACGCCGGTGGTGACCATCCAGTCGAAGGCGAAGCTCTTATCTCCCTCGGCAGTGACCAGGTGCTCCAGCACAAGCCCGTACTCGGAGACTCGCAGCAGCAGCGTGAACCAGCTCTGCACGCTGGTCTCGAGCTCATGGTATGCCTGATGTGCCGCCTCGGCCCCGTCGCTGGCCTGGGTGAGCAGCTCCTCGGTCCCCGCAGTGCCCGCCAGCAGCGCGCCGAACTGGGTCTGGAAACCGAGGATCTGCCAGTGCAGGTGCCCGGAGTGCGAACCGAGCTCGCTGGCGACTCCCACCAGATCCTGACGAATCTCAGCGAACACTGCTGATGCCGCATCAACGTGCTCGGCTGCTTCCAGCAGCGATTCCCAGAAGAGGTTGATCTGAGTAGGTCCGCCTGCGGTGCGGACGTTGAATGCTGGGCCGTCCGGGGCACTGGGCTGCCATGCCTCGGCAGAGAGCGGAGTGCCGGGGCCGATGATCACCGGAGCAGACATTGTTGATCTGAGCATTCTGAGCTTGGTCCTCACTCACCACAGGCGGGCGGCGGCCTCGCGCAGCAGTAGGGGGATCCCGCCGTTGTCCTGGGCATACTTCACCAATCGGGCGGCGTCTGTGGTGGCCTCTCCGGCCGCGGCCCGCATCCCTTCCAGCCGGGCGGCCCCCAGGTCCTGGGCGACGGCGGAGTAGTCCACTGCTGAGAGCACCGAGACGATGGAGGCAAGCTGGCGGGCGGTGTCGGCGTAGCCGTTCAGGTCTGCAGCGATCCCTTCGGCGCTTCCGGCAAGCTGGGATGCCTCACTCTGCAGCACGTTTCCGGGGTGGCGAAGCGTCTCCAATGCCTGGCGGAACGCGGCTCCTGCCTCGGAGTGCCAGTGCACCTGCTGGGCGGACTGCAGCTGGGCCAGATACTGCTCTGCCCGATCCGGGATGCTTCTCAGCACTTTGGCAGCGGCCCGGTAGGCGGCAGCAGTGCGTTCCAGCTCCAATGCGGCGGTGGTGATGAGCATCCTGGTCCCTCCTATGTACCTGTGCGCAGCGGCCCGGTACTGCCGAGGCTAGAAGCGCCGGCCCTGCGCGGTCCTCGCCTGACGACCAGCACGGGAACTGCTCGGCGTGCCCTGCTGAACCGGGTGCAGTGGGGAAAACCCAACGACGCAGGACGTGGCAGAATGAGACTCATGACCTCTGCACTGACTGCCGAACAGGACCGTGTCCGCCTCGCCGACGTCGAACCGGCGATCGCCCTGGGTGCCCTCGACGGTCGGTACCGTTCTGCGACCGCGCCGCTGGTGGATCACCTCTCCGACGCCGCGCTGAACCGCAACCGCATTCATGTGGAGGTCGAGTGGTTCATCCACCTGTGCAGCAAGCAGGTACTGACCGGTCTGCCGCAGCTCACCGAGGAGCAGGTAACCGGCCTGCGCGCGATACCCGCCTCGTTCGGCTCCGAAGAGATCGCAGAGTTGGGCGCCATCGAAGCTCGGACGGTGCACGACGTCAAAGCCGTGGAGTACTTCATCAGTGACCGGTTGCAGGATTTGGGGCTCGCAGATCTGAAGCCTCTGGTGCATTTCGCCTGCACCAGTGAGGACATCAACAACCTCTCCTACGCCATGGGCATCCGCGACGCCGTCGAGCAGGTGTGGCTGCCGGCGGCCCGCTCTATGCTCAGCAGCCTCTCCTCATTGGTGGATGAGGCCGCCGAAGTGCCGATGCTCTCCCGCACCCACGGGCAGCCGGCCACCCCCACCACACTGGGCAAGGAGGTCGCCGTCTTCGTCCACCGCCTGAGTCGTCAGCTGCGCCGCATCGAGCAGCAGGAGTACCTGGGCAAGCTCAACGGGGCCACCGGCACCTACGCCGCACACTTGGCCGCCGCGCCGGAGACGGACTGGCCGCAGATCGCACAGGCTTTTGTGGAGAAGCTGGGGCTGACCTTCAACCCGCTGACCACCCAGATCGAATCGCATGACTTCCAGGCCGAGCTCTACGCCGACGTCGCCCGTTTCAACCGGATTCTGCACGGACTGTGTGTGGATCTCTGGAGCTACATCAGCATCGGGTTCTTCCGGCAGATCCCCGTAGCAGGTGCGACCGGGTCATCGACGATGCCCCATAAGGTCAACCCGATTCGATTCGAGAACGCTGAGGCGAATCTGGAGATGTCCAATGCTCTGTTGGACACTCTGGGAGCCACCCTGGTGGAGTCTCGTTGGCAGCGTGACCTCACCGATTCCTCAGGTCAGCGCAATATCGGCACAGCCCTGGGGCATTCGGTGCTGGCACTGAGCAACGTCACCAAGGGACTGAGGCAGCTGGATGTGGCCTCCGAGGTGATCGCCGCCGATCTGGACCTCAACTGGGAGGTGCTCGGTGAGGCTGTCCAGACTGTGATGCGCGCCGAAGCGATCGAAGGCACGGCCGGAATGGAGGAGCCCTACGAACGGCTGAAGGAGCTGACCCGCGGACGCCGGGTCGACGCGGAGAAGCTCAAGGAATTCGTGGCCGGCCTGGGGCTCTCACCTGCGGCCGAGGAGCGGCTGAAGAACCTGACTCCCGCCCAGTACACCGGCTTGGCAGCCGATCTCGCGAAGCGGTTCAGCCGCTGAGCTGACACATTCGACCGACGCCAAGTGCCCGTTCGCGCCCTCCTGCCGGTTGAGTGTGTCGGAACTTAGGCAATAGCCGCCGTTGCGGCCGCATTCCCGCAGTTGCGACACACTCAACGCAGAGATGCCGGACTTCTGGCGAGGAACCGATCGAGCGCCCAGAGGCCGCAGGCCAGAGCGAGGTAGATCGCCACAATGGCCGCTACGTAGACGCCGACCCCGTCATAGCCGATACCCGGCACGTCCAAGATGACATACGGGTACCAGTCCAGGCCCGGCCCGCGGATCAGGGTCACCGCCAGCCAGGTCAGCGGGATCACCAGGGAACCTGCCGCGAGGCGTCCGGTGAGCCTCCCATGCGGGCCGACGAGCAGCCACACCAGCGGCACCGCGATGGGCATCACCTGGTGCAGCACGGCGTCGTTGAAGTGCGAGACGCCGGTCAGCTCCACCTCCTCGCGCAGCAGAACGTTGAACACCAGGCCGGTGATCATCATCTGCACCACAGCCGCCAGCCGAACCGCGTGGAAAATCGTCGAACGGCGCTGGGTCCGCACGGCGAGCATCACCGAGGTCACCAGCACCAGCAGCCCGGAGAGGAAGGTGAAGTACACCGGCTGGTTGACCATGTGCTCCCATCCGGCGGTGAAGCCTCCTGCGTAGCCGACCCCGTCAGGCAGCTTAGAGTCTTCGGTCCACCCGATATACAGCGAGGTGACGATCCCGCTGGCGGCCAGCAGGGCGAGGCCAGCATGTACTGTGCGCGCGGCCGAATAGTGCTGCCATCGCTGTGCTCCTAAAGTGCTCACGCCGATGATTATGCCGCATCTGAGGCTCGGCGCTGCTGTTGGCCGCCGCCTCCAGATGGCCGGGGGCGGACCAGCTGGCTGAGCAGCGCCAGGACCGGCAGTTCGATCATCGGGCCGATCACCAGGGCCACGGCGATCAGCGGCCGGTCGGGGAAGGCTGCCGCCGCAATGCTCAGGGCAATCGGCGAGTTGCGCGCCGTCGTCGTCATCGTCAGGGTCACTCGCTGCGCTGAGGGGAGCCGCAGCAGCTTGGCCGCCAGTGTGGCGGTCAGCGGCAGCACCACGAAGAAGATCGTCAGCGGCCCGAGCAGCTGCAGAAGCTCCGCGGCATGGTCAACCACCACCGGAGCCTGCCAGGCGAACATTGCCGCCACCGCAATGCACAGCAGAGGCACGACGACGCCTGCGACACTCTGCGCGCCTGCTGCCACTGGGCGTGGGGCGAACCGGCGCAGCAGCAGAGCTGCCACCAGCGGCACTGCCAGCAGCAGAAGCACTGCGTGGGCCAGAGTTTGGCCCTGGACTGCGGCAGCCTCACCGCCGAGCAGCAGTACGTAGACCGGCAGCAGCAGAACCTGCAGGATCAGATTGACCGGCAGCAGTGCCGCAGCCATTCCAGTGTGGCCGCGGGCGATCGCGGTGAAGACCAGGTACCAGTCGGTGCACGGGGTGACCAGCAGCAGAAGCAGGCCGATGCGAAGATCCGGCTGCTCGCCCAAAATGCCGGCGCCCAGGGCCCAGGCCAGCACGGGGGTGACGAGGTAGTTCAGCACCAGGCTTGCTGCCACCAGTCTCTTCGCCCCGCGCACCTTTGCGACTGCGGCGACGTCGAGCTGGAGGAAGATGGCGGTCAGCATCACCAACAGTGCGGGCAGCACCACATGCTGCCCCAGGGCACCGAGCTGAGGTGCGCTGAGCCCGATGGCTGTGCCCAGCAGTGCGGCGAGCCCAACCAGCACGCTCTGCATCCGCTCCGCCCAGGACACGGTCGTTCGGATGCTAGGCGCGCTCGGCGATCTGTTTGAGTGCGGCCAAGGTGGCCGGTATCCCCTCATAGGCCGCCTGGGTGCGCTCCTGGATCTGGGCCGGCGCGTCCTCACCAAACTTCTCGTGGAACATCTCGATGCCCGCGGGCAGGAACTCCCAGGACTCGGTCAGTTCGGTGCCCCCGTCGACCGGCGCCATGGTGTAGCCCCAGCGGACGTAGCCGTTGCCGACGACCCAGGCGAATTCCCGGCCCCGATCGGCCGCGACGACCTCGCTGACGGTCTCCCAGGTCCGACCGTTGCGTTCATTGCGGCCGGTGAAGCGGGCACCGACGCGTGCGGGTCCGCCGTCGTGCCACCAGCAGCTGGTGCAGGTCGGGCTCCACTCCCCGGTGCGGGTCACATCGGAGACCAGGTCGTAGACGGCGTCCGGGGAGGCATGGATGGTGATCGACTCGTGGTGTGTGCGCTCAGTCATGACCCAAGTGTCGCAGGCACCGCTGGAGTGCTCCACTCGGCGTCAGCGATGATCAGGCGTGGACCTCAGTCTCAGCCTATCGAGTTCCCACGTCCGGCCGGCACAGCCCAGCCTGATCTGAGGAGTCGCCAGCGCGTATAGTTGCCCGCTATGTGCAGTGGAACATTAATGGTGTTGGCCGTGCAGCGTCCCTGGAACGACGCTGCGGCGTTGAGCAGCTGAGCGTCCACACCGGCATTGTGCTGATTCACCGCACCCATTCGTGAGGTGTATTCAGCCTTTTCTGGCTTCTTGACCCCGTGAGGCCGTCACTGACCCCTGAGCTCTTCGCCGCACCAGCTTGTCCCTAATCAGCTGGGCGGCACAGCACTCCTCACCCTGAAGCACCCTTCAGCATCCTGTGCTGCCCTCCTCTGCGATGGAGGAGCAGACCCATGCACACCCATACCGACGGCCGCCACGAACACGGCCAGAACTTCCTCACTGATCAGCGCACTATCCAGCGCGTCGTAAACCTCGTGGCGCAGACCCGCGGGCCGATCTTGGAGATCGGACCAGGACGCGGCGCCCTCACACTGCCGATGCAGAAGAGCCGGAGACCGCTGACCGCAGTGGAGATCCATCCACGCCTCGCTGAGGCGCTGCAGCAGCACCTCAGATCCGGCAACCGGGTCATCAACGCGGACTTCCTCAACTACCGGATGCCGAAGACACCGCACACGATGGTGGGCAACCTGCCCTTTCACCTGACCACAGCAATACTGCGCAAACTGCTCTACGACCAGCACTGGAGCACTGCAATTCTGCTCACCCAGTGGGAGGTGGCACGACGCCGGGCAGGGGTGGGCGGTTCGTCCATGATGACGGCCCAGTGGGTTCCCTACTACACCTTCGCGCTGGCAGGCCGGGTGCCGGGTCGGGCGTATTCCCCCGTCCCCAGCGTCGATGCTGGGATCCTGACGGTCTCACGGCGGGCCGAGCCTTTGGTGCCGTGGTCACAGCGCAGGGCATACGCGGGCTTCGTCCACGCAGTCTTCACCGGACCGGGCCGGGGCATGGCCCAGATTCTGCGCTGTGTGCTGGGGTGCAGCAGGGACGAAGTGGGAAGACTCTGCGCGGCTGCCGGGATCCGCGCTGCTGCCCTGCCCAAACAGCTCAGCGCTCTGCAGTGGGCGGCCCTGTGGAGGAATGCGCCGTCTGCAGCCTCAGTCCGTCGGCACGCCGCCCGCCGCGGAGCAGCACGCCCCGCAGCAGGCGCGCGTCGTCGGAAGGGAGCACGTCAGCGATGATCAGACGTGGGTCTCGACCTCGGCGTCCTCGCGCAGCTCCTCGATGTGGGCCTGAACGGCCTCGTTCTCCTTCTGGGTGGTCAGCTGCTCCTCAATCTGGGGGCGCAGCTCCTCCAAATCAGGAGTCTCGGTCTCTTCGCCGCCCTGACCCTGGCCCTGGCCCTGGGACGACTGCTGATCAGCGAAATCCTCGTAGGTCTGCTCAATCTCTTCCTCAGAGGGCTCTTCAACGTCCAGGGAGTCGACGACCTGGTTGATCAGAACCTGCTGCTCAACATCGGCACGCAGCTCATCCTCGCCGACGTCCTGCTCCTCAGCCAAGCTTAAGAACTCATCCACGGACTCCATGCCGTTGGATTCGGCGACCGACTCCAACTCGGCGTCGACGTCCTCCTCGCTGGCCTCGTAGCCGTTGGCTTCGGCCTCCTGCGTGAGCAGCTCGTAACCGATCAGGTTGTTCAGCGTCTGCTCCTGAAGAGCCTCCTCGTCGACCTCTTCACCGCTCATCTGCGACTGCATGGCCATCTGCTGGAACTGAGCCTCATAAGCGGAGCTGTACTCCTCACCGCTGATCTCGGCGTCGTTGACATCAGCGACAACGTCGGGCACATCACCGAGGTCAGGCTCGGGCATCTGCTGCTGAGACGGCGCTTCGGAGCTGCCGCCCTCCTGGGACTGCTCTTCGGCAGCCTGGCCGGTCGCGTTCTCGCCTTCGGCGCCCTCGGCGTCGCCGTCGCCGCAGGCTGCCAGCCCGAACAGCAGTGCGGCGGCCGCCACGGATGTGACAAGTTTCTTCTGTGTGGCCATCTGCATGCCCAACACCTCCTTCTGTGGGGACGACTCGGCACGGTAGCACTTGGATCACAACGGTCAACTCAGCCTGTGTTCCGGGATTGCCCATAGTCGACACCAACACCCACCTATGACAATCTTTCTTGACATTTAGTGTCAAGTTGGGTTGTCATTGAGTCTATGAGCCCATCACGCACGACGACGACGCCGCACCCGGTTCGCGCTGCGCGAAAGGCCCATCGCCTGACTCAGGCAGAGGTGGCTCAGACGGTGGGCGTGAGCCGGCAGACTGTCGTCGCCGTCGAGCACGGCGACTACGCACCCTCGGTGTTCCTGGCACTGCGCATCAGCCGACTGCTGGAAAGCACAGTGGAGGACCTGTTCGGCGACCAGGAGCCGAAGCAGTGAGCCGATCAAGGAGACCCGGCATGGCACAGCAGCTGAAGA
>JBQCZP010000024.1:20417-36443 GCA_052089225.1 Nesterenkonia sp.
GGAGCCGAAGCAGTGAGCCGATCAAGGAGACCCGGCATGGCACAGCAGCTGAAGATCACGGATCAGGCAGCTCAGCGACTGATCGACAGCGAAGGCGCAGATCAGGCAGACGAGCGAGAACGTACTGTAGGTCTGGAAGCTCAGGCCTTTGGTATGCACCTGATGATCCTGGTCTGCTGGCTCGGGGCCCTGCTGCTGGCTGTGATTGGCCAGTTGGGCACCCCGATCGCGCTCATTCTGGCACCGCTTGCACCTGCCCTGGGCACCCTGTGGTACTCCCGACGGCGGGCAGTCGATCCCTCCGCCGTGATAGCGCGTGCCGCCTTGGGCCGGACCCTGGGATGGACAGCCTTCTATGCCGTAGTGCTGTTCTCTACGATCGCGGCCCTGACCCACCGGGCCTACTACGGCGAGGGAATCTGGCATTTCACCGTCACGTTCGACGTCGTCGGCGACGATCTGCAGCGCGCAATGGCTACCTTCGCCGTCATCGGCGCCGGCATAGGGGTGCTGGTCAGCATGGCGTGGATGAGCCTCATCGTCTGGCGGCAGCGTCGCAGAGCGCAGCGAGACGAAGTTGAAGCCCTGGAATTTGACTGATCCCGCTGGGGTCAATGAGAGGAGAGCACCATGGCACCACGTAGGCACGTGAAGGCGAGCGTCGAGGAACGGATGCTCGGCCCGGAGGTCGACCTCGCCGACGAGCGGGAACGTGCCACCTTCACTGAGGGCGGCACATACGGCATGTTCATCGGCATGTACCTGGCATATCTGACCGCACTGGTCTTCGCCCTCTTCGGTCACCTCCTGGTTCCCTTCGTCCTGATGGCCCTGGGCGTGATGCCGGCTATGGTCACACTGGCCTATGCCGAGAAGCGTGGCGTGGACGCCTTCGCCATTCTGGCCCGCGGCGGCTCACGAGCCTCAACCCTGTCAGGGGTAGCCACGCTGGCGATTCTGCTGCTGATCTCCGCCGCGATGATGATCACCACGTTCACCGGTTCCGGCCTGCTGGAGTTTGAGCTTTCACAGACGTGGTCGGACCGCCTCATCTCCGCGGGCAGTGGTGCGGCAATCGGGACAGGAATCGGAGCTGCGCTGGGCTATCTGGCTGCACTCTGGGTCGTGATGCGTCGTCGCAAGCAGCAGAATCAGCCTGATGAGGATGAGGACTGAGCGGCACGACGCTGGCCCACCTCCTCGCGGTCTCCCTACTGGGCGTGAAAGCGCCGAATGCGGTCCAGGCCCTCAGCCACGGCGGCAGAACCGGGTGCCAGGCTCAGCCGGACCCATTCCTTCCCGTTGACGGGATCAAAATCGGTGCCGGGGACCACCGCCACCCCGGCCCGTTCCAGCAGAGCGGTGCAGTAGCTGGCGGCGTCGTCGTACTCTTCTAAGTGGTCGCCGATGCGCGCGTAGACGTAGAAGGCACCGTCGGCCGGGGCGACCTGGTCCCAGCCGATCTCCTCCAGGGCATCGAGTACGAGTCTGCGCGCGGCTGCGTAGTCGGCGAGCTGGGCCTCGGCGAACTCCATCGATTCGGCACTGAAGGCCTCAACTGCGGCAAGCTGCGATCCGTGCGGCGGGCACAGCGCCACGTTTCCGGCCAGCCGCGAGACCGGGTCCACCAGATACTCCGGAAGCACAGTCCAGCCCAGCCGCCAGCCGGGCATCCCCCAGTACTTGGAGAACGAGGAGACCACGGCGGCCTCGCTGCTGAGCTCCAGGGCGCTGACCCCTCGCTGTTCGAAGGTGATGCCGTGATAGATCTCGTCGCTGATCAGCTGGACGCCGTTTCGTTCGCACCAGGCCGTGAGCGCGGCGAGCTGGTCACCGCTGACCATCGTTCCGGTGGGGTTGGCCGGTGAGGCCAGCATCAGCCCCCTGATCGGCCCGTTGGCCGCGACCTCTGCGTCCAGCTGCTCCGGTGAGGGCTGGAACCGCACCTCGGGTCCGCAGTCCAGGTCGATCACTTCGGCCCCCAGGCTGGCCAGAATGTTGCGATAGGCCGGGTAGCCGGGCCGAGCCAGTGCCACCCGGTCACCAGGGTCGAAGGCCGCTAAGAAGTTCAGCACGAACGCCCCGGATGAGCCGGTGGTCACCGCGATGCGCTCGGCCGGAACGTCGACGTCGTACCAGCTGCGATAGTGCTCGGCGATGGCTTCGCGCAGCGGCACGATCCCCAGCGCGGGCGAGTAGTTCAGCACGGTATTGTCCGCGTGCAGCCGCGCGGCAGCAGCGTTGACCGCCGGCGGGGCGCCGGATCCGGGTTCGCCGGCCGTCAGGGACACAATGTCTCGACCCGCAGCACGCAGCTGACCGATGCGCGCCACGATGCTCATCACTTCGAAACCGGGAACCTGTGAACGTTCTGAAGCCTGCATCCTCCCAGCCTAACGGCGCTAGGTGCGCCGCCGCGGGGGTCCGGGCCTCCGGGCCGCCGAACGGTGATCGCGCTCCTGCCAGTACGGCCCCAGCACAGCCCAACCCCATCCATTGCTGGATTTTCGGCGTTATCAGCCCGATCCCGGGCCGCATAGCACCAAAAATCCAGCAGTCGGCGCGGTCAGTCCTCGGCGGCGGCGAGCTGGCCGCAGGCGCCGTCGATCTCCTTGCCCCGGGTGTCGCGCAGGGTGGTGGGTACCCCGGCGTCGTTGAGCCGGCGGATGAACTCGTCCATCACATCCGGCTCCGAGGAGGTCCACACCGAGTCCGGCGTCGGGTTCAGCGGGATCGGGTTGACGTGGACCCAGCCGCGGCCGCGGGCGTTGAGCTTCTGCGCCAGCAGGTCGGCGCGCCAGGGGTGGTCGTTCATGTCCTTGATCAGCGCGTACTCGATGGAGACCCGTCGTCCGGTGGTTTCGTAGTAGTAGCGGGCGGCGTCGATGGCCTCATCGGCCTTCCACCGGGAGTTGACCGGTATCATCTCATCGCGCAGCTCATCGTCGGGGGCGTGCAGGCTCAGCGCGAAGGTGATGGGCACGTTCTCATCAGCCAGCTTCTTGATCGCCGGGACCAGCCCGACCGTGGACAGCGTGATGCCGCGAGCGCTCATGCCCAGGCCCTCCGGCGCCGGGCTGACCATGCGACGCACTGCGTTCATCACCCGCTTATAGTTGGCCAGCGGCTCCCCCATGCCCATGAAGACGATGTTGCTGACCCGCTGCGGGCCGACGCCGGAGCCCGACGACGACGTACCCTGCCGCGCGGACTGCTCCTGCTTCACTGGGCTGATCTGCGCGTCGCTTTTCTGGGCGTCGCTGATCTGGGGCTCGCTGTTCTGCGCATCGGACCGCTGGGCGGCAGACGCGCCGGCGTCGTCGTCCGCCTCTTCGCCGAGCCCAGCATGATCAGTCTCTTCAGCCAGCTCAGCGGCAGTCGGTGGGTCCAGCTCGCCGGCGGCGATGACCCGGTTGGCCTGGACGATCTGGTCGACGATCTCCGCAGTGGACATATTGCGGGTCAGCCCGTTCTGACCGGTGGCGCAGAAGGGGCAGTTCATCCCGCAGCCGCACTGCGAGGAGATGCACAGGGTGATCCGGTTCCGATAGCGCATCAGCACAGATTCGACCATCGCGCCGTCGAAGAGCCGCCACAGAAACTTGATGGTGGCGCCGTCGTCGGTGCGCAGCCGGCGGACCTCAGTCAGCAGCGGCGGCATGAATTCCTCCACCAGCTGCTGCCGGGTCTCAGCCGGCAGGTCGGTCATCTGCTGCGGATCAGAGGTGTAGTGCTGGAAGTAGTGCACCGAGAGCTGCTTGGCCCGGTAACCGGCGATCCCCAGCTCCTTCGCCCGTGCGATACGTGCATCCAGGGTCAGGTCGGCCAGGTGGGTGGGCGGCAGCTTGGTCCGTTTGGGCTGGGAGAACTGCAGCTTGGGCCGTCCCTCAGCGTCGACGGGCTGATTCCAGCCCTCGGCCCTGGGCTGGACCTGGGGGCGCTGACGCTGGGACTGCGGCGCCTGCGTGGAGTCTGCTTGTGAAGTCATCACCACCAGTGTCCCATGTTGGGCTCAAAGGTCGACCGCGGCTGGTCGAGGCCGGCTTCCCCGACTGTGTTCGACGGCGTGGGCCTGAATGGCTCAGGCCCCGGCCCGGCCTCGGCGCCAGTAGCCCATGAAACTGACCTGCTTGCGGCTCAGGCCCACCCCTTTCACCAGATGACGCCGCAGGCCGGTGATGACGCCGGACTCACCGGCCAGCCAGGCGTACTCGCGAAACCCCTCAGGGGCTGAGGTCTCCCACAGCACAGCGTCGTCGTCGACCTCAGGCAGCTCCTGGGCGCTGGTGGGCGCCCCCACCGGTTCCGCCCCGGGCTCCCACCCGGCACGGCGGGCGGCGAAGATTGTCTGTCTGCGCCTGCCCCAGTCCTGGACAGCTGCCGACAGGTGCGCACCGGCTTCAGCCTCCTCACGCGGCAGCCAGTGCACGCGCACACTGGAGCGGGACGCGACCTCGAGCACGTCCTCGGCGGTGGGCACCTCGAGATAGGCCTCGCCGCTGTAGGTCTCGGGCAGCGCTTCGAGGATCGCGCAGATGGCGGGGACAGCAGTCTCGTCACCGACCAGCAGCAGGTCACGGGCCGTTCCTGGGGTGAAGTCGATGCCGCCGCCGGGCTCCTGCGAGCGCCGGTCCGGTCCGATGACGACCAGTTCGTCCCCGGGCTCGGCGGCCAGCGCCCAGCCGGAGGCGGGACCGGAGCTGCCGTCATCCTCCACGTGGGTCACGAAGTCGATGTCGATCTCCCGCACGGGGGTGCGGATGCTGCGGACTGTATAGGTGCGGATCGGGTTGCGCTGCGCGGCGTCGAGCTGGCGCCAGGCGCCGTACCACTGCGCGGTGGTGGACGGCGGGTCGCTGAAGAGCCCGACGTCGGGATAGCTCCCGTCAGCCCGGGGCAGGAAGAGCTTGATCCGCTGGTCCCAGGCGGGCGGGGATGCGGCTGCGGCGTCGTCGGTGAGCGCGGTGTTCGCGGGTCCGAAGTGCTTCAGCTCGTCGGCGGTGACGGTCACCCGCAGAAAGTGCGGGGCCAGGTGCGCGGTGCGCACCACCTGGGTGCGGTAGGCGCGAGTCGCAGGCTGCGGCGTGAGCTGCTGGGAGGAGATGCTCATGAGGGGATGGGCCCGCCGTACCACTCCTCGATGAGGGCCCGGGCGATGGAGGAGCGCATCGGCAGGCGCACCTCCCCTTCCTGGACCCGGGCGAGGAGCGCGTCGCGGGTGAAGAAGCGTGCATCGGTGAGCTCGTCGTCATCGACGCGGACCTCGGTGCCGGTCCCCGGCTTGACCGTGGCGCGAAAGCCCACCATCAGTGAGCAGGGGAACGGCCAGGGCTGGCTTCCACGATACGTCGTCTCCTCCACCACGATGTTGGTCTCCTCGGCCACTTCGCGGATCACCGCCTCCTCCAGCGGCTCACCCGGCTCCACATAGCCTGCCAGTGTGGAGAAGCGCCCGGCGGGCCAATGGGCGGCGTGGCCCAAGAGGATTCGGTCGTCCTGATCGGTGACCGCCATGATCACCGCCGCGTCGGTGCGCGGGTAGTGCAGCGAGTCCTCCGCCGGACAGCGACGCACCCAGCCGGCGTCGATGATCTCGGTGGACTCCCCGCAGTGCGGACAGCGCGGATTGCGCTGGTGCCACTCCATGAGAGCTACGGCAGTGGTGCCGAGTCCGGCGTCGCGATCATTGAGCCGGTCACCGATATCGCGCAGGTGAGCGAACTGCACACCGTCGAGGAGCTGCATCAGTCGCGCTTGGGTGGGGACCCCGTCGAGGTCGCGCTCATGCCCCAAGTCCTCGGGGAGCATCAGGGCGAGGAACCGCATCCCCTCGGCCCGGCCCAGGTAGAGCAGCCGCTCCTGCTGCCAAGCATCGGTGGGCAGGTCTGAGACCTCGAACAGGCAGAGCCCGTCACGCTCGACGCCGAGGAGGCCTCCCTGGACGACTACGACTCGTGTGCCAGGATCCGCCGCGAGATCGCTCAGCAGCGTCGGCAGCGGACGAGCCACGGCATCGGCGTCGACTGCGGTGCGGGCAAGCGGAAGATTCTGCAGAGTCACGCTGTCAAAGTATCACTGGGCAAAGCATCACCGGGCCAAAGTGTCGCCGGCTGATCAGCTGTCGCCCAGGGCCTGCGACACTTCTTCCGCCGCCGTAACCAGAGCCTGGCCGCACCCGACGCGCTTGTGCTCATCCAATCGGTAGGTCGGCACCAGGGTGCTCATGGCCGCCACCACACGCCCGCCGACGGCGATCGGGGCACTGATTGCCGTCACGTCCTCCTCCACAGTGTTCTCCAGGACCACGTAGCCGATCTGTGGAGTCTCTCCGCGCAGCACAGCACCGGCGGCCGAGGTCTTCAGCGGAACAGTTCTGCCCACCCAGTTGGTGTGGCGCACCGAGTAGGTGCCCTCCACGATGCTGATGTAGATCGCCTGCTCGCTGCCGCCGGGCACGCAGACGTACACCGATTCCCCGGTCTTCCCCACCACGGTCTCCATGGGCCTGCGGCTCAGCGGCACCAGGGTCTCTCGGGAGAAGGCCTTCGCCCCGATCTGGATGAGTCGGGGGCCGGGCTGGTAGCTGTTGTCTGCTGCCCGGGTCAGAAAGTCCTCCGACTCCAAGGTCCGCATCAGCCGCAGAGCCGTACTGGGCGGCAACTCGGCGGCACGGGCAGATTCGACCAGGCTCGCACTGCCCTCATCGCAGACCGAGGCCAACAGCCGCAGCGCCCGCTGCACAGTCCGGGTGGAGGATTCTGCCATGCGTTCCTTCCTGTCAGGCGGCCCTTCTGTCAGGCGCCGCCGTCGAACAGTGTACGGACTGCCTCGTCGACCAGCCGTGCCGCCGTCTTGGCCGTGCGCCCGCCCTGGTCAAGGGATGGATTGAGTTCGACGACGTCGAGCAGCCGCAGCTTGCCGGTGCCCGCGGCGGCCCGCACCGCTGCTGCCACCAGGGGGGTCGAGACTCCCATGCCGGCCGGCGCGGAGACCCCGGGGGCGACGTCGGCGGGCAGCAGGTCCAGGTCGATGGTGAGGTAGAGCACGTCCAGGTCGGCGGCGAACTCCTCGACGAATCTGCGGATACCGGCTGCCCCTGCCTCGGCACAGTCCACATCGGTCATCCATCGAACACCCAGGCTGCGTGCCCGGGCGAAGAGCGCGCCGGTGTTGGAGGGTTCGGCGATCCCCACCGCGGCGTAGTTCAGCGCTTCTCGTCCGGCGGTCTCCTCGGCCTGCGCCATCTGCATAAACGGCGTGCCGGAGGTGGGCCTGTCCTCGGCGCGCAGGTCGAAGTGGGCGTCCAGGTTCAGCACGCCCCAGCGCGGTGGTCGGCCATCCGCGTCGGCCCGCATGTGCTGGGAGGCCATCAGTCCGCGGTAGGAGGACCAGGCGGTCTCGTGGCCTCCGCCCAGAACCACGGACAGCCGAGTTCCGTCAGCGTCCAGAGCGGCGGTCACCGCCTGGGCCGCCGCAGCCTGCCCGGCCTCCAGATCCTCACCGTCGGTGACGACGTCGCCGCAGTCGGTGATCCGCACCTCACCCGAGGCCAGCGGCCCGTGCAGCGCCAGCGGCGCCAAGGCTCCGCGCAGGGCAGCCGGCCCCGCAGCGGCGCCGACCCGGCCGCCGTTGCGCCGGACGCCCTCGTCGGTGCTGAATCCCAGCAGGCTCACCTGCTGACCACCGGCAGCCGCGCCGTCGTCGTCGCCCCCCTGCTGAGCGGGGGTCTTCACCACCTCATGCCAGCGGGCGTGCTCGGCGCCGTCGCCGTCGTGGCGGCCGGTCCACGGGCTCGAGGTCGACTGCGGGGCCATGCAGAGACTCCTGATCATTCGGCAGAAATATCGGTGGGCCTTCGGGCCCGAGATCTGAATGTATCACCTGCAGGGACTTGCATATGCCGCAGATCACAGTTTCAATAGATAAAAGTCACACACCAACCAGTGAAAATACCTAGCATCAACTCGGGCCGCTGTGCGCTGCAGCGCCACCACCGACGAAAGGAACTGCTGATGGCTCAGTCATTCACCCAGCACGACCCCTCCCGCACCATCCGGGCGGCCCGCGGCACCGAGCTGAGCGCCAAGTCGTGGCAGACCGAGGCGCCGCTGCGGATGCTGATGAACAATTTGGACCCTGAGGTGGCCGAGCGGCCCGAGGACCTGGTGGTCTACGGCGGCACCGGCCGCGCCGCCCGCAGCTGGGAGGCCTACGACGCGATCGTTGAGACCCTGCAGGATCTCGAGGCTGACGAGACGCTGCTGGTCCAGTCCGGCAAGCCGGTCGGGGTGGTGCGCACCAACCGGTGGGCCCCCCGCGTGCTGATGGCCAACTCCAATCTGGTCGGCGACTGGGCCGACTGGAAGCACTTCCGCAAGCTGGAGGACGAAGGCCTGATGATGTACGGACAGATGACCGCCGGCTCCTGGATCTACATCGCGACCCAGGGCATTCTGCAGGGCACCTTCGAGACCTTCGCCGCCGTCGCCCGGAAGCGCTTCGGAGGATCGCTGGCCGGCACCCTGACTCTGACCGGCGGCTGCGGCGGAATGGGTGGGGCCCAGCCGCTGTCGGTGACCCTCAACGGTGGGACGGTGCTCATCGTCGACGTCTCCGCGGACCGGCTGCGCCGGCGGCAGTCCAAGCGTTACCTCGACGACGTCGAGACGGACCTGGACGCCGCGGTGGCGAAGGTGGTGAGCGCCAAGCAGGACAAGCGCGCCCTGTCGGTGGGCTACGTCGGCAACGCCGCTGAGGTCTTCTCCGAGCTGCTGCGCCGCCACCGGGCGGGCGAGCTGCAGGTTGACATCGTCACGGATCAGACCTCGGCCCACGACCCGCTCTCCTACCTGCCCACTGAGTACACCATCGACGAGTGGGAGCCCGAGTCCAAGGCCGACCCGGAAGGGTTCACCAAGAAGGCTCAGGAGTCCATGGCCGCCCAGGTCCAAGCGATGGTCGAGTTCCAGGACGCCGGCGCGGAGGTCTTCGACTACGGCAACTCCATCCGTGACGAGGCCCGCACCGCCGGCTACTCACGCGCCTTCGAATTCCCCGGATTCGTGCCGGCCTACGTCCGCCCGCTGTTCTGCGAGGGTCTCGGCCCGTTCCGCTGGGTGGCCCTCTCCGGCGACCCTGAGGACATCCGGGTCACCGATGAGGCGGTCAAAAAGCTCTTCCCGGACAACACCCACCTGCACACCTGGCTCGACGCCGCCGCCGAGCACGTCGAGTTCGAGGGCCTGCCCGCCCGAATCTGCTGGCTGGGCTACGGCGAGCGCCACCAGGCCGGACTGCTGTTCAACCGGCTGGTCGCCGAAGGCAGAGTCTCCGCGCCCATCGTGATCGGTCGTGACCACCTGGACTCGGGTTCGGTGGCCTCGCCCTACCGGGAGACCGAATCCATGCTGGACGGCTCCGACGCCGTGGCCGACTGGCCGCTGCTCAACGCCCTGACCGCAACCAGCTCCGGGGCCACCTGGGTCTCCATCCACCACGGTGGCGGTGTGGGGATGGGCCGGTCCATCCACGCCGGCCAGGTCGGTGTGGCAGACGGCACCGAGCTGGCGGCGGCCAAACTGGAGGCGCTGCTGACCAACGACCCGGCCATGGGGGTCATCCGTCATGTCGACGCCGGCTACCAGAAGGCCAGCTCGGTGGCCGCCGAACGCAATGTCCGCATCCCGATGGGCACCGGGAGCGACGCATGAACACCACGCTGATCACCAATATTGCCGAGCTGACCACCGTCGACCCCGACCAGCGGGTGCTGAACGACGCCGCTGTGGTCATCGAGGGCGAGCAGATCGCCTGGGTCGGCGCCGCATCCCAGGCCCCGGCGGCCGATGAGCGCGTCGACGCCGAGTCCCGAGCCATGCTGCCCGGCTGGGTGGACTCGCACACCCACCTGGTCTTCGCCGGGGACCGCAGTGCGGAGTTCGAGGCTCGGATGGCCGGTGAGTCCTACGCCGCAGGCGGCATCAACGTCACCACCGAGGCCACCCGGGGTGCAAGTGACGCGCAGCTGGCCGACCTGGTCCGTGCCCGCGTAGCAGAAGCGGTGGCCGGCGGCACGACGTATTTGGAGACCAAGACCGGCTACGGGCTCGATGTGGAGGAAGAGGCCCGGCACGCACGGCTGGCCGCAGAGGAGGTCGACGTCGTCACGTTCCTGGGTGCTCATCTGGTGCCCAAGGGGGTCGACGCCGATGCCTATGTCGACTCCGTCATCGGACCGATGCTGCAGGCCGCACGTCCCCACGTGCAGTGGGCGGACGTGTTCTGCGAGACCGGGGCCTTCACCGAGGAGCAGTCGCGGAAGGTGCTGACCGCCTGCGCCGAGGCGGGGCTGGGGCTGCGCGTGCACGGCAATCAGCTCGGTCAGGGCCCCGGGGTGCAGCTGGCCGCTGAGTTGGGCGCTGCCAGCGTGGACCACGTCAACCACCTAAGCGAGCACGACGTCGACCAGCTGGCCGCCACCTGGGCCGACTGGGACGCTGCCTCTGCCACCGGGACTCCCGGGACGGTGGCCACCTGCCTGCCCGCCTGTGACCTCTCCACCCGGCAGCCGCTGGCGCCGGGGCGCAGGCTGCTCGACGCCGGGGTGGAGATCGCCCTGGCCTCCAACTGCAACCCCGGGACCAGCTACACCTCCTCGATGAACTTCAACGTGTCCACCGCTGTGCTGCAGATGCACCTCACCCTGGCCGAGGCGCTGCGTGCGGCCACCCTGGGCGGGGCAGTCGCCCTGCGCGCGGCCGATACTGTCGGCTCCATCGAGGTGGGAAAGCGTGCCGACCTGCACCTGCTGAACGCCCCGTCGGCCATTCACCTGGCCTACCGGCCCGGTATGCCCATGACTCGCGCCGTGTGGCGCCGGGGACGCCGCTGCGCATAGCTCAGCGCTGCAGCGCCGACACTGCAGCACCTCTGACCTCCATAGGAAAGGACCCGCATGACACCCATCACTCTGGACCCTGATCGGCTGAGCCTGGCCGATGTGGTCGCCGTCGCCCGTCACAGTGCACCAGTCACGATCACCGAGGACACCCTGGAGCGAGTGTCCCGCTTCCGCGAATCGGTGGAGCGGCTCGCTGAGGCTGAGCGCCCTGTCTACGGCGTCTCCACCGGGTTCGGTGCCCTGGCCCAACGCCACATCCCCGACTCGCTTCGCACCCAGCTGCAGAAGTCGCTGATCCGCTCACACGCCGCCGGGATGGGCGAGCCGGTGGAGCGCGAGGTGGTGCGGGCGATGATGCTGCTGCGCGCCAGGACCATGGCCACCGGCCGAACCGGAGTGCGTCCAGTGGTGCTGAGCACGTACGTGGAGGTCCTCAACGCGTCCATCACCCCGGTCGTCTATGAGCACGGCTCCCTGGGCTGCTCCGGGGACCTGGCGCCCTTGGCCGCCTGCGCCCTGGTGCTGATGGGCGAGGGCGAAGTCCTCGACGCACACGGGAAGCCCAGCACCGCTGCCGAAGCCCTGGCGGCCGCCGGCATCACCCCGGTGGAGCTCGCGGAGAAGGAGGGCCTGGCCCTGACCAACGGCACCGACGGCATGCTGGGCATGCTGCTGCTGGCAGTGGCCGACCTGGAGAACCTGCTGAGCACCGCAGACCTGTCCGCAGCGATGAGCGTAGAGGCCCTGCACGGCACCGACCAGGTCTTCCTGCCGGAGCTGTTCGAACCGCTGCGCCCCCACCCGGGCCAGACCCTCAGCGCTTCCAACATGCTCGCCGCCCTGCGGGACTCACCAATCGTGGCCTCCCACAAGGACTCCGACCACCTGGTCCAGGACGCATACTCGCTGCGCTGCGCGCCCCAGGTCACCGGTGCGGCGCGCGACGCCCTGGAGTACGCCCACCAGGTCGCGTCCCGGGAACTTCGGGCCGCCATCGACAACCCGGTGGTGCTGGATTCGCAGCTGGTCTCCTCCAACGGCAACTTCCACGGAGCACCGCTGGCCCACGCCCTGGACTTTCTAGCGATCGTCTCCGCGGACGTCGCCTCCATCGCCGAGCGGCGCACCGACCGCATGATGGATGCCCACCGCAGCCAAGGGCTACCGCCCTTCCTCGCCGACGACCCCGGAGTGGACTCGGGCCTGATGATTGCCCACTACACCCAGGCGGCCATGGTCTCCGAGGGCAAACGCCTGGCCGCTCCGGCGAGCGTGGACTCCATACCCAGCTCTGCGATGCAGGAGGACCACGTCTCCATGGGATGGGGCGCGGCACGCAAACTGCGCCGCTCCATCAGCAGCCTCAACAGCGTGCTGGCCGTGGAGCTCTACGCTGGCGCACGCGCGGCACAGCTGCGCGACGCGGCGCCGGCACCAGCCACCGCAGCAGTGGTCGAGGTGCTGCGCACCCGGGTGCCGGGCCCAGGTGAGGACCGCTTCCTCTCCCCCGAACTGGCCGAAGTGGCCGATCTGGTGCGCCACGGAGCCGTTGTCGCAGCTGCGAAGAGCGTCGTCGAGCTCGGCCACACGGTCCCTGCACACAGTGCTCCTGCACACACTGTCCCCGCACACAGTGCCACTTCACACACCGCTGAGCGGAGCTGAGCCGCGATGTTTGACCTGCTGAACCCAGTCGTCGTCTCAGTCCTGGTGCTGGTCGCCCTGAGCCTGGCCCGGGTCCATGTGATCATCGCGCTGCTGCTGGCTGCGGTGGTGGGCGGACTCACCGCCGGGCTCTCCCTGGAGGAGACCTTCACCACCCTGATCGGCGGGCTGGGCGGCCAGGGCGAGACCGCGCTGAGTTATATTCTGCTGGGCACCCTGGCGGTCTTGGTCGCCCGATCGGGCCTGACCAAGAAGCTGATCCGCCGCATGCTGCCGCTGCTGCGCGGCCGACGGGCCTTCGTGCTCTTCGCCATCGCAGGGCTGGCCTGTCTTTCGCAGAACCTGGTGCCGGTCCACATCGCCTTCATCCCGATCCTCATTCCGCCGCTGCTGAGCGTCTTCGACAGGATGAAGATCGACCGGCGCGGTGTGGCCACCGCACTGACCTTCGGACTCAAGGCACCGTACCTGCTCGTCCCGCTGGGCTTCGGCCTGATCTTTCAGGGCATCGTCGCCGATGAGATGAGCGCCAACGGTATGGACCTGGCTGTGGGTCAGGTGCCGCTGGCGATGGCGATCCCCGTGGGCGGCATGCTGGTGGGCCTGGTCGTGGCTGTGCTGTTCACCTACCGCAGAGACCGGCAGTACGCTGAGGTCTCCAGCGATGTGGTGGCATCCGGTCAGGTGGCTGAGGACGACCCCGATCTGGCCTGGAGCCGCCACGACGTCGTCGTGCTCCTGGGCCTGGCGGTGACCCTGGTGCTGCAGATCATCTACGGGTCCCTGGTGCTGGCAGCCCTGGCCGGGATCGTAGTGATCTTCCTGCTGCGCGCGGAACGGTGGAAGGACGGCGAGCCGATCCTGGATCGCGGTGTCGCCATGATGGGCACCATCGCCTTCATCATGCTCATCGCCTCCGGGTACGCGGCTGTGCTCACTGAGACCGGTGCCGTCGACGGCCTGGTGGAGACCACCACCGACTGGTTCGGCGACTCTCGTCTGCTGGCGGCGGTAGTCATGATGTCTGTGGGTCTGCTGGTGACCATGGGCATCGGCAGCTCGTTCGGCACAGTGCCGGTGCTGGCGGCGATCTTCGTGCCGATGGCGGCTGCGATCGGCTTCAGCCCGCTGGCCACTGCAGCGCTGATCGGCGCCTCCGGAGCGATCGGCGATGCCGGCTCCCCAGCCTCCGACAGCACGCTGGGGCCGACCTCGGGCCTCAATGCGGATAAGCAGCACAACCACATCTGGGACACCTGCGTGCCCACGTTCATGCACTACAACATCCCGCTGTTCATCGGAGGGGTGGTCGCCGCGCTGGTGCTCTGAGCCCGGTTGGCCAACGCCGCTGCACCCACCCCTTCCCAAAGTCACCCTCGTATCCGCTCATCACCCTCGCAGACGACGGTGATGAACCGTTTCGAGGGTGATTTTGCGTGTGGGAGCGAGTCTGGGAGGGCCCACAGAGCACAGTGGGTGAACCGACCGGCCAGCGTGGGGGATGCAATGGTGGCTGCCGAGCCCGTAGTGCGCAGCTGGTGCGATGACCAGTTCCCTAACAGCTGATAGAGTGCCAATGCTAAAAGTTACCGTGACGTAGATCATGTGATCATCACTGTCGAGTGTTGCCGGTTGCGCGAACGTACACATAGTGGAGGCCCAGGGGATGGCACAGCACGGCAGGTCACTGGATGAGGCGACCGGAGGGTCGAAGAGCACACACAGCGATGCGAGACGCAGTCGTCCCCGTCGCGGTCGCAGAATCCTGCTGAGCACACTTGCCGGCGTCCTCGTCCTGGCAATGATCGCCACCGCGTTCTTGACCTGGTCCGTCGTCCGCGCCTTCCCACAGACCGAGGGGTCCATCGAAGTCGACGGCTTGCAGAGCGAGGTCACCGTCCACCGAGACAGCCACGGAATTCCGACGCTCACGGCCGAGACCAGCGAGGATCTCTTCCGCGCTCAGGGCTTCGTCCACGCCCAGGACCGCTTCTGGGAGATGGATTTCCGCCGGCATATGACCAGCGGTCGATTGTCCGAACTGTTCGGCGAAGCGCAGGTGGAGACCGACTCATTTCTGCGCACCCTGGGCTGGCACCGTGTCGCCCAGGAGGAGGTCGACGCGCTGCCCGAGGAGGTGCTCGGCTACTACGAGGCCTACGCCGACGGGGTGAACGCCTATCTCGACGAGCGCCAGGGCGGCGCACTCGCATTCGAGTACACAGTGCTGGGTCTGCAGAACCCGGACTACGAACCGGAGCCCTGGACGCCCACCGATTCCGTCGCCTGGCTCAAGGCGATGGCGTGGGACCTGCGCACCAACATCGAGGACGAGACCTCCCGGGCACTGCTGGAACCGGACCTCGAGCCCGACCGCCTCACCGAGCTGTACCCGGCCTACCCCTTCGACGAGCACCCCGTCATCATGGCCGAGGACCCGGACGGATCAACGCCTGCGCAGGCGGACATCCCCGCACCCGCCACCGCCGAGGGCCCCGCCGACGACGCCGATGCAGACGCGGCCGACGCGGAAACGACCGACGCGGACTCAGCTGAGACGGCCCCTGCAGACACGGCCCCGGATTCGGCTGAGCCCTCCGCGGCATCAGACGCTCTCGCCTCCCTGGATTTCGACTCCTCCGCTCTTTCGGATCTGCTCACCCGGGTGGATTCCTTGGTCGGCGGTGCAGGGGAGGGTATCGGTTCCAATTCGTGGGTGGTCTCCGGCGAGCACACCGAAACGGGCGAGCCGCTGCTCGCCAATGACCCCCACCTGGGTGCGTCCCTGCCCTCAGTGTGGTCGCAGATGCAGCTCAGGTGCGCAGAAGTGACGGAGGAATGCCCGTTCGCCGTCGCCGGGTACAGCTTTTCCGGACTGCCCGGCATCGTCATCGGACACAATCAGCAGATAGCTTGGGGCTTCACGAATCTCACCACGGACGTCGCGGACCTCTACGTCGAACGCCTCACCGAGGACGGGTATGAGCGCGATGGGGAGACGGTCCCGTTCGAAACCCGCCAGGAGACTATCCGCGTCGCCGGAGGGGACGACGTCGACCTCGAGGTGCGCTCCACGGGTCACGGTCCGATCGTCTCGGGTCTCACCCCGGAGTTCACCTCGATCGTCAACACCCCCAGCGACAACGCCACAGCTGCCGCAGACGATACAGCCGACGAGGTATCCGACGACTCCGCCCTCCCCGATGGGGACTACGCGGTGAGCCTGCGCTGGACGGCGCTGGATGCGGGTTCGACCGCGCAGGCGATCTTCTCGCTCAACCTGGCGGAGGACTTCTCAGAGTTCCGTCAGGCGGCATCCCAGTTCGACGTGCCGGCGCAGAGCCTCATCTACGCGGACACTGAGGGCAACATCGGCTACCAGGCACCGGGCCGGCTGCCGATCCGCGGCGAGGGCGACGGGTGGCTGCCGCAGCCCGGTTGGGACAGTGCCTATGACTGGC
>JBQCZP010000025.1:0-26789 GCA_052089225.1 Nesterenkonia sp.
ACGGCCACCTGCACCCACCACCCCGCGGCGACACCGGGCCCCCTGCCAGCAGACCACCAGTGGTAGACCTCTGGCTGCCCACCCACACCTACCCCCTCACCACCTGATATACAGCGGTGTTTCAGGGGCACAGACCGTGCGCCAGCAGCATGGGGTGACCATGCGCTTGCCATCAATCTTCACCGTCAGCTTGTCCTGATGATATGCCTCCGTGGTAGGCAGCAACACCGCCTGTGGGAAGATGGCGGCGTGCACCACTCGACCGATTCACCGGCATGGCAGCGCCTGCCGGCCACCAGCTCCGACCTCCGCAACGATGCCATCATCGCCGTCGGGCTGTTCTGTCTGTCCACTCTGACCCTGGCCCTGGGCAGCGCCATGGACTTCTACGAGGACCCTGCGAGGCCGGTGGTCTCGCTGCTCTGCCTAATGCTGGCCACACTGCCGCTGGCCTTCCGCCGAGTGCGGCCCGTGACGGTCGCCGTGGCCGTGTCCATCAGCCTGGTCCTCATCGGTGAGCTGGAAGTCCCAGAGATGCTGATACGCGACATCGCCCTGTTCCTCGCCGTCTACACCGTAGGCGCTTGGACGTCGAACAGGCGCCGGGCCAACATCACTCGCGGGGTGATCGTCGTCGTCATGGGGCTGTGGCTGCTCACCGCGTTCTTCCGGGCGACACTTGATCCGGAAGTCGCCGAGGAGCTCGGCGTCGGCGGACTCACCCCGGCCTTGGCCTCCGTGCTGCTGCAGCTGCTGATCAACATTCTCTACTTCGCCGCCGCCATCTGGTTCGGCAACCACGCCTGGGAGCGCGCCCGAGCGGAAGCCCAGCTTCAGGAGCAGGCCGAAGCGCTGCGGGAAGAGCGCCGAACAGTCGCCGCCCAGGCGGTGGCCCTGGAGCGGCTGCGCATCGCCCGTGAGCTGCACGATTCGGTGGCCCACCACGTGTCGCTGATGGGTGTGCAGGCCGGAGCTGCCCGAACCGTGCTGCGCAGCGACAACGACCAGGCCGAGCAGTTCATTCGGCACATCGAAGACTCCGCCCGCAGGTCAGTGGCTGAGATGCGCTCGCTGCTGGGCGTGCTGCGCGATGAGAACCCGGCTCAGAGCCCCGAACAGGCGGCTTCCAGCGCACTGGGGGTGGAGCAGATTGAGGAGCTGGTCACCGATGCCCGCGCAGCAGGCCTGGAGGTGGACTACTCCGTACTCGGCGAGGAACAGCCGCTGCGGCCGCTGGTCTCACTGTGCCTATACCGCATCGGCCAGGAAGCGCTCACCAATGTGCGCAAGCACGCCGGGACGAACAGCCACACCCGCCTGGTGCTGAGGTACCAGCCTGACTCTGTGGAGCTGGAAATCACCGACGACGGCGCCGGGCGGCGCAGCGTGCCCGACGGCAGCAGCCCCTCAGCTGATGCGGGCCACGGCATCGCGGGTATGCGCGAACGGGTCGACGCTCTCCAGGGGCAGCTCACCATTGTCTCCGACCCGACGGCCGGTTTCACGGTGCGCGCCGAGCTGCCGCTTCAGCCGGGTCTGGAGCCGAGTCTGAAGACTTCCGGCGCAGACCTGCTCGCCGGAGCCCCGGGTTCGAAGCGATGAGCGAACCCGATATCCGCGTGGTCCTGGCCGACGATCAGCCGCTGATGCTGGGCGGCGTATCCGCGATCCTCTCCGACCAACCCGGAATCGCCGTCGTGGGCACCGCAGGCGACGGTCGTGAGGCGCTGGAGCTGGTCAGCTCTCTGCGCCCCGATGTGGTGTGCCTGGACATCGAGATGCCGGTGATGAACGGCATCGAGGCCGCAGCCGAGATTCTGGCCGCGGTGGACACCCAGGTCATTATGCTGACCACCTTCAACCGTGAGGATTACCTGCTGGACTCCCTGCGCGCCGGGGCCAGCGGGTTTCTGCTGAAGACGGCCAGCCCCGAGCAGCTGTCCGACGGGATCCGGGCCGCAGCCTCCGGCGACGCACTGCTGGCACCGGAGGTGACGCGCACCCTCATCGAGCGTGCCCTGACCGAACCAGGTGGGACAGGCACTGACCGTGAGGCCGAGGCCGAGCCGCTGAGCGGGCGCGAACGCGAGGTACTGGCCCAAGCCGCACTGGGGCTGTCCAACACCGAGATCGGCCTGCGGCTCTTCATCGGCGCAGAAACGGTGAAGACGCACATGTCAGCCGTTCTGTCCAAGCTGCAGCTGCGCAATCGCATCGAAGCGGTCGCCTTCGCGCACCGGCACGGCATCGTCGCCGAGTGAACGCCCCAGCCCCGCACCGGGCTCCCCCCTTGGGATGATGCTCACCGCTCCCCCACCAGGGGGATCCGCAGCGGTTGCAGCACCGATAGGCTCGCACCAACATGTAAGAACCGAACCCTACGACGAATCACCCTGAACGGAGGCGCCCATGCTGGAACTGCAGAATATCTGCCGCTCCTTCACCGGCCGCGAAGTGCTCCATGATGTCTCCTTCAGCGCCGCCCGCGGCCAGCTGACCGGATTCGTCGGAGGCAACGGCGCGGGAAAGACCACCACCATGCGCATCATCATGGGCGTGTTGGCCGCCAGCTCCGGGACCATCAGCCTGGACGCTCAGCCGCTGAACACACCGGCCCGTTCACGATTCGGCTACATGCCTTCTGAGCGGGGCCTGTACCCCAAGATGCACATCGGCGAGCAGATCACCTATTTGGCCCGGCTGCACGGCTTCACCAAGCCGCAGGCGGCCGCTCGCACTCAGGGCCTGCTGGACCGGCTGGGCCTGGGAGATCGCATCAATGATCCGTTGGAGGCGCTGTCCATGGGCAACCAGCAGCGGGTTCAGGTGGCCGCGGCCCTGGTGCACGAACCCGATGTGCTCATCCTCGACGAGCCGTTCTCCGGGCTGGATCCCATGGCAGTCGACGAGGTCGTCAGCGTGCTGAACGAACAGGCGGCCGCCGGCGCCGTCGTCCTCTTCTCCTCCCACCAGCTCGATGTGGTGGAGCGGCTCTGCGATGACCTGATCATTATCGGCGACGGCCGGGTGCTTGCCGCCGGCGAGCGCGAGGAGCTGCGCGCGCGCCACGGCACTCTGCGCTACCAGCTGAGCACCGGCTCCGACGCCGGCTGGGTCCGCCAACAGCCCGGGGTTGAGGTCGACGAATTCTCCGCCCACCAAGTGACCTTCCGCGCGGAGGCTGATGCGGCCCAGCAGGTGCTGTCCGAAGCGGTGCGACGCGGGCCGGTCAGCGCCTTCACCCCGCTGCTTCCCGACCTGAGCGAGATATTCCGCGAATTCACCTCAGACGCCTACAACTCCGAATCTTCGGACGCCAACGCCAAGGAGCTGCAGCGATGACGACTGAGCAGCACCCAGCCCGCACACCGTTGGCCAACGGGCCCGCCACCCTGCTGGTGGCTGAGCGCGAGATCAGCACCCAGATGCGCAGCAAAGCTTTCATCATTTCGCTGGCGGTGATGGTGGTCTTCGTCATCGGCGGCATCATCGCGATGAGCTTCTTCACCGGCGACGACGATCCGGAGCCGGTGGCAACAGTGGGTCTCAGCGAGCAGGCCACCGCGCTGGACTCGGCAGGTCTGGACCCGCAGCCGACCGGCACGATGGATGCGGCTGAGACGCTGCTGCGCGATGGTGATGTGGAAGCCATCATCACCTCAGACAATGAATCGCCCACAGGCGTGAGCGTCATAGGTCTGAACGAAGAGCCCTCCAGCATCGCAGGTATGTTGGCCGTCACCCCGACTACAGAAGTTCTGGATGCCGACAGCACCGAAGGAGGACTTCGGGCAATCGTGGCCATGGGATTCGGCATGGTGTTCATGATCGTCGCCCTCGGCTCGGGCATGATGATCGTGCAGAACACGGTCCAGGAGAAGCAGAACCGGATCGTGGAGCTGCTGTTGGCTGCCATCTCCGCCCGGGCCCTGCTGGCCGGCAAGATCCTCGGCAATTCCGCCCTGGCCCTGGGTCAGGCGGTGGTGCTCGCCGCTTCCGCCTCCGTCGGGCTGATGCTCTCAGGTCAGCAGGATGTGCTGGATATGCTCACCGTACCCATGCTGTGGTTCGTGGTGTTCTTCGTCCCCGGGTTCGTGCTGGTGGCCGCCATGTTTGCCGCCAGCGCCTCCTTGGTCTCCCGCCAAGAGGACTCCGGCACAGTGATCACTCCGGCGATGATGCTGGTGATGGCTCCGTACTTCGTCGTCGTCTTCTTCTTCGACAATGCGATGGCGATGACCATCGCCTCCTACGTACCTTTCTCCGCGCCGGTGGCCATGCCGCTGCGGATGTTCTTCAACGAATCCCTGTGGTTCGAACCGCTGCTGTCCCTGGGCATCCTGGCGATCACCACTGTGCTGGTCATGCGGTTGGCAGCCGGAATCTACAGCCGATCTCTGCTGCACACCGGCCAACCGCTCTCGTTGCGAACAGCCCTGAGAAAACAGGACTGAGCCAATAGGACTGAGCTGGCGAGTAAGCTGAGAGGAATGTCACAGCCATCACCCTCACACTCCCTTCCCACACCTGATGACCCCGATGAGATCACCATCTTCGGCCCCGACTTTCCCTTCCCATATGACTCGTGGCTGGCCTCTGCCGAAGGCACCGGCACGATCCCCGCTGAGAAGCACGGGGCTGAGGTGGCCATCATCGGCGCCGGGCTCTCCGGGATGGTCGCCGCCTATCAGCTGATGAAGCTGGGTCTGCGCCCGGTGATCTACGAATCGGCGCGAATGGGCGGACGGCTTCGGTCTGAGCAGTTCTCCTCCGGTGACCAGGCGGTCGCCGAGCTGGGGGGCATGCGGTTCCCTGAGTCGTCGTCGGCGTTCTTCCACTACGTCCAGCAGCTGGGACTGGGCACCAAGGCGTTTCCCAACCCGCTGACCCCGGCCGCTGACAGCACTGTCATCGACTTAGCCGGTGAGACGTGGTACGCAGAGAGCGTCGATGATCTGCCGCCGCTGTTCCGCGAGGTCGCCGACGCCTGGGACGCCGCCTTGGAGGAAGGCTTCGGCTTCTCCGATCTGCAGGGGGCGATCCGGCACCGCGACGTCCCGCGCCTGAAAACGCTGTGGGACGATATTGTCCGACGCTGGGACGACCACAGCTTCTATGAGTTCGTCGCCACCTCGGATGCGTTCTCCCGCCTGTCGTTCCGGCACCGGGAAGTCTTCGGTCAGGTCGGGTTCGGCACCGGCGGCTGGGACTCCGACTTCGCCAACTCCATGCTGGAGATTCTGCGGGTGGTCATCACAAACTGCGACTCCGATCAGCACCTGATCCTAGGCGGCGCCGAGCAGGTGCCCCGAGGCCTGTGGGATCTGGCGGCTGGCCCGGGTTCCCCGTGGCCGCAGCAGACGACGCTGTCCCAGCTCAACGATGGCCGGACCCGATCAGCGGCGCGGTCGCTGCGGCGTCGGTCCGACGGGAGCATCCGAGTCACCGAAGCCTACGGCCCGGGAGGAGACTACGACGCCGTCCTGGTGACCTGCCAGAGCTGGCTGCTGACCACCCACATCGACTGCGAGGAGGCACTGTTCTCCCAGGACATGTGGATGGCGCTGGACCGGACCCGCTACATGCAGTCGGCAAAGACGTTCGTCCTGGTTGATCGGCCGTTCTGGAAGGACCTGGACCCAGAGACCGGACGGCCGGCGATGAGCATGACGCTCACTGACCGCATGACCCGCGGCACCTACCTGTTCGACGACGGACCGGATAAGCCGGCGGTGATGTGCCTGTCGTACTCGTGGATGAGCGATGCGCTGAAGATGCTCTCACACTCGGCCCCGGAACGGACCCGCTTGGCGCTGGAGGCGCTGGCGCAGATTTATCCCACAGTGGATATCGAATCCCATATCATCGCTGAGCCGATCTCCGTGTCCTGGGAAGCCGACCCCAACTTCCTCGGCGCGTTCAAGGGCGCGCTGCCGGGCCACTACCGGTACAACGAGCGGATGTACTCCCACTTCTATCAGCAGGACATGACCGATGAGCATCGGGGGATCTTCCTGGCCGGCGATGACGTCTCGTTCACGCCCGCGTGGGCTGAGGGCGCAGTTCAGACGGGTCTCAACGCAGTATGGGGAATTATGGCCCACTTCGGCGGGTCTTCCCATCCGGACAATCCCGGACCTGGCGACGTCTACGATCAGCTGCGTCCCGTTCTCCTGGATGACTGAGCTGCACTGATGATAACCGTGGCAGTCGGGCAGCTTCGCCCGCGGATCGCACAGCCGCATCTGGCGCTGTCCGCCGTGGAACGGGCCGCACAGAGTGCCCGCAGTGAGGGCGCGGACCTGCTGATCGTTCCGGAGGCGTTTCTGACCGGGTATGCGATCGGCGCAGCGGCCACCGCCCGTCTGGCCGAACCGGTCGACGGCGAGCTTGCCGCGGCAGTCGCCAACATTGCCCGCCGACACAGCATCGCTGTGGTCTTTGGGTTCGCCGAGCGGGGCGCTGATGGCAGGGTCTTCAACGCGGCGAGCTTCATCAGCGAGAACGGGAAGCACCTTGCTGTGCACCGCAAGCTGCACCTGTTCCAGTCAGTGGACGCGGAGCAGTTCGCCGCAGGCGATGACCGGCCCCCGGTGGTTGAGTGGAACGGCTGGAACGTGGGGCTGGCGATCTGCTACGATATCGAGTTTCCCGAAACTGTGCGGATGTTGGCCGAAGACGGCGCGGACCTGATCTGCACGCCCACCGCCAATATGGTCGGATTCGAACAGGTCTCGCGTCTGATCATTCCGACCCGCGCCTATGAGAGTCAGCTCTACATCGCCTACGCCAACTACTGCGGCGCCGATGACGCCTTCTCCTACGCCGGCACCAGCGTCATCGCCTCTCCCACCGGCGAGCTCTGCGCTGTGGCGGGGCCTGACGCCGAGGAGATCATCACCGCCGACCTGGACAGGACTACGCTGGAGCAGGCCCGTCGAAACCTCACCTATCTCGCCGACCGCCGCCTGGACCTCTACGGCCGCGGCTGGTAGTTGCACTTCAACCTCAGGACCGGGGGCTCTGCCATTCATACATCGCGACTGTCAGTCGACGGACCCGGTCCATGTCTGGTGAAAATCCCAGACCGGGGCCGTCCGGCATGGCCACCTGCCCTGAGGGTACCGTGAATTCAGCGACGTCCTGGGCGATCATCTGGGGGCCCACAAGTTCATTGGAGTCGATGATGGATCGGGCGAAAGCCACGTGCAGACCAGCAGCAGTACCGATGGCTGATTCCACCATAGACCCAATTTGACAGGTTATTCCCGCAGCCTCGGCCACTGAGGCCAGCTTCATCGAGGGCCTAATGCCTCCGGCCTTCATTAGCTTGATGTTCACCATATCGGCAGCGGCCAGACGAATCACGCGGACCAGATCAGAGGCAGCGTGCACACCCTCATCGACCATGAGCCGGGCGTCGGTGGCCTGACGGAGGGCGGCCATCCCTTCCGTATCGTCGGCGGCCAGCGGCTGTTCGTACCACTGAATCTTGCACAAAGACGTTTCGTGAATGACCTGCAACGCTGCGCTGCGGTCCCAGCCTTGGTTCGCGTCCACCCTTAAGTCCGCTCGTCCACCGGCTGCGCGACGCAAGGAGTGAATGCGCCGCACGTCATCTTCAGCTCCACCCCCGACCTTAAGTTTGATCTCAGTGAAGCCTGCTTCGAGCGCCTCGACTGCTTCGGCGGCGACCTCCTCCGGTGATCTGAGACTGATCACATAGGGCTGAGTCATCGACACGTGAGCTTGGCCTCCCAGAAGCTGATACAAGGGCTGCCCCAGCGCCTTGGCCCAGGCATCATGGAGCGCGATGTCTACGGCCGCTTTGATGGAGGAGTTTCCTTGTAAGGCTCTATCCATACGTCGGTGGGCAGTTTCGCTGTCAAAGACGGTGAGACCCTCCAAACAGGGAAGCAGCACATGACACAACGAAGCGTAGGCTCCTTGGAAACTTTCTCCTGTGACGTGGGGGTCCGGTACTGCTTCGCCCCAGCCCTCAACGCCGTCGTCCGTGAGGATCCGAAGCAGTATTGAAGGCATGTCATCAAAACGTCCATACGCGACGACGAAGGGCCGGTGCAGCGGGAGGCGAATGGCGAATACCTCTGCCTTAACTATTGTCATCGCTGTTGCCCCCATAGTCTTCGATGATTCCGACCATCAGTTCAATGCCGGTCTTCAACATATCCTCATTGACGTCGAACTTCGGGGTGTGATGGGCGTGCTGACTCTTGGGGCCGCCCATGCCGATGAAGATGAATGCTCCCGGCACCCGTTCCAGGTAGAAGCTGAAGTCCTCGCCACCCATCACGGGGTTGATCGGCCCCACTGTGGCACCATCACAATGCCGTCGGGCCGCAGCCTCAGCGAAGCCAGCCGATTCTGTCTCATTGATCAGCGGTGGAGTGCCTCTTTGGTACGTGATGTCGACTTCTGCACCGGACTGCTGGGCGGTTCCCTGCGCCGTATCGGTGACCCATCCTTGTGCGTCGTCACGGGTGACGGGGTCCAAGGCGCGCACTGTTCCCTGCAGATGGGCCCGTGCTGGCATGACATTGTGGTGCCCCTGAGCCTCCAAATGGCCGACCGTGATCACCAACGGGCGCAGCGGGTCCTGCTTCCGCGCCACGACTGCCTGCAACTCAGCAACCAAGCGCGCGGCTGAAACGATGACGTCGACTGATTCGTGGGGGGCAGCGCCATGGCCACCAGGTCCGCTGAAGGTGATGTCGAAATCATCAGTGGAGGCCATCATCGGACCCTCGTTGACGCCGATTTCGCCTGCAGCAAGGTCACGCCAAAGATGCAGACCGAATATGCGCTCGACGTCCTGCAACACTCCCAGCCCGACGAGACGCTCGGCACCGCTGGGGATCTGCTCCTCCGAAGATTGGAAGATGAGCCGCACCGAGGTCTTCAACCGGTGAGTGTTGGCGGCGAGCCATTCGGCCACCGCCAGGAGTATTCCGGTATGCCCATCGTGCCCGCAGGCATGCGATATGCCAGGACACAGGGACACGAATGGTTTGGCATCATCCTCCGGAACTGGAAGAGCATCGATGTCCGCCCGGAGTGCCACCACGGGGCCCCCTGGGAGCACAGCATCAATCTGCGCAATCACACCCGGCCCCGGGAAATCAAGAATACGAATCCCCTGATCCCGCAGTTCCCGCTCGATGTACTGTGTCGTTTGGTGTTCGGCCCCGGACTGCTCCGGGTATCGATGCAGGTGTCGCCGATGTTCGATGGCCCGGTCATGGAGCTGCAGAAGTGCTGCCTGAAACTCTGCTCCCACCAGACTCTCCGAGCTTTCTGGAGTGGTCGGGTTCATGCCGACATCATCCGCCATAGGGCCAGATGAAGACGTGAGCCACCAGGACGAAGACCCCACCGAGTGCGTACCACATGAGCAGCAACGGCCAGATCCACTGAATCCATTTCACCCAAGAGACCCCGGCGGCGGCCAACGCAGCCATGAAGTAGCCCGACGTCGGGGTGAAAATATTGGAGATTCCGTCGCCGAATTGGAACGCCAGTACCGCCGTCTGTCGATCTACGCCGACCAGATCAGACAGCGGCGCCATGATCGGCATGGTCAGCGCTGCTTGGCCGCTGCCAGAGGGGACTGCGAAGTTTGTCAGGCTTTGTGCACCATACATCCCCAACGCCGAAAGTTCAGTGGGCAGCTGACTGACGGAGTTCGCCATACTGTTGATCATGGTGTCCATAATGTTGCCGTTCTGCATGATCGTCAGGACTGCATAGGCCAACCCGATCACAAGCGCCCCCATAGTCATTGCGAGGAACCCGTCGATGAATGCCTCTGCAGTCTCGGTGAAGCCCAGACCGCCGATCAGGGCCATGACAAGTCCCATGGCAAGAAACAGTCCGGAGATCTCTGGGATGTACCAGCCGTAGAGCATGACGCCTCCCGCGAGTATGCTGATGGTCAGCAGCAGCACCACAACATTGGCGATATGGCGTGGCCCCATCGGGGCCGCCTCCGCCGGTTCGATGTCGGTCCGCTCACGGTCTTCGTTGTACATGGGGCTGCGATGGGGGTTCTTCCTCACGCGGACCGCATACCAGGTGACATAGGCGATACCGACCGAAACGAAGATCGCCCAAAAGACCAGGCGCGGCACCAGTCCGGAGAAGATCGGAAGCCCGGAAATCTCCTGAGCCACGCCGATGGTGAACGGGTTCATAAAGGCTGCGGCGAATCCTGAGGCGGCTCCCACCAGCACGATGGCGGCGCCGACCAGCGAGTCATAACCGAGCATGATGGCCAGCGGGGTGACGATCAGAATGTACGGAATGGTTTCTTCGGCCAATCCGAATATGGCACCGCCGATCGCGAAGAACGTCATCAGAAGGGGGATGACGATGATTTCTCGGCCCTTGGTCTTTTCCGCGATTCGCGAGACCGCAGCATCCGCGGTGCCGGTGGCTCGAAACACTCCGAAGGAACCACCGACGATGAATATGAAGAAGATGATGGGCGCGGCCTCCACCATGCCGGCATGGACCGAAGTGAGGATGTCCATCAGGCCGGCGGGCGAGGATTCCACCGTTTGATAGCTTCCGTCGACCACGACCTCCTGACCGGCCTCATTCTCTACTCGGTCAAATGAACCGGCGGGAACGATGTAGGTCGCCGCAGCAGCAACGAGCATCAGTCCGAAGATGATGGCGTATACGTGCGGAACGGCCAACCGTTCGGAAACAAACCTTTTGAAGGCTGAAGGTGCAGACATTTGCGGCCTCTCAGATGCATAGGCGAAGCTTTCGCGTGTACATCAGTGTGATGCAGGTCATACTGTGGTCACAAGCAACAATCTTTGGCCTCTGCTTTAAGGAAATCTTAAATGCTGGACCTTTCGCGTTTACGCCTGCTCATGGCGATTCAGGATGCTGGCAGCATTTCCGCAGCCGCAAGACACCTCAGCTACACCGCCGCTGCGATCTCGCAACAGGTCTCCAAGCTTGAGCGAGAGGCAGACATGCCCCTTGTCACGCGGCATTCTCGCGGCATCAACCTGACGCCCGCCGGCGAGGTGCTCGCAGAGGCCGGCAGACAGGCGGCAGGACAGCTGACTCTGGCTGAAGACCATGCACGCCAGCTGGCGGGCTTAGAATCCACCAAACTTCGGATTGCCACGTTTCAGTCGGCCTCGGCGAGCCTGCTGCCGCAGATCCTGGCTCCATTGGCCGCTCGATTCCCGCGCTTGGGCCTGGAGTTCGTACAGGTACCTCGGGACGAAGCTCAGCGCATGCTTCGCCAGCATCAGGTCGATGTTGCACTAATCCATGAGCACGCCGAATTCCCTGGCGAGATCGACCAGGTGGGGCTGACCGTGGAGTTTCTGCATGCTGATCATTTGCATCTCGTGGCTGCCACCAGCCATCCGGCAGCGGCATGGCCGGAACCGGTGGACCTCAAGCGACTGCATGGTCAGTCGCTGATTGTCGGAAGGGTTGAAGACGACGATCGTCGCGTGCTTGATGAGCTCTTCAGCGACATAGGGGTGGTCCCAGTACACGTGGCCGAAGTCGGCGAGTATTTCATCGCAGCCGCTATGACGAGTTCAGGCATGGCAGTGACTGTGATGCCAGCAATGGCCATTCCCGCCGGCTATTCACTGGTGAGACGAAGGCTGACCCACAAGTTGGAGAGAAGGGTCTTCCTTGCCACCAGGGAGGGTGACGACTCTGCAGCTGTGTCAGCCTTTCGGCAGACTGCTTTCCGCGTGATGCAGCGTCCTCGACCCCAACTCTGAGTCGCACCACAGGTAGGCTGAACAGCGCCCCACGTTTCGATGAAAGGCTGTCCTTGATGTCAGGATTCGATCTGCCCGCATTCCGCAGTCATTTTCCGGCCCTGGACTCCGGCGTCGCGTTCTTCGACTCCCCCGGCGGCACTCAAGCCCCGCGACAGGTGGGCGAAGCGATCGCGCAGACGCTGACCTCCCCACTGTCCAACCGTGGAGTCCAGTCGGTCTCGGAGCGCAACGCTGAGGAGACGGTGGCCGCATTCCGCAGCGCGTACGCCGACCTGCTGGGAGCGGACCCGGCCGGCATCGTCTATGGGCGCAGCGCCACCCAGATCACCTATGACTTCTCCCGGCACCTGTCCAAGGAGTGGGGCCCCGGCGACGAGGTCGTCGTCACCCAGTTGGACCATGACTGCAACGTCCGCCCCTGGGTGCAGGCGGCTGAGCGCACCGGAGCTGCAGTGCGCTGGATTGAGCTGGATCCGGCCACTGCGCAGCTGGACACCACCGAGCTCGATTCGATCATCACCGATCGGACCCGTCTGGTCGCCATCACCGCTGCCTCCAACCTGCTGGGCACCGTTCCCGACGTGGCGAGCATCGCGCGGCGGGCGCACAGTGTGGGGGCGCTGGTCTACGTCGACGGCGTCCACTACGCCGCACACCATCCGGTCGACGTCGATGAGCTGGGTGCAGACTTCTTCGTCTGCTCACCGTATAAGTTCCTGGGCCCGCACTGCGCTGTCCTAGCCGCTGCGCCCAGCCTGCTGGAGGGCATCACCCCCGATAAGCTGCTGCCGGCCACAGACGCCGTCCCCGAGCGGTTCGAGTTCGGCACCCTGCCCTACGAGATCATGGCCGGAGCCACGGCCGCAGTGGACTTCATCGGCGCCGCCACCGCTGAGCCCGGCACTCGCCGACACCGACTCCACACCGCTCAGCAGGCGCTTGAATCACACCAGCAGCGACTCGCGGGCCGCATTCTGCGCACCTTGGACGAAGATTTCGCGCAGCAGGTCAGCGTTCATTCTCGGGCGCAGCGGCGCACGCCGACCCTGTTCCTCACCTTGGCCGAGCAGCACGCGCAGCAGGTCTCACGGGCGCTGAGTGACCACGGCATCCACGCCCCGGCCGGTTCGTTCTATGCCTACGAGACCGTCAGGGCCCTCAATCTGGCAGATGAGGCCGGCCTGCGCATCGGAATCGCGCCCTATACCAGCGACGACGACGTCGACCGGCTGCTCACCAGTCTGCGCAGAACCATAGACGCCAAGTCTTTGTCAAGCTAGTGTAAGGGTATGTCACAGCCAAATGAGGGTGGACAGCCGTTCGAAGACGAGCCGCAGGCACGTCCACCGCAGAACGAACCATATCCGAGCCCTGCGGGGCAACCTCCTCACCAGGGGTATGCGCCTCCGCCGGGGCATCAGCCATCACCCCAGGGAGACCCCGCACCTGCGGGTCAGCCGGGGTCAGCAGGCCCGCAGCCGATGACGGCCGGTGAGGAGCAGGGCTGGGGTGTGGGCATCCACCTGGGGGGCCTGGTGGTTTCCTGGTTGGCCCCGCTGGTCATCTGGCTGGTGTGCCGCGAGCGCAGCTAGGCCCTGGACCAACACGGCAAAGAAGCGCTGAACTTCCAGATCACACTGTTCATCGCCTACGTCGTCGGCGGTATACTCACGATCGTTCTGGTGGGCTTTCTGATCATCTTCGCGGCCTGGATATGTGCCCTCATCTTCGGCATCATGGGCGCCATCGCGGCGTACAACCGGCAACCGTACCGCTACCCGCTGTCGATCCGTCTGATCAAGTAGCGCTTTTCTCAGGTGCCGTAGGTTTTCGGGTCTTTCGCAGGGCTTCGGCATCGGGGGGCTCGGCCGTCACGACCACCACCGGTTGTCCACGCGAGGACTCGCGGCTTCGTCTCTGCCCACACATTCCCAGCGTCCTACTGGTTCCTCCTCACGCACACACGGTCAGTGCGTTCCGGAAGAACTCCCATGCGTTGTCCGCGCGATTCCACGGTAGCCCAACAGTATGCCGGCCACGAGAGCCGCAATCCTATCGATAACGACGTCGACCGGCTGCTGAGCGCGCTCATGACACATATATCTCGCTTATTTAGCTAAATCATCGAAGTACATGTACAGTTGCCCTGTGCCCACAACGTCTGATGATCCGCTGATGCGGCCCAGCGCGGATGCCGCCTCGCAGCAGAGCCGTGCGCTGCGTGCCATCCAGTCGTTGACCGACGCCATGGACCATATGCACAGCAGCATGACTCAGTCCATGCAGCTCAACGCCTCCGATCTTCGCGCCCTTCGCGCCATGTCCATCATGCAGCTGCGTGGCCATCAGGTCACCCCCTTCGGGCTCTCCGAGCATCTGAGCATGTCCACAGCGGCCACCACCGCCCTCATCCGCCGCCTGGTCGATCACGGCTTCCTGCGACGTGAGCCGCACAGCTGGGACCGCAGGTCACAGGTCCTCACGCTGACCGATGAGGCCCGCCGCACGTTTCACCAGCACTTCAGCGAACACCTGAGCACCATACGTGCGGTCATCGCCGAGTTCTCCCCCCACCAGCTGGAAGCCGCCGTTGCGTTTATGGAGCGCCTGGCCGAACAGCTCACCGAATCAGATCCGCAATAGCCTCCCAACAGACAGAGCCCCGTCATGCTTGATACCTCCCCTGCCCCTGCACGCCGCAACGAGGACTCCTCGCAGAGTCGCGGCCGCACTGCGCTGCGCCGCACGCGGGTCCTCATCCCTGCGGTGCTGGTGGTCATCTGGATCGCGTGGACCGCCTGGGGCGGACAAACCTTCGCCAACCTCTCCTCAGTGGTCACCAACGACCAGGCGGCCTTCCTGCCGGCCGAGGCTGAATCCACCCGCGCCCTGGACCTGCAGGAGCAGTTCAGCAACGGTGAGACCGTCCCGGCGGTGATCGTCGCCTCGCTGCAGGATGGTGAGCTCTCCGGCGATGACCTCTCCGCTGCTCAGAGTACGGCCGAAGAGGCCGGTGAGATATCCGGAGTCGACGAAGTTCTTCCGCCCCAACCCTCCGAAGATGGTCAGGCGCTGCAGATGACCGCCCTACTGCAGAGCGGGGGCGAGGACGACGACGAAGCTCTTCAGCAGCTGCGCGATCTGGTGGCCGAGTCCTTCGACGAGCAGACCTGGCAGGCTCATGTCACCGGTCCGGCCGCCTACTCGGCAGACCTGGCGGAGGCCTTCTCCGGCGTCGACGGCCTGCTGCTGCTGGTGGCAGTGGTGGCTGTGCTGATCATTCTGGTCGTCGTCTACCGCTCCTTCCTGCTGCCCTTCCTCGTGCTGCTCTCCTCGATCGGAGCACTGTGTGCGGCGATCACCGTCACCTACCTGATGGCTGATGCCCAGTGGATCCAGCTCAACGGCCAGGTGCAGGGCATCCTGTCCATCTTGGTCATCGGTGCAGCCACCGACTACTCCCTGCTGCTGGTGGCCCGATACCGGGAGGAGCTCACTGCGCGGCAGGATCGGCGAGGGGCACTGCTCATCGCAGTGCGAAAGACCGCCCCAGCAGTGCTGGCCTCGGGCGGAACTGTGGCCCTGGCCCTGCTGTGCCTACTGGCCTCTGATCTGAACTCCAACCGCGCTCTGGGACCGGTCGCCGCCTCCGGCATCGTGTTCTCCATGGCTGCGACCCTGACCTTCCTGCCCGCGATGCTCTGGCTGGTAGGCCGGGCCGCATTCTGGCCGCGGGTGCCGCGCCCGCAGCAGGCGTCTGCAGAGACCGATGCCGCTGCGCCAGCACCACGCGATCATCGACTCTGGCGCCGAGTGGCCTCTGTGGTGCAGGCCCGGCCCCGCGTCATCTGGATCACAGTGACCCTGGTGCTGCTGGCCAGCGCCGCAGGGGTGACCCAGCTGCGCGCTGATGGGATCCCCCAGTCAGATTTCGTGCTCGGCGAGACCGAGACGAAGTCCGGCCAGCAGCTGCTGGAGGAGCATTTCGACGCCGGCACCGGCAGCCCTGCGACCGTGTTCGTAGACGCTGACCAGGCTGCCGAGGCCCTGGAGCTGACTGTTGAGGACGACGGCGTCACTGAGGGCTACTTGGTCGGTGAGGGTGGTGCCCCGGCCTCTGGCCCGAGCGAGGCAGTAGAAGTTGACGGGATGGTGCAGATTTCGGCTACCCTGAACAGCCCCGGTGACTCCATGGAGGCCGAGCAGACCGTCCAGAGTCTGAGAGGGTCACTGTCGGAGAACTTCGACGCAGAAACCCTGGTCGGTGGGACCAGCGCCACTCAGCTGGACACCAACGAAACCGCTCAGCGGGATCTGCTGGTGATCGTGCCGCTGGTGCTGCTGGTCGTGACGCTCATTCTGATTGTGCTGCTGCGCTCCCTGGTGACCCCGCTGATTCTGCTGGTCACCACCGGGCTGTCCTATCTTTCGGCGCTGGGGATCTCCGCACTGGTGTTCAACCACGTCTTCGAGTTCCCGGGGGCTGACCCCACAGTGCCGCTGTTCGGATTCATGTTCCTGGTAGCCCTGGGGGTGGACTACAACATCTTCCTGATGACCCGCGCCCGGGAGGAGACGCCGAAGCACGGCGCAGCCACAGGTGTGCTGCGATCTCTGGTGGTCACCGGCGGAGTCATCACCTCGGCCGGTGTGGTGCTGGCGGCCACATTCACGGCGCTGGCAGTGCTACCGCTGATGTTCATGGTCCAATTGGCGTTCCTGGTGGCGCTGGGAGTGTTCATCGACACGTTCATCGTCCGCACTCTGCAGGTGCCAGCCCTGGTGGTGGATCTGGGGCGGACTGCCTGGTGGCCCTCAGCGCTGAACCGCAGGGAGAAGCGGGAACGCCCCGCTGAGCCTCAGGTGACGCCGTAGGAGAGCAGACCGTGGGCCCAGTCCTCGATCGCGGGCCAGTCGCGCAGGTCGGCGTCCTGGGGCGACTTGGTCCGCTTGAGCTGCAGCTTTTCAAAGAAGCCGAGCTTCGCAGGGTCCACTGCTCCGCGGAAATAGGTGATCTCCCGATGGGGAAAGCGCTGAATGCGCTCCAGGGACTGCTGCTCCAGCTTGGGCGCGGCGCCCACTGCGAAGAAGAAGAGCGGCTTGCCGGCCAGCTCCGTGCGGTTGGACTCCACGAAGAGCGTCCCGTCCTCCAGCAGCTTATGCATGTAGACGGGGATGCCAACCACCACGTTATCGGCCTCGTAGAGCCATTTGCCGGCCTCATCGACGTCTTTGACGTGGGCTTTGACGCCGCGGGCGCTGAGGGTGGAGGCGATCCGTTCACCGATCTCTGCGGTGGAGCCGTGCTTGCTGGCCACAACGACCATCGTGGTCATAGGTCTCGCGCCTTTCGCCAGGAACTTGAGGTAACTCTGCGAGCTTACCGAATTGTGATGGTCCCAGGGTACCGCCCGCGCAGACACCGCAGATGAATCATTGCCGGGTGGGCCAGAATTCCTCGCAGACTGCCGGGTCCTGGTCGTGGGGTCGGTGACCGCCCCACCAGGCGGCAGCCGCAGTCAGGGTATTTAGTGCACGCCGCGCAGGTCCAGGACCAGTCCGGAGTCTCCGCTGTGCTCAACAGTGACCGGGATGCCCCAGTCCTGCTGGTACATGTGGCAGGCGGCATGCATGGGGATCTCTTCGCCCTCGGCACCGTCGCAGGCGGCTGCCCGGGCGGTGATGTGCAGGACTCCGCCCTCGATCTCAGGGTTCAGCTGCAGCTGCCGCTGCAGACCCACCGATGTGCCCTCGCCTGCGGTGATGAGCTCAGGCGGGGTCGAGGAGACCTGCAGCTGAGTCGGATCCCCCCACCGGTCGTCGAGCTTCTGGCCGGTGGGCGCGGAGAACCCGATGCTCAGATCGAAGCTGCCCGGTGCCACCGCGGTGACGGGCCGCTGGGACTGGGCTGCTCCCTCGTCCACGGTGAGGTACTGCTCGGGAACGGCGATGCGCACCAGCTGGTGGGCGTTGGTCTCCACCACCAGCAGGGTGGAGCCGTCGGCGTCGAGCAGCACGTCGGAGGGCTCCTTCAGCCCCCGGGCCACCGTGGAGACCTCCGCGGCGACGAGGGACCCGTCGGCGGCGGTGTGTTCGCCGCGGTAGCGGCGGACGGCACCGTTGTAGGTGTCGGCGACCAGCACGGATCCGTCCGGCAGCGCCGCCACCCCCAAGGGGTGCTGCAGCCGCGCCTGAGCGGGGTCGCCGTCGCGGAACCCGAAGTCGAAGAGCCCCTCCCCGATCAGCGTCTCCGCACGGGGGCTCTGTGCATCCTCCGAAATGCGCAGCACCCGCAGCGCCGAGGTTTCAGAGTCTGCCAGCCACAGGTCACCGGCTGCGTCCTGGGCCAGCCCTGAGGTTTGGGCGAACCACGCCTCGTCGGGGGGTCCGTCGGTGAGGCCCTCCAGTCCGGTGCCGGAGTAGACGGCGAGCTGCCCAGTGGTGGGGTCGAAGCTGAAGATTTGGTGGGTGCCCGCCATCGCGACGACCACCTGGCCCAGGGCCCGACTCCACAGCACATCCCAGGGGGAGGACAGCGAGACGCGCAGCGGATCGGCATCCAACGGACCCACGCCCTGCTCGGTGCGGGTGCGTTCGGCGTCCAGCAGACGCTGCACCCCGTTGCCGGCCAGGGTGCTGACCTCTCCGGTGCTGGCGTTGATGCCGCGCAGCATGTGGTTGACTGTGTCAGCGACGACGACGTCGTATCCGACCTCGGCGGCCACATCCTCGGGCAGAACGGTGAGTCCCTGCGGCTCGTTGAACTGCGCAGTCTGGGCCGGACCGTCGGCGTGGCCCTTCTCTGTGGAGCCCCAGGACCGGGTCACGGTCTCCAGATCGGCGTCGAGCTCCACGATCCGGTGGTGACCGGTGTCGGCGACGAGGAAGCGGCCTGCGGCGTCGTCGCCCAACGCGCGATCCACCGGCACCGCCTTGCCGGGGAAGCGCAGCGTGCGCGAGACCGGCTCCGGCGCCACATAGGGACCGTCGCCGCGGTGCAGGGTTCCCTTGGCCTCGTGCTCGGCCACCAGTTCCTCTACCAGGGAGCTCAGGCCGGCCACATGGCCTTCTCCGGCCAGTGAGGCGGCGATGTAGCCCTCCGGGTCCACCACCACAAGCGTGGGCCACGCGCGGGCGGAGTAGTTCTGCCAGGTGATCAGCTCAGGATCATCAAGCACCGGGTGTTCGATCTCGTAGCGCTCCACGGCGGCCGCCAGCGCCTGCGGGTCAGCCTCGTGCTCAAACTTCGGTGAGTGCACCCCCACGGTGACCAGCACATCGGAGTACTGCTCCTCCAGGGGGCGCATCTCATCGAGGACGTGCAGGCAGTTGATGCAGCAGAAGGTCCAAAAGTCCAGGACGACGATCTTGCCGCGCAGATCCTCCAGGGTGACCTGTTTGCCACCGGTGTTCAGCCAGCCCCGGCCGACCAGTTCGGAGGCTCGCACTCGTCCGGCGCGGCGGGTGGTCTCTGTCATCATCGGCTCCCTGGGGGTGGTGCGGCGTCGTACTCTTGGAAGAACCCGGCGGCAGCGGCAGTTGTTCCTGTGTTTCGCAGTGTTACCGGCGGCGGCGTTCAGCCATCTGTTCCAGCATCTGGTTGTACTCCTCCAGCTCGGCATCGCCGGTGCGGTCCGCCTCACGGTCGACCCGCCGCATTTCGCGGGTGTCGTCACTGGCCCACTGGACACAGGCGATCACCCCCAGAAGCAGCGCGGGAATCTCGCCGAGTCCCCACATCAGTTCACCGCCGAGATGCTGGTCGTCTAGGGCGGGGAACCAGCCGTGGCCCATATTTCCGAACCAGTCGGCCTGGATGAGGCCTTCGCTGGACATCAGAGCGATGGCGAAGAATGCGTGGAAGGCCATCGTCGCCAGCAGGATCAGCACGCGCAGGTAGTGCGGAGGACGACTGGGCAGCGGGTCCCGGCCGATGAGCACCAGGGCGAAGATGTAGCCGGTGAGCAGGAAGTGCACTGTCATCAGGAGGTGGCCCAGGTGGTATTCCAGGGCCAGTCCGAAGAGCGGAGTGTAGTAGAAGATGATGATGGACCCGGCGAAGTTGGCTGAGGCCACCAGGGGGTGGGAGATGAGTTTTGACCCCTTGGAGTGCACCAGCCAAATGATCCACTCTCGCGCGCCGCGGGTGCCGTCGCGCCGGGTGGGCAGTGCGCGCAGGGCCAGCGTCACCGGGGAACCGATCACCAGAAAGATGGGGGCCACCATGGTCAGTGTCATGTGTTGGACCATGTGCCCGGAGAAGGTGACCATGCCGTAGACGGCTGCGCCGCCTGAGGTGACCCAGAACAGGACCGCCAGGCCGAACAGCCAGGAGACTGCCCGCATCACCGGCCAGGAGATGCTGCGGGCACGCAGCTGCAGCATGGCGCGCAGGTACCAGATCGCCAGGAAGGCGATGATCGCCACCCACAGCCAATCCATGCGCCAGAGGGTGAAGAACTGGCCGAGGCTCTGTTCGGGCGGCAGGTCGTAACCGGTCAGTATGCGTGTGGGGTTGGCGTCGGGGGGCAGGTCATCGGGAACCGGCGGTGCCGTGCGGCCCAGCACCGCGCTGACGCCGATCACCGAGGACATGATGGCGACCTCGACCAGGATCATCTGCCACAGCAGTTTGGTGGTGGTGAAGCGTGAAGAGCTGGGTGCTGCTGTTGCGCCGCGCTGCGTTCCGGGCGGCATTGAAGTGCCCAGGTGGGATCCGGCCAGGCGGGGGATGACCCAGCTGCGATGCATCCATCCGACCACGGCGAGCACCGCGGTGGCGGTGATCTTGACGACCAGCATGAGTCCGTAGTCGGTGGTGAACAGCTGGGCGAATGAGCTCACGCGCACTTCGGCGTTGATCACCCCGGAGGCGACAACAGTGGCCAGTGCCACTGCGGCCAGCAGCGAGTAGCGACGCAGCAGGGTGCCCAGCAGCTCGGGCCCGCCCTGGTCCCGGGCACTCAGACTGGACGCCGTGCGGGCAATCTGCGGCGCCAGCAGGGCCAGTGTCACCAGCCCGCCAACCCAAATGACCACCCCCAGCAGGTGCAGCCCCAGTGAGCTCACCGCAGCGTTGTGGTCATCACCTGAGGAGGAGTGGCCCACCATGGCGATCGGCACCAGGGCGCACAGGCCCAGCACCGCGGTGAAGCCCAGGCCGGCAGGGCTGCGCACTGCGGCGACCAGGGTGCCGAAGGCCCCAGCAATCAGCACCACGGTCAACCAGGCTTGGCCGGTGGTGATATTGGTGACGAAGTCGAAGAAGCCGGTGGAGAAGCTCTCATCGGCGGAGAGGGGCAGTCCGGCCAGCGTGGAGAAGGTCAGCACCATCACGGCCAGGGCGGCCACCACCCACACGATGGCCGCGATCGTCGCGATCTGCAGCAGGCGAGCGTAGATCGGGTGTTCGCTGTGCTGGTCTGCACTGCGGTCTGCTTTGCGGCGCTGGCGCGGCCCGGTGCGCGGTGGAACCGCGATGGCCGCGAGGATGGCTGAGCTGATGGCAGTGGCTGCAGCCAGATGGTGCACGTACCGGGCGGTCGGCAGGCCCCAGCGCGTCACGGCCCCGGGGTCGCTGATCTCCCCGGCCTGGGCCAGTCCGGTGAGCAGCCCGGCGATGGTCAGGGTGATGAGTCCCGCACAGAGCGCGAGGGCGGTCAGCGGCAGCGGTGCGGCCCAGACTCGCGCCTCAGTCTTGGTCTGGGTCACGTGCATCAGCGTCTTCTGGGTGGTCTGGGTCCTGTCTGCGCATCTCATACTGTTTGAGCTTCTGACGTACCAGGATCAGCACCAGGACCACCACGACCAACGCGCCGACCGCAAAGACGATCGGCGCCCAGCTCGGGGCGTCGGCGCCCAATTCTGGTTGGGCGAGAACGCTCAGCAGCGCAGAAAGTGGCATGCGAATAATTCTACGCCCTGTAGAAGACACAGGACGACCCCTCGGCTCCTGTGCTTGAGCATGAGGGGTCGTCCTGTGGAAGCTGAATCAGTGAGCTGTGCTCACCTCATCAGTGGATTCACTTCTTGCTGGCTGCAGCCTTCAGCTTGGAACCAGCGGAGAGCTTCACGGAGTAGCCGGCGGGGATCTGGATGGTCTCGCCGGTCTGCGGGTTGCGGCCGGTGCGTGCGGCGCGCTCAGTGCGCTCCACGGAGAGCCAGCCGGGGATGGAAACCTTCTCGCCCTTGGAGATCTGCTCGGTGAACGCCTCGAAGACGGCGTCCAGTACGCCGTTGACGGCGGCCTGGGAATTGCCGGACTTCTCTGCGACTGCGGCGACGAGCTCGCTACGGTTCAGTGCCATGTGCTTGTCCTCCTGGACTGTTCTTATGAGTTCCCATCACCCCGGACATCCGCGCCATTGCGCGGATCGGAGGGGTCTTTGGGCTTTCAGAACGGCAACTTACCACGCCACACGGCCAACTGGGGCATAGAACCGCGTTTTCTGGCGTGTTCACCGGCATTTCGCCTGTCAGCGGACGGTTCAGGCGCGCATCCCCGATGGGCAGTTCGACCGATTCATCGCCGTGACAGTGATGCTCCTCAGCTGCACTGTTCGTTTCAGCTGCGCTGTTCGTTGCGCACGCGCAGGATCTCCTGCTGGATGCGGTCTCTTCGGGCCGCTGTCTGCGGCGATGGCGGCAGCCCGTAGGCCTGATCAGTCTGCGCCACCACGGGGGCCAGTCCTGACTCGCTCATATCCGGCTCGTGGCGGTCTATCGCAGCGAAGGAGGGTCCGATGTGCTTCATAAAGCCCGCCAGCCCGTCATCGCCGCCTCCCAGGTGCATGCCTTCCAAGGGGCCTACGGCGGCCCACCGAAGCCCCAGAGAGTTCTTGACTGCCGTATCCAGATCTGCGGCATCCACCACCCCGGACTGCACCAAATAGGCTGCTTCGCGAAGCACCGCATTCTGCAGCCGGTTGCCCACGAAGCCGCGGACCTCTCGCTTCAGCAGGATGGGTTCGCGCCCATAGGCCCGGTACAGGTCCAGCGCTCGTGAGACTGCCTGCTGCGCTGTGCGTTCTCCGGGGACCACCTCTACCAGCGGCATCAGGTGCGGAGGGTTGAACGGGTGTCCGATCAGTACACGTTCGGCCGCCTCAGCGGGCAGAGCGCCGGCGATCTGTGTGGCGGTGATCGCTGAGGATGAGGAGATGAGCAGCGCGGTCGCCGGTGCCGCCTGAGCCACTTGTGCAAACAGTTCGGCCTTGGCCTTGGGGTCCTCTGGGCCGCTCTCCTGGACGAAGTCCGCTTCAGCGACCGCGGCCTCTATCGACTCCGCACGGCTCAGAGCTTCCTCAGGCAGTCCGGCGTCCCTGGCTGCTGCAGCCAGTGCGTCCTGCAGGTCTTCGCGCGGGTCGAATACCGTGACAGTGCTGCCGCAGGATGCAAACAGCCGTGCCCATGAGAGTCCGATCGTCCCGGCACCGATGACTGCTGCTGCGGCCGGTGCCTGATCCGGCACGGCAGAGTGTGGCTGCCGGCTTCGGCTCGTCTCTGGCATCTGCTGCTCCCCATCCTCATCGCCGATTCTCTGTGGTGCTGCGCTGGTCTCCGCACCCAGCATATGCAGAAAGCGGGGCCTCCCCGGAGGGAAGCCCCGCCCTGAAGCGAGATGAATCAGCTCACCAGGATGACTTGGTGATTCCTGGCAGCTCGCCGCGGTGGGCCATATCGCGGAAGCGAATACGGGAGACGCCGAACTTCCGGAAGGTGCCGCGCGGGCGTCCGTCGATCGAGTCGCGGTCGCGCACGCGCACCGGGGAGGCGTCGCGGGGCAGCTTCTGCAGCCCGACGCGTGCCGCCTCGCGGTCCTCGTCGGTGGCCTTGGGGTCTACAAGGGTCTTCTTCAGCTGGGCGCGCTTCTCTGCGTAGCGCTCAACGATGACCTTGCGCTTCTCGTTCTTTGCGATCTTAGACTTCTTAGCCATGATCAGCGCTCCTCTCGGAAGTCGACGTGCTTGCGGACAACCGGGTCATACTTCTTCAGCACGATGCGGTCAGGGTTGTTGCGGCGGTTCTTGCGGGTCACGTATGTGAATCCCGTGCCGGCCGTCGACTTCAGCTTGATGATGGGACGAATGTCCTTCTCTCTGGCCATTAGAGCTTCTCACCACGCTTCAGAAGGTCGTCGACGACGGCGTCGATGCCGCGCACGTCGATGGTCTTGATGCCCTTGACGGACAGGTTCAGGGTCACCTTGCGGCCCAGAGAGGGCACCCAGTAGGTCTTCTTCTGGATGTTCGGGTCGAACCGGCGCTTGGTGCGGCGATGAGAGTGGGAAATATGGTTGCCGAACTGCGGCCCCACTCCAGTCACCTGGCAACGTGCTGCCATGATCACTCCTCCAATAAGTGTACGTAGATGTATTACGGGCGGTACCCGCGAGCACATGCCCCACCCGGCTTAAGTCAAAAGCCGCATGCTGCACGTAGTCGTTGAGCCGAGTCCCGCCACCAAAGTGGGATTGCTCCCGCATCACCGTGACGTACGAGGGCGACCAGGCTGGGTGAGATCCAACCGAAGTGCCTTAAATAACGGTGCTTTGTGTGGTGCGCTGGAATCCAGGCTTCACACGCCTTGAGCTGTTTTCCGGTGCCGGGCCCAACTCAGTTGGACACAGCACAGCTCGGCTTGCGACATTCAATCGTATCCCAGCCCATGACGACGACGCAAAGCGCCGGAGCGCCGGGGCGTAGTCTTCATGGGCTCAATCTTCGTGGGCGCGGGCGAAGGCCAGCGTCTCACCGCGGGCTCCGTCCATCCATATGGACTGGCAGGCTTCGGCCATCTCGTCCAATCCCTCCACGATAGTGGCGAAGACGTTGCCGGGGATCCACCCCTGATCACCGTTGATGAGCAGGTTGTTGCGACCGTAGAAGACCGCCAGGTCGATGATCGACTTGCGGGCCGTCGGGTCCTCGGCGTGGACATCGGCTGCGGCCTCATAGCCGTAGCCGGGGTTGCCCAGATCATCAGAGTCGAAGGTGAAGTAGCACACGTCCCCTGGGATGGGGGTCACCGTGGTGTTTTCCTTGCCCGGTTCCACCGAGCTGAAGGCAGGCACCAGGTTGTAGATCTCGTTGCGCGCGTACTTGCCGTGATAGACCTGCCCGGACTGCGGCAGCGAATCCCACACCGCCGCACAGGTTCGTGGGGCGGCGTCGTCGAGCATCTTGGCCACGCAGCTCACGCCGCGCTTCTCCAGAGTGATGGTGATGTAGCGGGTCATGATTCAGCCTGCCTTCGCAGCCACGGGGCGGATGTACTGTTCGCCTGAGGCCTTCTCGTAGGCGCGGGCGGCCTGCAGGACCATGCGGTCCTGAGTGCGGGCCGCCACGAACTGCAGCCCCACCGGCAGGCCCTCAGCGGTGACCCCGCACGGCACCGAGGCGGCCGGCTGCTGGGTCATGTTGAACGGGTAGGTGTAGGGGGTCCACGTGGTCCACAGATCGGATTTCCAGCCCGGCGGGGCCTGGCGGTTCCGGTCGAAGGCGGTGATCGGCATGGTCGGGGTGACCAGCAGGTCGTACTCCTGGTGAAAAATGCCCATCTGCACGCCTAGGTCCATCCGGGTCTGCGTGGCATCCAGGAAGTCCATGGCTGTGGCGTCGGAATACTCTTCGATCCCGGCTCGCAGCCCCGGGTCGACTTTGTCCAGCGCCCCGGCCCCGTAGGCCGAGACCACCTTATTCGCTCCGGTGAACCACAGCACGTGGAAGTGCTCGATGGGGTCAGCGAAGCCGGGATCCACTTCATCGACGACGGCGCCCAGGGACTTCAGCACCTCGACGGCCTGGCGCACCTGCTGCTCCACCTCGGGGTCGTTCTCCCCGTAGCCCAGGGTCGGCGAGTAGGCGATCCGCAGCCCTTCGACGCCGTCCTCGAGCCCACGGGTGAAGGACCCGTTCGGGGTGGGGAGGGCCGACCAGTCCCGGGGGTCGAACCCGGCGATGACGTCCATCAGCATGGCTGTGTCGGTGACCGTGCGGGTCATCGGCCCGGCGTGGGCCAGGGTGCCGAAGGGTGAGGCCGGGTACATCGGCACCAGCCCGTAGGTGGGCTTCAGGGCCACCGTGCCGGTGAAGGAGGCGGGAATACGCACCGATCCGCCGGCGTCGGTGCCCACCGACCAGGCACCCATCCCGGCACCGACCGAGGCGGAGGAGCCGCCGGAGGATCCTCCGGCGGTGGTCGAGGGGTCCCAGGGGTTGCCGGTGGCGCCGAAGCGGATGCTGTCGGTCGTCCCCTTCCAGGCGAACTCCGGTGTGGTCACCTTGCCCAGCAGCACTGCGCCGGATTCGCGCAGCCGACCCACGCACGGCGCGTCGGTGTCCCAGGGGCCGGCCTCGTCCACAAGGTTGGAGCCGCGAAGCGTCGGCCACCCGGCGGTCAGGAAGATGTCTTTGATGTTGGTGGGCACGCCGTCGCCGGCACCCAGGGTCTCCCCCGCCCTCCAGCGCGCTGCCGAGGCCTGCGCGGAGGCTATGGCGGAGTCGCGGTCCACCAGCACAAAGGCGTTGAGGTCGCCGTCGCGCTCTTCGATCCGCGCCAGGGCGGCCTCGGTGGCCTCCACCGGCGTGAAGTCGCCTGCGGCATATCCTTCTACCAGCTCAGCGGCACTCAGCTCCGCCAGGTCAGTCGGTGCAGTTTCCGTCATCCCCTCCTCCTTCACATGTTGTGCGCGCGAGCTGGCCCGGCGTCGTAGGTGTCCTGCGTGACTGGTCAGTGCCGTGGAAAATATCAGTGCCGTGGGACATAGCCCTTGGCCTTGTCCACCACGTTGTTCAGCTCATCGCCGCGAAGCCACCGATGAGCGTTGTCGGTGAACTGTTGGGCCAGCGAGTGCTTCCACCCGAGCACGTCGCCGGACATGTGCGCGCTGATCAGCACGTTCTCCATGTCCCAGAGCGGAGATTCGGCCGGCAGCGGCTCTTCGTCGAAGACGTCCAGCGACGCGAAGCCCAGCGGCCCGCTGCGCAGCGCTTCGATGAGTGC
>JBQCZP010000025.1:26889-35622 GCA_052089225.1 Nesterenkonia sp.
ATGGGCCGGTCGAAGGTTCCCTGGGCGTTGGTGACCACCACCTCGGAGTTGTTCAGCTCCTCGAAGAGCAGCTTGTCCACCCCTGCCGCTGCGACGTGGATCCACTTCAGCGAATCGGCGTGGGGCCAGGCGTCCTGCAGCGCCCCGGAGAAGAAGTCCCAGAGGAAGAGCGCGTCGACTCCAGCGATGTTCTCGCTGATCTCGGAGGCGGTGCAGAATCGGATGTCAGCCTTGTCCTCCAGCTCCTCGAGTCCGGGCGGGGTGCGCAGGTCTGCATCAGGGTCGCTGGGGCGAAGCACCAGGATCACCGGCGGAGAGTTTGCCATATGGTTTAGACTATTGAGACGATCTGCAGATTGTCAACAATCTTGCAGGCCATACCTGCACGCATCTGCACACTTCTCTAAGGGGTCCTTATGACGTCGACCCAACTTCCTTCTGACTTTCAGCTTCAGGCCTCTGACCATGAGGCGATCCCCATCGGCACTGTGGTGCCCTACGACATGGTGCTGGACCGCGAGCTGCGTCGCTTCTCCAAGGACGTCCACGGGTTCGACCAGCTTGATCTGCTCTTCACCCGCACCCGCTTCGAACCCATGGCGGTCAACGTGGAGCAGGCGCTGGAGATCTCGCGGCCGGAGCTGATCGCCGACGCGGTGCGCGCCATCTCGGCCACCCGGCCGGAGGGCTACATCTATGGGTGCACCTCCGGCAGCTTCGTGCGCGGCCTGGCCGGCGAGCGCAGCCTCATCGAGGCCATGCAGTCTGCTGGGCGCGAAGCCTCGGCGGCAGCGGCTCTGGCGGTGGACACAGCCTTCGGCGAGCCTACTGCCGAGCCGCAGTCGCATCAGGACCCCACGGCGGTCACCACCTCTGGCGCACTGGTGGAGGCTGTGCAGGCCCTGGGCGGCACCAAGGTGGCGGCGGCAACCCCCTATGACGACGACGTCGGCGCCCTCTTCGATCAGTTCTTCGCCGAAGCCGGGGTGGATCTGGTCCACACCGCAAATTTGGGGCTGCGCGGCCGCATCTGGACTGTGCCGTGGCAGACCACCTACGACCTGGTGCGCCGGGCGGACACTGCAGAGGCCGACGTGGTGCTGGTCTCCTGCACCAATCTGCCCACCTACCAGGTTCTCGACCGACTGGAGCAGGACCTGGGCAAGCCTGTCATCTCCGCCAATCAAGCAACGGTCTGGGCTGCGCTGCGCCAGGCCGGCCGCGACTACTTCGGCCCCGGTGCTGCCCTGCGCAGCCTCAGCGGCGCCGCGGCAGAACCAGCCGTGGCTGTCTGAATCGCGACCCCTTCTAGGAGGCTTATCCCGATGACTACACACTCCCCCGCAGCACAGTCCCCCACTGTGGGCATCATCTACCCCGGCCACGCCGCCGAAGACGACTACCCCACCTTCGAATCCACTCTGAATCATCACGACGACGACGCCGGTTCGGTGCGACTGCCGGTAGTGATCTCTACCATCGGGGTGGATGAGCACACTGCGGCGGCGCTGCTGGAGACCGGATCCCACGCCAGGCTCAGTGAGGCCTACCAGCGGCTGCAGGATGAGCACCGGGTGGATTCGGTGATGTGGGCCTGCACCTCCGGCAGCTTCGTCTACGGCTGGGAAGGCGCCCACCGCCAAGCCGAGCGACTGGCGCAGGAGTCGGGTCTTCCGGCGTCGTCGACCTCCTTGGCCTTCGCCCGGGCATTGGCTGCGCTGAACGTGCGCAGGGTGGCGGTGGCGGCGTCCTACCCGGCGGAGCTGGCCGATCACTTTGAAGCTTTCCTCACCGCAGCCGGTGCCGAGGTGGTGCAGTTCACCAGCCATGACATCTTCACCGCCGGAGAAGTGGGGCATATGGGCCGCGACGAAGTGCTGCAGATGATCCGCGCCGTCGACGTCGACGAGGCTGAGGCCGTGCTGGTGCCCGATACGGCGATGCATTCGCTGCAGTGGATCGCTGACCTGGAGGCTGCCGTGGGCAAGCCGGTGCTCACCGCCAACCAGGTCACCGTCTGGGAGGGCATGCGGATCGCCGGTGTGCCATCACCTCGGCTGCCGGGCCTGGGAGCCCTGTTCAGCACGGCCGATCCTTCGCGCCTATAGTCAATTGTCAACAATCCACGACTTGGAGAACCGGATGTCCACCGCTCGGCAGTTCAGACGCGTCAATCGCGAATCCACCGCCGGTCTCATCACACGGCAGCTGCGCGAGGGAATCATGTACGGCTCCCTGACCCCGGGGGCGCAACTTTCGGAGACCGCACTGGCCCAGCAGTTCGGGGTCAGCCGGGGGCCGCTGCGTGAGGCCATGCAGCGGCTGGTTCAGGAGGGTCTGCTGCGTGCGGAGCCCAATCGTGGGCTGTTCGTCAAAGAACTGGACGAAGCCGGCATTCGGGACCTGTACGTGGCGCGCACCGCGATTGAGACTGCGGCTGGTCGTCTGATCATCACCAGCGATGACCGGACTGCCGTCAGCCGGCTGCGCACCATCTATGCCAAGATGCAGACCGCCGCTGAGGCTGAGGACCTGGAGGCCCTCTCCGACACGGATCTGGAGTTCCACACCGCACTGGTCGCCGGAAGCCACAGCCCGCGTCTGCAGCGGATGCACCGGACCCTGATGGTCGAGACACGCATGTGCCTGACTGCGCTGCAGGGCACCTACCAGGTGCCAGAGGACCAGGTGGCCGAGCACCGGCGAATCGGTGAGGCCATCGCAGCCAGGGACACCGAGGGCCTGGTCAGCGCAGTGGAGGCCCATATGGAGGAGGCCCTGGACCGGCTGGTGAGCGGCGAAGCTGCCGAACGGGCCACCGCTTAGTTCCCCCTCACCCGCTGAGCGGAAGTTCGGCCAGCGTGGTGTAGAGCGGTCCGCCGCTTCTGCCCTGCCCCAGCTCTGAGAGCACCAGGTGGGCTTCGGTGACGGTCCAGGTGGGCCCCTCGTAGACGGCCAGCGCCTCGGCTCGCGTGCGCAGCTGCTCTTCGCCGTCTCTGCGACTGCGGGCACGAGCCAGGGTGACGTGGGCCCTGCGCCGGTCCCGCTGAGCCACAGACTCTGGACTGCGCGCGTACTCAGCCCCGGTGGTTTCACTGATCCTCATCAGCTCCTGCAGTGGGGTGGAGTTGGCCGCTGCCCCCGTGTGCTCAGCGCCCACGTATTGAACTCCTGCCCAGAGCGTGCGTCCGGCGAAAACCCCTGCGCCGCGGATTCTGACGGGGAAGGGCGGAAGGTCCGTCAGGGCTGCGGCCAGATGCTCGGTGAGGTCGTCGACGGCCCCGGCCGGAACCTCACCGAAGAAGCCCAGGGTGATGTGGCGCTGCTCGAACGGCACCCACCGCAGCAGCGGTCGACCGCGCCCACCGCTGGGGTCAGGAGCGGCGGCCTCGACTGAGCGCACGGCCATCTGCAGGTGCTCGGCGGCGGTATGAGGGAGCACCAGGGAGGCGAAGAGTCTCATAGTCTCTGGTGAAGCGCCCCGTGGGTCCTCACCATTCCCCGGTTGAGGCCTGTGGCTTCAGAACCCTGCGTTCGGCGCAGCCTTCCGCGTCGAGGGCAGGGCCGCCTCGGCCCGCCAGCGCTGCAGCTCTTCGCTCACCTGAAAATCTTCCGGAGCGGGCTGTCCGATGTCGGCGGCCAGCGCCAATATTTCGTCGTTGGTCACCGGCCCGTTGGGGCCGATGAACCGGCCGGCCACATGGGCGCGAACGTAGATCTCACCGTCGACGACGACGCGATGCTCGATGTAGAAGCACCGATCGTCAACGCCGATGAGTTTGGTGTGGATCTGAAACTTGGTCCAGAAGTTCACCGACTTGCGGAAGGTGATCTGTTCCGCCTGCACCACCGGGTGCCATCCGGCCTTCCGGGTGGCACTCCAGAATCCGGAGCGGGCCATCAGGTCGTAGCGTCCCAGGTCGAACAGGGAGAAGTACTGGCCGTTGTTGATGTGCAGCAGGATGTCCACATCGGTAGGCAGCGCACGCAGGGTGATGTCGCTGGACTCCCAGAGTGAAACGCGGCTGCGGCGTCGGGCCTTGAGCAGAATGAGCAGGGTTCGGAAGATCACATGCATGACCCTCATGCTAAGTGACTGGCGGGTAACACGAAAACTGCACCTCAGCGGATGAGGATCAGTGTCCGGGGGTCAGGACGATTTTTCCGGTTCGCTCGGCAGAGCTGAAGGATGCATAGGCGGCCTCGGCCTGGTGGAAACCGAATGCGCGTTCCACAGCCACCTCAATCCTGCCGTCCTCGATCAGCGGCCACACGTACTGGTGGACCTGCTGGACCACCTCAGCCTTCTCATCGGCAGTGCGTGATCGCAAAAAGGTGCCCGTCACCCAGGCGCGCTTAGCCATCAGGTGCATGAACGGCAGGGTGCCTTTGGCTCCGCCCTGCGTGCCGATGGTCACCATTCGGCCGCCCTGAGCCAGCGCTTTGACGTTCTGTTCCAGGTAGGCGGCGCCAACGACGTCCAGGATGACGTCGACACCGTGACCGTCTGTGATCTCCTTGACGCGTTCGACGAAGTCTTCCCGATGGTAGTTGATCACACTGTGCGCCCCCAGCTGAGAGGCCAGTGCAGCCTTCTCATCAGATCCGACGGTGACCACGGGCAGCGCCCCGGTGGCCTTGAGCAGCTGAATAGCGAATTGGCCGATGCCGCCGGTTCCCCCGTGGACCAGCACCCAGTCGCCGGGGCGCGTTTCGGCCTGCATGTAGAGGTTGGCCCAGCACGTCGCGGCCACTTCAACCAGTCCGCCGGCCTCGATCAAGGACACGGGCCCGGGCACCGGCAGTGCGTGGCGGGCATCGACGGCGACGTATTCGGAGTATCCCCCGCCGGCCAGCAGCGCACACACCGGGGTTCCCACGTCCCAGGCACCGGCGGCCGAGCCGATCTCCTCAACAGTGCCCGATACTTCCAGGCCGGGGACCTCGGAGGCGCCCGGCGGGGGCGGGTAGTTGCCTGCACGCTGATGCATGTCGGCGGCGTTGATGCCTGCGGCGGCCACCCGGATCAGCACCTGGTGCGGTTCAGGCACAGGCCGAGATGCCTCGGCGACGACGAGGTCGGCGGGCTCCTCCTTCGACGGCTTCTGCTGCCCAGCGGGGGTCATGAAGTTGATGACGTTCATGGTGGAGTTCGCCTCGTTCATGCCCCCATGGTGGCACAGTGGTGAGTCTCAGCTGTCAGTAGGCCTTCTCACGCTGCTGGACCACCAGGTGGATCAGGGCGAAGGTGCCATCCTCGTCGATGGCCTTCAGCGCCGCCTGAAGCGCGGCTGGGATCTCTTCGTCCTGAGTCACCTTCACACCGAAACCGCCGAAGGCCTGGGCCATAACGGCGAAGTCGGGGTTCTTCAGCTGTGTCCCGGAGACCCGGTCCGGATATTCGCGCTCCTGGTGGGTGCGGATGGTGCCGTACTCCTGGTTGTCCATCACAATCACCAGCGGGGTCGCACCGTACTGCACGGCCGTGGCCAGCTCCTGGCCGTTCATCAGGAACTCACCGTCACCGGCGATGGTGACGACGCGGCGTTCGGGGTACTTCAAAGAGGCGGCGACCGCAGAGGGCACCGAGTAGCCCATGGAACCGTTGCGTGCAGAGATCATCGAGGCGTAGGACTGCGTCGGGAAGTAGCGGTGCACCCAGTTGGTGTGCTCACCGGCGCCGAAGGTCACCAGCGGATCGTGCGGCAGCGAGGTCACCAGGTGGGCCATCATCGAGTCCATGGTGGCCGGTCCCTCCAGCGGCTCCAACGGCGGCAGGGCCGCGAACTCCTCCTGCTGGGCACGCATCTTCCGCGTCCACATCTTCCAGGAGTCCTTCGCCTCAAGCTCAATCCGGATCAGATCGCGCACAAACACATCCGGCTTGGCCACAATCTGGTGGGTGACCGGCCCGGACCGGCCGCGCAGCGAGGGGTCAATGGTGACGATGAAGTTCTTCTTCTCCCAGTTCTGGCGAATCGTGAACCCATCGGTGACGACGTCGCCGGGGACAGTGCCCACGAAGACGATCAGGTCGGTCTCCTCCAGCAGATCATGGGTGGGTTTGGGGCGCCCATATCCGATCGGCCCCACATAGGAGGGCGAATCGAAAGACACCGTGCCCTGGGTGCGCCACTCTGCCGCAGCAGCGATGTGGTGATCCTCCAGCCATGTGGTCAGCTCGGCCGCCGCCTCATGGGACCAATCATTTCCGCCGGTGATGAACAGCGGCTTCTCAGAATCGCGCAGCGCCGCGTGCAGGGCCTTCCAGTCCGTCACCGTCATACCGCCTCCGGCCACCGAGATCTGCGGATGCACCTCATCCTCGATCTCCATGGTGATGATGTCCTCCGGCAGCCCCACCACCACTGGGCCCGGGCGGCCCGCATTCGCAGCGAACATGGCCTCCGCCACGAATTCCGAGGCACGCTCGGGGTGGTCGAGAACCATGACACGCTTGGCACCGGTGCCGAACCATGCCTGCGGATCGAACTCTTGGAACGCCTCACGGCCTCGGTGCTCGAAGGGAATGAGCCCCACGAACAGCACCATCGGAGTGGAGTCCTGCCACGCGGTGTGCAGCCCGACGTGGGCATTGGCAGCCCCGGGCCCACGCGTCACCATCGCCACACCAGGGACAGAGTTCAGCTTGCCGTCCGCCTCAGCCATATAGGTCGCCCCACCCTCATGGCGGCACACCACATTCTCAATCGATGAGCTGTGCAGACCATCCAGCACGTCCAAGTAGGACTCCCCCGGCACCGAATACACTCGCTTGACCCCGTGGGAGACCAACGTGTCGACGATGATGTGCCCAGCAGACTTCTTCGGCTGCGCGGCTGGCTCGGTCATGAACGCTCCTCAGTTGCTTTTGCTCGGGGCAGGCCCCATCCGTGGACCACTCTTTCGGCAGACCTCAGTCTGGGAGGCGCTGGGCAGTACAGTCGAGTACCGCCCGCAGGTGCTCGCCCGGCTCGCCTTTGAGCAGAGTCGACCCTACGCATCAGGTTGGTCTGGTAAGGCTGTCGCTCTTGGGTTTCCTACCGCCGACCAACCTAGCAGGTCCGGCGGTTCCACTCTGCGGAGCAAGCAGCTGTCCACATAGTGGACACACGAGGCGACACGCAAAGTCCCACGGATGCGTGCATAGGACCCCAATAAGCTGGCATGGCCTAAGTATGCCTACCGGCTGAGGCTCGTGAACTGCCGGACCGCCAACGGACCGAAGATCAGCAGGATAACTGCTGGCCAGATCACCGCGGCGGTCAAAGGTGAAGTCATTCCTCTTCGGGCCGGACGAGCATTGACCAGCGAGGGCGAGCGCGGCACTTAGGTTCCAGGAGCACTTGGGAGCTCATCACGGCCGCCAAGGCCTCTCCCCGCTCTGCAGCTGCACCAGCTCACCTTCTACGTTCCGGCGTGCGGCGGCCTCCCAGCGGGCATAGCCGGTCCGGGTGTGGAACAGGCTGGGAACGCTGAGCAGCCGCTGCAGCACCTGGGCCCGACCATGGGCGAAATCGGCGTCGCTGACGTGGCTGTAGTCGGCGCGCACCTGGGCCACATAGCGACGGTACACCGCAGGGTCACGGCCGAGGATCTCCAGGTCCGCGTCCACCAGGGCAGCTCCTGCGGCATCGTCGTTCTCCGGCAGATGCGAGGCGGTGAGGCGGATCAGCCGCCCCACCTCCTCGACCATGTGTCCCGGAATCACCGCGTCGAGATCCTGTTGGGCCAACTGGGCCGATGCCTCCTCGTCCCGGCCGGCCTCTCCGGCGTAGACAGCGTCGTGGTACCAGCCTGCCAGGCGCACCGAGAGCCGCAGGTCGGCGGGCAGCTCCCCGGCTCGCTCGACGATGCCTACTCCGCGCAGCACGGCCGCCAGGTGGTGGGGTGCGTGGTAGCTGCGGTGGGGTTCCTCCCATCGGTCCAGCAGGCGCTGCCCGGTCTCAGCCCAACCGGCCGTCTCGGCTGCCGGGGCAGCGGCGCCCAACCGCTGCCAGGCGGCGAACAGATTCTTCCGGACCTTCTCCGGGCGTTCCCGAGTGGTGACCCGCATCCCGGATGCGGCCAGAATGCGCGCCAGCTGCCCGCCGCTGATCGGGGCGGCTCCGCGCTGAACCAGGTCCCGGTAGCGGTGCTCCGGGACGTCGTAGTGGTCGCGGTCGAAGGCGCGGCCGCTGATGCCGGCCTGCTGGGCGAAGGTGTGCAGCTCCTCCAACGAGGCGTCGGAGACCAGGTGGGAGAAGACGGTGCCGTGCGCCGGCCATACCGGGGGATCAATGTAGAGGCTCACCTGTGGGCCCACGTCTCCCCTCGACGCAGCTGGGGCGCGGCGTCGACCAGCAACAATGACGGCGCGGGACTCACCAGGGTCAGCATTGGTAGTCAGGGGCGCAGGTGCCGGTGTGCGGTCCTGGTTCCCCATCCCCCTTTCAATCCGTGCGTGCGGCTTTCCCGCACACGGCTTAACGATGAACGGGCGTGAACCCTTAATGGCGGACACTTTAATGTGTACTATTAGGCGGCAAGATGAAGCATAGACATACGGTCGGTTTCGAAGTCAAGCGGGGATCGATAACCTAATGCTGAGTGCCTGCGGCGCGTGTTGTACCGGGTGATCCACCGGAACACCTCGGCGCGGCACTGCTCCTTGGTCTCCCAGCGCTTGGCTCCCTGCAGCGTCTCGCGCTTCAGGGACGCGTTGAACGATTCCGCCAGTGCATTGTCGGCACT
>JBQCZP010000026.1:0-34771 GCA_052089225.1 Nesterenkonia sp.
AGAGCGCCAGTGAGGCCTTGACCACCTCGGCCAGCCGCTGGGATTCGTGGTGGGCGACGTCAGCGGTCGGGGCTTCCACCATGACGCGCACCACCGGTTCGGTGCCTGAGGGCCGCAGCAGGACCCGGCCCTCCGCGCCGAGTCGGGTCTCCGCAGATGCGACAGCGTCCTGGAGCTGCTGGTGGGTGCCCACTTGGGCCTTGTCGACGTCTTTGACGTTGATGAGGACCTGCGGCAGCCGCGTCATCGCTGCAGCGGCCAGGTCCTTCAGGCTCATGCCGGTGGAGGCGACTCGGCCTGCCAGCTGCAGTCCGGTGAGCAGCCCGTCACCAGTGGTGGCATAGTCGGCAAAGATCAGATGACCTGACTGCTCTCCGCCCAAGGAGTAGCCGGCGACTCGCATAGCCTCCAACACGTAGCGGTCCCCCACTTTGGTCTCCACCAGTTCGATGCCGGCCTGGGCCATTCCCAGCTTCAGTCCGAGGTTGGACATCACCGTGACCACCAGCGTGTCGTCCTTCAGCTGGCCGGCCTCCTTCAGGGCCAGGGCCAGCACACCCATGATCTGATCCCCGTCGATCACCTCACCGGTATGGTCAACGGCCAGGCAGCGGTCGGCGTCTCCGTCGTGGGCCACACCCATGTCTGCCTGGTGCGCCACCACCGATTCCTGCAGCTTCTCCAAATGGGTGGAGCCGTAGCCGTCGTTGATGTTCAGCCCATCAGGTTCGGCGCCGATGACGACCACCTCAGCACCGGCTGCGGCGAAGGCCTCCGGCGAACACCCGCTGGCGGCCCCGTGAGCGCAGTCCAGCACCACCCGCAGCCCGGACAGGGAGGCTTCCCCCAGTGACTGCAGCAGGTGGAGCACGTAGCGATCCTCGGCGTCGGAGAACCGTTTGACCCGGCCCACCTCGGCGCCGAGCGGCCTCAGCGGGTCCACACCCATCTGAGCCTCGATCTCATCCTCGACGGCGTCGTCGAGTTTGTGGCCGCCTGCGCCGAGGAACTTGATGCCGTTGTCGGCGGCGGGATTGTGCGAGGCCGAGATCATCACCCCGAAGTCTGAGCCCGAGTCGGCCACCAGGAAGGCAGCAGCCGGGGTGGGCAGCATCCCGGCATCATGCACATCGACGCCCGAGGAGGCCAACCCCGCCTCCACCGCCGCAGAGAGATACTCTCCTGAGACGCGGGGGTCACGGGCAACCACGGCCCGGGGTCGAGTTCCGTTGGAGGCGCGCCGGTGTCCCAGCACCGCCGCAGCGGCCTGCGAAAGGCGCAGGGCCAGGTCTGCAGTCAGCAGCCCGTTGGCCACGCCGCGAACGCCGTCAGTTCCGAAGAGTCTGGTCATTGAACGTGAGTCTAATCGGCTGGGGACGAAAATGCCCCGCCCACAGACGGGGCGGGGCAAATTCGATACTGATCTGTAACGATCAGCGCTTGGAGTACTGCGGAGCCTTACGGGCCTTCTTGAGGCCCGCCTTCTTGCGCTCCACGGCACGATCGTCGCGCGTCAGGAAGCCGGCCTTCTTCAGCGCCGGGCGATTGTGGTCGCGGTCGATGGCGTTGAGCGCCCGGGAGATGCCCAGGCGCACCGAACCGGCCTGACCAGAGGCACCGCCTCCGTCAACGCGGGCGATGACGTCGTAGGCACCTTCCAGGCCGAGCAGCGTGAAGGGGTCGTTGACCTCCTGCTGGTGCAGCTTATTGGGGAAGTAGTCTTCCAGACTGCGGCCGTTGAGCTGCCATTTTCCGGTGCCCGGCACCAGCCGAACGCGGGCGCGGGCGCGCTTGCGGCGGCCGATGGCTGCACCGGGGACCGTCAGCGGCGCACGCTCCTCGGTGGGTTCGGCAGCAGTGGTGGTCTGTGCTGATTCCGAGGTGTAGCTGGACAGCTCCTCGGTTTCGGTGAGCTCGTCAGTGTTTTGAGCCACGGTTCTCCTAAAAAGTCTCTAGGGTCGGGCCCGTACTACTGGGCGACCTGGTTGATCTCGAAGGGCTTGGGCTGCTGGGCAGCGTGGGGGTGCTCGCTGCCTGCGTAGACGCGCAGCTTGGTCAGCTGAGCGCGGCCGAGCTTGTTCTTGGGAATCATGCCCTTCACGGCTTCTTCCACGGCCCGGGTCGGGTGGCGCTGAATCATCTCTTCGAAGGTCAGCGAGCTGATGCCGCCGGGGAAGCCGGAGTGGCGCCAGTAGCGCTTCGTGGAGGCCTTGTCGCCGGTGACGGCGATCTTCTCAGCATTGACGACGATGACGAAGTCGCCCATGTCCTGATGGGGAACGAAGGTCGGCTTGTGCTTACCACGCAGCAGGTCTGCTGCGTGGGTAGCCAGGCGACCCAGGACGACGTCGGTGGCGTCAATGACGTGCCACTGAGGATCCGCGTCGCCTTCTTTGGGGGTGTACGTACGCACGGTTGGTATGCCTTACGGTCGGTTTTCTACGGTCAGCGCATCCTGATCCGCTGCGTGTGAGAGACGCAGCGCCCAAGCCGCTGTTCAATTGCGGGTGTGCATCGGCGCTTCAGGTGAGGGCTGAAGCAGTGCCGAGCCCGTAGGGTCCCCGACCCGCTCGTGGAGGCTGGTGGCCATGCAACTGGACCGCCTCAACACGCGTCCGGGCAGGGGTGGACACGCACAACAGTTTTTAACTATACAGAACGGGCTGAACCTTAGCAAAGCATCGCTCACCGGTCCCGGGACTCTGGCCCCCCGGACTTGGAGTAGGCGCTGGCCTGCATGTCCTCGATCTCTCGGTCTTTGGTCTCCGGGACCCACTTGAGCACGAACAGCATACTGACCAGCGCACTGATGCCGTAGAACCCGTAGGCGAAGACCAGCGAGAGCTCTGCCATCTGCGGGAACAGGAATGAGATGAGGAAGTTCGAGCCCCAGTTGAACGCGCTGGCCAGGCCCAGGGCCACCGCCCGGATCCGGTTGGGGAACATCTCCCCGAGCATCAGCCACATGAACGGCCCCCATGTGGCGCCGAAGCCGATGACGAACACGTTTGCGGCAATGAGGGCAATCACGCCCCACGGTTCGGGCAGCGAGACTGCTGTCTCAACATCGCCGAAGTCGTTGGTCACCTGCGATTCCACCGCCTGGGAGAAGGCCAGCGCCATGGTCAGCAGCCCCGCGGCCATCACAGCTGAGCCGACGATCAGCGGAATGCGGCGCCCCACTTTGTCCACCAGCAGGATGCCGACAATGGTGGCAATGATGTTCGTGCTGGTGGTGATCACCTGGACCAGCATGGCCTGCTCCTCGGCGATGCCGACCGCCTGCCACAGCGTGGTGGAGTAGTAGAAGATCACGTTGATGCCGACGAACTGCTGGAAGACGGCCAGGCCGATCCCCACCCAGACGATGGGCATCAGCTTTCCGCCGACGAACAGGTCCCGCAGCTTCTGGCGGGCTTCGAGGTTGATCGTGCGACGGATTTCGCTGATCTTGGCGGCAATGTCGGACTTCTCCTGCAGCCCCACCACGTCGCCCAGCACGCGGGCGGCGTCGTCGTCTTTGCCCCTGGAGACCAGGTAGCGCGGAGACTCCGGGATGCTCAGCGCCAGCAGACCGTAGATCAGCGCCGGGGCCGCCTCGGAGATGAACATCCACCGCCAGGCGTCCAGACCGAACCAGAGGGTCTCCGAGGCGCTGCCGGCCACGTTGGCAAACAGCGCGTTGGACACCGCCGCCATGAAGATGCCGGTGACGATCGCCAGCTGGAACAGCGAACCCAGCCGCCCCCGCCACGGCGCCGGAGAGACTTCAGCAATGTAGGCCGGGGCGATGACCGAGGCCATACCGACGCCGATGCCGCCCACCACGCGCCAGAGAATGAGGTCGGAGACCCCGAAGACCAGTCCTGTCCCCACAGCGGAGACGAAGAACAGGGCTGCGGCGATCAGCATGGCCCGCTGTCGGCCGATGCGGTCGGAGATCATCCCGCCGGTGAACGCGCCGACGACGCAGCCGATCAGCGCACTGGAGACGCTGAAGCCGCTCATCAGTGCGCCCAAGTCGAACTCTGCACGGATCGGGGCGACCGCGCCGTTGATCACGGCCGTGTCGAAGCCGAAGAGGAAGCCGCCGAACGCGGCCACCAGGACGACCCACACCACGGCGCCGACGGCCGGTTGAGGGGAGCGGGCTTCAATGCTCATCTGTTGGGTCCTTAGGGGGTGGAATCTTCGCAGGACTGTTCGGGCCGCTGAGGCGGCCTCAGAAATTATGGACCCTTCGGCACGACGGCGACCACAGTTCCGGGGTCCTCACCTCGGGGCGGCACTGCGACTCTCGGCCCGTGTTGGCGCGGCTGTGCCCTGCGTTCAGACGGCCTGCGGCCACATGCGAGTGTGAGAAAACTCACACCGGAACAGCAGGGATCACGCCCGTCGTGCCCGGGTCTGCTCCGCGCGTGCGCCCAGCTGCTCCGCGGCCGGGTATTCCACCTGCTCCAGCACCAGTCCCTGCGGCGGGGCAAGGCGGACTCTGTGGTCCCAGGAAGGCTCACCCAACCGCTCCATGAGCCACCCAGGCTGCCGCCGTCCTTGGCCGACGTCGATGCAGGCACCGATCAGGGCACGCACCATGTGGTGGCAGAAGGCATCAGCGGTGATCCAAGCCTGGACGACGTCGTCCTCTCCACGGGTGATGCGGAAGCTGCTGAGGTCGCGGATTGTGGTGGAGCGCTCGCGGGGACGGCAGAAGCTGCCGAAGTCATGCAGACCCAGCACACTGATGGCTTCGGCGTCCATGGCCGCTGCGTCCACCGGGCCGGTCAGCCACGCGGTGTCGCCGCGCCGCAGCGGGTCCCAGAGCTGCCGCCGGTCGGCGATCCGATAGGTGTAGGTACGTCGCAGCGCTGAGAATCGTGCGTCAAAGTCGTCAGGCACCTGTGTCACCGAACGCACGACGACGGCGCCGTCCTCGCGCCCCAGCACCCCGGAGAGTCGGCGCAGCATGGCCACCGCCGGTTCGATCGCACGCCCGCGCGCCAACGCTTCCCACTCGTTAGGCTCCAGATCCAGGTGCACCACCTGTCTGCGGGCGTGGACACCAGCGTCGGTGCGACCGGCCACGGTGACCGGCACAGGCCTGCGGATGATGGTCTGCAGCGCCTGACGCAGTGCACCCTCCACAGTCGGCTGGCCCGGTTGGGCGGCCCACCCCCTGTAGGCGTTGCCGTCGTAGGCCAGATCCAGTCGCACGCGCATACACTCAGCCTATCGGCCCCTCATCTCCGCCCACTCGGCTCCCGGCGGCTCAGATCCGGTGACCCGGCCTGCCGCGCCCCGGCCGTCCAGCATGCGCCGGGATCTTCAGCGCGGGCCTGCCCTCCAGACACAGAGAGCGCCCCGGGGTTCCCTTCGGGTCCCCGGGGCGCACTTCATGCTCAAGCGGCAGAGATCTACTTCTGCTCGGCCTCGGAGTCGTCGTCCTCGGCTGCAGCTTCAGCGGCCGTCGCATCATTTTCGGTGTCAGCCGGAGTCTCCGCGGCGGCTTCCTCGGAAGCTTCGGCCGGGGACTCTGCAGACTCAGCAGATTCCGGGGAATCAGGTGAATCGGGAGAGTCTTCAGACTCGGGGCTCTGCACCTCGGTCGGTGCGGCGGCGGCAGTGGCGGACTCAGCGTCGCTGACCACCTGCTGCTTCGGTGAGACAGGCTCCATCACCAGTTCCACCACGGCCATCGGAGCATTGTCGCCCTTGCGGCTGCCGATCTTGGTGATGCGGGTATAGCCGCCGTGCCGCTCGGCCATAGCCGGAGCGATCACCGTGAAGAGCTCGTGGACGATCGCCTGGTTGGTGGCGTTGGACGCGCTGATCTTGCTGACCACCTGACGGCGTGAAGCAATATCGCCTCGCTTGGCCTTGGTGATCAGGCGCTCGGCGTAGGGGCGCAGGCGCTTGGCCTTCACCACCGTAGTAGTGATTGAGCGGTGCTCGAACAGGCTGGCGGCCAGATTCGCCAGCATCTTCTTCTCATGCGAGGGGCTTCCGCCCAATCGCGGTCCCTTAGTGGGGGTTGGCATGGTCTCTTACTCCTAGGGTGTTGCGCTCACCGCAAGGCGAGCACGAATGCTTGTGTTCGTCCCGCCTCAGTTGGAGAACTGGGCGTCGTCGTCGTAGGCAGCCTCGTCAGCCTCGAAGCGAGCCGCCGTGGGGTCGAAGCCCTCCGGGGAGTCCTTCAGCTGAAGGTTGTACTCGACCAGCTTCTCCTTGACCTCGTCGATGGACTTGGCTCCGAAGTTGCGGATGTCCATCAGGTCGGCCTCGGAGCGTGCAGTGAGCTCGCCGATGGTGTGGATGCCCTCGCGCTTGAGGCAGTTGTAGGAGCGCACGGTGAGCTCCAGGTCCTCTATGGGCAGTGCCATGTCTGCAGCCAGGGCCGCATCCGTCGGTGAGGGGCCGATCTCGATGCCCTCGGCTGAGAAGTTCAGCTCGCGGGCCAGGGAGAACAGCTCCACCAGAGTGGACCCGGACGAGGCCAGGGCATCGCGCGGCGCCATGGACGGCTTGGTCTCCACATCGATGCTCAGCTTGTCGAAGTCGGTGCGCTGCTCGACACGAGTGGCCTCGACCTTGTAGCTGACCTTGACCACCGGTGAGTAGATCGAGTCCACCGGGATGCGGCCAACCTCGGCGTCCTCCATCTTGTTCATGGCCGCCGACACGTAGCCGCGGCCACGCTCGATGGTCAGCTCAAGGTCCAACTTGCCATCCTCGTTGAGCGTCACCAGCTCCAGATCCGAGTTGTGGAACTCCACGCCGGCAGGCGGAGTGACGTCGGCCGCGGTGACCGGGCCGGGACCCTCCTTGCGCAGGTAGGCGACCACCGGCTCGTCGTGCTCGGAGGAGATGGACAGCTTCTTGATGTTGAGCACCAGCTCAGTGACATCCTCCTTGGCGCCAGCGATGGTGCTGAATTCGTGGAGGACGCCGTCGATCCGGATGCTGGTCACAGCGGCTCCGGGGATCGATGAGAGCAGGGTGCGGCGCAGAGAGTTGCCCAGGGTGTAGCCGAAGCCCGGCTCCAGGGGCTCAATGATGAAACGGGAGCGTGTTTCGTCGACGACTTCTTCAGTCAGCGTGGGGCGCTGTGCAATGAGCACTGGTGGTTCCTTTCAGAGTGCATCCGCTATATGACGCAGTCTCAGTTCAGTGGTGATGCTCAAGTGCCGGTTCCGGTTCACAGGTATGTTCCCGCAGAAGGCACTATCAGTGGCAGTGGGCAGAGAACTCGCGATCAGACGCGACGGCGCTTCGGCGGGCGGCAGCCGTTGTGAGCCGAAGGGGTCATGTCCTGGATGGACCCGACCTCCAGGCCGGCGGCCTGCAGTGAGCGAATAGCCGTTTCACGTCCGGATCCGGGCCCTTTGACGAAGACGTCGACCTTCTTCATGCCGTGCTCCTGGGCACGCTTGGCCGCCAGCTCGGCAGCGCTCTGCGCAGCGAAGGGCGTGGACTTGCGGGAACCCTTGAAGCCGACCTCTCCGGAGGAGGCCCAGGACACCACGGCGCCGCTGGGATCGGTGATGGACACGATGGTGTTGTTGAAGGTCGACTTGATGTGAGCCTGACCCTGGGTGATGTTCTTGCTGGCGCGACGACGGGATGTGCGCGCAGCCGTACGAGTCTTGGGGGGCATTGTCTCTCCTGACTACTTCTTTTTGCCTGCGACGGTCTTCTTGGGTCCCTTGCGGGTGCGCGCGTTCGTCTTGGTCTTCTGACCGCGGACCGGAAGTCCGCGGCGGTGGCGCAGCCCCTGGTAGGAACCGATCTCGACTTTGCGGCGGATGTCGGCGGACACCTCACGGCGAAGGTCACCTTCGACCATGTAGTTGGTCTCGATGTAGTCACGCAGAGCGACCAGCTGCTCGTCAGTCAGGTCCTTCACGCGTGTGTTGGGATCAATGCCGGTGGCCTCGTGGGTCTCGGCAGCGCGGGCGGGCCCCACGCCGTAGATATAAGTAAGTGCGATCACCGTGCGCTTTTCGCGCGGGATGTCCACACCAGCCAGACGTGCCATATGGCAGTCCTCCTTGTGTCGTTCCGAAGGTCTTCAGCAGTGCAACCCCAACTGGACCGTTTCTGGTCCTGACACCGGAGGGGGCGTCTTCGTCGGGTCTCCGGCCTTCGGCAACCGGAGGTGTGCTTGCCAGCTCTGCGAGCTGCACTGCCGTGTACGTTATTGAGCTGTCTGTTCAGGGCACGTCTCCGCCTACTGGCGGAAGCGCTCAGCCCTGACGCTGTTTGTGGCGCGGGTTCTTGCAGATCACCCGGACTACTCCCTGACGACGGATCAGCTTGCAGTCGGAGCAGATCGGCTTCACGCTCGGCTGAACCTTCATAGATCGGTTCTCCTTCTTTAGACGGGGCGCAGGGGCGTCGCCCCCACATCACGTTCGCCCCTTATTTGTAGCGGTAGACGATTCGTCCGCGGTTGAGGTCGTAGGGGCTCATCTCCACCACTACCCGGTCCTGAGGAAGGATTCGGATATAGTGCTGGCGCATCTTGCCCGAGATCGTGGCGAGAACCACGTGCTCGTTCTCCAGTTTCACTCGGAACATTGCGTTGGGCAGGGCCTCTACTACCTGACCCTCTACCTCGATGACGCCTTCTTTTTTCCCCATACACTCCACACACCGTTCGCGACCCCCATACTGGTCCGGGCGCAGGAAATAGCAACCGACGACGCCGACAGGTCAGGGGATCTGGACTTCTGCTTCAGGGCCTCTGGGCATACTTATCCGCAGAGACAACCAACAGGCAATCCTACCTCAGTCAAGCTTGGCGCGCCAGTCGGATCAGGAAGGGATGGGTATTGGGGTGACGCCCAGCGGTTCCAGCTCGGCGGCGCCGCCGTCCTCGGCGGTGAGCACCCAGATGCCCTCGCTGTGCCGGCAGACCGAGTGCTCCCACTGGCTGGCGTTGGCGTGGTCGGTGGTGACCACGGTCCAGTCGTCGTCGAGCAGTGTGGTCTCCAGACCGCCGCGGACCAGCATGGGCTCGATCGCCAGCGCCATTCCCGGCTTGACCTTAGGGCCGCGCATTCCTGTGGAGTAGTTGAAGACGTCGGGAGGCAGGTGCATGGCCGAGCCGATGCCGTGGCCCACGTAGTCCTCCAGGATGCCCAGGGGACTTCCCGGCTGAGCGTTCACGTAGGCTTCGATGGCCTCGCCGATCTCGCCGACGTGCTTGGCCTCGGCGAAGGCGGCGATGCCGCGCCACAGCGCCTCACGGGTGATCTGTGACAGCCGCTCGTCCTCCGGATCGGCGGTGGACTCGGCCGAGGAGCCGAGAATCACCGTGCGTGCTGAGTCGGAGTGCCAGCCTTCGATGATGCATCCCGCGTCAATGGTGAGCACATCGCCGGACCGCAGCACCTTCTGCCCGGGGATGCCGTGGACGACCTCCTCGTTCACCGAGGTGCAGATGTATCCGGGAAACCCGTGATAGTTCAGGAAGTTGGGTTTGGCTCCGGCCAACGTGATGAATTCGGCGAAGACGTCGTTGAGCTGCGCGGTGCTGACCCCCGGCTTGGCAGCGGCAACCGTTCGGTCAAGCGCCTCACAGAGTGTGGAGCCCGCGGCGTCCATATGACGCAGCTGGTCGTTGTTCTTCAGCTCGATCCGTCCGCGGGAGAACATCGTCAGGCTCTGAGCGCGTCCATAATGCGTGCGTTGACCGCCTCGATCTCTCCGAGACCGTCGACCTGGCGGAGAAGTCCGCGCTGGCGGTACTCCTCAATCATCGGAGCTGTCTCTTTCTCGAAGACCTCCAGGCGGTGCCGGATGACCGCTTCATTGTCATCGGTTCTGCCGTCGGTCTCCGCACGCTGAACCAGGCGACTGGTCAGCTCCTCGCGATCAGCGGTCAGTTCCAGTACGACGTCGAGCTCGACATCCAGACGCGCGGCGATCTCGTCGAAGGCGGCCACCTGGCTGAGATTGCGCGGGTAACCGTCAAGCAGAAAGCCTTCGACGGCGTCGTCCCACGTGAGCCGGTCCTCAACCATGCGGTTGGTCACCGAGTCGGGCACCAGCTCACCGGCGTCGACATACTTCTTGGCCTCCTTGCCAAGCTCGGTCTCACCCTTGATGTTCTCCCGGAAGATGTCCCCGGTGGAGATGGCGACGATGCTCAGATCCTCCGCGATCCTCTTCGACTGGGTTCCTTTGCCGGCGCCCGGAGGTCCGACGATCAGCATGCGGGTCATCGCAGCAGCCCTTCGTAGTTATGTTGTTCCAGTTGAGCGTTCATCTGTTTCACGGTGGTCAGACCCACGCCAACCATAATGAGGATACTCGTTCCGCCGAATGGGAAGTTCTGGTCGGCACCGATCAGGACGAAGGCGATCAGAGGGATCAGCGCAATGAAGCCGAGGTAGAGCGCGCCGGGGAACGTGATGCGTGAGATCACGTAGGACAGGTAGCTCTCAGTGGGCCTGCCTGCCCGGATGCCGGGGATGAATCCACCGTACTTGCGCATGTTCTCGGCGACTTCGTTCGGGTTGAACGTGATGGAGACGTAGAAGTAGGTGAAGCCCATGGTCAGCAGGAAGAAGGTGGCCATGTAGACCGGGTGATCACCTTGGCCGAAGTAGATGCTGAACCAGTTCATCAGGGCGGACGGCTCCTCGCCGGGGGCCGGCTGATTGAACTGCATCAGCACGGAGGGAAGCATCAGGACCGAGGAGGAGAAGATCACCGGGATGACGCCGGCCATATTCACCTTGATCGGGATGTAGGTGCTGGTGCCGCCGACAGTGCGCCGTCCCATCTGCTTCTTGGCGTACTGGACCGGCACCCGGCGCTGGGACTGCTCGACGAACACGATGGCCCCGACCAGGATGATGCCGATGACCATCACCACAGTGAAGACCCGCCAGCCCTGGACTTCCCAGATTTCACGCATGGAGCTGGGGAAGCCGGCTGCGATGGCCACGAAGATCAGGATGGACATTCCGTTGCCGATGCCGCGTTCGGTGATCTGCTCGCCCAGCCACATGATGAGGGTGACGCCGGTGACCATCACTACGATCATCAGCAGGATGACCGGCAGTGAGTCGTCGGGGATGATCTCGCCGGGCTGGCAGCCCAGCAGCGCGCCGGAGCGGGCCATAGTGACCAGCACGGTGGCGTTGAGCGTGCCGATGGCGATGGTCAGATAGCGGGTGTACTGGGTGAGTTTCGCCTGCCCCTGCGCGCCCTCGCGCTGAAGTGCTTCAAAGCGCGGGATCACCACCCTCAGCAGCTGCGTGATGATGGCTGCGGTGATGTAGGGCATGATGCCCAGGGCGAATACGGAGACCTGCAGCATCGCCCCGCCGGAGAACATGTTGACGAAGGCGTAGGCTCCGCCCTCGGTATTACCCAGCGCAAGGCAGCGCTGTACGCCGTCGTAGCTCACGCCCGGTGCCGGGATGAATGCTCCGATCCGATAGATCGCAATGATCCCGAGCGTGAACAAGATCTTCCGGCGCAGGTCAGGTGATTGAAACACCCTGGCTATTGCGCTGAACAAGCGTCCTCCTCTAGGGGGTCTGCAGACCACACAGTCAGCTATCCTAACCTGTGCCTCAGCAGGGGCAGAATTGACGGTGAGACTGCATGAGCCCCCGTCCCGCGCGCTGTTCCCGTTTGGGGAAGCAGCAGCACAGGAGGGGGCTCATTGTCGTCAGTGCCGAACGGTCACTTCGAGGCCTCCGCGCCCTTCGGCGCCAGCCTCTCGATGGAACCGCCCGCTGCGGTGATCTTCTCCTCAGCGCTTGCGGAGAAGGCATGGGCCTTCACCGTCAGCGCCACAGAGATTTCTCCGGAGCCCAGGATCTTCACGGGCTTGCCCTTGCGGGCCACCCCGTTGCTGATCAGGCCCTCGGCGGTGACTTCCCCACCCTGCGGGAACAGCTCGCTCAGTTTGGTCAGGTTGACCGGCGAGTATTCCACGCGGAAGGGGCTCTTGAAGCCGCGCAGCTTCGGAAGGCGCATGTGCAGCGGAAGCTGCCCACCCTCGAAGCCCGGCCGCACCTGGTAGCGAGCCTTGGTGCCCTTGGTTCCGCGTCCTGCAGTCTTACCCTTGGAGGCTTCACCACGGCCCACACGCTGGCGGGCCTTCTTCGAGCCGGGGGAAGGCTTCAGGTCGTGAAGCTTCAGGAGTTCGGACTCGGCAGCAGTATTCTCTGCCATCACTTGGCCTCCTCAACGGTCACAAGATGCTTCACAGTGTTGAGCATGCCCACGGTGACGGCGTCAGCGTCACGAACCACAGTGTGACTCACACGCTTCAGGCCCAGGGAGCGCACGGTTTCACGGTGCACGGGCTTGACGCCGATCATGGACTTGGTCTGGGTGATCTGCAGCTTCGCGTCGGAAACTTTCAGATCCTTGACGGTGTTGTACTGAACAGCAGTGGCCATCGCTTATGCACCTGCCTTCTGTGCACGGGCCTCGCGGTCCTCCTGCATAGTGCGGAGCATCCGGGGCGGTGCAACCTCGTCGAGGGCCTTGCCGCGGCGGGCTGCCACGGCTTCAGGCTCCTCGAGCTGCTTCAGGGCATCCATGGTGCCGTGAACGATGTTGATGGCGTTCACCGAACCCATGGACTTGGTCAGGACGTCGTGAATGCCTGCGCACTCCAGCACAGCACGGACCGGACCACCGGCGATCACACCGGTACCGGGCGACGCCGGGCGAAGCAGAACTACGCCGGCGGCATCTTCGCCCTTGACCAGGTGAGGAATCGTGGAGCCGACCCGCGGGACGCGGTAGAAGCTCTTCTTCGCCTCTTCCACGCCCTTGGAGATGGCAGCCGGAACCTCTTTGGCCTTGCCGTAGCCGACGCCGACCGTTCCGTCACCGTCTCCGACGACCACCAGTGCGGTGAAGCTGAAGCGCCGGCCGCCCTTGACGACCTTGGAGACGCGATTGATGGTCACGACGCGCTCAAGGAACTTGTCCTTCTCCTCGTCGCGCCCACCACGACCGCGGCCCTCATTGCGGCCGCGCCCGCGGCCCCGGCCTTCGCCGGACCGTGCGCGCTCACCGCGATTGTCGTTCTTCTGCTCACCGGCGGACTTGGTCTGCTCAGCAGCCTCAGTCGTGGTCTTTTCGGTGGACTCAGTCACAGAGAAGTCCTTCTCATTGGTAGCGTTCTCACTCACAGCTTCAGACCACCTTCCCGGGCGCCGTCGGCGACGGCGGCCACGCGTCCGTGGTATCTGTTTCCGGCGCGGTCGAAGACCACGGCCTCGATGCCGGCTGCGCGGGCGCGCTCAGCGACCAGCTCACCGACCTTCTTGGCTTTGGCAGTTTTGTCACCGTCGAAGCTGCGCAGGTCAGCCTCCATAGTAGTGACGGAGACCACGGTATTGCCCACAGTGTCGTTGACGACCTGGGCCACCATGTGGCGGCTGGAGCGGTTGACCACCAGACGCGGACGCTCGGCGGTGCCGCTGATCTTTTTGCGCAGGCGCAGGTGGCGCCGGCCGCGGGCAGCGGATTTGGACTTACCCTTGATACCGATAGCCATAGTTTACTTACCTGCCTTTCCGGCCTTGCGGCGAAGCTGTTCGCCTTCATAGCGCACGCCCTTGCCCTTATAGGGGTCAGGCCTGCGCAGCTTGCGGATATTCGCAGCGACCTCGCCGACCTGCTGCTTGTCGATCCCGGAGACGGCGACCTTGTTTGCGCCTTCTACGGCAAAGCTGATGCCCTCGGGAGCCTCCACAGGGACGGGATGCGAGTAGCCCAGTGCGAACTCGAGGTCCGAACCCTTGGCAAGGACCCGATAGCCGGTGCCGACAACTTCGAGCTTCTTGGTGAAGCCGTCGGTGACCCCGACGATCATGTTGTTGACCAGGCTGCGGGTCAGCCCGTGCAGGGAGCGGTATTCGCGCTCGTCGTTGGGGCGCGAGACCGTCAGAGTTCCTTCTTCAATCTCGATCGTCATGCCCTCAGCGATGGTGCGGCTCAGTTCGCCCTTGGCGCCCTTTACGCGCAGCTGACGGCCATCGAGCTTGACCTCGACGCCAGAAGGGATGGTGATCGGAAGATGACCGATGCGTGACATATTGCTCAGACTCCTTCCGAGTTACCAGACGTAGGCGAGGACTTCCCCACCTACACCCTTCTTGCCTGCCTGCCGGTCGGTCAGAAGACCGGAGGAAGTGGACAGAATCGCGATTCCCAGTCCGCCCAGCACATGTGGGAGGTTGGTGGACTTCGCATAGACCCGCAGACCGGGCTTGGAGATTCGCTTCAGGCCGGCGATCGACCGTTCACGGTTGGGACCGAACTTCAGGTCGAGGACCAGGGTCTTTCCGACCTCGGCCTCTTCCTCGCGCCACTGCGTGATGTAGCCCTCGGCCTTGAGGATGTCGGCAATACGTACCTTCAGCTTGGAGCTGGGCATGGTGACCTGGTCGTGGAATGCCGAATTGGCGTTGCGCAGACGTGTCAGCATGTCTGCGACTGGATCAGTCATGGTCATGTGGGGCGTGTGCCCTTCCTCGTCGCGGTTTCCGATCTCCGAAGGCCCGAGAACGAGCCTCTGGTGAGGGGACCTTCAACGTAGATGCTTACTTGTCAGTCTGGAAGGGGAAGCCCAGTGCGCGCAAGAGCGCCCGGCCTTCCTCGTCGGTGGTGGCGGTGGTCACCACAGTGATGTCCATACCGCGTGGGCGGTCGATCTTGTCCTGATTGATTTCGTGGAACACCGACTGCTCGTTGAGCCCGAAGGTGTAGTTGCCGTTTCCGTCGAACTGCTTGGGGCTCAGGCCGCGGAAATCCCGAATACGGGGCAGCGCCAGAGTAATCAGGCGGTCGAGGAACTCCCACATACGGTGACCACGCAGCGTGGCGTGGGTTCCGATGGGCTGACCTTCGCGCAGCTTGAACTGAGCGATGGACTTGCGGGCGTGGGTGACCTTCGGCTTCTGTCCGGTGATGTTGGTGAGGTCCTCTACGGCCCCCTGAATCACCTTGGAATCACGGGCCGCTTCACCGACACCCATGTTGACCACGATCTTCACCAGCCCGGGAATCTGCATCACGTTGGAGTAGCCGAACTGCTCCTGAAGCGTGCTGCGGATCTCCTCGCGGTACTTGGCCTGCAGGCGGGGGGTGATCTTCACGGCAGTCTCGGTCATGACAGCTCCTTCCCGGAGGCCTTGGCGTAGCGGACCTTCTGGGTCTCGCCGTCGACTTCTTCGGTGCGGTATCCCACGCGGGTGGGCTTGCCGCTCTCCGGGTCCACCACAGCCACGTTTGAGATGTGGATCGGCGCCTCGGTCTCGACGATGCCGCCCTCGGTCTCACCGAACTGGCCGGCACGCAGGTGCCGCTTGGCTCGGTTGATGCCTTCTACCAGGACACGCTCCCGCTTGGGGAGCACCTGCAGCACCTTGCCCTGTTTGCCCTTGTCTTTGCCGGTCAGGATCTGGACGAGGTCGTCCTTCTTAATCTTTGCCATCGGTTACAGCACCTCCGGGGCCAGAGAGACGATCTTCATGAACCTCTGATCGCGAAGCTCACGCCCGACGGGACCGAAGATGCGGGTTCCGCGGGGGTCTTGGGAGTCGCTCTTGAGGATGACGGCAGCGTTCTCATCGAAGCTGATGTAGGAGCCGTCGACGCGGCGCGTCTTCTTCCGGGAGCGGACGAGGACGGCCGTGACCACCTCACCCTTCTTGACATTGCCACCGGGGATGGCGTCCTTGACAGTGGCGACGAATGTGTCACCGATGCCTGCGTAGCGGCGTCCCGATCCGCCGACCACACGGATGACAAGGATTTCCTTGGCACCGGTGTTATCGGCAACCTTCAGCCGCGATTCTTGCTGAATCACTTGGTTTCTCCTATCGTCCTGCGGGAATCAGCGATCCCCGCCACCCGCGATCCCCGGAACGCTCTCAGTGCGGAGACTGAGCACCCTCGGGTCTGTTGGGCTCGCTGGTTCTCACCTGCTGGTGAGCCTTGCGGAACTCGTTGATGAACAGTGGTCTCCCCCGCCGCTTTCCCATACATCACGGCCCTGTCGAGCAACCTACTTGATGGATGGCCGAGGCGGCCTTGGGGGACGTGCGCTGTCCGCGGCGGCCAGAAACCAACGCACACGGGCGCACAACCTCAATATCATACAGAAAAAGGTGGTGGTATCCAACTCGCCGGTCGAGCTGAATACCACCACCTTCGCAGCAGCGCCCTATTTGGCCTTCTCTGCGATCCGAACCAGCCGCCAGCGCTTAGTGGCTGAAAGTGGGCGTGTCTCGGAGATGAGCACCTGGTCGCCGATGCCGGCTTCCTGGTTCTCATCATGGGCCTTGAACTTGCTGTGCCGCTTCATGATCTTCCCGTAGAGGGAGTGCTTCATGCGGTCCTCGACCTCAACAACGATGGTCTTCTCCATCTTGTCTGAGACGACGACGCCGCGCAGGTTCTTGCGGTAGTTGCGATCGGCGGAGCTCTGGTCCCCGCTGCTCTGAACGCTCTCGGTTGATGTCTCGCTCATGCTCAGTCCTCTTCTGTCTCTTCGGCCTCGGCGGCGCCGCTGAGGGCCTCGCGAATGCCGAGCTCACGCTCGCGCAGCACGGTGTAGATGCGTGCGATGTCGCGCTTGACTGCCTTGAGTCGAGCGGAATTCTCCAACTGACCCGTGGCGGACTGGAAGCGGAGGTTGAACAGCTCCTCCTTGGCGCTGCGGAGCTTATCACCCAGCTCTGCCTCATCCATGGTCGCGAGCTTGTCAACGGTCAGTTCCTTAGATCCGACTGACATGGTTCACTCACCACTCTCTCGGCTGATCACGCGTGCCTTCATCGGCAGCTTGTGGATTGCCAGCCGGAGCGCCTCCTTGGCGACCTCCTCGCTGACTCCGGAGAGCTCAAACATCACTCGTCCGGGCTTGACGTTCGCGACCCACCACTCGGGCGAACCCTTGCCGGAGCCCATGCGGACCTCGGCGGGCTTCTTCGTCAGCGGGTGATCCGGGTAGATGTTGATCCACACCTTCCCACCACGCTTGATGTGACGGGTCACAGCGATACGTGCTGACTCGATCTGACGGTTCGTCACGTATGCGGGATCCAGAGCCTGAATGCCGTACTCGCCGAATGCCAGCTCTGTGCCGCCCTTGGCCCTGCCGCTGCGGCTGGGCCGGTGCGGCTTGCGGTATTTCACTCGCTTTGGCATCAACATCAGTTCTGACCTCCTTCAGCTGCTGCCGGGGCACCGTCACGTCCACGACCGGCCCCACGACGACGGCGCTCTCCGCCGCCGCGTCCGGCACGGCCGGAGGGCTGGGCGGCCTGCTGTGCGGCAAGCTCCTTATCGGTCAGGTCGCCCTTGTAGACCCAGACCTTCACGCCGATGCGGCCGAAGGTGGTCTTCGCCTCATGCTTGCCGAAGTCGATGTTGGCACGCAGGGTGTGCAGCGGCACACGGCCTTCGCGGTAGAACTCCGAGCGCGACATCTCTGCACCACCGAGCCGTCCGGCCGTCTGAATCCGGATGCCCTTGGCGCCGGAACGCATGGCGGAGGAGATGGCCTTCTTCATCGCGCGACGGAACGCCACTCGGGCGGCCAGCTGCTCGGCCACGCCCTGGGCCACCAACTGTGCATCGGTCTCGGGGTTCTTGACCTCAAGGATGTTCAGCTGGATCTGCTTCTTCGTAAGCTTCTCCAGCTCGCTGCGGATGCGGTCTGCCTCGGCACCGCGGCGGCCGATAACGATGCCCGGGCGTGCAGTGTGGATGTCCACGCGCACTCGGTCACGGGTGCGCTCGATCTCCACCTTGGAAATGCCGGCGCGCTCAACGCTCTTCTCCAGCATTCCACGGATCTGGACATCTTCCTTCACAAAGTCCTTGTAGCGCTGACCCGGCTTGGACGAGTCGGCGTACCAGTGGGTGATGTGATCAGTGGTGATGCCCAGACGGAAACCATTGGGGTTGATCTTCTGTCCCACTACTGATCTCCACCTTTCTCTTCTGTGCCGACCACGATGGTCACGTGGCTGGTGCGCTTGTTGATGCGGTAGGCGCGCCCCTGTGCTCGGGGACGGAACCGCTTCATGGTGGGGCCTTCGTCCACACGGGCCTCGGTGACGACGTAGTCGTCCTCGTTGAACGCCGTTCCGGCCTTGTCAGCGTGCTGGCGTGCGTTGGCCATCGCGGATGCGACTACCTTGTACACCGGCTCTGAGGCGCCCTGGGGGGCGAACTGCAGAATCGCCAGTGCCTCGTTGGCCTGCTTGCCGCGGACAAGGTCGACGACGCGCCGGGCCTTCATAGGCGTCACACGCAGGTAGCGCGCAATTGCCTTGGCTTCCATTGCTTTCCTTCTCTCGTCTTATCTCGAGGATCCAAACGACCGCTGCTCAGCGGCGCTTGCCCCTCTTGTCGTCCTTTACGTGGCCGCGGTACATGCGGGTCGGAGCAAATTCGCCGAGCTTGTGCCCGACCATCGACTCGGTGATGAACACCGGGATGTGCTTGCGTCCGTCGTGCACGGCAATCGTGTGGCCGAGCATGTCTGGCACAACCATCGAGCGGCGGGACCAGGTTTTGATGAGGTTCTTGGTGCCCTTTTCGTTCTCAGCATCGACCTTCAGGTAGAGGTGCTGATCAACGAAGGGGCCCTTCTTCAGGCTGCGTGGCATAGTTGGCGGCTCCCTAGCGCTTCTTCTTCGTACGACGGCGACGAACGATGAGCTTGTCGCTCTCCTTGTTGGGACGACGGGTGCGGCCCTCGGGCGTACCTGCCGGGTTGACCGGGTGACGGCCGCCGGAGGTCTTGCCCTCGCCACCACCGTGCGGGTGGTCGATCGGGTTCATCACGACGCCGCGGACCGTCGGCCGCACGCCCTTCCAACGCATGCGCCCGGCCTTGCCCCAGCTGATGTTTGTCTGCTCGGCATTGCCGACCTGCCCGATGCTGGCCCGGCAGCGCACGTCAACGTTGCGGACCTCGCCGGAGGGCAGACGCAGCTGGGCGAACTTGCCCTCTCGGGCGACCAGCTGGATTCCCACGCCGGCAGAGCGACCAAGCTTGGCTCCGCCGCCGGGGCGCAGCTCCACAGCATGAACCACAGTGCCCAGGGGCATGTTGCGCAGGGGCATGTTATTGCCCGGCTTGATGTCGGCGCTGGGGCCTGACTCCACGGCGTCGCCCTGCTTCAGCTTCGCCGGGGCCAGAATGTAGCGCTTGGCGCCGTCGGCGTAGTGCAGCAGTGCGATGCGGGCGGTGCGGTTGGGGTCGTATTCGATGTGGGCGACCTTGGCGGGCACACCGTCCTTGTCAGCACGGCGGAAGTCGATCATCCGGTACTGGCGCTTGTGGCCGCCGCCGACATGGCGGTTGGTGATCTTTCCTGAGTTGTTGCGACCGCCGGTCTTGGTCAGCGGCTTGAGCAGAGATTTCTCCGGGGTGTCCCGGGTGACCTCTGCGAAGTCGGCCACAGACCAGCGGCGCTGCGCAGGCGTGGTCGGCTTGAGATTACGAATAGCCATGATTCTCTTCCTCGATCAAGTGGTTCCGGCTGCCCTAGGCAGCGGATCCTCCGAAGATGTCAATTGCGTAGCCCTCTTTGAGGGTGATGACTGCCCGCTTGGTGTCGTTGCGGGAGCCCCAGCCGAAGCGAGTGCGCTTGCGCTTGCCCGGACGGTTGATGGTGTTCACCTTCTCGGTCTTGACGCCGAAGATCTTCTCCACGGCGTACTTGATCTCGCTCTTGGTGGAACGAGGATCGACCAGGAAGGTGTACTTGCCCTCGTCGATGTTGTTGTAGGACTTCTCCGAGATCACCGGCGCGATGATCACATCGCGGGGATCCTTCTGGGTCAGGACGCTCACTGGGACTCCTCCTTCTTCGCACCCTGGGCGTGTGCCAGGAAGGCGTCATAGCCGGCTTGGGTGAACACGACGTCGTCGGAGACGAGCACGTCGTAGGTGTTCAGCTGGTCGGCGTAGAGAGTGTGTACGCGGGGCAGGTTGCGGGTCGACAGCGCTGCGACGTCGTCGCTGCGGTCCAGGACAACCAACCAGTTGCGGTCGGCTCCGCCGATGGAGGCCAGTGCTGCTTTGGCGGCCTTGGTCGACGCCTTGTCACTCACCAGCGAATCAACCACGTGGATGCGGTTGTGACGTGCCCGGTCGGAGAGGGCTCCGCGCAGGGCGGCGGCCTTCATCTTCTTCGGCGTGCGCTGCGCGTAGCTGCGCGGCTGAGGTCCGTGGACCACTCCCCCGCCGATCATCTGAGGTGCAATCATGGAGCCCTGACGTGCACGGCCGGTGCCCTTCTGGCGGAAGGGCTTTGCCGTGGTGCCGGAGCGCTCTGAGCGCGTCTTCGTCTTGTGCGTGCCCTGACGGGCGGCAGCCTGCTGGGCAACGACGACCTGGTGAATCAACGAGGGGTTGGCCTCGACGTCGAAGATCTCTGCGGGCAGGTCTGCGGAAACCTTGGTTGCCATGAGATTCATGCTCCCTTCACTGCCGTGCGGACCAGGATGACCCCGCCCTTGGGGCCGGGGACGGCACCCTTGATGAGCAGCAGGTTCTTCTCGGCGTCCACGGCGTGGACGGTGAGGTTGTGCGTGGTCTGGCGGACGTTGCCCATGCGGCCGGCCATACGCTGGCCCTTGAACACGCGGCCGGGAGTCGCAGCTCCGCCGATGGCCCCACCCTTGCGGTGGTTCTTGTGTTCACCGTGGGAGGCGCCGGTGCCGCCGAAGCCATGACGCTTCATGACACCTGCGAAGCCTTTGCCCTTGGTCTTACCGACGACGTCGACCTTCTGGCTGGACTCGAACGCCTCCACGGAGAGGTCCTGTCCTGCGGCGTAGTCGCCGGCGTCTGCGGTACGGATCTCCACCATGTGGCGGCGCGGCGTGACGCCGGCCTTCTCATAGTGGCCGGCCAGCGGCCTGGTGACCTTACGAGGGTCAATGGCGCCGTAGCCGATCTGTACCGCGTTGTAGCCGTCAGTCTCGCTGCTGCGGATCTGCGTGACGACGTTGGAGTCGGCCTGGATGACGGTCACGGGCACGAGGTTGTTGTCCTCGTCCCAGACCTGGGTCATGCCGAGCTTCGTGCCCAGCAGACCCTTCACAGGCAGTTCAGTGCGGGAAATGTTGGTCATAGTTCTCTCAGCACCCCCTCTTAAAGCTTGATTTCGATGTTGACGTCAGCGGGCAGATCGAGACGCATCAGGGAGTCGACGGCCTTCGGCGTCGGGTCCACAATGTCGATCAGACGCTTATGAGTGCGCATCTCGAAATGCTCGCGGGAGTCCTTGTACTTGTGAGGAGAGCGAATCACTGCGTAGACGTTCTTCTCTGTCGGCAGCGGCACGGGGCCGACGACCGTGGCGCCTGCGCGCGTGACCGTGTCGACGATCTTCCGAGCCGAGGTGTCGATGACCTCATGGTCGTACGACTTCAGCCGGATGCGGATTTTCTGTCCCGCCATGGCGTTGAGCCTCTTTCTGGTCCGATGTGCTTTTCGTCCGTCGTCAGTCAGGCCGTGGAGCGAGGACTGGAAATGTCCCGAGAAAGAGCTGTCAAACACCTTCTGCAGTTATGGCCTGACCGAATAGGCCGAATCCAGCGTGCGGCTGGGTTGCTCGCCCTATTGGCTTCCGGTACCCGCGGTCGGGCGTGTCGCTTATTCCTCAATGCCCACAAACTGGGCACAGCGACACCCGCAGGTTTCGGGTTGTCTTGGTTTCTTCAGCTTCGCAGAGGCATACCTCTCCGAAAGCAACTTACCTATAGTGCCACAGTTCGTAGGCCCATGGCAAATGCTGCCTTCAGCCCGCCCCATTGGGCCCGCGGAGCCGACGAGAGTCCGATCCACGTGGTGGAGACACAGAGTTGTGGTGAGACGCAGAGGGGCCCCGACGCCGTCACAGCGTCGGGGCCCCATCTGAGCGTCAGTTCAGCGAAGCGTCAATCACTCAGTGATGCTGGTGACCTTGCCGGAACCGACAGTGCGGCCACCCTCACGGATGGCGAAGCCGAGGCCCTCTTCCATAGCGATGGGCTGGATGAGCTCAACGGACATCTCGGTGTTGTCACCGGGCATGACCATCTCGGTGCCCTCCGGCAGCTCAATCACACCGGTCACGTCAGTGGTCCGGAAGTAGAACTGCGGGCGGTAGTTGGTGTAGAAGGGGTTGTGGCGCCCGCCCTCATCCTTGGACAGGATGTAGACGTTGGCCTCGAACTTGGTGTGCGGGGTGATGGACTTGGGAGCAGCGACCACCTGACCACGCTCGACGTCGTCACGCTTGAGACCGCGCAGCAGCAGACCACAGTTCTCGCCGGCCCATGCCTCATCGAGCTGCTTGTGGAACATCTCGATACCGGTCACAGTCGTCTTCTGCTTCTCGCGGATGCCGAGGATCTCGACCTCGGAGTTGATCTTCAGAGTCCCGCGCTCGGCACGACCGGTGACCACGGTGCCGCGGCCGGTAATGGTGAAGACATCCTCGATCGGCATCAGGAACGGCTTGTCCTTGTCGCGCTCCGGCTCGGGGATGTACTCGTCGACGGCGTCCATCAGCTCGCCGACGGTCTTGGTCCACTGCTCTTCGCCCTCCAGAGCCTTCAGGCCGGAGGTGCGGATGACCGGAACGTTGTCTCCGTCGAAGTCCTGCTCGGAGAGCAGCTCACGTACCTCCATCTCGACCAGGTCCAGCAGCTCCTCGTCCTCAACCATGTCGCACTTGTTGAGAGCGACCAGCAGCTGGGGGACGCCGACCTGCTTGGCCAGCAGCACGTGCTCACGAGTCTGGGCCATGGGTCCGTCAGTGCCGGCGACCACGAGGATCGCGCCGTCCATCTGGGCGGCACCGGTGATCATGTTCTTCACGTAGTCAGCGTGGCCGGGGGCATCCACATGGGCGTAGTGCCGTGCCTCGGTCTGGTACTCCACGTGGGAGACGTTGATGGTGATGCCACGGTCGCGCTCCTCGGGAGCGTTGTCGACCTGATCGTAGGACTTGAACTCGTTCAGGTCCGGGTACTTCTCAGCCAGCACCTTGGAAATAGCAGCAGTCAACGTGGTCTTGCCGTGGTCGACGTGACCGATGGTGCCGATGTTGAGGTGCGGCTTAGTCCGCTCGAACTTTGCCTTGGCCACAGGTTCCTCCTATAGAACGTGGTTTACGTCAGTAAGACTTACTTCCGGCACAGGGGAATCCCCGGCTGAAACTCTCGTAAGTCTACTCAATAAACGGGATATTGGTGAAATTATACTGCCGCTGAATCCGCCGCCCTCCGTGGGGTGTGCTGGGCACGTCCCACCCCGGAGAGCTGCTGATTATTCGCCGCGGCTCTTTTCGATGATCTCTTCGGCCACGGCCTTCGGCACCTCAGTGTAGGAGTCGAATTCCATGGTGAATACTGCGCGTCCCTGAGTGCGGGAGCGCAGCTCGCCGATGTAGCCGAACATCTCGCTCAGCGGTACGTGCGCCTTGATGACTTTGACTCCGGCGGCATCATCCATGGATTGGATATGGCCACGACGAGAGTTCAGGTCACCAATCACATCGCCCATGTACTCCTCCGGAGTACGAACCTCCACCGCCATCGACGGCTCGAGCAGGACTGGGTTGGCGCGCTTGGCACCTTCCTTGAACACCTGAGAGCCGGCGATCTTGAACGCCATCTCCGAAGAGTCGACGTCGTGGAACTGACCATCAGTCAGCCGAGCCTTGACGCCCACCAACGGGTAGCCGGCAAGAATGCCCAGTTCCATGGCGTCCTGGATGCCAGCATCAACACTGGGGATGTACTCGCGCGGAATACGTCCGCCGGTGACGGCATTCTCGAACTCGTAGAACTCGCCGTCGGAGGTGTCCATGGGCTCGAAGTCCACAATCACCTTGGCGAACTGACCGGAGCCGCCAGTCTGCTTCTTGTGGGTGAACTCGACCTTTTCGACGGACTTCTTGATGGTCTCGCGGTAAGCGACCTGCGGCTTACCCACGTTGGCCTCGACCTTGAACTCGCGCTTCATGCGGTCCACCAGGATGTCCAGGTGGAGCTCGCCCATGCCGCCGATCTCGGTCTGGCCGGTCTCGTCGTTCTGCTGCACGGTGAAGGTCGGGTCCTCGGCAGCCAACTTCTGGATCGCCGTGGAGAGCTTCTCCTGGTCGCCCTTGGATTTCGGTTCGATGGCCACCGAAATCACCGGCGCCGGGAACGACATGGACTCCAGTACGATCTGGTCGTTGGGGTCCGAGAGCGTATCTCCGGTCGTCGTGGATTTCAGACCGATGACGGCGTAGATGTGGCCCGCCTGAACCTCCTCCACCGGGTTCTCCTTGTTGGCGTGCATCTGGAAGAGCTTTCCGATGCGCTCCTTCTTGCCCCGGGTGGAGTTGACGATCTGCGCCCCGGAGGTGAGTTTGCCGGAGTAGACGCGGATGTAGGTCAGCTGACCGAAGAACGGGTGTGCCGCAATCTTGAACGCCAGGGCCGAGAACGGCTCGTCCTTGACCGGCCGGCGGGTCATCGCCACAGACTCATCCCCGGGCTTATAGCCCTGCATCGCATCCACGTCGGCGGGCGACGGCAGGAAGTCCACCACGGCGTCCAGCACGGGCTGGACACCACGGTTCTTGAAGGCGGATCCGCAGAAGACGGGGTAGGCCTCACCGTTGATGGTGAGCTTGCGGATACCGGCCTTCAGCTCCTCGATGCTGATCTCTTCACCCTCGAGGTACTTCTCCATGAGCTCCTCGTCGGCCTCCGCGACGTTCTCAATCAGCTCGTTGCGGTACTGTTCAGCACGTTCCTTGAGATCCTCCGGGATCTCGTGCACCTCATACTCGGCGCCCATGGTGACATCACCCTTGGCGTCGCCGGGCCACAGCAGGGCCTTCATGGTCAGCAGGTCCACCACGCCGGTGAAGTCGCTCTCGGACCCGACGGGCAGCTGCATGACCAGCGGCTTGGCGCCGAGGCGGGACTTGATGGTGTCCACGGTGAAGTAGAAGTCTGCGCCGAGCTTGTCCATCTTGTTGACGAAGCAGATACGCGGCACGTTGTACTTATCGGCCTGGCGCCACACCGTCTCCGACTGCGGCTCCACACCTTCCTTGCCGTCGAAGACCGCCACGGCGCCGTCGAGGACGCGCAGCGCACGCTCGACCTCCACCGTGAAGTCCACATGGCCGGGGGTGTCGATGATGTTGATCTGGTTGTCGTCCCAGAAGCTGGTCACCGCGGCGGAGGTGATGGTGATGCCGCGTTCCTTCTCCTGCGCCATCCAGTCGGTGGTGGAGGCGCCCTCGTGGGTCTCACCGAGCTTGTGATTGATCCCGGTGTAGAACAGGATGCGTTCGGTAGTGGTGGTCTTACCGGCATCGATGTGAGCCATAATGCCGATATTGCGGACCTTCTTCAGGTCAGTGAGCACCTCTTGTTGTGCCACAGTGTCTTCCCCTTAGTGGTATAGCTTCTGGGTCTCAGGTTTACCAGCGGTAGTGGGCGAAGGCCTTATTGGCCTCAGCCATCTTGTGGGTGTCTTCGCGGCGCTTCACAGCGGCACCAAGCCCGTTGGACGCGTCGAGGATCTCGTTCATCAGCCGGTCCGTCATGGACTTCTCGCGGCGGTTCTTGGAGTAGCTGACCAGCCAGCGCAGGGCCAGGGCCGTGGCGCGGCCGGACTTGACCTCCACCGGCACCTGGTAGGTGGCACCGCCGACGCGGCGGGAGCGGACCTCAAGTGCGGGCCGGATGTTGTCCATAGCGGTCTTCAACGTGTCCACCGCGTTCTCACCGGTCTTTTGGGCGACGCCGTCCAGCGCGCCGTAGACGATGCGCTGTGCAGTGGCGCGCTTGCCGTGGACGAGCACCTTGTTGATCAGCTGGGTGACCAGCGGGGAGCCGTGGACGGGGTCCTGAACGAGGGGGCGCTTGGGAGCGGGTCCTTTGCGGGGCATTACTTCTTCTCCTTCTTCACGCCGTAGCGGCTGCGGGCCTGACCGCGGCCCTTGACGCCCTGGGTGTCCAGTGCGCCGCGGACGATCCGGTAGCGGACGCCGGGCAGGTCCTTCACTCGGCCGCCGCGGACCAGCACGATCGAGTGCTCCTGCAGGTTGTGTCCTTCGCCGGGGATGTAGGCGGTCACCTCGACGCCGCCGCCGAGGCGAACACGGGCGACCTTGCGGAGCGCGGAGTTCGGCTTCTTGGGCGTGGTGGTGTACACACGGGTGCACACTCCACGGCGCATCGGTGACCCCTGCAGCGCAGGGGTGCTGTTCTTGGTGGCCTTGGGGTTGCGGCCCCGGCGCACCAACTGCTGAATAGTAGGCACTATGCGTTCTCCATACGTAATCTCTTGGGAGTCCCGTCTGGGGTGGGGCTCCCGCGGCTGATCTCATCTGTACACCCGCGGGCCGCGCATGACGGTACTACCCCTAGGCGTGCAAAAATGTGGCATTTGTTGCGCAACTTTCCCGCAACCCGGACCGAGTCCTACTGCCACACAGAAACAATCAAGTCAACAATACCAGGTCGTGTCGACTCTGACGAACCGAACCTGTCGTCGGGCTTCTGCCCCACCGTTGAGGTCCTGCAGGCCGCCCGGGCAGAAGCCCGACGATCTGCGGCACAGCTGAGGCCCGGGCCCCTGTATGGGGTCCCGGGCCTCAGCTGTGTCAGTCAGACCTCAGCAGATCAGCGGAAGTCGACGTCGGTGTTGTAGTCGTCCAGCGGGATGGCGTGGAACTCGCTGTCGGCATCTGCTCCGGCGTAGTCGAAGCTGGTGCCGTAGAGGCTCGGTCCGGTGAAGAGGTTCGCCTTGGCGTCCTCCGTCGGCTCCACCTGCGTCTGGGTGTAGCGGTCCAAGCCGGTGCCGGCCGGGATGAGCTTGCCGATGATCACGTTCTCCTTCAGGCCCAGCAGCGGATCCGACTTGGCCTCCATCGCTGCCTGCGTGAGCACGCGGGTCGTCTCCTGGAAGGAGGCGGCCGAGAGCCACGAGTCGGTGGCCAACGACGCCTTGGTGATGCCCATCAGCTCGTCACGACCGGAGGCCGGACGCCGACTCTGCTCGAAGGCGGCCTTATTGGCCTGCTGGAACCGGAACCGGTCTGCCAGCTCGCCGGGGAGCAGCGTCGTCTCACCGGACTCGATGACGGTGATGCGGCGCAGCATCTGCCGGACGATGACCTCCACGTGCTTGTCGTGGATGCCGACGCCCTGGGACTGGTAGACCTCCTGCACCTCGGCCACCAGGAACTTCTGGGCGGCCCGGGGCCCAAGCACCCGCAGCACCTGCTTGGCGTCCACGTGACCGCGGATCAGCTGTGTGCCGACGGTCACGTGTGCGGTGCCGGAGAGGTCCTCGCCGAGGTCCACCAGCAGGCGGGAGCGGCGCAGGATCGGGTAGACCTGCTCCTCGGAACCGTCGTCGGGGGTGAGCACCAGCCGTGACTGCTTCTCATCCTCCTCGAAGCGGACCCGTCCGGAGGACTCGGCGATCGGCGCGACGCCCTTGGGGGTGCGGGCTTCAAAGAGCTCCTGGATACGGGGCAGACCCTGGGTGATGTCATCAGCGGAGGCCACACCGCCGGAGTGGAAGGTGCGCATCGTCAGCTGCGTGCCGGGCTCACCGATGGACTGTGCGGCGATGATGCCCACGGCCTCACCGACGTCGACCCGGTGGCCGGCGGCCATCGAGCGTCCGTAGCAGGCTGCGCAGGTCCCCACCGGCGCTTCACAGGTGAGCACGGAGCGGACCCGAATGGACTTCACGCCGGCGTCGAACAGCTGGTCGATGAGCACATCGCCCACCTCAGCGCCGGCCTCGGCCAGGACGTTGCCCGATGGGTCCGTGGCTGCCTCGGCGAGCGTGCGCGAGTAGGCGGAGGTCTCCACCATCTTGTGCATCTCGCCTTCGGTGTCTGCATCGATCTCGTCGCTGATGTACTGTCGGCCGGACTTGACCAGCACGCCGTCGGGGCGCAGGTCGTCGTCGTGGGCGTAGTACTTCGGCTGAGCGATCGGAACGGTGAGGCCGCGGTTGGTGCCGCAGTCTTCGTCACGGACGATGACGTCCTGGGAGACATCCACCAGACGACGGGTCAGGTAGCCGGAGTTCGCAGTCTTCAGCGCGGTGTCGGCGAGCCCCTTGCGGGCACCGTGGGTTGCGATGAAGTACTCCAGAACCGTCAGGCCCTCACGGTAGGAGGACTTGATCGGCCGGGACATAATGTCCCCCTTGGGGTTGGTCACCAGGCCACGGATACCGGCGATCTGCCGGATCTGGTTCCAGTTTCCTCGGGCACCTGAGGTGACCGTGCGGTTGATGTTGTTCAGGGTGTCCATCCCGTTCAGCATCGCCTGCTCGATCTCGGTGGTCGCCTTGGACCAGATCTCCTGCAGCTCCTGGGTGCGGTTGTCCCTTCCGATGAAGCCGAGTCCGAACTCCTCCTCGACCTTGGCCACCTGGGCCTCGTACTTGTCCATGATGGCGGACTTGTCGAAGTCGGAGGTGATGTCGGAGATCGCCACCGTCACACCGGAGCGGGTCGACCAGTAGAAGCCGGCGTCCTTGAGGTTGTCCAGAGTCTGGGCCACCTCACCTGCCGTGTAGCGCTCAGAGATGTCGTTGACCAGAGTGCCCAGCTGCTTCTTATCGGCCACCGCATCCTGCCACGGGTAGTCGGCGGGCAGCAGCTCGTTGAACAGCACCGTGCCCAGCGTCGTGTCGATCGTGACCGGCTGGCCCTGCTCCCAACCGGTCGGGGCAGTCACCTGCTTGGACGGGACGAAGCCCTCCACAGTGATCTTCGCCGGGGCGTTGAGGTGCAGCTGGTTCAGGTCGAAGGCCATCTGCGCCTCACCGACGGTGGAGAAGGCCCGACCAGCACCGGACTCGTCCTCGCGGACGGTGGTCAGGTGGTGCAGACCGATGATCATGTCCTGTGAGGGCAGTGCCACCGGACGACCGTCGGAGGGCTTGAGGATGTTGTTCGAGGACAGCATCAGGATGCGTGCCTCGGCCTGTGCCTCCGGGCCCAGGGGCAGGTGGACTGCCATCTGGTCGCCGTCGAAGTCAGCGTTGAACGCCGCGCAGACCAGCGGGTGCAGCTGCAGAGCCTTACCCTCCACCAGCTGCGGCTCGAACGCTTGGATGCCCAGCCGGTGCAGGGTGGGCGCGCGGTTGAGCAGCACCGGGTGTTCGGTGATGACCTCTTCGAGAACATCCCAGACGGCGGAGCGCTGACGCTCAACCATCCGCTTGGCCGACTTGATGTTCTGCGCGTGGTTGAGATCCACCAGACGCTTCATCACGAACGGCTTGAAGAGCTCCAGCGCCATCTGCTTGGGCAGACCGCACTCGTGCAGCTGCAGCTGCGGTCCGACGACAATGACCGAACGGCCCGAGTAGTCAACGCGCTTGCCCAGCAGGTTCTGGCGGAAGCGGCCCTGCTTGCCCTTGAGCATGTCGGAGAGCGACTTCAGCGGACGGTTGCCCGGTCCGGTGACCGGACGGCCGCGACGGCCGTTGTCGAACAGGTTGTCGACCGACTCCTGCAGCATGCGCTTCTCGTTGTTGATGATGATCTCGGGTGCGCCGAGGTCCAGCAGCCGCTTCAGGCGGTTGTTGCGGTTGATCACCCGGCGGTAGAGATCGTTGAGGTCGCTGGTGGCGAACCGGCCGCCGTCCAGCTGCACCATGGGACGGATCTCCGGCGGGATGACCGGAACTGCCTCCAGCACCATGCCGGTGGGCGAGTTGCCGTTGATCAGGAAAGCGTTGAGCACCTTCAGCCGCTTCAGGGCACGGGTCTTGCGCTGGCCCTTGCCGGTGGCGATGGTCTCGCGCAGCGCTTCGGCCTCGGCCTCCATGTCGAAGTTCTCCAGACGACGGCGAATAGCTTCGGCGCCCATGTGGCCCTCGAAGTACTGGCCGAACTTGGCCCGCATCTCGCGGAAGAGCGTCTCGTCTCCCTCCAGGTCGCCGACGGCGACGTTCTTGAAGCGGTCCCAGACGTTCTGGATCTGTTCGATCTCGGCATCTGCGCGCTTGCGCAGCTGAGCCATCTGCTTCTCTTTGGTGTCGCGCAGCTTCTTCTTCTCCGCGGCCTTGGCACCCTCAGACTCCAGCTCTGCCAGTCCGTCCTCGAGCTCCTTGGAGATCGCGGCGATGTCGGCGTCGCGCTGGTTGGTGAGGTGGTTGACCTCCTGGTCGACCTCAGTCTGCAGGTTGGGCATGTCCTCGTGGCGACGGTCCTCGTCCACGTAGGTGATCATCGAGGCGGCGAAGTAGATGACCTTCTCCAGGTCCTTCGGCGCCAGGTCCAGCAGGTACCCCAGGCGTGAGGGCACACCCTTGAAGTACCAGATGTGGGTGACCGGGGCAGCCAGCTCGATGTGGCCCATCCGCTCGCGGCGGACCTTGGAGCGGGTGACCTCGACGCCGCAGCGCTCACAGGTGATGCCCTTGAAGCGCACGCGCTTGTATTTGCCGCAGTAGCACTCCCAGTCCCGGGAAGGTCCGAAGATCTTCTCGCAGAACAGGCCGTCCTTCTCCGGCTTCAGGGTCCGGTAGTTGATCGTCTCGGGCTTTCGGACTTCGCCGTGGGACCAGCGCAGGATGTCGTCGGTGGTCGCCAGCCCGATGCGCATTGTGTCGAATGAGGATTCAGTGGACATAGTCCTTCTATCTCTCTTTTCTGCTCTTAAAAATTCGTCAAGCGTGGTGGATCGAAGGAAGCCCTTCTCAGACTTCCTCGACCGAGCTGGGCTCTGCGCGGCTCAAGTCGATGCCGAGCTCCTCAGCAGCGCTGAAGCCGGAGTCCTCGGAGTCGGCGTCGCGCATCTGGAAGGCGTCGCCGTGCTCGTTGAGCACCTCGACGTTCAGGCACAGCGACTGCATCTCCTTGATCAGCACCTTGAACGACTCAGGAACGCCGGGCTCGGGGATCTCCTCACCCTTGACGATGGCCTCGTAGACCTTGACGCGACCGTGGATGTCATCGGACTTGATGGTCAGCAGCTCCTGCAGGGTGTAGGCGGAGCCGTAGGCCTCCAGGGCCCAGACCTCCATCTCACCGAAGCGCTGTCCGCCGAACTGAGCCTTACCGCCCAGCGGCTGCTGGGTGATCATCGAGTAGGGACCGGTGGAGCGGGCGTGAATCTTGTCGTCGACCAGGTGGTGGAGCTTCAGGATGTACATGTAGCCCACTGCGATCTCGTCGGGGTACGGCTCCCCGGATCGGCCGTCGAACAGTTTCGCCTTGCCGTCAGCATTGACGAGCTGCTGGCCGTCGCTGGCGGGGTGGGTGGAGTCCAGCAGCCCGGTGAGCTCGTCGGTCTCTGCGCCGTCGAACACGGGTGTGGCGACCTTGGTGGGGCCGGTTTCGCGCGGCAGGTTCGGAAGGTTCTTCAGCCACTCGGGCTCGCCTTCGATCTTCCAGCCGTTGGCTGCGGCCCAGCCGAGGTGCAGCTCCATGACCTGGCCGATGTTCATTCGGCCGGGCACGCCCATCGGGTTGAGCACGACGTCGACCGGGGTGCCGTCGGGCAGGAAGGGCATGTCCTCCTCCGGCAGGATCTTGGAGATGACGCCCTTGTTGCCGTGGCGGCCGGAGAGCTTGTCACCGTCGGTGATCTTGCGCTTCTGCGCCACGTAGACGCGCACCACCTGGTTCACGCCCGGAGGCAGGTCGGTCTCCTCAGCGTCGAGGATCCGCACACCGATGACGGTGCCGGACTCGCCGTGGGGGACCTTCAGGGAGGTGTCGCGGACCTCGCGGGACTTCTCACCGAAGATTGCCCGCAGCAGCCGCTCCTCGGGGGTCAGCTCCGTCTCGCCCTTGGGGGTGACGCGGCCGACGAGGATGTCTCCGGCGGCCACCTCAGCACCGACGTGGATGATGCCGCGCTCATCGAGCTGGCCCAGCATCTCCTCGGAGACGTTCGGGATGTCCCGGGTGATCTCCTCCGCACCGAGCTTGGTGTCGCGAGCGTCGACCTCGTGCTCCTCGATGTGGATGGAGGTCATCACATCATCCTGCACCAGACGCTGGGACAGGATGATCGCATCCTCGAAGTTGTGGCCCTCCCACGACATGAAGGCGACCAGCAGGTTCTTGCCCAGGGCCAGCTCACCGTACTCAGTGGATGGACCGTCGGCGATGATCGACTGGCGCTCCACACGGTCGCCCTCGGTCACACGCACCCGCTGGTTGTAGGCGTTGCCCTGGTTGGAGCGCTGGAACTTCATGATCGGATAGTTGGTCGTGGAGCCGTCGTCGTTCATCACGGTGACCAGATCAGCCGCCACCTTGGTGATCACACCGGGCTTGGCGGCGACCACGGAGTCCCCGGCGTCGATCGCGGCGAACTTCTCCATACCGGTGCCCACCAGCGGTGAGTCGCTCTGCAGCAGCGGCACAGCCTGACGCTGCATATTGGCGCCCATCAGGGCACGGTTGGCGTCGTCGTGCTCCAGGAACGGAATCAGGGCGGTGGCCACTGACACCATCTGCCGCGGAGAGACGTCCATGTAGTCGATGTCGTCCGGGGCCACCAGGATCGGCTCGCCCGGCTCGCCGCCGGAGTTGTCGACACGGCCGCGGCAGAGCACCTGCTCCTCCGAGAAGCTGCCGTCGTCGTTCAGCGGCGCGTTGGCCTGGGCGATGTTGCCCAGCAGCTCATCGTCAGCGCTGAGGTAGTCGATCTCCTCGGTGACGGCACCGTCGACCACTCGGCGGTACGGGGTCTCGATGAACCCGAAGTTGTTGATCCTGCCGTAGGTGGCCAACGAGCCGATGAGCCCGATGTTGGGGCCCTCCGGAGTCTCGATGGGGCACATGCGGCCATAGTGGGAGGGGTGCACGTCGCGGACGTCCATGCCCGCACGGTCGCGGCTGAGGCCGCCCGGGCCCAGTGCCGAGAGACGACGCTTATGCGTCAGTCCGGCAAGCGGGTTGCCCTGATCCATGAACTGGCTCAGCTGCGAGGTGCCGAAGAACTCCTTGATGGAGGCCACCACGGGACGGATGTTGATCAGCGTCTGCGGGGTGATCGCTTCGACGTCCTGAGTGGTCATGCGCTCACGCACCACGCGCTCCATACGGGACAGTCCGGTGCGGACCTGGTTCTCGATGAGCTCGCCCACCGCACGAATCCGGCGGTTGCCGAAGTGGTCGATGTCGTCCAGGGTGGCCTGGATGTCGACCAGTTCGCCGTCGCGCATACCCTTGATGCTGCTCTCACCGGAGTGCAGCGCACACAGGTAGTGGATCATCGCGGTGATGTCCTCTTCGGTGAGCACCGAAGCGTCCGAGTCGGTGAAGGCCTTGTCGACGCCGAGCTTGCGGTTGAGCTTGTGACGGCCAACCTTCGCCAAGTCGTAGCGCTTGGGGGTGAAGTAGAGGCTCTCCAGCAGGGAGCGTCCGGCGTCGACCGTCGGCGGCTCGCCCGGGCGCAGCTTGCGGTAGATGTCCAGCAGGGCCTCGTCCTGGGTTTCGAAGGTGTCCTTCTCCAGGGTGGCGCGGATGGAGTCGTAGTTGCCGAACTCCTCCAGGATGCGGGACTCGGTCCAGCCCAGGGCCTTCAGCAGAGCCGTGACCGGCTGCTTGCGCTTGCGGTCCAGCCGAACACCGACCTGCTCACGCTTGTCGATCTCCAGCTCGAACCAGGCCCCGCGGGACGGGATGATCTTGGCGGTGTAGATGTCCTTATCACTGGTCTTGTCCGCGGTCGCCTCGAAGTAGGCTCCGGGGGACCGCACCAGCTGGGAGACGACGACGCGCTCAGTGCCGTTGATGATGAAGGTGCCGCGATCGGTCATGAGCGGGAAGTCGCCCATGAACACCGTCTGCTGCTTGATCTCGCCGGTGTTATGGTTCATGAACTCGGCTTTGACGTACAGCGGCGCCGAGTAGGTGGTGTCGTGGTCTTTGCACTCCTCCACCGACATCTTCGGATCGGCGAACTCCGGATCCGAGAAGCTCAGGGACATGGTGCCCTGGAAGTCCTCGATGGGTGACATCTCCTCGAAGATGTCAGAGAGGCCAGAGGTGTCGGAGACACCCTTGATGCCCTTCTCCTGAGCCTCAGCCACACGGGCGGCCCAGGTCTCGTTCCCGACCAGGCGGTCGAAGGATTCAAGCTGCAGAGCCAGCAGCTCCGGGACATCGAGGGGTTCGTGAATCTTTGCGAATGAGAGTCGGCCGGCATATTCAGCAGTGCGGGCCGAGGCAGCGGTTTTAGTAGAGGTGCTCGAGGCGACCAAGAGGGATCCTTCCACAGACCAACGAAATCGTGCGTGCGGGGTCGCTTCCACTATTGGGGCGGCGCCGATTCAAGGACGGCGTCGCCACTGATGCCCACCGCTATATGAAGGCACGAAAAAGTTACGGGAAACGCGAAGTTTCAGGATACACAGAAATCACCCAGACGCGCAAGTGCACGACAAATGCACCGCAGAATGCGGCGTGATGGGCTCCACAGTAGCATCTGGGGCATTTCAGAGCAGCGGCAGCCGCGCCGAAGAAGGCGAACCGGGCAGGTTTCTCTCCCGGTTGCCGAACGCGCTCAGTGGCCGATTCTGGCTATACAGCAGGGTCCAAGGCTCCGATATAGCGGCAGAATCGGCCACTGAAGTTTGGCTCCCCTTCGGAAGGCATGAGAACACGTGGTGACGAGCTGGGGACAGCCACGTGAACAGCGGTGGAACGTTGCTCAACAGGTCTCCCGAACGTGACGGATCCGCGCTCTTGGGCTGCGTTCGCCGCCTAGT
>JBQCZP010000027.1:0-34339 GCA_052089225.1 Nesterenkonia sp.
CAGCAGCAACCGCTTCCTGGTCCCCGCCCAGCTCACCGACGAAGCCCAGCAGATCTTGCAGGCCCTCGACCTCGACGACCTTACGCACTAACGATGAGCCAACTCGGGTCGGAGGACCTCGTCGCTGTCCGTGCCAGTGGCAGAGTGGAGAAGAAGGATTGGGAGGCCATCACCTCGGCTCTGCGTGCAGCCCTGTCGCGTCACGAACGTGTCTCGGTGTATGTGAACCTTGTTGATCTTGAGTCGATCAGTGCGGGGGCGGTCGCTGAGGACCTGATGACGGCGCTGAAGAGCTTGGGCAGCCTGCACCAGTTCCACAGGGCCGCCGTCGTCACTCAGGCGGGGTGGATCGAGACCATGGTGGAGACCAGTGACAGGTTCCTCTCCGGGCTGGAGACCAAAGTGTTCAGCACCGGTGAGGAGGATGAGGCTCTGCGGTGGGCAGCATCCTGAGGATCGCGGCCCGCTAGCGTCTGCTCTGGGGTCAGTTCACCCGGACCAGGGTGAAGCCGTCCCAGCCTTTCAGCCCCACCGTCTGCATGGAGGTGGCGGTGAGTCGGTCATCGGCCCCGATCGCCTCGATCAGCTTGCGCGTGCCCACAGTGGCTTGATCTTCGGAGTCCTGCTGGAGCACCGCTCCGCCGCGCACCGTGTTGTCGATGAGGATCACTGTTCCGGGGCGGCTGAGCTGGACTGCGGCCTCCAGGTACAGGGGGTTGGACTCCTTGTCCGCATCGATGAAGACCAGGTCGAACGGCTCGGTGCCGGTGTCGACCATGTTCGTCAGGGAGTCGGCGGCCCTCCCCAGGACGATCTCCACCCGGTCAGCCACCCCGGCCTGCTCCAGGTTCCTTTGGGCGACCTGGGCGTTGGTCTCCTCCAGCTCGCAGGTGATCACTCTGCCCGCAGGGCCGGCGGCTCGGGCCATCCAGATGGCTGAATAGCCGGCCAGCGTCCCGATCTCCAGAATCCGCCGAGCACCGCTGATCTGGACCAGCAGGGAGAGGAGGCCCGCCATATTGGGGGCGACGTCGATCCCGGGAAAGAGCGTGTCTGAGGAGCTCTCCCGCGCTGCCGTCAGCGCCTGATCCTCTACGATCAGCTGGTCGATGAAGTACCGGTCCACTGCTGCCCAGTCGTCTTTCTTCCCGTTCTCTGATGCGTTCATGCCGCTCAGCCTAGTCTCCGCTCAGATCCGGTGGAAGAGTGCCCTCACCGACCGTCGGAACCGCCTTGCCAGGCCGGTACGCCGATACGCTGCGGTCCCCGTCGACCCAGAATCTCCACGGGAAGTGGTGGCTGCCGCCGATGCCGGAGACTCCTACCCGCGGGCCGGAACGCACGGCTGCCGACGACGCCACCGTCGGGCTGAGCACGAAGCTGACCTCTTGGTTGGGGTCGTGGTCAGCTGCATGCTCTGAGATCTGCAGCGGGCTGCCGTCCATCGGCAGCACGACTCCGAGTCCTTGACCCAGCCGTCCGGGGCCCGAGAGCAGCTTGACACCGGTGTCTTTGCCGCCGCGGCGCTCCACGGCAAGGTCACGGCCGCGCAGAACGTCGGCGGCACGCAGCAGCACTCCCCCGGCCCCGGCCGCGTGGGCGGTGAGGTTCAGGCAGTAGTGGATCCCGTAGGACTGGTAGATGTAGGCGTGGCGCGGTGGACCGAACAGGGAGGCATTGCGCGCCGTCCTGCCCTTATAGCTGTGCGCACCGGGGTCCTCGCCCTGGTCTCCGTAGGCTTCCACCTCGGTGAGCCGAACGGTGACCGAGCCGCGTGCGGTGGTGACGGTCAGCTCACAGCCCAGCAGGTGCGGGGCGACCTCCAGCGCGTGCGCGTCGAACAGTTCCTTCAGCTCGTGGCGGTTCACAGTGTCCTATCTTCCCAGAGTGCGCGAGAGTATGCGGACTGAATGGCATCCGTCAGCCCACAGCATGACGTTGTTGACGGGACCCGAGGAAACTTCTTCAGGGCGAGTCAAAAGCCTCAGGCCAAGCGCGGAATCACACAAGCGAGTGCACAGTCATTCCGGGAGGTACTCCTCGGCGTGGTCGGCGACGTCGTTGGCGTAGGGCACTGACTGGTTGTAGGTGCCCACCGCGCTGTTCCACCCTCGATCGGAGGTGAGGTCCCCGCCCTCCTTGCACAAGTAGCTGGCCGCGCTGAGGGCGGCGTCGTCGATATTGTGCACATCCGCCTCCCCGTCCATATTGCCGTCGGCTGCGTAGCGCTGCCAGGTCTGCGGGATGAACTGCATCGGCCCCGCGGCACGGTCCCACTCCTCGTCGCCGTCGAGCTCGCCGTCATCGGTGTCCGGGATTTCCAAGACGCCTTCGCTGCCGTCCAGCGCAACCCCGGTGATGGGCGGCGATACGTCGCCGTCGGCAGAGATGGTCGAGCCTTCGAATTGGCCGTGGACCGACTCAACCTGACCGATGCCGGCCAGCGTGTTCCAGCCGATTCCGCAGTCGGGCCGGGTTTCGGCTGTGTCCAGGGCGGCCCCGGCATAGGCGTACACGGCGCGCTGCGGGATGCCGGTGCGCTCAGCCGCATCGACCACCCAGCTCTCAGCGGGCAGCTCGGCCACCGGGTCGTCCTCCCCCGGCGCGCCCTCCTCGGCCGCCTCGTCCTCCCCAGCGGAGCGCGGCAGCTGCTGCTCAGGGGCACCTGGGTAGCCCAGGGCCGTGGGATGGGGCACCTCAGGCTCATCGCTTCCACCACAGGACTGAAAGAGCATCACGACGACGCCCAGTGCCGCAGCGGCGCCCACCGCCGGGTACAGTCGCCGACGCCGACGCTGCGCGCCGCTGGTGCTGCGGTGGTGGTTCGGCCGCGCTGCGCAGATGCTTACCCCGCGCGCTCGGCCAGCAGCGGTGTCAGCTCAGCCAGTTCGGCGCGGAACTCTGCCGAGCGGGTCTCGGCGGATGCCAGCTGTTCGGCCACGCGCACCGGCGCGGTTCCGCCCACGGCGTCCCGGGAGGCCAGCGAGCCCTGGACGGTCAGCACCTCACGCACATCCGGAGTCAGCCCCGGGTGGATGCCACGCAGCTCCTCCTCGGTGAGCTCGTGCAGCTCCTTGGCGGGGCTGTGCTGCTCGCAGGCGCGCACGCACTCACCGGCCACCTCGTGGGCAACCCGGAAGGCGACCCCCTGCCGGACCAGCCATTCGGCCACGTCTGTGGCCAGGGAGAAGCCCTGCGGTGCCAGCTCGGCCAGCCGCTCGGGGTGGAAGGTCAGGGTGGAGATCATTCCGGAGACTGCCGGCAGCAGCATCTCCAGGGTGTCGACCGCGTCGAAGGCCGGTTCCTTGTCCTCCTGCAGGTCACGGTTGTACGCCAGCGGCAGCGCCTTCAGCGTGGCCAGCAGCCCGGTCAGGTCCCCGATCAGCCGCCCGGACTTGCCGCGGGCGAGCTCGGCGATGTCCGGGTTCTTCTTCTGCGGCATGATCGAGCTGCCGGTCGAGTAGGCGTCGTGAAGGGTGACGAACGCGAATTCCTTGGTGGCCCAGATGATCACCTCTTCGCTGATGCGGGAGAGGTCGATGCCGATCATGGCGGTGACCCAGCTGAACTCGGCGACCAGGTCGCGGGAGGCGGTGCCGTCGATCGAGTTCTCCACCGGGGCGGTGAAGCCCAGCTCCGCCGCCACATGGGAGGGGTCCAGGCCCAGCGATGAGCCGGCCAGCGCTCCGGAGCCGTAGGGCGAGTATGCCAAGCGCGCATCCAGGTCGCGCAGCCGCTGCACGTCGCGCAGCAGCGGCCAGGCGTGGGCCAGCAGGTGGTGGGCCAGCAGCACCGGTTGAGCGTGCTGTAGGTGAGTCCGCCCGGGCATGGGCGCCGAAGGGTGCTGCTGCGCCTGAGCGGTCAGCGCGTCGACGACGTCGAGCACCCCGGCGGCGATGTCCCGCGACGCGTCGCGCAGGAACATACGCACCATGGTGGCGATCTGGTCATTGCGCGACCTTCCGGCCCGCAGCTTGCCGCCCAGATCCTCCCCGGCGCGCTCCAGCAGACCGCGCTCCAGCGCGCCGTGGACGTCCTCGTCCGAGGCGGCCGGGGTGAAGCGTGCCGAGACGACGTCGTCCTCCAGCCGGTTCAGCGCCGAGAGCATCCCGGCCAGCTCGTCGTCACTGAGCAGCCTGGCCCGATGCAGCACCCGGGCGTGGGCCTTGGAGCCGGCGATGTCGTAGCGGGCGAGCTTCCAGTCGAAATGGGTGGACTTGCTCAGCGCGGCCATCACATCGGCCGGGCCGGAGGCGAAGCGACCGCCCCACAGTGAGCCTTCGTTGGTCCTGTGCGACTCTGTCATGGAGCTGAGCCTACTTCTCCACGCCGGCGCCGGAGAGGTCCGGTGCGCCGTAGATGCGCTGCTCGCGCTCCGAGGCCGTCTTGGCGGAGAGGCCGAAGATGTCGATGAAGCCGCGGGCGGAGGACTGGTCGAAGCTGTCACCGGTGTCGTAGGTGGCCAGATCGAAGCTGTAGAGACTGGTCTCGCTGCGCCGGCCCTGGACTGTGGCGCGGCCGCCGTGCAGCTCCAGGCGGATCTCACCGGAGACGTACTTCTGCGACTCGTCGATGAAGGCGTCGAGGTTCTTCTTCAGCGGGGAGAACCACTGGCCGTCGTAGACCATTTCGGTCCAGCGCTGGTCCACCATCTTCTTGAACCGGGCCTGCTCGCGCTCCAGCGTGATGTTCTCCAGCTCCTGGTGGGCGGCCATCATCGCCATCGCACCGGGCGCCTCGTAGATCTCGCGGGATTTGATGCCCACCAGCCGGTCCTCGACGATGTCGATGCGACCCACGCCCTGAGCCCCGGCACGACGGTTGAGCTGTTCGATCATCTGCAGCGGGGTCAGCGTCTCACCGTCCAGGGCCACCGGCACGCCCTGATCGAAGGTGATGTTGACGACGTCGGGCGCCGGCGGGAAGGCCGGATCGGCGGAGTAGTCGTAGACGTCCTTGGTGGGGCCGTTCCAGATGTCCTCCAGGAAGCCGGTCTCCACCGCGCGGCCCCAGACGTTCTGGTCGATGGAGAAGGGGTTCTTCTTAGTGGTCTCGATGGGCAGGTTGTTGCGCTCGGCGTACTCGATGGCTTTGTCCCGGGTCAGCGCCAGGTCGCGCACCGGTGCGATGCACTTCAGCTCCGGGCCCAGAGTCTGGATGGAGACTTCGAAGCGGACCTGGTCGTTGCCCTTGCCGGTGCAGCCGTGGGCGACTGTGGTGGCGCCGAACTGCTGGGCGGCGGCCACCAGGTGCTTGGCGATGATCGGCCGGGAGATGGCCGAGACCAGCGGGTAGGAGTCCATGTAGAGGCCGTTGGCCTTCAGGGTGGGCATGCAGTACTGCTCGGCGAACTCGTCGCGAGCATCGGCCACGTAGGCCTCCACCGCACCGCAGTCCAGGGCGCGCTGGCGCACCGTTTCCAGGGATTCGCCGCCCTGGCCGACGTCGACGGCGACGGCGATGACCTCGGCGCCGGTGGCCTCGGCGATCCAACCGATGGCCACAGAAGTGTCGAGGCCTCCGGAGTAGGCCAGAACAATGCGATCAGTCACGGGTGCTCCTCTAAAGCGTCGGTGTGCATGTGGCGCCGGCTGCGGGGCCGCTGCACCACATGCCGGGTGTCCAGCACGCAGTATACATAATTATTCGGTTGTCTGCATAGTTATCGCTGGACGGTCCCGGTAAGCTGTTCGGCATGAATGAGCCAGAGGATCAGGGTGCCGAAGAGACACCAGAGCTGAGTGATGAGCAGCTGGAGTTTCTCAACTCCATGTTTGACCTGGCCCGGGAGGGCAGGACGCAGAGCCTGCTGAGCCTGATCGATCAGGGCATCCCGGTGAATCTGAGCAACTCCAAATCCGACACGCTGCTGATCCTGGCTGCCTATAACGACCACGCGGAGCTGGTGGGCGGGCTGCTGGAGCGCGGGGCCGAGACCGACCGGATGAACGACCGGGGCCAGACGGCGCTGAGCTGCGCGGTGTTCCGGCAGAATGAGGACATCACCGCTGCGCTGCTGCAGGCCGGTGCCGATGCGCACCTGGGCCCGCAGAACCCGTATGCGGTGATCGAGATGTTCGACCTGCAGAACATGCGCGCCGTCGTCGACCGCCACGCCCGGTCCTAGGAAGTAGTCTGAGCCGATGAGCAGACAGCAGAAGAACGACGGCACCGCCGTCTGGTACTTTGTGGCCGCCACTTTTGCGGCGATCCTGCCCGTCGTGCTGCCGAGTCCAGGACCGGATCACTGGACCATGCTTGTCGGGATAGGCCTTGCGCTTGTCCTGCTGGTCCTGGGTGGGATCGTCCTGGGCCGGGAAATGAGCAGCCGGCGCACCTCAGGCGACTGAGAGCACCCTGGTCAGCCGCGGCCCTCGGCCAGAGCGCTGAAGTAGTCAGCGACCTGCTCGCCGCCGGCCGAGTCTGCGGAGATGACCATGATCGTGTCGTCGCCAGCGATGGTGCCCAGGATGTCTCGGTGGGCTGCGTGGTCCACTGCGCTGGCCAGAAACTGGGCCGCACCGGGCGGGGTGCGCATCACCACCAGGTTGGCGCTGGACTCAGCCGAGACCAGCAGGTCCCGGCACAGCGAGGCCAGCCGGGCCGTCGTCGTCGCCTCGGCCTGCTCCGCCTGCAGGGCCCGTTCCGGGCCGTCGGAGGGCACCGCATAGACCAGGGCACCCTCCCCACCGCGGACTCGGGCGGCTCCGATCTCCACCAGGTCGCGGGAGAGGGTGCCCTGGGTGACCGTCACCCCTTCCTCGGCCAGCAGCCGAGCCAGCTCCGCCTGGGAGCGGATGGAGGATCGGGAGACCAGCTCACGAATCTTCGCGTGGCGGGCTGTCTTGGTGGACAGTCCCGCGCCTGCTGACATCTGCTGGGTCATCGTCGCTCACCTTCCCGGACCAGCTGTACGGTCTGCTCATCGGCCAGCCCGGACTCCACCAGCAGCCAGGCCATCAGCGCCTTCTGCGCGTGCAGCCGGTTCTCCGCCTCGTCCCACACCAGCGACTGGGGGCCCTCGAGCACCTCGGCGGTGATCTCCGCCCCCCGGTATGCGGGCAGGCAGTGCAGCACCACGGCGTCCTCGGCGGCTGCGGCCAGGGCTTCAGCGTTGACCTGGTAGTCGCCGAAGAGCCTCGCGCGCTGGTCCTTCGCATCCTCCTGCCCCATGGAGACCCAGGTGTCGGTGGCTACCACGTCGGAGCCCTGCAGTGCGGCGGCCGGGTCTGTGGTGATGGTGACCTGCCCGCCGGTGTCGGCCGCTCGCTGCTCGGCTTCGGTGATGATCCGCTGCTGGGGGAGGTGTCCTTCGGGGCCTGCAATGCGCACGTCCATCCCCGCGTTGGCCCCTGCCAGCAGGTAGGAATTGGCCATGTTGTTCGCTGCATCGCCCAGGTAGGCGATCGATTTGCCCTGCAGTCCGCCCCTGCCGGTGGCTGCGAAGTGCTCGCGCACGGTCAGCAGGTCGGCCAGCAGCTGGCAGGGGTGGTAGTCGTCGGAGAGCGAGTTGATGACCGGAACCCGGCTGCTGCGGGCCATCTCCTCCAGCCGGTGCTGCTGGTAGGTGCGCCAGATCAGCAGGCTCACCTGTCGGCTGAGCACCATCGTGGTGTCGGAGACGGACTCCTTGTGTCCCAACTGGGATTCGCCGGGGTTGATGATCAGCGGGCTCCCTCCCAGGGCGGCGATGCCTGCGGCGAAGGAGACGCGGGTGCGAGTGGAGGTTTTGTCGAAGATCACCGCAGCGGTCTGCGGCCCCTGGAGTGCTTTGATGCCGTAGGGGTGGGCCTTCAGATGTGCGGCGAGGTTCAGCACCTTCTCCAGCTCCTCGGGGCTGAGGTCCAGGTCGGTCAGGAAATGTCTTGTCACCGGTTCCCCCGATCCTTGCGGGCCGCACGGCGCCACCGGCACCGCTCATTGGCCGATTCTGCCCGTATAAGAGCTGCGCTGAGCCCCATATAACGGCCCAATCGGCCACTAAGCGACAGGGGCAGTCGTTCCACGCCCCTGACCGAGGCAGGCTGCTGGATGGTGACGGTCATCGGGGAAGGTCCTTCAGTGAAGCGGTGAATCGGGTCAGGAACGCGTCGGCCTCAGCAGTGGTGAGGTTCAGCGGCGGCGCCAGGCGCAGCGTGTGCTCGCCGGTGGCGTTGATGATCATGTGGTGGTTCTCCCGGGCGATGGTCACCAGCTCCTTGGCCGGGGCCCCGATGCCGGAGAGCACCGACGACGACGGGTCCAGGTCGAGGCCGATGTGCAGCCCGTACTGACGCACTTCAGCCACCGCGTCGACACCGGCGAGCGCGGCCGCAATACGCGCTCCGACGGTGCGGGCGTTCTCCATCAGCCCCTCCTTCCGGATGGTCTCCAGAGTGGTGGCGCCAGCGGCGGCGGCCAGCGGGTTGCCGCCGAAGGTGGTGCCGTGCATACCCGCTCCCATCAGGGTGCTCGGCGCGTGGCCGAAGGCGATCATGGCGCCGATCGGCACACCGGCGCCCAGGCCTTTGGCCAGGGTCATCAGGTCCGGGACGACGTCGGCGTCGACCCCCTGAAAGCGGAACCACTCGCCGGTGCGGCCCACCCCGGTCTGGACCTCGTCGAGCACCAGCAGCGCCTGGTGCTTGCGGGTCAGTTCGCGCACCCGGGTCAGGTAGGCATCGTCCAGCGGCATCACTCCGGCCTCGCCCTGGATGGGCTCGCAGAAGATGCCTGCGACGTCGCCGTCGCTGAACGCGGCCTCCAGGGCGGAGAGGTCGTTGGGGGCCAAGAACTCGACGCCGCCGATCAGGTCGCCGAAGGGTTCGCGGTAGGCGGGCTTATGCGTCAGCGACAGTGCGCCGACGGTGCGGCCGTGGAACCCGTTCTCCAGGGCGAGGATGCGCCGTCTGCCGGTGCTCTGGCCGTGCCGCAGCACGGCTTTGAGCGCAGCTTCGTTGGCCTCGGAGCCGGAGTTGGCGAAGAACACCGTGGATCCGGGGAGCGCTTCGGCGGCGTCGATGAGCATCTCGGCTAATCGCATCTGCGGTTCGGAGGTGAACAGGTTGGAGATGTGCCCCAGGGTCTGGGCCTGCTCACTGAGTGCGGAGACGATGGCCGGGTGGGCGTGGCCCAGCGCGTTGACGGCGATGCCGCCGAGCATGTCCAGCAGCTGCCGGCCCTGTGAGTCGGTGACCCAGGCGCCGTCGCCGGAGACCAGCAGCTCCTGGGGGTCGCCGAAGACGCCCATCAGCGAGGCCCGGTAGCGCTGCTGCCAGTCGGAGTTCTCAGGCTGTGTCACGCGGCGGCCTCCTGGTCTGAAACATCCTGGTCTGGGACGATCTGGGTGCCCACCCCGGCGCTGGTGACGATCTCCAGCAGCATCGAGTGGGACTGGCGGCCGTCGACGATGTGCGCCCGCGGCACACCGGCGTCGACGGCGGCGAGCGCGGCGTTCATCTTCGGGATCATGCCCGACTCCAGGGTGGGCAGCATCGCGCGCAGGTCTGAGGCCGAGAGCGAGGATATCAATGAGGACTTATCCGGCCAGTTGGAGTAGAGGCCCTCAACGTCGGTGAGCATGACCAGCTTGGCCGCGTCCAAGGCGGCGGCCACTGCTCCGGCTGCCAGGTCGGCGTTGATGTTGAGCACCTCCCCGGTGGGCTCCCCATGCTCGTCGAACTCCGGGGAGATGGTGGAGATGACCGGGATCCGGCCGGCGGCCACCAGGTCTTCCAACGCGGCCGGGTTGACGCCGCTGACCTCACCGACCAGGCCCAGGTCGACCTCCTCACCGTCGACGAGGACGCCCTTGCGCCGTGCTCGCAGCAGGGCGGCATCCTCGCCGGAGAGCCCGACGGCGTAGGGCCCGTGGGAGTTGATCAGCCCGATCAGCTCCCGGCCCACCTGACCGTTGAGCACCATGCGCACCGCCTCCAGAGTTTCGCGGGTGGTGACCCGCAGTCCGCCGCGGAACTCGGACCGGATGCCCAGCCGCTCCAGCAGCTGGTTGATCTGCGGGCCGCCGCCGTGGACAACCACCGGGTTGACGCCGACGTGGCGCAGGAACACCACGTCTTCGGCGAAGGCGCGGCGCAGCTCATCGTTGACCATGGCATTGCCGCCGTACTTGATGACGATGGTCTGGCCGGCGAACTGCTGCATCCACGGCAGCGCCTCCACCAGCACGGCGGCCTTATCGGCGGCCGAGGCCAGCGTGGACTCGTCCCGCGGTGTCATCGTGGGTGTGTCAGTCATAGTTCCCTCTGGTGGAGTGCGCCCCTCAGGTGGAGTAGGCATCTTTAGGTCGAATAGGCGCTTCAGGTTGAGTAAGCGCTGTTCTCGTGGACGTAGTCGTGGGTCAGATCGTTGGTGAGGATGGTGGCCTCAGCCGCACCGGCGTGCAGATCGATGACGACGTCGACCTCGCGACCTGAGAGGTCCACCAGCGCGCGGTCCTCCCCGATGCCGCCGGCCCGGCAGATCCAGATCCCGTTGACGGCGACGTCGATGGTTCTCGGGTCGAAGTCGACGTCGGTGGTGCCCACCGCTGAGAGGATGCGCCCCCAGTTGGGGTCACGGCCGAAGATCGCGGTCTTGAACAGGTTGGAGCGCGCCACGGCCCGGCCGGCGGTCTCGGCCTGCTGCTCGGTGGCGGCGTTGACGGTGCGCACCGCGATCTGGTGGGCGGCACCCTCGGCGTCGGCGATCAGCTGCTGCGCCAGGTCCTGGCACAGGTCGGTGAGTGCGGCCTGAAACTCGGCACGGTTCACACCTGTAGGGTCCACACCTGCCGGGTCGGCGTCGGGGTGGGCGCCGGAGGCCATGGCAATCACGGTGTCGTTGGTGGACATGCAGCCATCGGAGTCCGCGCGGTCGAAGCTGACGCGTACGGCCTCGCGCAGGGCGGCGTTGAGATCCTCGGCACTGATGGACGCGTCAGTGGTGATCACCGAGAGCATCGTGGCCATGCCGGGGGCGAGCATTCCGGCCCCTTTGGCCATCCCGCCGAGAGTGAACCCGGTGCCGCGGACCACGCCGGTCTTGGTCACGCTGTCGGTGGTGAGGATCGCCTCGGCCGCTGCAACGCCGGCGGCGTCGTCGTCCCGCAGAGCTTCTGCGGCACTGGAGACTCCGGGCAGCAGCAGCGGCATGTTGAGCCGCTCTCCGATCAGCCCGGTGGAGCAGACCAACACGTCCGCGGCGGAGAGATCCAGGGCTTCAGCGAGGTGTTCGGCGGTGGTGTGGGTGTCGGCGAAGCCCGGGTCTCCGGTGCAGGCGTTGGCTCCGCCGGAGTTGAGCACCACTGCATCAGCCCGGCCGTCGCTGATCGCTTGGCGGGACCACTGCACCGGTGCGGCGGCGACCCGGTTGGTGGTGAACACGGCGGCTGCGTGCTTCTCCGGGCCGGTGTTGCGCACCAGCGCGACGTCCTTGCCCTGCGACTTCAGTCCGGCGGTGACTCCGGCGGCTTCGAATCCGGCTGCGGCGGTGATGCTCATGGTGAGACTCCCAGCAGGTTCAGCCCCGTGGGCTCTTCCAGCCCCAGGGCGAGGTTCATCGACTGTACGGCTCCGCCGGCGGTGCCTTTGGTGAGGTTGTCCGAGGCGGAGACGATGATCGCCCGGCCGGCGTGGGCGTCCACAGCCAGCTGGAGGGTGACGTGGTTGGAGCCGATCACCTGTTTGGTGCCCGGCCACTGCCCCGCAGGCAGCAGGTGGACGAACGGTTCGGCGTCGTAGTGGGAGGCGAAGGCCTCGCGCAGCTGCGCCTCGGTGGTGCCGGGGACCAGTTTGGCGGTGCTGGTGGCTAGGATGCCGCGCGGCATCGGCGCCAGCGTCGGGGTGAAGGAGACCTGCACCTCGGTGCCGGCCGCCCAGCTGAGGCCCTGCTCGATCTCCGGGGTGTGCCGGTGCACTCCGCCGACGCCGTAGGGGCTCATTCCGCCCATGACTTCGCTGCCCAGCAGATGGGGCTTCAGTGACTTGCCGGCCCCGGAGGTGCCGGTGGCGGCGACGACGACGACGTCGGTGGGCTGGACAAGCCCTGCGGCGAGCGCCGGCGCCAGACCGAGCATGATGGTGGTGGGATAGCAGCCGGGCACGGCGATGCGGGAAGCACCGGTGAGCTTCTGGCGCTGGCCGGGCAGCTCGGGCAGCCCGTAGGGCCAGGTGCCCTGGTGCGCGGATTCGTAGAACTTCTCCCAGGCCTGGGCGGACTCCAGCCGGTGGTCGGCCGCAGCGTCGATGACCACTACGTCATCCCCCAGCTGCGCAGCCAGCTCACCGGAGGCGCCGTGGGGCAGGGCGAGGAAGACCACGTCGTGACCGGCCAGTGCGTCAGCGGTGGTGTCGGTGAGGACTCTGTCCGCCAGCGGGTGCAGGTGCGGTTGGAGCTCGCCGAGGCGCTGGCCGGCGTTGGAGTGGCCGGTGATGGCACCGATCTCCACGTTCGGGTGGTTGGCCAGAAGGCGCAGGACTTCTCCCCCGGCATAGCCGGAGGCCCCGGAGACAGCAGCGGTGTAAACCATGTCCCTACACTACGCGATTTTATGCAGAGGTATCAATATTTATGCACTCCGACTGCGTCGGCCCAGCTTCTGTGTGCCGCGCCTGCTCAGGTAGCCTCAGTGCTATGAGTGAGCCCACTGTGTTTGAAGAGGACCTTCCCGAGACTGCCCGCGTGACCCGTGCCCGCCAGGCCGGCGGCGTCGAGGTCTTTGAGTCGGTTGAGGTCAGCGCCCCGGTCCCGGAGTCGAACCAGCTGCTGGTCAAGACGGGTGCGGCCGGGGTGAACTTCATCGAGACCTACCAGCGCAGCGGGGTCTACCCCGTGCAGTACCCGTTCACCCCTGGTGCCGAGGGTGCCGGGGAGATCGTCGCGGTCGGTGAGGGTGTCGAGAACTTCAGCGTCGGCCAGCGCATCACGACCTCGGAGGCTGCCACCGGCACTTATTCCACCCACTTCCTCGTCGACGCCGCCAAAGCTGTGCTGGTGCCGGATGCGGTCAGCGATGAGCAGGCCGCCGCGCTGCCCCTGCAGGGCGTGACGGCCCACTATCTGATCAACTCCACCTATAAGGTCTCCCCCGGCCAAACTGTGCTGACCCATGCCGGTGCCGGTGGTGTCGGCCAGGTGCTCACCCAGCTGCTCAAAGCCAAGGGTGCGAGAGTCATCACCACCACCTCCACCGACGAGAAAGCCAAAATCGCCCAGGCCGCCGGCGCCGACTACGTACTGGAGTACCAGGGCTTCGCCGAGAAGGTCCGTGAGATCACCAAGGGTGAGGGAGTGCCGGTTGTCTATGACGGCGTCGGCCGCGACACCTTCACCGGTTCGCTGGACTCACTGGCGGTGCGCGGCACGATGGTCCTTTTCGGCGGCGCCTCCGGACAGGTCCCGCCCCTGGACCTGCAGGATCTGAACAAGCGCGGCGGCCTCTATGTGACCCGCCCGGCCGTGAACTGGTACCTCCGCAATATCGAGGAGCGCAACTGGCGGTTCACCGAACTCTTCGCGGCCCTGACCAAGGGGGAGCTGACCCTGGACGTCGGCGGCAGCTACCCGCTGGCTGAGGCGGCCCGCGCCCAGGACGACCTGGAGAACCGCCGGACCACCGGCAAGCTGTTGCTGGTGCCCTAAGTGTAAGTAGGGACCCCTCCTTACTTACACTTAGAGTCAAAGTGTAAGTACACTTGGTGGATGGTGAGTCTTCCGGTTCCTCCCGTCGGGCATGAGGAGCACGATTGGGAGGCACAGAGCGACGGTATGACGGGGCGGCGTCGCCTCGCAGCCGCATCAGGGCCATACCGCTCCACACTTCCAGCAGCTCTTGCGCAGTACCAGCCAGCAGTCCCTGCTGGACTCGCGGCGGACGTGGATGAGGCTACTGTCGCCCTGGCACGGTTCGATGACCATGCGCGCAGCCGCCTGGGATCAGAGAGCCCCACGTTGGGGCCGATGAGCTCTATTCTGCTGAGAACCGAGTCGGCGTCATCTTCTCAGATTGAGAACCTCACCGTCGGTGCACGACAGTTGGCGCTTGCCGACTTGGATCAGAGCACCAGCGAGAATGCCAGGACCGTCATCGGCAATGTTCGTGCGATGGAAGCTGCCCTGCAGCTATCTGATCGCCTGGACCATGATGCGATTCTCACCATGCAGCATGTGCTCATCAGCGCTCACCGGGGATCAGCAGCCCAGACCGGCAGGTATCGCGACTCTCTGGTGTGGGTCGGATCTTCCGCCGTGTCCCCCATCGGAGCCAGCCATATCGCACCACAGGCTGAGCATGTGCCCGGTGCTATGAATGACCTGATCGCATTTATGCGCCGGTCAGATGTTCCTGCTCTCCTCCAGGCCGCGCTGGCACATGCCCAGTTCGAGACGATTCATCCGTTCACCGATGGCAACGGGCGCACTGGCAGAGCAGTCGTCCATGCCCTGCTGCGAGCCAAGCGAGTTGTCAGCAACACCACCGTTCCGCTGTCGGCGGGGCTGTTGAAGCAGACCCCGCAGTATTTTGACGCACTGACCGCCTATCAGCAGGGAGAGGCTGCTCCCATTGCTGAACGGTTCGTCGAAGCGGCTCTTTTCGCCTCAGCTTCTGGCAGTCGGCTTGTCGACGACGTGTACGCAGAGACTGAGACGGCCCGCGACAAACTCACCGGTTTGCGGAAAAATGCCTCGGCCTGGAGCGTCATTCCACACCTCGTGGCACATCCAGTCCTGGATGCCCGCTTTCTCATGCGACACCTTGGGCTCAACGAAGTCACCGCGCAACGGGCGCTGGCCCAGCTGCTTGAACGTGGTGTCTTGGAAGAACGGTCCGGCTTCAAGAGAAACCGGGTGTACCAGCATTCAGGCATTCTGCGCGTACTCGATGCCTACGCCCAGCAGCTGCACCGGCAATGAGGGATCCTGCCGACTACCGCTGAACGGCGCCGTGGCGCTCGACGGCCAGCACCACAGCGTCCCCCCGCGCCGCGGAGGCCTCTTCTGAGGTCAGCGTGCGGTCCTCGGCCCTGAAGCGCAGGGCAAAGGCGAGCGACTTCTTGCCCGGCTCAATGCCCTCTCCGGAGTAGACGTCGAACAGCTCGATGCTCTCCAACAGGTCTCCCGCACCCTCGGTCAGTGTGGCCTGCAGCGCGGCGGCGGTGACGGCGTCGTCGACGATCAGCGCCACATCCTGGGTGGTCTGCGGGTACCCGGAGATCGGTTCGGCGGTGATGATCGAGGGTGCCGCCTCCAGCACTGCGGAGAAGTCCAGCTCCATCACGCTGGTGCGCGCGGGAAGATCCTGGGCCTCGACCACCTGTGGGTGCAGCTCCCCGGCGTAGCCCACCAATGAACCGGCACAGCGCAGCTCTGCGGTGCGCCCGGGGTGGAAGGCCTGGTGGGAGCCCTGGACCACCTCGATCTGCACACCGACCAGCTCCGCGACAGTGCGTGCGGCCTCTACCGCATCGGCCCAGTCACGACCGCGGCCGACGCCCCCGAGGGTCTCCGGGGCAGCCTGGCCGGCCAGCGCCACAGCCACGTGCTGGGGCTGGTCCGGGATGCCCTCGTTCAACTCGTTGATCACCGCATCGCCGGGGTTGACACCCAGGGCGGGAAGGTCCGGACTGCCGATCTGCTCACGCGGGAGGAACACCAGCCCTGCTTCGAAGAGTGCACTGTCACCGAAGCCGCGAGAGACGTTGCGTCGCACCGCGTCCAGGAGGCCGGGCAGCAGGGTCCGGCGCAGCACCGGGTACTGGCTGCTGATCGGATTGGCCAGACGCACCTGGGCCACCGCAGCACCGGCTTCAGAGATGCCGAAGAGTTCGTTGGCTGCCTCAGAGTAGAACGGGTAGTTCAGCACTTCTGTGTATCCGTCGGCGGCCAGCCCGTTGAACACCGTTCGACGACGACCCTGGGCGAGTGTGAGCCCGCGGCCGGCCGGAGCAACCGGCAGCCGGGAGGGGATCTTCTCGAAGCCCACCAGCCGGGCAATCTCTTCGACCAGCGCCTCCGGGATGTCGATGTCCGGGCGCCAGCTCGGTGGTGTCACCTGCAGTGAATCGCCCTGTCCCGTCTCGACGCGGCAGCCGACCGCGGTGAGCGTACTGGTGATCTGCTCGGTGCTGTAGTCCACGCCGATCAGCTGCTCGGGCAGCTGCAGGTCCATGGCGATCGCCTGCGGCAGCGCCGGTTCGCCGACCTCGGTGATCTCACCGGAATCTGCGCCGCCGGCCAGATCGACCAGCAGCTGCACCGCACGCTGGGCGGCGACTGCGGCGATCAGCGGGTCCACCCCGCGCTCATTGCGCTTCGACGCCTCTGAGGGCAGCCGGTGGCGGCGTTTGGTGCGACTGACGGTGATGGGGTCGAAATGGGCTGATTCGATCAGCACTGTGGAGGTTTCCGCGGAGACTTCCGTGGCGGCACCGCCCATCACCCCGGCCAGGCCGATGGCCCCGGAGTCATCGGCGATGACCAGGTCCTCGGCGTCCAGTTCGCGCTGCTTCTCGTCCAGGGTGGTGAGCTTCTCCCCCGCTGCGGCCCGCCGGACCCGGATGGCACCGGTGAGCTTCTCGCCGTCGTAGAAGTGCAGCGGCTGGCCCAGCTCCCACATCACATAGTTGGAGATGTCGACCACCAGGCTGATCGGACGCATCCCGGCTAGGCGCAGGCGGGAGGCCATCCACGGCGGTGTGGGTGCGTTCGGGTTGACGCCGGTGACCCGGCGAGCCACAAACGTGTCACAGCCGGGCGTGCCGTAGATCGGGGCGTCGTCGTCGAGGATCACCTCGTGGCCGGGACTTCCGGACTCCGGCACCCTCACCAGTGAGGCCGGGTCGGTGAACTCTGTGCCGGTGGCGTGGGAGTACTCCCGTGCCACCCCGCGGATGCTCAAGGCATAGCCGCGGTCCGGTGTCACGTTGATCTCGGCGGCGGCGTCGCCTAGGCCCAGCAGGTCCAGGGCGTCGTCGCCGATTTCGGGGTCCAGTCCCAGGGTGCTGAGCACCAGGATGCCGTCGTGGTCCTCACCGATGCCCAGTTCCTTGACCGAGGCGATCATCCCGGCTGAGAGATGCCCGTAGGTTCTGCGTGCTGAGATGCGGAAGTCTCCGGGCAGCACGGAGCCGGGCAGGGTGACGACCACCTTGTCTCCGACCTCGAAGTTGTCGGCCCCACAGACCACGCCCTGGACGCCGTCGTCCGAGATGCCCTCCCCGTCAAGCGTCTGGGTCCGGCCGTCGGGGACCACCTGGACGTGGCACCAGTTGATCGTCTTGCCGTTGGACTGCGGCTCTGGGGTCTTCTGCAGGACTTTGCCCACCACGACGGGTCCGGAGATCTCTGGGACGTGGACGTCCTCCTCCTCCAGTCCGACCCGGACCAGCTCGGCCATCAGGTCCTCGGGGGTTCCTGAGGCCGGGAACTGCGTGTGCTCACAAATCCATGACAGGGGAATGCGCATCTGGCTAAACCTCCATTCCGAAGTGCTGGCTGAACCGGACGTCGCCTTCGATCATGTCTCGCATGTCCAGGACGCCGTTGCGGAACATCAGGGTCCGCTCCACGCCCATGCCGAAGGCGAAGCCGGTGTACTGCGGGTCTTTGACACCGGCGGCGCGCAGCACGTTGGGGTGCATCATCCCGCAGCCGCCCCATTCGACCCACTGGGGCCCGCCCTTGGCGTCGGGGTGCCAGACGTCGAGCTCGGCAGAGGGTTCGGTGAACGGGAAGAAGGAGGGGCGCAGCCTGATGGCGGCCTCGGGGCCGAACATCGCCCGGGCGAAGTGCTCCAGGGTGCCGCGCAGATCGGCCATGGTCAGGCCCTTGTCCACTGCGATGCCCTCGAACTGGTGAAAGACCGGGGTGTGGGTGGCGTCCAGCTCATCGGTGCGGAATGTCTTGCCCGGGCACAGCGCGTAGACCGGCAGCGCCCCGTCCAGCAGCGCGCGGATCTGCACCGGGGAGGTGTGGGTGCGCAGCACCAGATGAGCATCCGCCGGCTCAACGAAGAAGGTGTCCTGCATTTCCCGGGCGGGGTGGTCGGGGCCGAAGTTCAGTGCGTCGAAGTTGAACCACTCGGATTCGACCTCCGGGCCCTCGGCGATCTCCCAACCCATGGAGGTGAAGACGTCAGAGACCTTCTCCTGCAGCACCGAGATGGGGTGCCTGGCGCCCAGCGGACGACGCATGGGGGCGGCGGTGACATCAACGGTCTCCTCCACCAGCATCCGGGCGGCGTGCTCGGCCTCCAGCACCTCAGTGCGGGCCGCCAATGCTTTCTGGATTCGGCCGCGGGCGGAGCCCAGCAGCTTGCCCGCTTCCTTCTTCTGGTCCTTGTCCAGGGATTTGATCTGCCGGTTGCCCAGAATGATCGGCGCCTTATCGCCGGTATGGGCCAAGCGTGCAGCCTTCAGCTCGTCCAGGTCGCCGGCAGCTGCGAAGCTGACCAGTGCGGCGTCGACACATTCATTGATCGCCGTCTCATCCAGCGGGTGGGGAACGACGACGTCGTCGTGCTCGGCGGGGTTCTCAGGTGTGGACATACTGCTCCGTTGTGGTCAAAGGACTCATCAGGTGTGGACAATCCCAGCTCAGTTTATGCCTGCCGGTCACCTGGGTCGATTCGGCCCACCTTGAGCGCACCACCGTCCGCAACTTCCACCATGCGGCATCTACCTTCCATCGCAGTGACCTGCAGTGATACCGTTCACTATCAGTTGGACCTACAGCGAACTCAGAAGAGAGGCGTTCACCGTTGACGCAGACTCCCGTTACTGACGCGCCCCAGCTCCAGGAGCTGATCGATGCCCTGGGCGCGGGCAGCGTCGTCACCGATCCGGCCACCATCGAGAACTACCGCTGGGACCGGGCCAATGACCCGGATGCCGGTACCCCTGCTGCGGTGGTGCGTGCCACCAGCACGGCAGATGTCCAGGCCGCGGTGCGCTTCGCGGCGGCCCGCGGACTGGCGGTGGTCCCCCGCGGGGCCGGCTCGGGGCTCTCCGGCGGCAGCACGGCCGTCGAGGGTGGGATCGTGCTCTCCATGGAGAAGATGCGCGATATTCAGGTCGAACCGCTGACTCGCACTGCGGTGGTCCAGCCCGGCGCGTTCAACGCGGAGGTCAAGGCCGCCGCCGCACAGCACGACCTGTGGTACCCGCCGGATCCGTCGTCGTTCGAGTTCTGCTCCATCGGCGGCAACATCGCCACCAATGCGGGCGGGCTGTGCTGTGTGAAGTACGGGGTGACCACTGACTACGTGCTGGGCATGACCGTGGTGTTGGCCGACGGCCGGGCGGTGGAGCTGGGTGGGCCGCGGCTGAAGGATGTGGCCGGACTGGACCTGACCAAACTATTTATCGGCAGTGAGGGGACCCTGGGAGTGATCACCGAGATCACTCTGCGCCTGGTCCCCTCCCAGCGCCCGCTGACCACACTGGTGGCTACCTTCGCCACCCTGGAGGATTCGACCGAGGCGATTCTGGCGATCTCCTCGCAGTGGCGCCCCTCGATGCTGGAGTTTATGGACAAGCCCACCATCAACGCCGTGGAGGACACCACCAAGATGGGCTTGGACCGTGAGGCGGCGGCGATGCTGGTCGTCCAGTCCGACGAGCCGGCGGAGTACGCCGCCAAAGAGATCGAGATGATCGAGGCGCTGTGCAATGAGAACAACGCCACCGAGGTCTTCTACACCTCTGACGCCGAAGAGGGGGAGGCGTTCGTCGTCGCCCGCCGGATGGCCATCCCGGCAGTGGAGCAGAAGGGCTCTATCCTGCTGGAGGATGTCGGGGTGCCGCTGCCGCGCCTGGGCGACCTGGTGCGCGGAATAGCTGAGATCTCGCAGAACCGCGACATCGTCATTGCCGTGCTCGCCCACGCCGGTGACGGCAACACCCACCCGTTGCTCGTGTTCGACCCGGCTGACGAAGATCAGAAGCAGCGGGCCCACACCGCGTACGGTGAAGTCATGGACTTGGCCATCGAACTGGGCGGCACCATCACCGGCGAGCACGGGGTGGGCCGGCTCAAGCGCCCCTGGCTCAGCGACTACATCGGCGAGGACGCCTTGGACCTCAACCACCGGATTAAGATGGCCCTGGATCCGCACAATATCTTCAACCCCGGCGCAGTGCTCGACCCGACTGCGCTGAAGACTACTGCCTAAGGAGACCCGGTGTCCGCATACATCAATGTTCCGACGATCTCGTACCAGGCGGCCGCAGAAGCCGTGCGGCTGACCATCAGCATCGGCGCCGAGCGCGGCCTGAACCTCTGCGCGACTGTGGTGGACCCGGGGCTGAACCTGGTGACCTTCGGCCGGGCAGACGGCATGACCGCCCACAGCGTAGAGACCTCCCGGCGCAAGGCCAACACTGCGGCCTCGACCCGCAAGCCCAGCGCTGATGTGCCCGGCGAACTGGCACCGGCCCTGGAGAACGGCACCGGCACCCTGCTCACCCGGATAGCCGGCGGCGTGCCCCTGGTATTCGACCAGCTGACGGTCGGCGGACTCGGCGTAGCCGGCGGCCCACCCGCCCAGGACGCCGAAGTCGCCGCTGCAGTGCTTAAAGCATTGGCAGGAGAGGATTTCCGATGAAGATTGCGGTGTTGGTGAAAGAGGTTCCTGACAGTTATGGCGAGCGTAGGCTCAGCACGACGACGGGGCTGGCTGATCGTGGGGCCAGTGATCGGGTGATTGATGAGATCACTGCTCGTGCGGTGGAGGCTGCGGTGGCGTATGCGGACTCTGCCGAGCAGACCGAGGTGGTGCTGGTGACCATGGGTCCGGAGTCTGCGGAGTCTATGCTGCGTAAGACTCTGGCGATGGGCGCCGATAGTGCGTGCCACATCAGTGATGAGGCGCTTGCTGGTGCTGATCTGGGACTGAGTGCTGAGGTGTTGGCCGCAGCGCTTGGGCGTATTGGGTTTGATCTGGTGATCGCCGGGGATGTGTCCTCTGATGGCACCGGTGGGCTGCTGCCGACGATGCTGGCGGAGCGGCTGGGTCTGGCGCATCTGACCAGTCTGGACTCAGTGCAGATCAGTGACTCCCAGGTCAGTGGTGAGCGCGGCACCTATGGCGGCACGGTGAGTCTGCGGGCTGAGCTGCCGGCGGTGGTCTCGGTCACCGAACGGATGCCGGATCCCCGCTTCCCCGGGTTCAAGGGGATCATGTCAGCGAAGAAGAAGCCGTTGGAGACCCTGACGACGGCGGATCTGGGTGTTGATGTCCAGGCTGATGTGCCGCGGTCGATTATGCTCTCAGTCACCGAAGCGCCGGCACGCACTGCTGGCACCAAGGTCACAGATGAGGGCGAGGCTGGCACCCAGCTGGCTGATTATTTGGCGGAGAAGAGGCTGGTCTGAGAATGGCTGAGAACAATGTGGTGACGTTTCTGCCGGTTCTGCCCAATGGTGAACTGGTGGGCAGCGCTGCCGGGCTGCTGGGGGCCGCTGGGCGGATCGGCACCCCGGTGGCGGTGATCGTGGCCCCACCGGGTCAGGGTCAGGCCGCGGCTGCGGCTGCTGGCCAGTTCGGCGCCCAGCTGGTTTACCTCGCTGAGACGTCCCAGACGCAGTCAGTGCTGACCGCCCCGGCGTTGGAGACGGTGGCCGCTGCGGTGGGTGCCACCGGCGCTGAGGCGGTGCTGCTGCCCAATGACGTTGATGGCCGCGATATTGCGGCTCGACTCGCTGTGCGGCTGCAGGCCGCCGTGGCTGCTGATGCGGTCGGCATTGATCGTGATGCTGAGGGCATCGTGGTCCACCATTCGGTCTATGGCAGCGCCTATACCACGGAGTCTGCACCGACCCACGGCACCCTGATCGTGACCCTGCGCGAGGGCGCGGTCGATGATCGGGCTGAAGCAGCGCAGCCGGCCGTGGAGGCCGTTGAGGTTGAGACCTCAGGTGCCGCGGCTGCCCAGATCACAGGGTTCAGTGAGAACCTTCAGGCCTCGACCCGCCCGGATCTGCGCAGCGCGGCCACAGTGGTCTCCGGCGGACGGGGGCTGGGCTCGGCCGAGGGCTTCGCCCTGGCTGAGCAGCTCGCCGATGAGCTGGGGGCCGGTCTGGGCGCCTCCCGGGCCGCCGTGGATGCCGGCTACGCGCCGAATTCCTATCAGGTGGGCCAGACCGGGGTCACCGTCTCTGCGGATCTCTACATCGCCCTGGGCATCTCCGGGGCAGTGCAGCACCAAGCAGGTATGCAGTCGGCGAAGACGATCGTGGCCATCAATAAGGACCCCGAGGCGCCCATCTTCGACATCGCCGACTTCGGCATCGTCGGCGATGCCTTCGATGTGGTCCCGCAGCTGATCACACGGATCAAGGAGCGCGCCGGTGGTGGATCCTGAACGACCACCACGACGCCGCAGAGGCCTACCCCATACCACAGAGGATCACCAGCCCACCGACGAGCCCGCCCCGAACTCCGAGCCGGCCCCGAACTCTGGGCAGACCACCGCAGACACACCCGAGGAGACCGCCGCAGACCCGCCGGCTCGCCGCACGGGCATGAACGCCCCACCCACCCGGCGCACCGGCATGGCCGAACAGCCCCCGCAGCAACCGCTTTCGCGCCGTACGGGCATGGGCGCCCAGCCCCGGCGCACCGGGATGGCCCAGCAGCCGGAGAAGTCCCAGCCCGAACAGCCTCGCCGCATGGGCATAACTCAGCAGTCGGACCAGCAGCCGGGCCAGCAATCGCAGCAGCCCTCCCGCCGGGCGCCGATGGGCGGCCAGCCCGAACAGTCTGCCCAGCAGCAGACACCGCAGCCGACCCCGGCCGAGGCGAAGACCAGCACCGCGCAGCAGCCCGCACCCAAGTCCCAGCCGCCTAAGAAGACCCGGCCGTCTAAGAGCCAGTCCTCTCAGAGCCGGTCTGGGCAGAAGACCTTCCTCGGCCGCACCGGCAGACAATGGGCGGTCCAGGGCGGCATCGGCGTGGTGGCCATCATCGTGGTGGCCGCTGTGGCAGTGCTGCTCACCCGGTGGCTGCTCGACACTGAGACTGTCGCAGGTTTCGTGGAGCGCTACCCGGGCCAGTACTCCCAGCCGGATGCTCCGGGCGGTTATCCCTGGTGGTTGAACTGGGCACACTTCTTCAACGCGTTTCTGATGGTGCTGGTCATCAAGACCGGTATCCAGATCCGCACCGAGGCCCGGCCGGCCGCCTACTGGACCCCACGGTGGAATAAGAAGCGCAAGATCAGCCTGACCATCTGGCTGCACAACGCACTGGACCTGCTCTGGGTGCTCAACGGCGTGATCTTTGTGGTGCTGCTACTCGTCACCGGCTACTGGCAGCGGGTGGTGCCCACCAGCTGGGAGATCTTCCCCAACGCCCTCTCCGCCGGACTGCAGTACGTCTCACTGGACTGGCCCACTGTGGGTGACTGGGCCCACTACAACAGCCTGCAGGAACTGGCCTACTTCACCACGATCTTCGTCGCCGCCCCACTGGCCATCCTGACCGGGCTGCGCATGTCCGGGCTCTGGCCGGCACACAACCACAAGCTGAACAAACTCTTCCCCGTCGAACTGGCACGCGCAGTCCACTTCCCAGTGATGATCTACTTCACCGTGTTCATCCTGATCCACCTGATCCTGGTCTTCGCCACAGATGCGTTGGTGAACCTGAACCAGATCTACACCGGAGACGACGCCCAGAACTGGACAGGATTCTGGCTCTTCGCCCTCTCCCTGGCAGTCATCGTCGCCGGCGCGTTCTTGGCACGAGCACTCTTCGTCGCGCCCATCGCCTCCCTCTTCGGACGCGTAGGACGGTAAAAGGTACGCAGCTTTAAGGGATAATCGCCGCACAGCAGGTCCCTGGTGGGCCTCAACCGGAAGGACGTTATCGACGTGGATAACCAATTTGTCCTAAGCATGTTGGCCTTAGCGCCCATTCTTGTCGCGGGCATTCTGCTTGCCGGCTTCCGATGGCCGGCCAAGTACGCCATGCCGCTGAGCTATCTCACTGCCATCATCATTGCCTGGGCGACCTGGCAGATGCAGCCCGTTGCGCTGGCGGCAGCCTCCTTGGAGGGGCTTATTGTCGCAGGCACTCTGCTCTACATCGTCTTCGGCGCCCTTCTGCTGCTGTCAACCGTGACCGTCTCTGGCGCGATGGAACGCATTCAGGCGGGTTTCAACTATATTTCCCCCGACCGCCGCATTCAGGCCATCATCATCGGCTGGCTGTTCGGAAGCTTCATCGAGGGCGCTTCGGGCTTCGGCACCCCAGCAGCCGTCGTCGCACCCCTGCTGCTGGCGATGGGCTTCCCCGCCATGGCCGCAGTCGTGGTGGGCCTGATCATCCAATCCTCACCGGTCAGCTACGGCGCGGTCGGCACTCCCATCCTCGTCGGCGTCGGAGACGGGCTGGACCAGAACTCCACAGCGATGCAGGATCGCTTGAGCGAACTGGGCGTGACCTACTCAGAGTATATTTCCACCATCGGGCTGCAGACCGCTCTGTTCCACTTGGCGGTCGGCATCCTCATTCCCCTGCTGCTGGCCTGCTTCCTCACCGGCTTCTTCGGTCAGAAGCGCAACTTCGCCCTGGGCCTGAAGGTCTGGCCCTTCGCGATCTACGCCGCACTGTCGATGACCGTGCCTTCGGTCCTGGTGGCCTGGCTGCTGGGCCCGGAGTTCCCCTCACTGATCGGTGGTCTGGTCGGTCTGACCCTGGTGATGTTCACCTCCTCCAGGGGTTTCCTGATGCCCAAGGACACCTTCGACTTCGGCCCCCGGGCCGCATGGGAGGAGCGTTGGATGGGTCGCATCGCCCCCGGCGAGCCGCGCGACCCCAACGAGCCGCACAAGATGACCCTGGTGCGCGCCTGGACTCCTTACGTGATCATGGCTGCTCTGCTGGTGCTGACTCGAGTAATCAGCGGACTCAACGATTTCCTCAACACTCCAGGCGTCACCCAGGTGGAGATCTCCGACATTCTGGGCGTGGAGGGGATCAGCACCACCATTGATGTGTTCTTCTCCCCCGGCTTCATCCTGATCCTCACCTCAGCGATGGGTTACCTGATCTATCGCATGTCAGCTAAGCAGGTGGCCCAGACGTGGAAGATCGCTGGTCGCCAGATCTTCGGCACCGCGGTGGCTCTGCTGTTTGCCGTGCCCATGGTGCGTGTGCTGATCCAATCCGGCATCAATGAGTCGGGAATGGAATCGATGCCCGTGCTCCTGGCCGAGGCCGCCTCGTCTGTGGCGGGAGAGACGTGGCCGTTCTTCGCCCCCTTCGTCGGCGCCCTGGGAGCATTCATTGCCGGGTCCAACACCGTCTCCAACCTGACGTTCTCGCAGTTCCAGTGGTCCACGGCCAACACCATCGGTGTTTCACCGGAGACCGTCACTGCCGCTCAGGCGGCGGGCGGAGCCGGCGGCAATACGATCACGATCCACAACATTGTGGCTGCTTCGGCAACAGTCGGCCTGCTCAACCGCGAAGGCGACATCATCCGCAAGACGGCCTGGGTTGCGCTCTACTACTGCATCGCTGCCGGATCGATCGCGTTCCTGGCCATCAATGGCTTTGGTCTCAACATCGGCACCGCAACGCTGCTGATCCTGCTCATCGGTCTGGCGGCCGCCGGCTATCTCGCCGTTCGTCGCGGCGACTCCAAGGCGGTGAAGGTACCGGACGCTGAGTAGGGGCCCATCACGGTGTCAGCCACCTCGTTTCGCGACTGAGATCGAATGTCCGTTCTCATAGGTTTCTGACAGGAAACGCATATCGAACACGTATTCGATGGAGTGAAACTGATGGTTGATGAACCGTAGAAGACGTGTTCTAATAGAAGGTGCGCGATGGGAAGCGTGACGCGCGCAGAAGCCCTCCTCACTGCTTCTGCGCGCGTCTTCCTTGTCAGGGGCCATACATCCTTGATTTGACGGGGATGCAGGGCTATTCGGGTTTAGGGGATGCGGCGGCCAGTGAGGCGTCGTCACACTCTATTCCCACTTTTCATCGGGAAACATGATCGCTGAAGGTCTCTGCGCCGGACACTCTCACACCAGCCCACTGGGCAACGTTCGAGAGCTGTTTAGGAGAGAGAGTGCCACGCAAATCACTGAGACCCGGAACCCATGGTGAAGTCAACGTCAGGAAGGACAACTCCGGCGGATACTTCGCCAGAGTCCTGTACAGGGATGCCAGAGGCAATCGTCGTGAGATTCTGGTGCGTGAGAAGACCAAAGGCGCCGTGCGTCGAGTGTTCAATGAGAAGTGGCACGGACTCTCGCAACAGATGCATACGACTGGATCACTCGAAGTCGTCACGATTGAGCGACTGTTCCAGGAGTGGGCCGAGTATGAAGACCAGAAGATCAAGTCCTTGAGAGACCGGGGTTTGCCGCCCCACATTGAGCCCCACACCCACCACCAGTACAAGGGACTGGTAAGGAATCACCTCCTCCCCCGGGCAGCGAACTGGCAGCTTCGAGACATCACTGTCGGCAAGCTGGATCGCCTGTTTCTGGAGATTCTCAACGATGGCAGCAGCTCCGCTGCGGAGAAGATCCGGGCAATTATGTCCCGGATGTTCCGCTACGCCATGCACCAGGACTGGATCGCCTCTAACCTTGTGCGGGACACAGACCCGGAACTCATACGAGGCAAGAAGACCAAGCCGAAAGCGCTCAAGCCGGAAGAGATCACGGCAGCACGCGAAGCCGCCAAGGCCTGGGAGAACGAACTCAACTCCAGAAAAGTCCCTATGCTCGACATCATGGACCTCATGATCGGGACCGGGTGCCGTATCTCGGAGGCTCTGGCCCTGCATTGGGACGATGTGCACCTCGAAGCGGATGAGCCATGGGTCCACATCAGATACGCCGCCAAATGGCGAAGCGGCGAAGGGGTGGTCATCGGACCGACGAAGGGAAGGAAAGAAACCCGAATCGTCGTCCCCAAATACGTCGCAGACATCCTGCTGCGCAGACGAATCAATTCTGAGCACGCCCTGGTCTTCCACAACCGCGACGGCCGTCACCTGCACCCCAGCTACGTCCGCAAGAAGCTCAAGGAGGCGATGGCCCAAGGCGGGGTGGATGCCTTTGCCGATGACGGAGGTTTCAAATCCCACCTGTTCCGCAAGACCGCTCTAACAGCGATCGAACGCACCTACGGGCTTGAAGCCGCTGCCAGCCAAGCCGGACACTCACGTGTGGCAATCACCGAACGCAGCTACGTCGAAGAGAACCTGCAACCGGTCAACTACTCCTCCGCCCTGGACTCGTTGATACAGCGCGATCGGCAGACTAGCACGACAGAAACCTCCTGAGAGTTCCCGGTCAAACCAGATGATGTCCCGTGGCATCATCGCGCCGGACACTATCCGGGCATGACACAGAAACGCAAGATCGCCAAGACCGACCTCCCCGAACTCCTGACCCGAGCAGAACTCGCCGAACTCTACGGGATGAGCGTGAAAACCCTGGCCAACTGGGCCACGATGGGTATCGGGCCTTCCCCTATCAAGCTCGGCAAAGAGGTTCGCTACCACCCCGAGGATGTGTGGAACTATCTAGAGGAACGACGAGCCGCCTGAAAGACTTCAGTCGAACATGCCCGGATTATCCTCCTCATAGGAGACCTGCTCGCGGGAAAAGTCAGTGATCAGGGCGTCGTCACCGGTGGTCATTGAGTAGACATAGAAATGATCAGGGTCGGGGACGTCGCAGTCCTGGTCGGTAATCCATCGATACTCGGCAGCGATCTCGGTATACGGGCTGTGACTGTCCTCGTTCGGTCCATCGAGAACCTGGGTGCGCACCTCGGCGTCAGCGTTGCACTCCATGGCCGGTTCCCACGCCGGGTCGCCGGACTGGGGCCGTTCCGGGATGCCCGGCTGCTGGGCGCCGTCAGTGAGCAGGTAGTTGGCGCGCACAATAGCGACATCCTTGTTCCAGTCGCCGGCGCGGAATCCGGTCATCACTTCCGCGGCCCGCTCCATGATCACGTGGTGGCTCTCTATGTACTCCGCGAATTCGTCCGGGTCATCGAACTCTCGATCACCCCTGGCGTACTCCGAGTAGTCCTCCTCAGAGTCCAGCTGCTCGGAGTCTTCGATGGCCCACTGATAAGCCTCCTCAGAGTCCTGCGGGAAGACGGCCTCCTCCTGTTCAGAGTCCTGCGGGGAAGCGTCCTCGTCCTCAGCCTCAGCTTCAGAAGTCTCTGGAGCACCCGATGGGGACTCGTCGGCCTCAGCTTCTTCCTGCTGGCCCTCAGTCTCGGACTCGTCGGACTCCTCGTCCTCATCGGCGGAGGTGTCCAGCCCTCCCTGCTCATCGATAGGCACCGGTGACCCCACGGGGCCATCCTGGCCCTCCTCTTCACCCTGTGAGCAGGCAGTCAGCGCCAGGGCGGCGGTCAACAGTGATGCTGTCAGCGTTACAGGCTTCATACTTGATGAGTGTCCGGGGGAATCTCAGCCGGGGTCAAAGCTGATGTGCGGGTGGTTACGGTGGGCGGCGTTGTCCGCCCCGCTGCTCTCGATCGGGCCGTCGTGGTCTTGGCCGAAGCTGTCAGTGGGCGACCAGCCGGTCGCTGTCCCCCGATAGTCGTCCCACTCGTCCCAGGACTTGGAACCGTCGCCGGCCATCCACTGCTTCTCCCAAAATATGACCATGTGAACATTGAGCTCTTCGGCGTTGTCCATGTAGAACTCGGCGATCTCACGGCCGTACTCCTGACCCTGTTGGGACCAGTAGAACTGACCACCCTCGTACTGGTGGTCCAGGGCGACGTCGATCGCCCCGCCCCAAGGGTGGTCGTCGCCCACGGAGCTGGGGATCTGGGTGGTGACGTCGTCGGCCCCCCAGTTGTTTTCGCTTCGGGTTCCGAACGGAGAGTCCCCAGCAATCTGCGGCAGCTGCCCGTCATAGTCTTGGTGGAAGGCCACTACGCCGCAGGCCATTCCTCCGTGCGCCGCGGGATGCAGAGCATCTTCGAGGAGGATCGGGTATTGGGGGCCCTGCTGATAGTCATAGTGTGTGCCGGATTCGTAGGCTTCACAGTCAACATCGCTGAGGTCTGGCACATCATAATCGTCGCAGCCGCCGGACGAGGCGGAAACCACGAGCTCGCCACCGGCCTCGTTAGCCATCTCAGGGATCGCGACCACGTAGCCCTCGGTCTCCTCGAAGGGAGGTACGGACCACCCGTTGCTCTCTACCGCGCCGGGCCCGGCGTTGTAGGCGGCCAGACTCAGCTCGATGACATGCTCATCGGAGTCGGCATGTGGTTCGACCATCTCACGCAGGTGACGCATATATGCCCCTTGGGCCTCGATGGAGGCTTCAGGGTCGTCGATGTCGCCTTCACCGAACTCCGCCCAGGTGTCGGGCATGAACTGCGCGATGCCTTGAGCGCCGACGGTACTGGTGGCGTCGGTGCTCCATCCGGACTCCTGCTGGATCTGGGCGGCGATCAGCTCCGGAGGAAAACCGGAGTACTCGGCGGCGGACTCGACAGCCTGCTCATACTCGCTGGGGATCTCGACACCAGAGTCAGCGCCGCCACTGGCATCGGTATCACTGTCATCCTCATCGGGTGAGGCCACGGGGGTGCATTTCCCGGTGCTGGATCCTTGCAGCGCCCACTGACGGGCAGTGGTGACGATATCTTCGGCGTAGTCCTCCACGTCTTCGACCGGCAGCTGGGAGACCGCGTCCTCCCAGTCCTGCTGCATCGCGTCCCGGACATCCTCCTGGCCCTCGACCGGCCCGCCGCCCTGGGAGAGCGTCAGATAGCCTGCGGTCAGGTCACGGGCGGCCAAGCCCGGGCCGATGTCGTTCTGAGCGTGGCGAAGCATGTCACCGATGTAGAACAGGGCGTCATCGAACTGCTCAACCTCACGGTCACTGGGCAGATCGCGTCCGTAATCGGTTCCCCACTGTTGGAGGTCATCTTCCTCCTTCAGCCCCATCGGGCCGCGGCCCAGGTCGTTGTCTTCGACATGGTGCCAGACCGAGAGCAGAACCCAGAAGCTGGAGCTGGTCTGCTGGGAGGCCGTCTGGAAGGGCATCGTGTCCCTGCCCAACTCCGAGTCCGCCGGACCGGATTCGGCGGAGGCAGCCTCGGTTTGGATCCCGGTGTTCACCTGTGCCGCCGCCCCGGCTGCCGTGGGCGCCGCGAGTAAGGCAGCGAAGATCCCCGATATCGTCGTCAACCCGATTGCTCGGCGCATCCTCACCACCATTTCGATCTCTGAGTCATCAAGTCGCCAGTGTCCGGGGCTTCAGTCGTCGTCCTCGCCGAAGAGGAAGTCGCTGACATCTGAGAGCACACCGGTCTCCTCGCTCTGCTCCCCGCCGCTGGAGAGCACCAGCACGAACAGCAGAGGCAGCAGAGAGATGAACGCGAAGTACCCGATGACAGGCACCAGGATGACCACGGCCGTGATCCGTCCGGTCTTGGTCTGGGCGGCACCTTTGGCGGCACCGGTGATGGCCCCGGGCACAGCTCCGACTCCGCCAGCTGCCGCACCCTTGGTCGCACCTTTCGCGGTTTCGGCGGCGATCTTGGTGGTGTCTTCAGCGACAGTCTTGCCAGTCTGGCCGCCGATGCCCTGAGCCATGTCACCGGCTTTGGCAGAAGCCGCCCTCTGGGCGAGGTTGATGCCCTTGGAGGCAGGATCGGAATCCAGGGCCTTGTCGATGCCTGCGGAGTTTCCGCCGGCCAGCTTATTCGCCTGGTCCTTTCCGTCGCGGCCGTACTCTGAGGCCATGTCGGCCATGATGTCCTCAGTCTGGCTGTTGGCCTTCTGGGTGCCCTTTCCCCCGCCGGTTTCCTCCGAGGCAGCTGTGAGCGACACGTGTAACCTCCTCCGCCGATGGTTGTGGCCTCACTTGATATACATGCGCTGATCAGCCGGACAAGGGCTGTCACTGGTGAGCGCGCCGGACACTGTCCGAGCATGGACGGTCTTATTCTGATGCTGCTCGCGCTGGGGCTGGTCGTGCCGGTGTTCGCCGCAGTTGCGGGGCTGGTCGCTGTCCTGTTCGCTGTGGGGATGGCACTGCTCATCGTGGGTCCCTCTGCCCTGGCCCGGTGGGTCTCCGGTGACGAGGCCGGCTGAGTCACACACCGGCGGCAGCGCGCAGCTGGCTGAGCTCGCCTTCCCAATCATCGGTTTCGACGAACTTGACCGCCACACCGGATCGCCGGTCGACGTAGACGGGCTCTGTGGCGCTGACCACCACCCCAGTGACCTCCCGCGGGGCCCCCTGAAGGTATAGGACACCGCGGGCCACCGGGCTGAAACCATCGGGCAGGCTTTCGTTCACCAGAGCCAGCATCCACGTCTGTGGACCAGCGGCAGCAGAATCGTCACCGTCGTCCTCACCGACGTCGTACTCAGAGTCGACATCCTCAGAGTGGACGCCGTTGTCGCTCTGGTGCGCAGCATTGGGGGCTGGCTCCCCCTCGACAGCCGGACCGGTCTCTTGATTCATTCCCTGATGTGCATCTTCCAGGGCGTCGACCAGGTCGGAGGTTTCCACCGGCTGGTCGTGGACCACCGTCGGATCATCGATGACCCACACCCGGTTCGCCAGAATTTCCTGGTGCGACTCAGCCTCATCAGCGCTGGCATAGGTAGAGGTCTGGACCTTGCCGGCAACGACCACCAGGTCACCGACGGCAGGCTCCCCGAATTCGGTCATCATCTGACGGTGAGCTTGAGGGAAGACCACCACCGGGGTGGCCGTGGCGTCTTCGATCGCCAGCTTCGACATGCGCCCGCTCTTAGAGATCAGTGAACGGAACTCGGAGAGTACCCCCAGGTGGCAGGCCGAGCGCGATTCCGGGCGCAGATCTCCCAGGCGTTCGACACTCAGAGACTGGTCCTCGTCCTCGACGCCGAGGCTCTGACCCACCTCGGCAAGGTCAATATGATCCAGCGTGGTGGAACCAACTACTGTGCCCAGGACCGCCCGCTGACGCCGGTCCCGCTCAACGACGCCGAAATCGTCTCCGACAGGTTCCACATCCGCCTTCTTAGCTGCATACAGGGTCTTCAGCAGCCCCCGGCGGGCGCCGAAGGCATCCATCGCCCCGGACTCGACCAGGGCACGCATCGACTTCACGTTGATACCTTTCACCCTGGTGGCAAAGTCGTGCAGGCCTACGAACTCCCCGCCCGTGGCACGAGCGTCGACGATAGCCGCCGCCGCCCTACCGACGTCTTTGATCTCACCCAGGCCCAGCCTGATCTCACCGGAGACCGGAACAGTCTTCTGAGCCGACTCGTTGACCGCCGGGGCACCGATCTCAATACCCTCGCCCTTCAAATCTGCCAGCAGCATCAGCCGCTTCTCGTCATTGTCCGAGGTGGCCAGCATCGCCGCCCCGTATTCCACCGGATAGTTGGCCTTCAGGTACGCAGTCCAGTACGCCAGCAGAGCATAGGCGGCGCTGTGCGAATTATGCGAGACGACCCCGTTGGCAAGGAAATTGTGATCGGTTCCGGAGGCCATCTCCACGTCGTAGACATCCTCGACGCCGTCGGGTTCGACCGAGACAACAGTCGCCTCTGTCACCAGGTGGCCCTTCTCCCACCGCCGCCGAGGACCGTTCTTCGCGTCACCGCCGTGAGTCGCCAGAGCGGTCTCGCCCGGTGCCATGTCGCGTACGTGGATGTATGAGCCCACCGCACTGAGGAACCGGTGGTTCTGCGTGGCGCGCACGGTCCGCCCGTCAGCCAGCGTGACCTTAAAGACCTCGCGCACCCCGTTATGGTGGACATCCTTGACCATCTGAGGACGGATTCGGCCGTCGATGGAATCGACAGCCAACAGGCGGAACCCCCGGCTGTCCTTGAACTTGGTCAACCATGAGGAGCAACGGTCACATGGGCTATCAGGCGTCTGTAGTTTCGCGGGACGCTCCCAGCAGTACGGGCACTTGTCTGCCGGCCCGGACCAATCTCCGTGCAAACGCCGGTACAGTTTTTCGATGGTCCAGTAGTCTTCACGCCGCTCGGTCGAGAGCTTCGTCTCGCCCGTCAAGCACTTGTTGAACGAGTAGTCGGCGGAACCCTTGATGAAGCCCCAGACGCGCTCGGCCGTCTGCCGGGAGAATACCGGTGAGATCAGTTCGCCATTCTTCTCAAACTCCTTGTCATAGCCGTCGAACCACCATTCAGAGCACTGGTCCATCAAGTCTTGCTTCTTCTTCCCGATGGCCTTACGCAGGGTGGAGCGCTGAATGTCATCGAAACCCGCGACAACTTGCCCCAGGCGCATCCCCTGCTCCTGGTAGACCACGGACTGATAGGTCTCATCGAGAACGTCAGCCAGCCACTCGATCTCATCCTCATCAGTGGTGAGTCGCTCGTAGGACTCAGGTTGGCGGCCATGCTTCTTCGCGGCGTAGTCCTCGGGCATCTTCGCTGAGATGGGACCGGGCCGGTAGAGCGCCACAGCGGCCGAGAGGTCATTCAAGTTCTCGGGACCGATGTCTTGGACCACCCGGGTCATCCCGGCACCGTCGAGCTGGAAGACCCCAGCAGTGCGGCCTGCTGCCAGCATGTCGTAAGCGGCGTCGACGTCCTCGCCGAAGTGTCCGTCGAGGTCACCGTCGGGGTCGGGGATGTCATCCACCGACTGGGGCAGGCCCTCCTCTGCCCGGCGTGCCAGGTATTCGAAGGTCAGGTCGATGTAGTCGAGGTTCTGGATCCCCAAGAAATCCATCTTCAGCAGGCCGAAGTCTTCGACCATGTCGCCGTCCCAGACGATGACCTGGGGCTCATCCTCGCCGGCATCCTTCGACACCGGACGCAGAGGCACCAGGTCGAACAGCGGCTCAGAGGAGATCACGAAGCCACACGGGTGAATGGTCTCGTTCTTAGAGACCCCTTCGAAACGTCGAGCCAGTTCGATGATCTCAGCGGCGGTGTCACCGCCGTCTTCCACCGCAGACCAGAACTCTTCGGCCCGCAGCCGCTCTTCTTCCTCGGCCGGGTCGTCCAGCCGGGCGAAGGGCTGGGAACTGTTATCACCGTGCTCGATGATTTTTGCCAGACGGTCGCCGAGCTTGAAGACCTCTTTGCGCTCCAACTCTTGGTCATCGCGCTGTCTCCCGGTGGCCGTCTTGTCGAGCACCGGCGTCATCACCCGTGCCGCGTCCTTGATGGCGGCCTTGGTCTGGGCCTTGTTGAAGCCGCCGATGTGAGCCACATGGTCGGCCCCGTATCGGCGCTGACAGTAGGCGTGGATCAGGTGCCGCTGGTGCTTGGGGAAGTCCATGTCGATGTCGGGCAGACCGACCCGTCCGCGCTCTAGCCTCGCTCTTTCATGGGACAGCGCCAAACGGGTCTGAGGGCCAGCTGAC
>JBQCZP010000028.1:0-31841 GCA_052089225.1 Nesterenkonia sp.
ACACCTTCCTCAGCAGCACTCGAGAGACCGCATGCTTTTCGCCCTTGGCCATCACCAGTCGTGCCCGCGATCGGGTGGGCAGGATGTTCTCGCGCAGGTTCGGCCCGTTGATCCGCTCCCAAATATCGGTGGCCCGGGCGATCGCCTCCTCGTCGGTGAGGCTGCTGTACTGGTGGAAGTAGCTCTGCGGGTCGGCGAAGGCCCCATGGCGCAGACGCATGAACCGGTCGACGTACCACTGCTCGATGTGCTTGGACTTGGCATCGACGTAGATCGAAAAGTCGAAGAAGTCGCTCAGCGAGAGCCCCGTGGTGCCGTCCTGCTGCACCCGGGCCGGCTGGAGGACGTTCAGCCCTTCCAGGATCAGCACATCAGGGCGGCGCACCACCTGCTTCTCATCAGGGATGATGTCGTACTTCAGATGAGAGTAGACCGGGGCCGCGACCTCGGGCATCCCAGACTTGACCCCAGCGACGAACCGCAGCAGACGACGTCGATCATAGGCTTCGGGGAAGCCCTTGCGCTCCATGAGGCCGCGCCGGTGCAGCTCCGCGTTGGGGTGGAGGAACCCGTCGGTGGTGACCAGCTCCACCCGTGGGGTGGACGGCCAACGGCGCAGCATCTCCTGCAGCACGCGGGCCGTGGTCGACTTTCCCACGGCCACCGAACCGCCCACCCCGATCACAAACGGCGTGCGGCGAGTGCGTTCGCCCAAGAACTCATTGGTGGCCGCGCGCAGACGGGCGGCGTTCTCCACGTAGATGTTCAGCAGCCGCGACAGCGGCAGATACACCTTGGCGACCTCGTCCAGGGACAGGTGATCACCGATGCCGCGCAGCCGGTCGACGTCGTCCTGGTTCAGCGGCTGTTCGATGGTGTCGGCCAACCGTGCCCAGGCGTCCCGGTTCAGCTCGGCGAAGGGGGAGTAAGTCGTCGTGCCCGGTGTGGGGGGCGAAGCCGCCCAGGGTGCAGTGCCGCTGATCTCCGGTGGTACTGGGATCGGGGACGTTGAGGTGTTGTCTGGCTGCGAAGGCACACCGACACGATACCGCCCCGCAGTGCTGTGCTGACCATGCGGACACATTCATGACGATCCGGGCTGGGCGGTATTCTTCTTGGTATGTGTGGAATTGTTGGTTATGTCGGTTCGTCGGTGAAGGCCTCTGAGCGTGGGGCGCTGGATGTGTTGATGGAGGGTCTGCGGCGGTTGGAGTATCGCGGCTATGACTCGGCGGGGGTGGCGACCGTGGCTGGTGGTGCGGTGCAGTCGCGGAAACGGTCGGGGAAGCTGGTGAACCTGCTGGAGGCCGTGGAGCAGGATCCGTTGGATCCGGCGTCGGTGGGGATCGGTCATACCCGTTGGGCCACGCATGGGGGTCCGACGGATGAGAATGCGCACCCGCATCTGGGGGATGCGGGGAAGCTGGCGGTGATTCATAACGGGATCATTGAGAACTTCTCTGCGCTGCGCCGTCGGCTGGTGTCTGATGGGCACAGTTTTGATTCGCAGACCGATACTGAGGTCGCGGCGAAGCTGATCGGTGAGCTGTTCGCCGGTGAGGCTGCTGGGGATCTGACTGAGGCGATGCGGTTGGCTGCCAATGAGCTGCAGGGGGCATTCACCCTGTTGGCGGTGCATGCCGATGCCCCGGATCGGGTGGTGGCTGCCAGGCGGAACTCCCCGTTGGTGGTCGGCCTGGGTGAGGGTGAGAACTTTTTGGGCTCTGATGTCTCCGGGTTCATTGATTTCACGCGTGAGGCGGTGGAGCTGGAGCAGGATCAGGTGGTGACGATCACCTCTGATGCGGTTCAGATCATCGGTTTTGACGGTGAGCCGGCTGCGGGGAAGCGGTTCTATGTGGATTGGGATGCAACGGCGGCGGAGAAGGGTGGTTATGCCACCTTCATGGAGAAGGAGATCAACGATCAGCCCAAGGCGGTCGAAGACACCCTGCTGGGTCGCAGCGATGAGGCCGGGCGGATGGTGCTGGATGAGCTGCGGATCGATCCTGAGGAGCTGAAGCAGATCTCGAAGATCATCGTGCTGGCCTGCGGCACTGCCGCGTATGCGGGCACGGTGGCGAAATATGCGATTGAGCATTGGTGCCGGGTGCCGGTGGAGGTGGAGCTGGCGCATGAGTTCCGGTATCGGGACCCGATCATTGATACCTCGACGCTGATTGTGTCGGTCTCTCAGTCGGGGGAGACGATGGATACGCTGATGGCGGTGCGCTACGCCAAGGAGCAGGGCGCTCGGACGCTGGCGATCTGCAATACCAATGGGTCCACGATTCCGCGGGAGTCTGATGCGGTGCTCTATACCCATGCGGGACCAGAGATCGCGGTGGCTTCGACGAAGGCGTTCTTGGCGCAGATCACCGGTGCCTACGTGCTGGGCCTGTACTTGGCGCAGCTTCGGGGTCAGATGTTCACCGGTGAGATCCATGATGTTTTGGCGGATCTGCATAAGATCCCGTCGAAGATCCAGCAGATCTTAGACGGCTCGGAGTCGATCAGGGAACTGGCCCGGTCGATGGCGGGGACCCCCTCGGTGCTGTTTTTGGGCCGGCATGTGGGGTATCCGGTGGCGATGGAGGGTGCGCTGAAGCTCAAAGAGCTGGCCTATATCCATGCTGAGGGCTTCGCCGCCGGTGAGCTGAAGCATGGGCCGATTGCGCTGATCGAGGAGGGGCAGCCGGTGTTTGTGGTGGTGCCGTCTCCGCGGGGCAGGGATTCGCTGCACTCTAAGGTGGTCTCCAATATTCAGGAGGTCCGGGCCAGGGGTGCGAAGACCATCACTGTTGCTGAGGCCGGTGATGAGGATGTGGTCGAGTATTCGGAGGAGGTGTTCTTCGTGCCGGATACGCAGCCGCTTCTGATGCCGCTGCTGACCACGGTGCCGCTGCAGATCTTCGCCTGCGCGCTGGCTGAGCAGAAGGGCTACGACGTCGATCAGCCCCGCAACCTCGCCAAATCCGTCACCGTCGAATAGGACCCGCAGGCATGAGCAACACCTCAGGAGCGACACGATGATCATCGGCATCGGGGTAGATGTGGTGCAGGTCAGCCGGTTCGAACAGCAGCTGAAGAGGGCCCCGGCGCTGCGTGACCGGCTTTTCGTCCCCGCGGAGCGCGACCTCACCATCCGCTCCCTGGCCGCCCGGTTCGCCGCCAAGGAAGCCGTGGCCAAGGCGCTTGGAGCACCGGCGGGGATGAACTGGCAGGACTGCCAGGTGGTGCTCGACGCCGCGGGGGCCCCGACGGTGCACGCTGCCGGCAGTGTTGCCGCCGTCGCCGAATCCCAGGCCATCCAGCGCTGGCACCTCAGTCTCAGCCATGACGGGGACCTCGCCACCGCCATGGTGGTGGCCGAAGGCTGATCGACGTGGACGCAGGAGGCCTGCAATGATGACGAGACTCAACGAGCTGCCGCTGCTGCCGGTGTACCGCGGCGAGCAGATCCGCGAGGCCGAACGACCGCTGATCGCCGAGGGCCGGGGCGAGGAGCTGATGCGTCGAGCCTCCTACGGCCTGGCCGACTGTGTGGTGAAGCTCCTCCGGCAGCGCGGCAGAGTCTATGGTTCGACGGTCACCGCATTGGTCGGCTCCGGCAACAACGGAGCTGACGCGCTCTGTGCACTGACCTCTCTGCGGCGCCGCGGTGCTGCCGTGCGGGCAGTCCTGGTGCGCGACCGCGCGCACCAGGCTGCGCTGGCGGCTTTCGAGCGCGCCGGCGGCGATGTGGTGCAGGCCGTCTCAGAGACCACGGATGTGCTCATCGACGCAGTGGTGGGCACCGGTTTCAGCGGCGAGTACCAGCGGCCGGATGCTGCCGGGCTGGCTGCGGCGCTGGAGTCGGCCGTCGTCGTCGCCTGTGATCTGCCCTCCGGGGTCGATGCAGACACCGGCCGGGCCGGCGCGGGGGTCATCAGCGCCGAGCACACGGTGACCTTCGGCGGGATCAAGCAGGGGCTGCTCGTCGGTGCCGGCGGCCACCTCAGCGGCCGGCTGCACACAGTGGACATCGGGCTCAGACCGCACCTGCCCAGAACCCCGGTGCGGGCAGCCGCCCCGCACCCCGACGCCGGAGCCGCCGGCGCTGCCAGGAGCGAGTCGCTGCGGGCACCAGCAAGCACCGACCACAAATACTCCCGCGGCACAGTGCGCATTCACGCAGGCTCCGCCCAGTTTCCCGGCGCCGCGCAGCTCAGCGTCGGCGCCGCAGTGGCCACAGGAGTCGGAATGGTCACCCTGGTCGCCCCCGAGACGGTGCGCAGCCACGTGGTTGCTGCCTGGCCCGAAACACTCGGGGTCGAACCCGACCAGCAGGCGAGTCGGTCGCGCGCTGATGCCGTGGTCATCGGCCCCGGCCTGGGAAACGACCCGCGACGACTCGGCGAAGCAGAGACAGCGCTGGAGCAGTGCCTGGATGATGGTTCGCCCTGTGTGCTCGACGCCTCCGGGCTGCAGCTCATCCGCCATCAGCTTCACCACCGCGGCGAACTGGGCCACAACGTGCTGATCACCCCACACCTGGGTGAGGCACGCCGCATCGCCGAGGACCTGCGCGATCAGGTGGCGGGCCGGATGCTGGCCACCGACGGGACGAAGAGCGACCCCGTCGAAGCCGCTCGACGGCTCAGCGGCAGCCTGGACTGCTTCGTGCTGCTCAAAGGTGCCACCACGATCATCGCCGCACCAGACGGGGAGGTGCTGCTGCACCGGGCACAGACCCGCGGCAGACCGGGGGTCCCCGGCCTGGCAACCGCCGGCACCGGAGATGTGCTCTGCGGGGTCCTCGGCGCCCTGGCGGCCACCCAGCAGGGAAGCTGGCTCACCGTGGCGGTCCTCGGGGTGCACCGGCATGCGCAGGCGGCTGCCGGACTGGACCCGCGGGCAGAAGCGTCCTTTGGGGCATCGGCGCTGGTCCGCGCGCTGTCACGGAGCCCCGTCGCACCCTGAAGATACAGTGAGGATCATGAATTCAGCCGACGGCTCCGAAAGCACGGCCATCATCGACGCGGAAGCTATCGCCCATAACGTAGGAACAGTGGCTGACTATGTGCGCCCGGCCAAAGTCATGGCTGCCATCAAGGCAGACGGCTACGGCCACGGCATCGTCACAGCTGCCCGTGCTGCGCTCGCCGGAGGTGCCGACTGGCTGGGAACCGCTCATCTGCGCGAGGCGCAGCAGCTGCGCGCCGAGGGCATCGAAGCGCCCATTCTGGCCTGGCTGCACAGCCGAGACACTGATTTCTCCGCCGCCATCGGTGAGCACATCGACCTAGGGGTGTCCGGCTGGGAGCTGGACCGGATCGCCGAGGCCGCACAGGCGCGACAGAGACCGGCGCGGGTGCACCTGAAGATTGACACCGGACTCAGCCGAAACGGTGCCACCATCGAAGCCTGGCCCGAAGTGGTCGCGCAGGCTGCCCAGCACCAGAGTCACGGGCTTATCAGCGTGGAGGGCATCTTCACGCACTTTGCCGTGGCCGATGAGCCTGACCGCAGAGAGACCGATGAACAGCTGGAAGTCTTCCGCGAAGCCCTGAGCATCGCTGAGGAGCACGGCGTCGTGCCCGCCCTGCGCCACGCAGCCAACTCTCCGGCGGCACTGTCGCGGCCGGACGCGCACTTCGACATGGTCCGGGTCGGGGTCAGCATCTACGGACAGAGCCCCTTCGCGGACCGGACGGCCGAATCCCTGGGACTGCGACCCGCCATGGAGCTGCGCAGCACCTTGGCCAACGTCAAGCGAGTCCCTGCCGGGCAGGGCGTCAGCTACGGTCTCACCTACCGGGTCGATGCGCCCACCACGCTGGGGCTGGTGCCGTTGGGATACGGTGACGGCATCCCGCGGATCGCCGTGGACGGCCCCGTGCTGGTCAACGGCCGCCGCTGCTACTCCGCAGGTCGGGTGGCGATGGACCAGTTCGTGGTGGACCTGGGACCAGACTCCGATGCCCAGATCGGCGACGAAGTGACTGTATTCGGCGGTGACTCCGGAATCTCCGCCGCCGAATGGGGAGCGGCCGCGCAGACCATCAACTACGAGATCATCACTCGCATCGGCGCCCGCGTCCCACGGGTGGTCATCAACCAGCCCGAAGAGGCCCCGGCAGATGTGGGCTGACGGATGAGTGACGCGGCGGATCCCTGGGAGCCATTGGCCGGGGTGAACTGGGTGCGCAGAATCGCCGTGGCGGATCTTGAGGCGACCCAGCAGCTGGCCGCCGACCTGGCGCCGCAGCTGCGCAACGGCGACCTGGTGGTGCTCACCGGAGGGCTCGGTGCCGGCAAGACCAGGTTCGCCCAAGCACTGGGCGAAGCACTCGGCGTCACCGGCCACGTCAGCTCCCCGACCTTCGTGCTGGCGCGCACCCACCGGTCACTGGGCTCAGGGCCGGACCTTGTTCATGTGGATGCCTACCGCACCGACGCCGAGGGACTGGAGTCCCTGGACTTGGCCGCTGCCCTGCCCGGGGCGGTCGTCGTCGTCGAATGGGGCCGCAGCCTGGTCGAGGAGGCGCTGCTCGGCCCGGACGGCTCCTGGCTGGATGTGCAGCTCATTGATGAGCGGGTCAGTGGCACCAACGGTGACAGTGCGCACCCCGGGACAGCTGCGCAGACGATCATCACGGACTTCTCGGAATCGGAGGAGGACCTGGTGGGGGCACCGCGCACTGCGGTGCTGCGCGGCTACGGGCCGCGATGGAGTCAGCCGCCGGTGTGACCACCTCGGACCGCGGGTGCCCAGTGGATCAATCGCGGTGGGTGGCCTGCGGTGCTACAGCCTCGACCACTCGGCCGGCGGCCTGCCCCAGGGCGCGGGCCTGATCAGCGGTGAGATTGTCGAACACCGCCTGCCGCACCGCCTCCACATGGCTGGGTGCCACTGCGCGCAGCTTCCCCCACCCCGCCTCGGTCAGGTGTGCCCGGGTGTAGCGACCGTCGTCAGGATCAGGGCTGCGGATGATCCATCCGGCGTCGGCGAGACGCGTGATCACTCTGGAGAGGTGGGAGAGGGTCATGTTTGCCCGGGCGGCCACGGTGCTCAGTCGAAGAGTGCGCTCCGGGGCCTCGGAGATCTGGGAGAGCGCGTGATACTCCGCCAGACTGAGCCCGGCGTCGTCGCGCAGCTGTGCATCGAGCCGGACCGGCAGCCAGGTCATCATCGCCCAGACTGCACGCCAGGTCTCGTCCTCCTGAGAGCTCAGCCATCGTGTGCTGGATGTCATACGCTGAATCGTACACGATTGCTTGACGCAGCAAGCAATCTGTCGATAGGTTGCTTGTCGCAGCAAGTCATCAGTGGGGCTGCGCCGCCGGAACCGGCAGCAGATCCCTGCCACTGCCGAACCAAAGGAGCACCCATGACCCGCATTCCCCGCACCGACCTGGACGTCTTCCCGCTGAATCTGGGCGGAAACACCTTCGGCTGGACCTCCGACAAGGACGCGTCCTTCGCCGTACTGGACGCCTTCGTCGCCGCCGGCGGCAACTTCATCGACACCGCGGATCTCTACTCCGTGTGGGGCGACGGGCTGCAGGGCGGCGAATCGGAGACGGTCATCGGCGAGTGGCTCGCCGCACGCGGCAACCGCGAGAAGCTCATCATCGCCACCAAGGTCGGCGGTCTTCCCACCCGCCCGGGGCTGTCGGCAGAGAACGTGGAGACCGCACTCAACGAGTCGCTGCAGCGGCTGCAGACCGACTACGTGGACCTCTACTACGCCCACTACGACGACGAGAGCGTCTCGATCGCCGATCAGGTGCGCACCGCCCACTCCCTGGTGGAGTCCGGTCGGGTCCGCCACTTGGCGCTGTCCGTCTACAGTCCGGAGCGTATGCGCGAATGGTTCGAGGTCGCCTCGTCCGAGGGGCTGACGGTACCGGTGGCGATCCAGCCGCAGTACAATCTGATCCACCGCAGGGACTACGAGCAGGACTATGCTGCAATCGCCGCAGACTACGACGCCGCCGTCTTCCCGTTCTTCGGTCTGGCCTCCGGTGTGCTGACCGGCAAGTACCGTTCCCGCGACGACGCCCAGGGCAAGGCCCGCCAGGGCTTCGTGCAGGACCTGCTGAGCGATGATGCATTGGCCGTGGTCGACGCCCTGGTCGAAGTCGCCGAGTCCCGCTCGGTCGAGCCGGCAACCATAGCCCTGGCCTGGCTGCTGGCCAAGGGCGTCACAGCCCCGATCGCCTCTGCCTCCACCGCCGAGCAGCTGCCCGCTCTGCTGGCCGCGCCCACAGTGGAGCTCACCGCAGCCGAAGTGCAGAAGCTCGACGCGGCCTCACAGCCCTTCGCCTGAGATGGTGGAGAACTGACGGCCTGCTGTTCCCGCGGCTACGATGGGGCGATGCTGCTGCTCTCCATCGACTCCTCCGCCGGCGCCTCGGCGGCGCTTACTCGTGATGACACTGTGCTTGCTCAATGGCACACCGAGGCCGCCAACACCCACGCCGAAGTGCTGGCCCCGGCGGTGCAGCGCATCATGGCGGAAACCGGTGTGCAGGGCAGGCAGCTCGATGCGGTGGTGACCGGCGTCGGGCCCGGCCCGTTCACTGGGCTGCGCGTGGGTCTGGTGCTGGCGCACAGCATGGCCGCTGCCTGGGCGGTGCCGCTCCACGGGGTGTGCAGCTTGGATGCCCTGGCGCTGCGCGCGGTCGAGGCAGATGTGGAGGGCGACTTCATAGCCGTCACCGATGCTCGGCGTCGTGAAGTGTATTGGGCGCACTACACCAACGACGACGGCGACTCCGGACTGGTTGAGGGTCCGTTTGTGGACCAGGCGGCGGCCTGCCCCGAGCTGCCCGCGGTCGGTGCCGGCGTCGGACTCTATGCCGATCAGCTGACGGCGGCCTCGGCGGAGAGCAGCACGTGGTTGCCGCACGCCCGCGAACTGGGACTGCTGGCCGAGGGTGCGCTCACAGGTGAGCTGACCGGCGTGCTCTGCGAGCCGCGCCCGCTGTACCTGCGGGAGTCCGATGCCAAAGTCCCGGCCCAGATGCGTCGGCCGCAGTGATGAGTGCCGCCTGCGAGCTGCCGGCGGCCGCGCTCCGGCCCATGACCGCCGCTGATGTGCCCGAGGTTCTCGCCCTTGAGCGCGCCCTCTTCCCCCATGATGCCTGGCCGGAGCACTTCTTCTACGAGGAACTGGCTGCGGCAGAACCCGCGGTTCCTTCCGACCGGGCCACACGGAAGTATTGGGTCGGTGAAGACGCCGGTGCCGAAGGCGCCAGCGCCCCAGCGAACCAGGTCCACATCATCGCCTACGCGGGCATGATGTGCGTGCTGCCGCTGGCCGATGTGCAGACCTTAGCTGTGGCCCCCGCCGCCCAGGGCCGCGGACTGGGCACACGGCTGTTGGGGCTGATCGAGGCCGAATCGCTGCACCGCGGCGCCGAGGACCTGCTGCTGGAGGTCCGCGCTGACAACCCCGGTGCCCAGCGGCTCTATCTGCGCCACGGATTCGAGCAGATCCACCAGCGCCGCGGCTACTACCCCGACGGGGCCGAGGCGCTTGTGATGCGCAAACACCTGCGGGATGCCCCGCCCTCCAGCGCCGCGAACCTGCGCTGAGCCTCCCCCGTCATCTGAGCACGCCATGTAGGGCAGCAGACTCCGAAGCACAGCAATCCAGAAGCAGCTGTTCAGGGGGACTTGAATAGCTGTTGATTTAGGGTTGTTTTCTGGTGGACTGTCTACCTCTTCCCGGGGATGATTGAGGCATGGAAGCCGCCACACGAAACGGGATCTTTCGGGACACCACCAGGATGAACATTCACGACCTGGTGCGGGAGATGAACGCCAATGTCGGGGCTGCGGTAGTCCAGACGATGGCAGGGATCAAAGACCGCACATCACCGCATAAGTGGGCCAGGCCCGACGGCCCGGAACCACGGCCGGAGGTGGAAGCCAGGCCGCGGCTGGGTTACCGGGTGTGGAAGACCATCGAAACGGCTGAAGGTAAGAACGTGGCACTGGCATGGTTGATGGGTGCCAATCCGGGCCTGGATGAGAACCTGCCGGCTCTTTACATCCAGCAGCAGCGCACTCGTGAGGTCCTAGGGGCCGCTGAAGCGTTTGTGAACGACGTCCAGGTCTCGTGACCGAGCGGACCTGCACTAAAACCGGCCTGTGCCTCATTGAGGCTGGAGGGCAGAGAGCCTACAGGGTCGCTAAAGATCGGTACGGGGTCTTATCCGCTCGACGCAACGAGCACGTGGGGCCAATGCCGGTGGGTTTCGACTCCGACACCGGTGAATCCCGCGGACGCTACGACACTCTGGGTTCGACCATCTATCGGGCCGACTCCCGTAGGTGCGCGTATGCGGAAGTGCTGAACAGCTTCCGGCAGGAGCGGTCGAAGATCGCCAAAGCTGCCACATCTGTCGGGATGGACGTCGATGAGTGCATCGAGGCGGTCACTGCAGAGGCCGAAACCAACGGAGTACGCCTGCCGTGGACGATTTCTGTGGACTGGCAGATGGATCGTTCCATCTATGAGATCCGCCTGCCTCGGCAGGGTTGGTGGGTCCGCATCGACCACGCGGAGACCCTGAGAGCCCTGGAGGACCTGGCCTTGAGGACACCTGGGGCCACCGGTGGCGTGGCGATGCTCACCGCTACCGAGGTCACCGGCCTGGACCGTGATCTGACGACCCTGCTGGCCCACGTCATCAGGCAGCAAACGCTCGATGATGGCAGCGAGCCGTTGGGCATTGTCTTCCACTCACGGACCCTGTCTTCGCCACCACAGGCGACTTTTACCGACTCCCGGTTCTGCGGGTGCGTTGGGCCCTGCAGCTCTTGGCGCTGACTCAAGCTCCTCGCGCTCGCGACTGTTCTGCCACACAGTAAAATGGGTGCCCATGACTGAGCAGCCGCTGGTGCTGGGCATCGAGACCTCCTGCGACGAGACGGGCATCGGCATTGTGCGCGGCACGCACCTGTTGGCCAACGAAGTTGCCTCCTCGGTAGAGGAGCACGTCCGCTTCGGCGGGGTCATCCCAGAGATCGCCGCCCGGGCCCACCTGGAAGCGTTCACGCCCACCCTGCGCCGAGCACTGAGCACTGCCGGAGTGGAGCTTGACGACGTCGACGCCATTGCTGTCACCGCCGGCCCGGGCCTGGCCGGGGCGCTGATGGTCGGGCTCTCCGCGGCGAAAGGTCTCGCGCTCGCCGCTGATAAGCCGCTCTACGGCATCAACCATCTGGTCGCCCACGTGGCGGTTGGGCTGCTGAGTGAAGAACCCTCCATCGACGACGCCGCTCCGATCAGCGACCTGCCGCCCAACACCGGTGCGCTGCTGGTCTCCGGCGGGCACACCGAAATTCTGCGCGTCGGTGCCCTCGCCGATGACGTCCAGCTGCTGGGGTCCACCATCGACGACGCCGCAGGGGAAGCCTACGACAAGGTGGCACGGCTGCTCGGCCTCGGCTATCCCGGCGGCCCCAAGGTCGACGCTGCAGCCCGCGAGGGCGACCCCAAGGCGTTCCGCTTCCCGCGCGGGCTGACTATGCCGAAGTTCGAAGGTACGGCGGCAGAGCCCGGAAAGCACCGGAACAACTGGTCCTTCTCGGGGCTGAAGACTGCCGTCGCCCGGGCTGTGGAGCAGTTCGAAGCGGCCGGCCGTCCCGTGCCCACTGCCGACATCGCCGCCAGCTTCCAGGAAGCCGTGGTGGATGTGCTGACGAAGAAGGCTGTGCGCGCCTGCGATGAGCATGGGATCACCCACCTGCTGCTCGGCGGGGGAGTGGCCGCCAATTCGCGGTTGCGCGAGGTGCTTGCCGAACGGTGCGCAGCCTCCGGCATCAGCCTGACGGTGCCGCCGATCCCGCTGTGCACCGACAACGGCGCGATGGTCGCCGCCTTGGGAGCTCAGCTGGTGGCCGCCGGTGCCCCGCCGTCGTCGTTGGAGATCCCTGCCGACTCCAGCCAGCCGGTCAGCCTGATCAGCCTGTGATCGAGGCTCGGCCGAATCGTCACAGAGTTTTTCAGATCACCCAGGCTGAGGAGACGCAGTTCCTTCACAGCGCTGGGAGATTCACCGTGAGGGGCTGGGATAATTGGGGGGAGGGTCGCCTCAGCCGAAGATGCTGGCCCGGGTCCTGGCCGCAGAGTCCAGCACCACCTGGCGCAGGTCGCCGTCGTGCTCCTCCGCCACCTCTATCTGTCGCTGGTACCCGGCGCCGGAGGTCATCATCTGCTCCAGGTGGCGCAGTTCGGCCGCGCACCCGAGCTCTTCGGCCACCGGCTCAAGGCGGTCAAGCTCGCGCGCCAGCGAGTCGGTGACCAGCTCCTCGTCACCGTGGGCGTTGCGGATGATGATCGCATCCAACCCGTAGCGGGCCGCACGCCATTTGTTCTCCTTGACGTACCAGGGCGGCATGGAGGTCACCGTGCCGCCGGCCTCCAGGTGCTTCACCGTGTCATGGACCAGGCATTGGGTGAACGCGGCGATCGCACCGAGCTCCTCCAGGGTGGCCACGCCGTCACAGATGCGCATCTCCACCGTTCCCAGCCGCGGAACCGCCCGAACATCCCAGCGGACCTCAGTGACGTCGCTGATGACCCCGGTGTGCTCCAAGTCGGCGACGGCCCGCTCGAAGCCGGTCCACTGGTCGAACTGGTAGGACTGCCCAGCGGTGGGCAGCTGCTGAAACATCAGCGACCGGTTGGAAGCGTACCTGGTGTTCTCACCGGACCAGAACGGAGAGGAGCACGAGAGGGCGAGAAAATGGGCGTTGTAGTTGCACAGCGCGTTGACCGCAGGCATCGCGAACCTGATGTCATCCAGCCCCACGTGGACGTGAACCCCGTAGATCACCATCTGCCGGCCCCACCACTGGGTGCGTCGGATCAGCTCGTTGTAGCGCTCCTTATCGGTGACAGGCTGCGTAGTCGGCGGGGCGAAGGGGTGGCTGCCTTGGCTGTAGAGATCCACGTCCAGGGGATCGCAGTGCTTCATCACCTTCTGCGCGGTCTGCCGCAGCTGGGCGACGCCCTCTTCCACCGAATGGCAGACGTCGGTGATCAGCTCAATGGTGTTCAGCAGCAGCTCCTGCTTCACGTACGGGTGCTCCTCGTAGCTGGAGAGCCCCGGAACTTCGGCGTGGGAGGCCTCCAGAATGCGCTCGGCCACGCTGCGCAGGTCCCCGGTCTGCCGGTCCACCAAGGCCAGCTCCCACTCCATCCCCAGGGTGGAGCGCCCGGATTCGGCGAACGGCAGTCCCATGAGCTTCTCCTCAGGAAGATGGTTCCGGTGACCGGCTTACACTACTGCCCCACCAGACTAACGCTGCAGGTGGAACCAGATTATCGGCTCCGCTGAAACCAGCAGCGCGAAGTTCGGCACGCGCGATCCGGCGTCGACGCCCCATTGACGGGCCAATCACGCACTGCGATGGTGGAATGAGGAGGAGTGAAATGGCACAGCACGTTCGGGCACAGCGATTCGCGCATATGACCCCGCTGCTCTGGTTCATGCTTGCCGTCGGCGGTGTGCTGCTCATAGCGGCGTTGGTCATGGCCGGCTATATGCTCATCAATCGCGGGCAGGAGCAGATGATGCCGCTGCTGATGCTCACTGTCATGCTGATGACCGGTGTGATGAGCCCCGTCAGCGTCTTGTCGCACCGCCGGCGAAGAGAGATGGAAGGCCAGGTATGACCCCCATTTCCTCAACGGCCGACTGAACCGTGCCAGGAGTTGGGAACGTGAGAACGAGGAGAGTGAAGACCGCACTGTGGTTCCTCGGGTTCGCCCTGGCGCTGCAGATCACCTTCATCTTTGCTGTCACCGTCCCCGGGATCTTCGACCCCCAGAACAATCAATTCAGCGGCTGGTACCATCTGGTGCTCTGGTCGATGCTGTGCACATTGGTGGTGTGGGCTCTGCTGCACCGAGAGCGGCGTCAGCAGAGGCTGGAGCATCAGCCACGCTGAGGCCGCAGTCACAGGCTGTGCGGAGTGGGCATGCTGCGGCCGAGCACCTTTCGGCGAAAACTCATACTCTGGGTGAATGTGGTTTTCTCGGAGGTCCGTTCCTGCTGCAGCCCTGACTGCCCTTCTGCTGCTGACCTCCTGTGCTGAGACGGACGACGGTGCGTCGGAGTCAACCGACCAGGCCGATGACGGCCTCAGCGAATCTGAGCAGAGCGCGGCCGAACAGTCGGAGCAGGAGCAGCGCGAGGAGGAAGAACGGCTTCAACAGTTGGTGGCCGATCACGACGCCGCCCTGGCCGGACCCTCGGAGCAGCACGACGACGAGGCTGCCGAGCTGGTGGACCAGATGAGCGTGGAGGAGCAGGCCGGGCAGGTGCTCATCGGCGAATACAGCGGCACCGATGCCGAATCTGCCGCACAGCTGATCGAGGACTTACATCTGGGCGGTGTGATCCTGATGGGCCACAACATACCCGGCGGAACCAGCTCAGCGGACACCGAGGCGCTGGCTGCTCAGATCGAAACCATCGCCGCAGCCGGGATAGGAGCCGAAGCAGAGGAGCGGGCCGCACCGCCGATCATCTCCGTGGACCAGGAGGGCGGATTGGTGACCCGGGTAGGGGAGCCGGTGACCGAGTGGCCGGCTCCCATGGCCTACGGGGCAGCAGCGGCCGCCGATGCCCAGCAGGGCAGAGACCTGGCCCGCACCGGACACCGTGGGATGGCCGAAGAGCTCGCCGAACTGGGATTCACGCTCAGCTTCGCGCCCAGTGCTGATGTGACCGTGGGAGCCGACGACCCCACGATCGGCTCACGCTCCTTCGGCAGTGACCCGCAGGAGGTGGCTCAGCTGGCGCACGCCGGTGTGCGCGGCCTGGCCGAAGGCGGCCTGGCCGGTTCGATCAAGCACTTCCCCGGCCACGGCTCGGTCACCGAAGACTCCCACCGCACGCTGCCGGTCCAGGATGCCAGCATCGAGCAGCTGCGCGAGCGCGACTGGGTGCCATTCGCCGAATCCATCGAGGCCGGAGCGCCGATGGTCATGATGGGTCACGTTGAGGTGCCCGCTCTGGAGGCCGGGGTCCCGTCGTCGTTGTCTGAGGCGGCCTATCAGGAGATCCGTCAGATGGGGCACGACGGCGTCATCGTCACCGACGCGATGAACATGGCCGCCGTCGCCCAGCGCTACGGCGGAGACCAAGCGGTGGTGGATGCGTTGGCCGCCGGGGCGGACCTGCTGCTGATGCCGGCCAGCGCCCCCGGGGCGCACGCGGCCATTGTGGAGGCCGTGGAGTCTGATCAGCTGCCTCAGGGCCGGCTCGGCGAGGCAGCTGAACGAGTGGTCGCGCTGGCGCTGTGGCAGCAGGACCTGGCGGCCGGCGAGTTGACGGCCGGACCCGGTGCAGAGATCCCTGAGGACCTCGCGGAGGAGCTGGGCCGAATCGAGGCTGCGGGGACAGAAGCGTCCCGGCTGGTGTCCGAATCCGCAGTGACCCTGGTCCAGGGTGAGTGTGAGGCACAGCTGGTGGATGAGGCGATCCAGATCGCCGGAGGCACCCAGCAGGATCGGGCCCGACTGGCGGCTGCGGCCCAGCGTGCCGGGATCCAGGTCGGCTGGGGGACCACAGTGACCCTGCTGGGTGGGACCACGCCCGGCTCCGGTGAGGTGGTGGTCGCCCTGGACCGTCCTGAAGCGTTGACCGCCTCCACCGCTGAGACGAAGATCGCCCTGTACGGCCGCACCCCGGAATCTTTCGACGTCCTGGTGGACGTGCTCACCGGTGCCGAGCCTGAGGGGGCACTGCCGGTCGACGTCGCCGGGCAGAGCATCGGCCACTCTGCCTGCTGAGCGGCCATAATCTGCCCAGATCAGGCGCCGAGCCCCAGGATCTCGAAGCCGGTGACTGTGGCGACCGCGGCCACCACCGACCAGAAAACGGTGCCGGTGGCGACCCAGAGAAACGATCGGACGGCGGAGATGCCCACGGCCACTGCAGCAACTGCGGCCAGCTGGGTCCCCAGAATCAGCGGGTCCAACAGCGCCAGCGCCGGCATCCCGCCGCGGTCCATCACCCGGACAATTCGCCGCTGCCGCCGAGGTCGTTTAGCGGCACGGAGCTCAGCTGTGGCGGCGTCGTTCTTCAGCCACTCTCTGCGCTGCCGGCGGCCGGACCACCACACCATGATCCGTTCGCCGAACCAGGCGGCCAGCGCCACGGTGAGCAGATTGCCCGTCACGGCGGCGATGACTACGGGGACCGTGGGCAGACCGGCCACGATGCCTGCCGGGATCACGACGACGGCCTCCAGCCAGGGCAGCGCGCCGCCGAGGAGGGTGCCCAATAGGCCCAGCCACTGCGCAGCACTCACCGGTGACCCCCTGTCCTGACGGAATGGCCGGGGAAGTCTACCTGTCGAATTTTCTACACGTTGTAGAATTCAGGTATGAGGTCCACTGAGCCGGTCACCGGGGGTGCGCGGGCACTGCGCGGAATCCTGGCCGCAGCGCTCGCAGTGGGCTCGGCAGCGTTGGCCCACTCTGCCGGGGGCCACCATGACCCGCACTGGGTGGTGCTGCTGCTGACCCTGGCGATCAGCGTGCCGGTGTGTGTGGCCCTGTCAGCGGTGAGGCTCTCGCGTGCCCGGTTGGCAGCGGCAGTACTGTTCACCCAAGGCATGTTGCATGGACTCTTCGCGCTCTTTCCGGCAGGCGGCGGTGCAGGCTCGTCAGGACTGCGCGAAGTGGGGGGACATCACAGCGGCCACCACGAACATCGTCTGATCCTGGGCGAGACGGCCGAAGTGGGGGGCGAGGTCGCTCCGGAGGCGACAATGGCGATGTCCCACCTGGTCGCCGCAGTGGTCACCTACACGCTTCTGCGCCACGGAGAGCTGATCCTGCACGCGCTGACCCGCCTGCTCAGCGTCCGACCGGTGCTGCTGCCGTGCGACTCTGGCCCTGCCGCGCCGGTGTGTGCGCCACAGCCTCTGCCGGTTCGACCGCTGCCCGTCTGGCATGTCTGGATCACTGCAGGGCCCCGCAGCCTGCGCGGCCCACCTCTGGGAACGAGCTGACACCGTGACCATCCGGGCGCTCGCCGACCCGGTTTCATGCTCGCCGAAAGAGATATCTCATGACAAGAACCACTAATGCACCTGTGCACCTGCCCGCCGTCGTCGCGCTCTCCGGGGGGGCCGCGCTGATATTGGGCGCCATGACTGCCGCCCCCGCCGCCGCCCATGACACCCTGATCGGCTCCACACCGGAGGCCGACGCCGTCCTCGATGAGAGCCCTGAGGAGATCGTGCTGGAGTTCTCCGGTGAGGGGCTCACCACCGGCGAATCGGTCCCCAACACCATCTGGGTGACTGGCGAGGACGGTGAGCGCTGGGACGGTGAGACCGAGACGGACGGTCCCACCATGAGCACCGAACTGCCGGAATCTCTGCCCAACGGGGAGTACGAGGTGCTCTACCACGCGGTCTACTCCGATGGGCACAGCGAAGAGCTGGACTTCACCTTCGAGGTCGACGCCGCTGAGGTCGAGGACGAAGCGGAGGATGAGCCGACTCAGGAGCAGACGGCCGACACGGCAGCACCGGAATCCGCAGCCGACGGTGGTGAGGAATCCGAAGAACCCGGGACTGAGGAATCCGCTGCCGAGGAATCCGCTGCTGCCGAGGAGACTGACGCCGAGGAGACCAGCGTGGACTCTTCTGCTGCCGAGGATAAGGGCGAGGGTCAGTTCCCGGTCGCCATGGTGCTCGGCATCGGCGGCGGTGTGCTGGTGCTGATTGTGGTGGCTATGCTGCTGGTGCGCCGCAGGGTCACCCGGGCCGACGCCGGGCAGAACAACCAGGGCTGATCCGCCGGACAGCCACTCATGTCGGCCGCGCCGCAGCCGCCGTACGGGGCGAATTTCGCGACCGTTTCGGCAGCTGCGGCGCGGTCACCCTCACCGGCGAATCTGCCGTCGTAACGCCACCTCATCCGGATGGAGCCTCACTTCGTCGAGACAGGTGAACTTTTCCCGCGCTGCTGTTCAGCAGTGAAGAGAGCGGCCCCCGGCGATCGTCTGCGGTGGACAGCTTCCCCTGATCCGGGCCCTGAAGGTCTCCGCACCGCAGCTCAGCCTGATCCAGCCTGATCCAGCCCGGTGCTGACCCCTGCGGTTCGCTGCCGCGATGACCTCATACCGGGTGCTCATCGAAGCACCCTTCTTCACAGACTGTGGTGATCCCACTGCTTCTTGCTGTCACATTGTTGCAAATGAGTCGCAATACCGATAAGAGTGGACCCTGAGCAACGATGAGCGACTGCGCAGAACTGACAAAGACGCAGAACTGACCAAGAAGATGTGAGGTGTCGAATGGAGCGAGGGGTCCGAGCGGTGCTGCTCATGCTGCCAGCAGTGATCGTGGCCACCGGCTGCGCAGGTTCCGGTGGGACTGACGAGACTGATCAGAGCGGCTCAGGGGTGGAGACCGGCCTGCTGGTGCTGGCGTCCACCGATGTCTATGCCTCGTTGGTCCAGGACGTCGTCGCCGACACTGCCCAGGTTGAGGCGATCGTCGACAGCCCGGCAGTCGACCCGCATTCCTATGAGGCCACCCCGCAGGACCGGCTGAGTGTGGAGGAAGCCGATGTGCTGATCGCCAACGGCGGCGGCTACGACCCCTACATCACCCAGTTGGCCAGCGCGGCGGAGAAGGACGATGCGGTCATTCAGCTCATCTCCGGGGAGAACTGGCACTCGCATGAGTTCGACGGGACCTATGAGAACGAGCATGTCTGGTATGACCTCGCCCGCATGAGTGAGTTCGTCTCCGACGTCGGCGACCATATGGGGCAGCTGGAGCCGGAGAATGCCCAGCTGTATGAGGACAACGCCCAAGCGCTGGCAGACGACATCGACCAGCTGCACGCCCGCACTCGGGCCATCGAGGCCGAGGGGCTGACCTATCTGGCCACTGAAGCCGTCTCCGGGTTCCTGCTGGATGAGGCCGGGTTCGACAACCTCACCGACATCGCGTTCCTGGCTGCCGTGGAGCACGGCGACGACGTCTCGCCCCGGCTGTTCTTCGCCACCACAGACACCATCGCCGCCGGTGAGGTGGACCTGCTCTCCTACAACCGACAGACCCAGACCAACCAGTCGCTGCAGATCCGAGAGGCTGCCGAAGAGCACGGCGTCGAAATCTTGGAATTCTCAGAGACGCTGCCCGAAGGTCTGGAGACCTACACCGAGTGGATGGAGCAGAACATCGCCGACGTCGAACGGGCCGCCGAATCGCTGAATCAATGAGCCCCTTCACCATCAGGGGCACCGACTGCATGTCTGACCCAATGTCACCTCGCACCAAGAGAAAGGCTGTCATGAAACAACCTGTCATGAAACAACACGGGACCACCTCGCTGTGCATAGCTGCCGTGTCGGGAGCACTGCTGCTGGGGCTCACCGCCTGCAGTCAGGCCTCCGGCCAGGACGCCGAACAGGAGCAGAACGACGCCGGGGCTCAGGACCAGCCCGACTCGGGCGCGACCCAGGCGCAGGAGTCCGCCGACGAGGAACAGACCGAGGCCGAACAGGGTGACGGGCCGCCGGTGGACCCGGGTGATCGTGAGGCACAGGAGGCCGCGGGTCCGCAGCCTCGGTTGGGCATCACATACGACGGCGGAGTCGCGGTGCTCGACGGTGCGACCCTGGAGACGCTCGGCGATTTTGAGGCGGAGGGCCTCCTGCGCATCAACCCGGCCGGGGACGGTCGGCATATGTTCCTGACCGAGGGGGAGTCCTTCCGGCTGCTCGATGCCGGGACCTGGGGCGAGCCCCACGGTGATCACAATCACTACTACACCACTGACCCGCTGCTGAGCGAGGTCACAGTTGAGGGGCCGGCACCTGGGCACGTCGTCGCCCATGACGGCCAGGGCGCCCTGTTCTTCGACGGAAACGGGGAGATCCATACCTTCGACCTGACCGACCTCGATGTTCAGGCCCAGCTCAGCACCGAGGTCGCCGAGACTGAGCATCCTCACCATGGTGTTGGTGTGGCCTTCGAGGATGGGTCCAGGTTCGAGACCCTCGGTGATGACCAGGAGCGGCCCGGGGCGCGGGTGCTTGATGCCGATGGTGAGGAGATCGCCCGCAACGAGGAATGCCCCGGGGTCCACGGAGAGGCCGCCGGTCCTGATGGTGTGGTCGCGGTCGGCTGTGAGGAAGGGGTCCTGGTCTGGAACGGTGCGGAGTTCACCAAGATTGACGCCGGACCCGACTACGCCCGCACCGGAAACCTGTTCCCCGCCGCCGATTCCAGCATCATGCTCGGTGACTACAACGAGACCCAGGACGAACCCATGACCTCGGTGGCCCTGGTGGATGTAAAGGCTGGCGAGATCACCACCGCGGAGATCGGTGCTGCCTATAACTTCCGCTCCCTCGCACGGGGCCCCGAGGCTGAAGCCCTCGTGATGGCCGAAGACGGCCACCTCCACGTGCTGGATTCGGGAACCGGCGAACAGATCACATCCATCGAGGTGATGCAGCAGTGGACAGAACCCGACCAGTGGCAGGAACCCAGGCCCGCGATCCAGGTCGTCAACGACATCGCCTACATCACTGACCCTGCTGAGCAGCAGATCCATATGGTGGACCTGGTCGAGCTGGAAGTCATCAACTCAGCCGACCTGGACGTCGTGCCCAACGAGCTCACGGCTGTGGACGGCCAGCCGGTGACGGGGGTCTCCGATGGGCACGAGGGCGACCACGAACACGGTGACGAGCATGACGATCATGATCACGGGGATCACGATCACGGTCACTGACTAAGCGGCTCGACGACGGCGGCTACCCGTGCGTAGTCGTCGAGTCTGGTGAGTACCAGGATCACATGATGTTTGGGTCCCGGTGCTCGTTTGGGAAGAATCTGCTTGCGCAGGGTCTCCGGTGTGATGTCGACTCCGCGCTTCTTGATCTCCACACTGGTCACCTGGTGATCTGCGCACCACCGTTTGAGCGTCTTGGGGCTGAAGTCCATAGTCTCCAGCACCCTGTAGCCGCGCGCCAATCCGCCAAGTGGGCCTTGAGGTGACTCGGCGGTGCAGAAGTAAGCAATGTGCTCATCTAGCATCCACCCCTGCAGCTCGCCGGCGAGATCAGCCACCAGCCCGGCGCGGATCACTGCGGGGTCGGGCTCACAGAGCACCCCGCGCAGGCCGCGGCGTCCGGCAGGCTCGGGATCCGGGCCTTGGCCGAAATCGGCAGCGGAGGTCAGCTGTGCGGCATCGGCCGAGAGGGGGTCATCGGTGGAGCTTCTCAAGGCCGTAGCTGACCTGCGCACCCCCGGGGTGGCCAGCGCGTTGAACCAGAGCACCACTTCCACCAGCTCGCCGTCGATGCTCACCCACTGAGCTTCGCAGTTCTGCGGTACCAGATCGTGCGGGATGCCCGGGCCGAGCTTCACCCCCACCGGTATTCCGGTCGCTGCCAGGTCGACGGCGAAGCTCAACGGAGGGCTGAACTCCTCAGGGTCCCAGATGCGTGAGGGCTTCTGTGACTCTGAGGCGTGCCGCCGCGCCGGATCGAGCCACAGTCCCCATCCTTCAGGCACCGCAGTCGAGGCAAGCAGCTGATGCTGTGCGGCAAATCCTTCAGCGGTGTCGTGCACCACGTGGGATTCGGGGAAGGCCACCAGGTTCATCGTGGCCGCCGCGGCCGTGGTTTCGTCGGCCTCCACTGCGGTCACCTGCATCCCCGCGGAGGCGAAAGCCAAAGAGTCAGCCCCCAGACCGCAGCCGAGGTCCGCGACGTGCTGCACTCCGGCTGCGCGGAACCGCTGGGCATGCCGGGCGGCCACCGGCAGTCGCGTGGACTGCTGCAGACCGTGGTCGGTGAACAGCATGTTGGAGGCGAAACGGCCGAACTTGGTCTGCGCATCTCGGCGCAGCCGCGACTGGGTCAGGGTCGCAGCCACAGTCTCGGCTGACCATCCCTGTCTGCGCAGCGTCATGTTCATTTCAGCCGCCGTCGCCTCGTCATAGTCCGGCAGCGAATTCAGCAGCTGGAAGCCCTCCGGGGTCAGGATGGGCTTCAGTGCGGCAGCAGGGTCGGACACACCGCTACGCTACCGGTTGTTCCCCGGTGCGGCACCGGGGGAGTCGTCGTGTCCTGTCTCAGCACATCGAGGAGACACGAGTCATGTGTGAGAGGAGTCACATGGATCCGTGTTGCCAAATTATTGGGCAAGGCTGTAGGCTCTATTCAGGTAAGGGCAGGCTAAGTTTAATACACCTTAGAAAGGTATCTATTCCATGAAGATCGACTCTACCCCTGCGGGCAGCGCTGGGCCCTTCGTCCGATTCTTTTCTGCAGCGGCTGTCGGCACCCTGGCGCTGACCGCCTGCAGCGGCGGCTCAGGCGATGAGGCCAGCGCTGCCGGGGCCGATGGTGACGCCGCCGGCAGCGGCACCACCATCACTGTTGAGGACGACCATGGCACCCATGAGATCAACCCGAATGAGGTGGAAAGCATCGGTGCCTTCGACAACCGCGTTTTCCGCACCCTGCAGGACTTCGGCGTCGAGCTCAGCGTTGCACCCGTTGATCTGATGCAAGATGACGCGCACAGCGAATATATCGGCGATGACAGCATTCTCAACACCGGCATGCACTTCGAACCAGACCTGGAGCAGATCGTGGCTGCACAGCCTGATCTGGTCATCAACGGGCAGCGCTATGCCCAGTACTACGACGACATCGCCGAGCTGATGCCCGAAGACAGCACAATCCTGGAGTTCGATGAAGGAACCAGAGAGGCCTCTACGTTCTTTGAGGGGCTGATGGAGAAGACCGATTCTCTTGGCACCATATTTGAGAACGAGGAGGCCGCGCAGAACCTCAATGGCGAGCTGACCGAGGCCATGGACCGGGTCGAGTCCGCCTACGACGGCGAGTCCAGCGTCATGGGCCTGCTGACCTCCGGCGGTGATATCAACTACGCAGGCCCCAACGAGGGCCGCGGCGTTGCCCCCGTCTTCCAAGAGTTCGGACTGGTGCCTGCCCTTGAGGTCGATGACCAGAGCAGCGACCACCAGGGCGATGACATCTCGGTGGAAGCCATCGCCCAGTCCAACCCGGATTGGATCATCGTGCTGGATCGTGACGGCATGGCCCCGGACGACCCGGAATACACCCCCGCCCAAGAGCTGATCGCCGACTCGCCGGCGCTTCAAGAGGTCACTGCTGTTCAGGAGGAACAGATTGTGTACATGCCGACCAACATGTATGTGACTGAGGGCATTCAGGCCTACACCGAGTTCCTCAATGACTTCGCCGACGCCCTTGAGGGGGCTGCGGAGTAAGCCTGCCAGTCCACACGTTCCTCAGGGGAGGCAGGCAGCGGGACTTTGGTCCGACGACCTGCCTCCCTTAGCATTGACTGAACAGAATTAGCTCAGCCGTCTGTCCCTCAATCCAACTTCGGAAGTCCTCATGACCACCACACTGCGGCAAGACGTCTCCCAAACCAGCCGCGACATCCTCATCGACGACGGACGTCGTCACCGGCGCCGCAAACTGTGGACTCCCATGTTCTTCCTCGCCGCAGCCATCACCGTGGGGCTGCTGGTCCTTTCACTGCTGGTGGGACAGTTCGAGGTCTTCACCGAAGACGGTTTCTGGATGTTCAGCATCACCCGGGTTCCGCGCACCGTGGCACTGGTTCTGGCCGGAGCATCAATGGCGATGTGCGGGATCATCATGCAGCTGCTGACCCAGAACCGGTTCGTGGAGCCGACCACCACCGGAACTACCGAATGGGCGGCTCTGGGGCTGATCCTAGTGATGTGGCTGTTCCCTGCGGCCAGTCTCTTCGCCAGAATGTCCGGGGCGGTGACCGCGGCCTTCATCGGTACCATGGTCTTCTTCCTGTTCCTGCGCAGGGTCTCGCTGAAGTCCAGTCTCATCGTGCCGATCATCGGCATCATGCTCGGCGCGGTGGTCAGCTCGTTCACCACCTATATTGCGCTGATGACCGATAACCTGCAGAACTTAGGGATCTGGTTCCAAGGATCCTTCACCGGAATCATCCAAGGCCGCTACGAGCTGATGTGGATCGTGCTGGGTGTCTCAGTGCTGATATTCATCGTCGCCGATCAGTTCACCGCCGCCGGCCTGGGCAAGGAGATGGCCACCAACATTGGCCTGAACTACGCCCTGGTGCTGTTTATGGGCACCGCCATGGTCGCGGTGGCCACCGGGGTGACCGCCACTGTGGTGGGGACCCTGCCGTTCCTGGGTCTGATCGTGCCCAATATTGTGGCCCTCTTCCGCGGAGATGACCTGCGCAGCAACCTTCCATGGGTCTGCCTGGTGGGCATCTGCACAGTGACCGTCTGCGATCTGATCGGCCGGCTCATCATCGCTCCCTTCGAGGTCCCGGTGGGCATGGTGCTCGGCTTAGTCGGCGGCGTGGTGTTCATCGGGCTGCTGCTGCGTCAGCGCAGGAAGGGTGGGCTGGCCGCATGAGCACCGAGATTCGTGACGAGACCGCCCACGATGACCAGCAGGCGGAGCCGCCGGAAGGCCCCAGAGCGACCGGGCGAGTCTCCATCAGACCGAAGCGTTTCGCTGCACCGACTGGCCGGGACCGCCACTCCAAGCCCATCACCGATAAGAAGCACAAGCGCACCTATGTGTTGGTGATGAGCCTCCTCGGGGTGCTCGCCATCGGTTTCACCTTCGGGATCATGACCTACAACAACCCCGCAGAGATCGGGTCGCGGGGCTGGTGGCTCATCGTTGATATGCGCCGGGAGTCTCTGCTGACCATTGCAGTGGTGGCCCTCTGCCACGCGATGGCCACCATCGCGTTCCAAACGGTGGTCAACAACCGCATCATCACCCCCGGGATCATGGGCTTCGGCGCGCTCTATACCACCATCCAGACCGGCTTCGTCTACATGTTCGGCATCGCCGGGGTCACCATGCTGGTGGGGGTTCCTCAGTTCTTCCTGCAGATGGCAGTGATGATGCTGGCCGCCACCCTCCTCTACACCTGGCTGCTGAGCGGCAAGTTCTCCAATATTCACATCATGCTTCTGGTTGGGGTGGTCCTCGGCGGCACTCTGGGTTCGCTGTCGAACTTCATGCAGCGACTGCTGGACCCCAGCGAGTTCGATGTGCTCACCGCCCGACTCTTCGGAAACATCTCCAACGCCAGGGCCGAGTACCTGCCCTATGCCATTCCCATTGCGCTTGCGGTCACCGTGGTGCTTTGGATGCGGTCAAACACCCTCAATGTTCTGGCGCTGGGCAAGTCCACTGCCCAGAATCTGGGGGTGAACCACAAGCGCGAGCTCATCGGCATCCTCGCGCTGGTTTCGGTTCTCATCTCCCTGGCCACCGCGCTGGTTGGTCCGATGATGTTCATGGGCTTCCTCACCGCGATCTTGGCCTATCAGTTCGCCGACACCTACTCCCACCGGCTGCTGTTCCCCATGGGGTTCCTGTTCGGCTACACCGTCCTGACCGGAAGCTACTTCATCCTCCGTCACGTCTGGGATGCAGGGGGAGCGGTGACCGTCATCGTTGAACTCATCGGTGGAGTGGTCTTCCTCCTCTTCGTCCTGCGAAAGGGGCGTCTGTGATCACTCTGACCGAGGTCCAGAAGGACTACAGCGAATCAGTGAAGATCGGTCCGGTCACCACCGAGATCGAATCCGGAGGCATCACCGCACTGGTGGGACCCAACGGCGCCGGAAAGTCCACTATCCTCACCATGATCGGTCGACTGCTGAACATCGACCACGGCACCATTGAAGTTGGCGGACACGACGTGGTGAACACCCCCTCGAAAGCCATCGCAAAGATTCTGTCGGTGCTGCGGCAGGAGAACCACTTCGTCACCCGGCTCACCGTGCGCCAACTGGTGGGCTTCGGCCGGTTCCCCCACTCTGGAGGTCGGCTCACCCTGGGCGATGAGAAGTACATTTCTGAGGCCATCGACTTCCTGGACCTCACTGAGCTGGAGAACCGCTATCTCGACCAGCTCTCCGGCGGGCAGCGGCAGCGAGCCTACGTGGCCATGGTGCTGGCCCAACAGACCGACTATGTGCTGCTGGATGAGCCGCTGAACAACTTGGACATGCAGCACGCAGTACAGATGATGAAGCAGCTGCGGGCCGCCGCCGATGACCTGGGCCGCACCATCGTGATCGTGCTGCACGACATCAATTTCGCCGCCCACTACTCAGACAAGATTCTGGCGATGAAGCATGGCCAGGTAGTCAAGCACGGCACCCCGGACGAGATCATGCAGAATCAGGTGCTCTCCGAGATCTTCAACACCGAGATTACGGTGATCGAGGGCCCCAGCGGCCCGCTGGCCGTCTACTACTGAGCTGAGCTGGGATCTCGCCGCTTATCCCCGTCTCCGTGTGCTGCCCTGCGGAGACGTCGAGGCGCTGCAGAGTCCTGCGACCTACTCGAGGCACAACGAGCAGCACACCCGCAGCGACGGCGATGGTCAGCAGAGCCCAGCCCCACCCGGTACCTGTGAATGCGGCGACGGCCGCCGTCCAGCCGGCAAAACCGACAGTGCTATAGATAGCAGCCCAGGCGGCTGCGCCGGGCAACTGTGCCAGGGTGAACTTCAGCCACGGGATGCGCACGAGTCCGGCCGCTGCCAACACTGCTGTCTGCAGTCCCACTGTGAGGTAGCACAGCGGGACCGCAATGATGCCCACTCGCTGCACGACGGTGCGGCTGGCCCGGGTCCGGTCGCTGTTCAGCCACGCCTGCACCTTCGCCCAGCGCCCCGGACCTCGGTCCCCGATGTGAGTGGCTGCGCCCGAGGCGCCGTACCCGATCCAGTATGTCCCTTGGCCCCGCAGGAGCCCGACGACGAACAGCAGGGCCCATGCAGCCAATACGGGGAAGTCGGAAAGGAAGACTTCCATCAGGCGGTCACGCCCGCCCAGGCGTGCATCGAACTGCGCGCCGCGCCGATATCAGCGAATACGGCTTCATTGAAGCCGAACGCACGCACAGCTTCGACAAGGATCTGCTCGCGCTGCGCGTCAGTGGCGGGCAGCGCGTTGAGTCGTTGCCGGTAGGCATCCTTGTAGGGCTTATGCTTGGGGAATCCCTCAAAGCGGTAGAAGTTGAGGGCGGCGTCGGGCACATCGTAGTGCCGTCTGAGCATGGTGGCGATGATCTGACCGCCGGAGAGGTCGCCCAGATAGCGCACGTAGTGCTGGGCGACCATCATCTCGACGGTGTGATTCTCACGCAGAGCCGCCGCGTACCCCGCAGTGGCGGGGAGGACGGCGAGCTCGCCCCGGGCCATGCGCACGAACACCTCCGGTCCGAAGAGGGACCGGAGGTCCTTTTCGATCGCCTGCACCCGCAGCAGCCTCGGATCGTACAGCGGCGCGAGGAACCGGTGATCAACGTAATGTTCGGCAATCGTGTCTTCAAGCGCCTGATAGATCGCCCACTGCTGGACGAGGAGCACGCCCCAGGCTGATGGGCAGGCTCGTCCGGAGAGGAGCTTGTCGATGAACGAGGAGGTCTCGGCTGATTTGTGCGCCTCGGCGGTGTGCTCGCGCAGTGCAACAGCCAGCGGCCGAGCGTTGGCATCATCAGACATCGGTGCTCCTGAATTCGAATGAATTAGATAAGGTGAACCTTACCCAATTCATTCTCGCATGCATAGTTCAACCGGTGTTCCGGCGTGCGCAGGCAAAACTGTCGGCAATGACGTCCTCTCAAACTCTGAGAAATCGACGAGGGTGGTGCTGCAGCACGTGCAGGCACACCTAAAATTGACGGGTCTGCCGTGCCGCGGCGTCTGAAAACCCCATCCTCATGCTTCAGTGAAGGAACCACTATGTCCTCACCCGCCGACGTCGACCAGAACTCCGGACCGCAGGAGAGCAGCGGCGACACTTTCGCCGATTCCCGCCTCAAGGTCCCACGCCGACGCATCATCTTTGCCTCCCTGATCGGGACCACCATTGAGTTCTACGACTTCTACATCTACGCCACAGCCGCAGTCTCGGTCTTCCCCATCCTGTTCTTCATCACCGAGGACGACGGTGCGGCCCTGCTGGCCTCCATGGCCACCTTCGGCGCAGCGTTCGTCGCGCGGCCGCTGGGTGCGGTGCTCTTCGGCCACCTCGGTGACAAGGTGGGCCGTAAGACCACCTTGGTGGGGGCACTGCTGACGATGGGCATCGCCACCTTCCTCATCGGCGCGCTGCCCACGATCTATCAGATCGGCATATGGGCACCCCTGATGCTCACCGCGTTCCGGTTCTGTCAGGGCCTGGGCCTGGGCGGGGAGTGGTCCGGTGCCGCGCTGCTGGCCTCTGAGACCGCCAAGCCGGGCAAGCGCGCTCAGGCAGCCATGTGGCCGCAGCTGGGCGCCCCCTTCGGCTTTATCCTGGCCAACGGGCTCTTCTTGATCCTGGCCGCTGCCTTCGCGTTCGACTCTGCCGCAATCCAGGCCATGAACGTTGAAGAGGCCCTGCAGGATCCGTTCATGGTCTGGGGTTGGCGCATCCCGTTCCTGCTGTCTTTCGTCATGGTCGCCGCCGGGCTCTATGTGCGTCTTCGCATCGAAGAGACCCCGGTCTTCGCCAAAGCCAAGTCCAATAATGAGCGAGTCAAGGCTCCCCTGGGTGAAGTGTTCAAGAAGAACTGGCGGGAAATCATCTTAGGGACCTTTGTGATGTTGGCCACCTACGGGTTGTTCTACCTGATGACCACATGGATCTTGAGCTACGCGATCGGCAGCGAGCAGGCCGGTGGCCTCGCCTACGACTACCAGGACTTCCTGGTTCTGCAAGTCATTTCCATCCTGTTCTTCGCGGCCTTCGTGCCGATTGCCGGCTATCTGGCAGATAAGTTCGGCCGCCGCCGGATGCTGATGACCACCACGGCAGGCATTATCGTCTTTGGTTTGAGCTTCGGGGTCTGGCTGAACCCGCAGTCCATCGGCGCAGGCGACGAGATGAACGTCGGGCAGATGATTGCATTCCTGTGCGTCGGCATGAGCCTGATGGGACTGACCTTCGGGCCCATGTCGGCGTATCTGCCGGAGATGTTCCCCACCAACACCCGCTACACCGGCTCGGGGATCGCCTATAACGTCTCCTCGATCCTGGGCGCAGCCCTGACCCCGTTCGTGGCAACGTTCTTGGTGCAGAACTTCAGCGTGGGCGCCGTCGGCTTCTATCTGGTGTTCCTGGCCGTGCTGACGATGATCAGCCTGATCCTCTCCGCTGAGACCAGCAAGAAGTCGCTCTACACCGAAGTCGGTCAGTAGACACTCTGCTTCGCCGCAGCAGCCGGAGTCAGGTCATGGTGCCACGGTCGGTACCCGGTACCCAGTGTGAGCTGCTCCGGGCAGGTGTTCGTTCAGCGCCTGCAGCGAGTTCAGCAGCTGCCGGAACCAGGAGGCTTCCTCGAAGCCTGCCTCCCGCTCTGCAGGGCCGAATCATCACCTGGAGCACCCACTGCGGCGAGAGGGTGCTGTCCGGTCAGCCAGGGCTTGAGACCGGAACTCTTGATCCTGCAAGCGACAAGGTCCCATTCGGCGGCTCAGGGGAGAATGTGACGCGCAACGTCTAGTGTTTTTCACGTGGAGTCATCAGGTCGCCTCAGCCGAAGAGCAGCCAGAAGACTGCGGCGGCGCTGGCCAGGCTGATCAGCAGGAAGGCCACCAGCCACAGCGCCGCCGGGAGCGCAAGGGGCCCCCATGCCTCGGCTGCGCGGGCGGCGTCGGTGGTTCGGGCCTGCTGCTTGGCGTAAGCGTGCCGCCGCGAGGAGCGGCCGCGCAGCCCCCGCAGGTGCACAGCCCAGAGGTCCAGAGTCCCGCGCACACCGGCCACCGCGTAGAAGACGCTTAAGGCCACCACTGTGTAGGTGACCACCACAGGATCGTTGGACCACCAGATCACACCGGTGGCGGTCACACTGATCACACACGAGAGGATGCCCACCAGGTTTCGCGATAACAGCAGCGCCAGCACCATGACCGCCTGGTAGACCGTCAGCGCCGCACCAGCCTGCCCCGCAGCAGCCAGCGCCACCAGCCCCACCGCGAGCAGCCCCGGAGCAGGGTAGCCCGCCAATGCGGTGATCAGCATGCCCGGGCCCCGTGGGCGTCCGCGGGAGAGGGTCATTCCGGAGGTGTCGGAGTGCAGCCGAATGCCGGCCACTCGCCGCCCAGAGAGCCACGCGGCAAAGACGTGGCCCATCTCGTGGACAATAGTGGCCGCCTGCCGGCTGATGCGCCAGATCTGCGGAACACCGGTGACCAGGACCACCACGACGGCGACCACCACCACTGCTGCCGGATCCGGGTCTGCGGTGACGGTGAAACGTTCAGTCACAAATTCCCACGCGGCGCGTCCTTGCTGCATCACGTCTCTCCCTTCCACGACGGTGCGACTTCGATTATCCAGCACAGGATCAACGTTGCGGTGTTCCACCCAGCTAGGCCGCCGATACTATGACGGGGATGCCTCCCCACCACACCGAAGACCCAACTCCCACTGGCATCGCGCCCTCGGAGCCGGAGTCGCCCTGGGTCACTGGGCTGCGCAATGCCGCGCTGATCGCCGTGGTGCTGGTGATGATCTGGGTGGTGTTCAACGTGGACCTGCCTCCAGTGGATCAGCTGCAACGTTCGATTGAGGACCTGGGCTGGGCCGGCTGGCTTGCCTTCATCGGTCTCTACGCGGTGGTAGCACTGACCCCAGTCCCGGTGACGATCATGGCAGTCACCGGAGGGTTGCTCTTCGGCCTGACCGTGGGCAGCATCTTGTCGGTGATCGGCTCGTTCCTCGGTGCATGGGGTGCCTACTGGCTGGCCCGCGGACTGGGAAAACGCACTGTCAGACGTCTGCTGGGCCGCTACCGATCCAGGGTCGAAGATCAGCTCTCCAGTGCCGGCTTCGAAGCGGTGTGCATGCTGCGCCTGCTGCCGGGTGTGCCGTACTGGCCGGTCAACTATGGCGCCGGAGTGTTCGGAGTACGCACCAAAGTCTATGTTCCCGCCAGCCTGCTCTCGATCATCCCCGGTCAGATTTCACTGGTGGCAGTGGGCAACTTCATCGCTGAGCCCGGGGTGATGAGCGGTGTCTGGGTGCTCATTGCTTGGGGCATGGTCCTGGGGCTGAGTGTGTTTTCCTACCTCAGATGGCGCCGGGCCTGGAAACAGTAGCCTTCCGACGACGACGAAGACTCCAGCGGCCGCCGCGAGCTGGGCTGAACGCTCACTCGGGACGCAGTTCGATCAGTGCTCCGGAGTCGGTGGCAAGCCACACTGCGCCGTCGGGCGCCTCTTCGACTTCCCGGATGCGCGCGCCGAAGTCCCATTCCTCGACCGGCTCCGCGTTGTCGCCCTCCAGCTCCACGCGCACCAGATTCTCACCGGAGAGTCCGCCGAGGAAGGCACTGTCCTGCCACTCGCTGAAGAGCTCACCCTGATAGACCATCAGGTTGCCCGGCGAGATCGCCGGCACCCAGGATGCTTTCGGTGCCTCGAAGTCGTCATCCTCGGTATGGTCGGGGATCTCTTCGCCGCTGTAGTGCGTGCCCATGGAGGCCTCTGGCCAACCGTAGTTGGCGCCCTCCCGGATCAGGTTCAGCTCATCGCCGCCCTGGGGGCCCATCTCAGAGGACCACAGGTTGTCCTGGGAATCTGTGGCGATGCCCAGCGGGTTGCGGTGACCGGTGCTCCAGAACTCCGCTGCTTCCTCGCCGTCGTCCTCAAAGGGATTGCCCGGGGCCGGATCGCCATCCAGGGTCAGCCGGACGATGGTGCCGAGGTTGGTGCCCCTATCCTGGGCAGGCTCCAGCTCCTGCCGGTCCCCAGA
>JBQCZP010000029.1:0-11477 GCA_052089225.1 Nesterenkonia sp.
CCCGCCATCGCCCATCCCTGCCACCCCTCAGGCCAGGGTGCCAGTGCCTGCGGCAGTTCACTGACCCAGCTGCCGATCATCGCGATCCCAGCAGAGGGGAATCCGGCCAACCACAGCAGAACGGTGCTCAACCACGGCAGTGCGGTGACCAGCACTGCTGCCAAGGTGCCCGGCACCACCGCAAAGGGAAGCAGCGGGCCCGCCAGGATGTTGGCAGGAATGCTGTAGAGCGTGATTCCCTCAGCGATCGGCAGCAGCACTGGGGTGACGAACAGCTGAGCTGAGACGGCCAGTGCCAACGGCCCTGCGAGGATCCCCGGCATCCACCGGTCGAAGATCAGCTTCAGCCGGTGCCCGACCACTACGATTCCGGCTGTGGCGGCCACTGAGAGCTGAAAGGCAGCAGCGGTCGCGTACCACGGGTCGTAGAGCAGCAGCAGGATCACGCAGCTCCACAGCAGTGCCGACGAGGCTCTGCCGCGGCCTGCGAAGACCGCCATCGCGCCGATGCTGCCCATCACCGCCGCACGGATCACACTGGGGGCCGGCTGGACCAGCAGAACGTAGAGGATCAGCCCAGCAATGAGCACAGGCGGGATCACCCAGCGCGGTGCTCGACTGAGCCTGACCAGACCCAGCAGCGCACCCATCACCAGCGAGGTGTGGGTGCCGGATACCACTGTCATGTGGCTCAGCCCCGAGATCCGCATCGATTCAGTCAGCTCCGGGCTCTGCTGCGACCGGTCCCCCAGCACCACACCCGGCAGCATGGCCGGGCCCGCACCGACCGCCACACCGGCGGCCTCCGCGGTATCGGTGCGCACACTGTTGAACAGAGCTGTCAGCTGGGTCCAGCTGTCTTCAGGCAGCAGCTGGGGCTCATGGTCTCCGAAGGGCATCACCAGGGCGGTGACTTGGTTTCCGGAGCCGGTGGGAGCAAGGCGGGCCGTCAGCCGGTACCTCTTCCCGGCGACCAGCCGCACTGGGGCCGCGTCACGATCGATCAGCACCACATCGGCACCGATGTGCTGGCGCGCCTCCTCTGTACCGAGACGGGCGTGGGTGACCACCGCGGGTGTGCGGGTGCCGGCTGCGTCGTCACCAGTCGGGGAGGGTCCTGCCAGCGGCCGCGGGTCTGCTGAGATTCGCAGTGTGACCTCGACCGGCACATCAGAGTCCACGGCCTCAGCCCATCCGCTGGACTGCTGCCGGTGCTGCGCCATGCCCGCAGAGACCATCACGCAGGCCCCGATCACCAGGCACAGCACCGTCTGCACAGCAGTGCCCCACAGTCGCGCCGAGGAGGCTCGTGGCAGCAGTGCCAGCGCCGCCGCACTGATCAGTCCCACCCCGCCGAGGACGGCACCGAGCCGCAGCGAGGTCTCTGCTGCGCTGTGCACAGCCGTCAGTGCCGCGGCCCAGGCCACCAGCGCAGCGGGCAGCAGACGCAGATCCAGCGGCTGGGCCGAAGGGTCAGTCTGGGTCTGCGCCTGCGGCTCACTGCCGCGGAGCTCACCAGTCGACGTCGTCTGCAACGTTCTCAATCACTGCTGGGCCGATGCCGCTGACCGCGGCGAGCTCGTCCAGGGAGCCGAACTCTCCGTTGGCCTCACGGTAGGAAATGATTCGTTCTGCCAGGGCAGGCCCGATCCCCTGCAGCTCTTCCAGCTGCTCAGGCCCAGCGGTGTTGAGATTGATGGGCCCCTGCTGGTCCGCCTGCCCATCGCTGCGACGACCCGAGGCTGCTGGAGGCGCCTGCTCATCAGCGCTGAACTCCTCGACAGTGGGCACCCAGATGAAGCTGCCGTCGACCGCCTCCGCTGCCAAGTTCACCCCCGCGGCGGCGGCGTCATCGGCAAGGCCCCCCGCGGCGTCGACGGCATCGGCCGTTCGGTCACCAGCCTGCAGCTGCACCACCTGGGGATCCTCCACAGCCCCGGCCACGTGGACCACCACTGGGGCGGCATCCTCAGCATCAGATTCCGGCGCGGCCCCGGCCCGCTCCTCGACCTTTTCGGCAGGCGGCTCTGCAGGTGGCCGGTCCGGCTGCCCGCTGAGTTCTGCCGGCTCCGGCAGCGCCTCACCGGATGAGGCGCTGGTGAGCCACGAGACGACCAGCCAACTCAACAGTGCTGCAATGATGACCATCACTGCGCCCATGCGCAGTCTGATGCGACCGGGGGCTGCGTGGGCGGCCTGACGTTCGGCACGCAGGTGCTCCCGGCGGCTCAGCAGCCGCTGGTAGTCGTCGTCGTGCTCAGGCTCCATACTCGCGAGGCTAAGCAATCAGAGCATGACAGCGGCGTCCCAGCTGATGCTGCTGTGCAGCTCGCCCCGTGTCGCCGTCGTGTGAAGCGCGGTGGGGAAAACGCGTGGAGTACCGGCCGCTGCTAGTGCTGGGGGCGGTCGGTGACCGAGATCGCCAAGGCACCCAGGCCCATGTGGGCTGCCAACACCGGCGGAACGTCGATGACTGGCACCGGCGCCGCAGAGTGTTCGGTGAGCTCATCGGCCAACGCGGCACCCTGGTCCGGGTTGCCGAAGCAGTGGACACCGAGCCGGGCCTCCGGCAGCGACTGGGCACTTGCCACAGCAGTGTCCCGCAGCCGCTCGATCGCCCGGGGCAGGCTGCGCGGGCGCTCCAGCAGCACCACCTCACCTGAACGCAGGCCCAGCAGCGGTTTCACCCCCATCAGCGAACCCAGGATGGAGGAGAGCCGGTTGATCCTCCCGCCGCGGCGCAGCTGTTCAAGGTTGGGCACGACGAAGAGCGAATCCGCTGCGGCGGCGCTGCGCTGGGCCGCCTCCACCACGTCCCGAAGGGTTCCGCCCAGCCGAGCGGTGATGGCCGCTTCGATCACGGCCTCCCCCAGGCCGAGGCCGGCCTGCTCAGAGTCGACCACCGAGACCGGGATCTCAACATCCTCAGCGGCCAGCCGCGCCGCATCCGCAGTTCCGGAGAGTTGGGCAGAGAGGTGGATCGCCGCGATGCCGGCGAACCCTTGGCCCTGCAGCCGGCGGTAGACCTCGCTCAGCCGCCCGGGCGAAGGCCGGGAGGTGCGCACCCCGATCCCCTGGGCCAACGCCAGCGGCAGGTCGCGGTCAAGCTCCTCGGAGGCCTCCGGATAGATCTGGGCGGCATTATGCGGGTAGTCGATCATCACCGGTATGGCCACCACGCTCAGGTGCTCGCCCAGCACCCCCAGGTCCGCAGTGCCCTGTGAGGTCAGCGGCAAGGCGCTGGCGGTGTCGGTGAGCACCGCAATCCGACCCCGGGTGCGGCGCATATTGGGCCTGATCCCCTGCATCCGGCGGCGCCGACTCAGCAGCTGCGCCTCTGCGGCAGCCGCCCATGCCGCATTGCGCTCTGCCGGCGAGGAGGGGCCCATCAGCTGGTCACAGCCCCATCAGCTGGTGACAACATTGACCAGCTTCGGCGCCTTCACAATCACTTTGCGCACCGGGCCGTCGTCGTCGATGTACTTCTGGATCTTCGGCAGCGCCAGCGCCTGAGCCTCGAGTTCGGCTTCGCTGATGTCCGGGGAGACCTCCAGTTTGTCGCGCAGTTTGCCCTTGACCTGCACCACGGCGGTGATGGTCTCCTGCACCAGCAGGGCCTCGTCGTAGTCCGGCCACACCGAGTTGGCCACGGAGGACTGCCGGCCGAGCATCGCCCACATGTCTTCGGCGGTGTAGGGCGCAGCCAGCGAGAGGATCTGAGCGGCCGTCTCGGCGGCCTCACGCACTGCTGGGTCGGCAGCCCCGGCCCCGGAGTCGATCTCCTTGCGGGCGGCGTTGATCAGCTCCATCACGCGGGCGATGACCACGTTGTACTTCTGATCCTCCAGCAGCCCCTGGACGTCGGCGATCACTCTGTGGGTGACCCGGCGCAGCTGCTGGACCCCCTGGCTCGGGTCCGTCCCGGCCCGGCTGGTCACGTCCTGGGCGATGCGCCAGGCCCTGGCCAGGAATTTCGCGGACCCGGAGGGTGAGACATCGGCCCAGTCGACGTCGTCCTCCGGCGGGGAGGCGAAGATCATGGTCAGCCGCACCGCGTCCACCCCGTAGGTGTCCAGCTGTTCGCCCAGGTCCACTCCGTTGCCCAGGGATTTGGACATGGCCCTGCCGCCGTTGAGGACCTGACCCTGGTTCAGCAGGGCGGAGAAGGGTTCGGTGAAGTTCACCAGCTCAAGGTCGTGGAGCACTTTGGTGATGAACCTCGAATAGAGCAGGTGCAGGATGGCGTGCTCGACGCCGCCGACGTACTGTTCCACCGGCAGCCACTGGTTGACCTGTTCAGTGGGGAAGATCTCCTCGGTGCTGTTGGGCGCGATATAGCGCAGGTAGTACCAGGAGGAGTCCACGAAGGTGTCCATCGTGTCGGTGTCCCGGGTGGCCGGTTTGCCGCAGGCCGGGCAGTCCACGCTGACCCAGTCCTCGTTGGAGGCCAGCGGGGACTGGCCCTTGGGCGCCAGCTGCTCGCCGCGCATATCAGTGGGCAGGGTCACCGGCAGCTGATCGTCGGGGACCGGCACTTCGCCGCAGTCTGGGCAGTGAATGATCGGGATCGGTGCGCCCCAGAACCGCTGGCGGGAGAGCAGCCAGTCACGCAGCCGGTAGTTGACCTTGGCGGTTCCGGCGTCGTCGTGCTCCAGCACTTCGATCGCCCGGGTGATCGCCGCGTCCTTGGCCAGGCCCTGCCACTTGGGGGAATTGATCGCAGTGCCATCGCCTGCCGTGGCGATTCCGGAGGTGGCCGGGTCCTCTTCGCCGGTGTCGACGACGACGTTGACGTTGAGGTCCATGGCCCGGGCGAACTCCAGGTCGCGCTGATCGTGGGCGGGCACGCCCATCACCGCACCGGTGCCGTAGTCGGCCAGCACGTAGTCGGAGGCCCAGATGGGCAGCTTCTCCCCGGTGAGCGGGTGCACCGCGTAGCGGCCCAGGAACACCCCGGTCCGCTTGCGGTCCGCTGACTGCCGGTCGATCTCCGAGACGGTCTTCAGGCCTTCCCGGTAGTTCTCCAGGTCGGCGCGCTTGGTCTCGGTGACCAGCTGCACAGCCAGGTCGGCGTCGGCGGCGACCACCATGAAGGTCACCCCGTAGAGCGTGTCGGGCCGGGTGGTGAAGACGCTGATGGGTTCGGCGTCGTCGTCGCCCTCGACGGCGAAGCTCACCGAGGCGCCGGTGGAGCGGCCGATCCAGTTGCGCTGCATCGCCAGCACCCGGTCGGGCCAGGTGCCCTGAAGCTGCTCCATATCGTCGAGCAGCCGGTCGGCGTAGTCGGTGATCCTGAAGTACCACTGGTTCAGCGCACGCTTGGTGACCGGGGTGCCGCAGCGTTCGCAGGCGCCCTCGACGACCTGCTCGTTGGCCAGCACCGTTTGGCAGCTGGGGCACCAGTTGACCGGTGAGTTCTGCCGGTAGGCCAGTCCCCGGTTGTAGAGCTGCAGGAACAGCCACTGGGTCCAGCGGTAGTAGACCGGATCGGAGGTGTGCAGGCGGGTGCTCCAGTCGGTGCTGATCGCGTAGCGCTTGAAGCTGGCGGCCTGGGTCTCGATGTTGCTGTAGGTCCACTCGGCGGGGTGGGCGTTGTTCTTGATCGCAGCGTTCTCCGCCGGCAGCCCGAAGGAGTCCCAGCCGATGGGGTGCAGCACGTTGTAGCCTCGCAGCCGCGCATAGCGGGCCGGGACGTCACCGATCGCGAAGGCCTCCGCGTGCCCCATGTGCAGGTCCCCTGAGGGGTAGGGGAACATATCGCAGACGTACTTCTTGGGCCGGGGGTCCTCGGGGTCCACCACGAAGGTGCCGTCCTGCTCCCAGAACGGCTGCCAGCGCTCTTCGATCCGGCGGAAGTCGTAGGTCTGCTTCTCAGCGGTCGCGGGGGTTTCGCTCACCAGTGGGACACCTCAGGAACATCGGCGCAGAGACCAGAGCCTCCGCGTACGGGCAGGACGGAAAAACAACTCGCACCAGTCTAAGTGAGAACCCCGCCTGCCCGCTCAGCCACCAGGCCCTCCTGGGCGCCTCCTGAGCATCCAGTGCTGGATTCTGGGCGTTGTCGTCCCATTTTGCGGTGGCATAGCGCCCAAAATCTGACAGGCGATGCCCCGGTGGTATGGCGGGGCAGCCCAGCACCTGACGATCTAGACTGAGCCGTGTGAACCCGCAGGACACCAGCACGACGACGCCGCAGCCGCCGCCCACTCCCACACCCTGGGTGGGGTATCCGCACCGGGTGGGTGAACGCAGCAGCCTCCCGCTCACTTTCAGCCTCCTCGGCCCCGGTTCCAGCTGGACGGGTCTGCACACCGAGGTGGCCCTGTGGCGCTACGCCCCCACCGGCGATTCGGCTGACGAGCCTGCGCGGCGGCCGCGGCTGCTGATGATCCACGGGTTCCGCGGTGATCACCACGGTATGCAGCTGATCGTCGACGCGCTGCCCGACTACGAGGTGTTGGTCCCAGACCTGCCCGGCTTTGGGCAGACCCCACCGGTTCGCGGTGCTTCCGGCCGCCGCGTGGAGCACTCCGTGGATCTCTATGCGGGGCTGGTGGCCCGGCTGTCCCAGCAGCTGGACCTGGGAGCTGATGATGTGCTGATGGGCCATTCCTTCGGCACCACGATCGCCTCGGCCCATATTGCCAAGCACCAGCGTCAGTGGGCCGGGCTGGTGCTCAGTGCGCCGATCAGCGACGGCGTCTTCTTCGGACCGATGCTGGCCGGTGCCTCCGCCGTGGAGCTCTACTACCGGCTCAGCCGACTCCTTCCCGAACGCAGCGCCAACGCCCTGCTGCGCTCGGCTGCGATTCTGGGGCTGACCAACCTGACCATGATTGTGGAGACCGACCCCGCCGTGCAGAGCTATGTGCGCGATCAGCACCGGCAGTTCTTCGGCAGCTATGCCGACCGGCAGACGCTGTGGGAGGCGTACTGGGCCTCCAGCAGGCACACTGTGGCCGACTACGCGCAGGACCTTCACCTGCCGGTCGCGCTGCTGCCGGGCACCAAGGACCAGCTGAGCACCCGCACCGGACGACGTCGGCTGCGTGCTGCCCTGCCGCAGGGGCACATGGAGATGCTCCGTGGGGCGGGACACCTGCTGCACTATGAGAAGCCGGCCCAGCTGGCCCGTGCGATGCGCCGGTTCCTGCGCGCGCTCTGAGCCGGCACGGTGGGCAAGTGGGGGAAGGCTCAGAACTGCAGCGTGGCGACGTCGTCGACTCCGATCCGCAGTGCCCTTCCGCCGGTGGGCGTGGCACTGGAGGTGCGCCGGGCGCGTCGGATCTCTGCGATGACGTCCCCAGCCTGAGCGAAGCTGAAGAACAGCAGCCAGCGGTGCCTGCCCTCCTCCACCGGCGCCGGGCCGATCCATTCCACGCCCTGCGGCAGCTCGACCTCACTGATCAGCGCCTGCGCCTCGGCAGGATCACCGGTGAGGCTGAGCATCCGCTTGGCCGGCGGCAGGCCCAGCTCCAGGCGCCGATAGAGCTCATCGCGGGCATAGCCAACGGGGTCCCAACGCACCAGGGCGCCGGTGAGCTCATCCTGTGAAGCGGTGACCACCACCGTGCCGGACTGGGCCGGATCGGAGCTGTGCGCGCGCACCAGGGAGGCTGCCTTGAACCAGCGGGCCAGCACCCGGCGGGGCACATCAAGGCCTTCGCGGGCCAGTTGGGCATCGCCGTCGAGCAGCAGCGCCGCACTGTATCCGGTGGCCGGCGCAGGCTCCACCCCGGGGGTGCTCACCACTAGGGCAGGCAGCTCCCCGATGGTCTCCACCGGCTGATCTCCGGTGGAGGAGACCACTGGGATGTTCGGAAACGCTCGGCCCAGCTCCTGGGCGGTGCGATCGGCGCCGCGGGCTGCGGCGAGAAAGGAGGTGTGACCACATTCTGCGCACCGGTGCTGGCGGTGGTGCAGCCCGCACCAGCGGCAGCGCAGCGCGCGGGACTGGGCGTAGTTCCCCGGCAGGGCCAGGGGCCCGTGGCAGTCCGGGCACTGTTGGCGGCTGCGGCAGCGCTGGCACAGCACCGCCGGAACGAACCCGGCCCGGCCGACCTGCACCAGCACCGGCCCATGCTCCAGGCCTTCGCGGGCGGCCCGGTAGGCGGTGTGCGGCATCCGCGCCCGGTGTGCCGACGGGTCACGCTCCTGGGTGTAGGAGTCGCTGGTGGCCCGCACCAGCGGTGCCGCGGCCCGCCTGGTCCGACCCTGCGGCGCCAGCTCGTCCAACCAGCCGCGCTCGGTCAACCGCTGCACCTCCAGGCTGCGGGCGGTGGAGACGAACAGCAGCCCCGCCCCGGTCTGCACCGAACGCAGCAGCGCCACCTCGCGAGCATGGTGGTAGGGGGCGCGCGGCTCGGCGTGGCTAGGGTCGTCGTCGTCGAGCATCACAATCAGCTTCGGCCGTGCCACCGGCGCGAAGATCGCTGACCTGGTGCCCACGGCCACCTGGGCTTGGCCGAAGCGCAGCCGCAGATAGGCCCGGTACCGGGGGGTGGGCCCCATCTCCGCCGTCAGCCGGGCCACGGCCTCCTCCCCCAGCTCGGCCTCCAGCAGACCGGCAACCTGCTCCACATCACGCTGATCAGGCACGACGACGACCGCATCGCCGTCGTCTGTGAGTGTGCGCTGCACTGCCTGCAGAATCAGGTGGGCCGGGCTCTGCTCGCCGTAGCCCTTCAGCGCCAGCCCCGCTTGCCGGGGCCCCGGCTCCTCGGGATGCAGCTGAGTGTGCGGCGGCGCCAGCGAGCTGAACTCCTTCTCCACCCGGGCGGCCCGTGCCGGGATGGCCGCGCGCAGCACGTCAGCGGTGACCCCGGCGTAGCGTTGGGCCACCTGCTCGGCCAGCTGATGGATGTGCCCCGCCAGCAGCGGCAGCGGGGAGACCACTTTGCTCAGCAGGCTCAGCCGAGCCGGCGTGGAGGACTGCTGGGTCCGTGACAGCACGTAGCCGGACATTTCCCGGCCGGAGAAGCGGACCTTGACCCGGCATCCGGGCACGACCTTCTCGTCGAAGTCCTGGGGCACCGCATAGTCGAAGGGCCGGTCCAAGTGCGGCACCGCAGTCTCCAGCAGCACCTGGGCCACCGGCTGATCCTCCGCCGCACCGGCAGGCAGCGCGGAGACCGCCGGGGCAGCCAGGGAGTCCAGCAGCGCGGGCTGGCGCGACCCACCATCCTCGCTGTGCGGCTGCTGACTACTCATGGACTCGATGCTACGTGGCATCGCGGACAGTGCGGAGCGCAGCCCGATTTCCCCTGACTTCCCCCGATGGCCGCGCCCAAACGTGCAGCAGAACCGATCTTCGAGCTCTTGTTGAAGGTTTCGGCGCGGTCATCCTCACCGGGCGGTGGCTTCAGGCGCCGAAGAAGCTCTTCAGCTCATTGACCCGGTTGAGCTGCTCCCAGGGGAACTGGCTCCGACCGAAGTGCCCGTTCTTGGCCGTCTCGCCGTAGATGGGACGCAGCAGGTCCAGGTCTTCGATGATGCCCAGCGGCCGCAGGTCGAATATTTCGTCGATGGCTGCCGAGATCTGGGCCGGGTCGACCGTCTCGGTGCCGAAGGTCTCGACGTAGATTCCCACCGGCCGGGCCCGACCGATCGCATAGGCGATCTGGATCTCGGCGCGGTCGGCGAGTCCGGCGGCCACCACGTTCTTAGCCACCCAGCGCATCGCGTAGGCCGCAGAGCGATCCACCTTGGAGGGGTCCTTGCCGGAGAAGGCGCCGCCGCCGTGGCGGGCGAACCCGCCGTAGGTGTCGACGATGATCTTGCGGCCGGTCAGCCCGGCATCGCCGACGGGACCACCGATCACGAACGGGCCGGAGGGGTTGATGATCTCTTGGACGTCGCCGAGCTGGAGCCCCGACTCGCTGATCACCGGTTGGATGACGGCTTCAGAGATGTCGGCCTGCAGCTGCTTCTGGGTGGTCTCGGCGGTGTGCTGGCTGGAGACCACCACAGTGTCCAGGGTGACCGGAGTGTCGCCGCGATAGCCGATGGTCACCTGAGTCTTGCCGTCCGGGCGCAGGTAGTCCAGCTGTCCGGACTGTCGCGCTTCGGTCAGCCGTGCGGAGAGCCGGTGGGCCAGGGCGATCGATGTGGGCATATAGGTTTCGGTCTCGTTGGTGGCGTAGCCGAACATGATGCCCTGATCGCCGGCCCCCTGGGCGTCGCGCGGATCCTGGCCGCCGCCGCGGGCCTCCATCGAGTTGAACACTCCCCCGGCGATGTCCGCCGACTGCTGCCCGATGCTCACCGAGACGCCGCAGCGGGCGCCGTCGAACCCGTTGGCGGAGGAGTCATAGCCGATGCCCAGCAGTGTCTGACGCACGATCTGCGGGATCTCTACGTAGGCGTCGGTGGTGACCTCACCGGCGACATGGACCAGTCCGGTGGTGGTCAGCGCCTCCACTGCCACCCGAGAGTTGGGGTCCAGGCGCAGCATCGCATCCAGGATGCTGTCTGAGACCTGGTCGCAGATTTTGTCCGGGTGGCCGATGGTCACCGACTCTGACGAGAAGAGGCGCAGGTTGTCTGAAGTGCTCACCTGTTCATCCTAGCGGTGTGCGGAACCGGCTCGCTGGGCCGACGTCATACGCGTTCACGCCCCGCGCTCTTCCTCGGCACTCTCCACTGACACTCACCCTGACGGCCGCTCCACCCAGCGTTGTGAAGTTTCACCCCCCTGAGGAGGCGCAGTTTTTTCACACCGCGGGGATACTTGCCGGTAGGGACGCGAAGAGGCAGCCACGCGGCCTCAGCTGCGGCCGGAAGCGTTCAGCAGCTGGGCGGTGCGGGCGACGACGACGGCGGCCGCCTCGGCCTTGGTGCCGCGGCAGCTCACCGGTTCACTCTCCCCCAGGGCGGACTGCGCTGCGGCGGAGGCCAGCACATGGACTTCAGTCTCATCGCGGCCGAAGACCAGGTCCTCGCCCACCTGGTTGAGCACCAGCAGATCGCAGCCCTTGCGCTGCAGCTTCTGCTGCGCCAGCTGCATCGGAGCGTCATCGCCGCCGCCGGTCTCTGCGGCGAAGCCCACGATGACCGGTGGTCCCTCCCCGCTGCTGCGACGGCGCTCAACGACGCCGGCAAGTATGTCTGGGTTGCGCTCTAGTGTGATGACCGGGTTCTGCCCGTCGTCGGTCTTCTTGATCTTGGCCTGCGCGTAGTCGGCAGGGCGGAAATCGGCGACGGCAGCGGCCATGATCAGCGCATCAGCCTCCGCGCTGGCCGCCTGAACCGCCTGCTGCAGCTCGTCGGCGGTCTCAATGTGCTCCACCGATATCCGTGCGTGCTCGGTGGGCGGCTCGGCTTCGGTGATCCCGGCGATCAGGTGCACTTCGGCGCCTTGGGCGGCCGCCTGCGCGGCCAGGGCGAATCCCTGTTTGCCGGAGGACCGGTTGCCCAGATAGCGCACCGGGTCCAGCGGTTCGCGCGTGCCGCCTGCGGTGATGACCACTTTCCGGCCC
>JBQCZP010000029.1:11577-31210 GCA_052089225.1 Nesterenkonia sp.
GGCGCATACGCGCAGCTGGGCCCGGTGATCGGCAGCATCTGTTTGACCTGGGCGTGGATGTCCTCCGGCTCGGGCAGCCGGCCCGGTCCGGAGTCTTTGCCGGTGAGTCGGCCGACGGCGGGCTCCATGATCTCGACGCCGCGCTCCCGCAGCACCGTCACGTTCTCCACCGTGGCAGGGTTCTGCCACATCTCAGTGTGCATCGCCGGCACCAGCAGCGTCGGCGCCCTGCTGGAGAGCAGGGTGGAGGTCAGCAGGTCATCGGCCATGCCCGCACGCACCCGGGCCAGCAGATCAGCAGTGGCCGGGGCGACGACGAGAAGGTCGGCCTCCTGGCCCAGCCGCACATGGCGGACCTCTTCCACGCCTTCGAAGACGGAGCTGGTCACCGGTCGCCCACTGATGGCTTCCCAGGTGGCTCGGCCCACGAACTCCAGTGAGGCGCTGGTGGGGATGACGTCGACCTGGTGCCCATCGGCCTTCAGCAGCCGTGCCAGGTGCACGGCCTTATAGGCGGCGATCCCCGCTGAGACTCCCAGAACGATGCGCATAGGTGTGTTGCCTGTCGAGGCAGCCCCGTGCCCCGACTCAGCTGGGTTCAGGCCGCTTCAGACTCGACAGCCTGGGCGGGGGACTTCTGGGTCAGCAGGTCCTCATTGATCTCGCGCAGGGCGATGGAGAGCGGCTTTTCGTTGAGCTGGGTCTCCACCAGCGGGCCGATGTGCTCGAAGAGGCCCTCATGCAGCTGCGCGTAGTAGTTGTTGATCTGCCGTGCCCGCTTGGCGGCGAAGAGCACGAGCGAGTACTTGGAGTCGGCCTTGGTCACCAGGTCGTCGATCGGCGGGTCGATCATGCCTTCGGGCTGCTCAGTCACGTGAGAGTGTTTCCTTTGCGGGTTGATGTCTTCCTATTCAGCCTATCGAGTCTACCGCAGACCCCGAGGGAAACCTCAGGACTGCTGGTCAGCGCAGACCAGCTGCACCAATTCTGCGGCAGCGCGGGAGACGTCGTCATTGATCATCGTGACGTCGAACTCCGGCTCGGCGGCCAACTCTATTCTAGCGGTCCGCAGTCGGCGCTCCTGCTCCTCGTGAGATTCAGTGCCGCGACCGTTGAGCCGGGAGACCAGATCATCCCAGGTAGGAGGTGCGAGGAAGACGAACTGCGCTTCGGGCATGGTCGCTCGCACCTGGCGCGCCCCCTGCAGGTCGATCTCCAACAGGACACGCTTACCGGCCTCCAATGCATCCTGAACCGTGGATCGCAGAGTGCCGTAGCGGTGGCGCTGATGAACGGTGGCCCACTCCAGAAAGGCGTCCTGATCGATCAGTCGGTCAAACTCCTCGGGGTCGATGAACCAATAGTCCTCCCCGTTCACCTCACCGCTGCGGGGTGCGCGCGTCGTCGCTGAGACCGAGAAGTGGACCTGGGGGTAGTGGGTTCGGATATGGCGGCTCAGCGTGGATTTGCCCACCGAAGTGGGTCCAGCCAAAACTGTGACGGCGGGGGCAGAGTGTGCAGTCTGGGACATCAGCCCAATTCTGCCAGACGATCCGTCAGTGCACGGCGCTGCTTGACGCCGAGCCCGCCCAGACGACGGTTCAACGAGACGTGAAGCTCCTCCAGGATGCGGGTGGCGGTGACTCGGCCGACTCCGGGCACCGATTCCAACAGTTCCACGGCCTTCATACGAGCCACCGCCTCTGACCTGTCCGCGGCGGCAAGAACCTGCTGAAAGCTCAGTGCGCCTGCGCCGAACCCCTTCTTCACCTCCGCACGCTCCGCTCGAGCCTCAAGGGCCTTCTGCCGGGCGCTGTCGCGCTCTGTCTGGGTCAGTTCTCGCAGTGCCACGGTGAAGACTCCTCAGGTTTATGCTGTGCCCGTGCGGGCACTCCTATTTGTGAGAATGTAACGCTAATCACAATGAAGAGCAACAGCTTGTGCATCTGCTGCTTCCGAACAGTCACCGCAGGTCAGTGCGCACAGCCTCGATCGCGTCGATCAGGTCAGCGACATTCGGGCCCTGCTGAAGGATGGCCCGCGAGGAGTTGACCAGCACCTGGGACCAGGCGGGGCCGAAACCTTCACGCAGCTGTTCAGCGGTGGCCCCCTGGGCCCCGTATCCCGGGGCCAGCAGCGCTGGTCTGCCTGCGGTGAGATCGATGCGGCTCCTGCTGGCCAAGGATGCTGTGGTCCCGCCGACGACCAGCCCGATATCGCCCAGCGCAGTATCACCCGCAGCGGCAGGGTCGGTGGCCGCAGCGTCGTCGTTGGTCTGCTGTGCGGTGTTGGCCTGCTGCGCAGCATTGATCTGCTGCATGGTGTTGATCTGCTGGACCTGGGTCACGATGTGACCCGCCACGGTGGTGCGGGAGGCCGCCACCGACGCCACGCCCTGCTCGTGGCTGGCCAGCTGCACTTCCCGGCCCTCCGGGTTGGAGGTCAGGGCCAGCACGAACAGCCCACCGCGGTAACGCTGTGCCGCCTCCACGGCCGGAGCCAGCGAGCCGAAGCCCAGGTAGGGGCTGACGGTCAGAGCGTCGGCGCCGAAGTCCTTCTGCGGGTTCAGCCACGCCGCGGCGTAGGCGGCCATCGTGGAGCCGATGTCTCCGCGCTTCGCGTCGGCGATGACCAGCAGCCCGGCCTGCTTCGCGTCGGCGATGATGTCCGCCAGGGCGACCATCCCGCTGAGCCCGTAGTTCTCGAAGAAGGCCACCTGGGGTTTGACCGCCGCCGCGCGTCCGGCTGATGCGGCAATGACGCGGCGGCCGAACTCGCGCAGTCCTGCGGCGTCGTCGCTGAGGCCCCAGGCGGTGAGCATCCCCGGGTGCGGGTCGATCCCCACACACAGCTGCCCGTAGTCACGGTAGGCACGGGCCAGCCGAGCGCCGAAACCCAGCTGCGGGAGGGTCACTGGGAACCTGCTGCGGCCAGACCGGCCTGGTGAAGCCGTGCCGAGTGCTCCTGGAGTGAGGAGACCGACCAGCTGAAGGTGCGCTGGGCCTCGATGGCTTGAACGGCTGCGCCGAATCCGGCCACTGTGGTGATCACCGGCAGCCCCAGGCTGGTGGCGGCAGCGCGTATCTCGTAGCCGTCGCTGCGGGCATCACCGCCGCTGGGAGTGTTGAGGATCAGGTCGATGCGCCCAGCCTCCATCAGCTCCAGCACCGTGCCGCTCTCCTCCGGAGTCTCAGCAATCTTGCGCACCACTTCGCAGGAGATCCCGTTGCGGCGCAGCACATCGGCGGTGCCGCCGGTGGAGACGATCCCGAAGCCCAGGTCCGCCATGCGTTTGACCGGCATGACGATCCCGCGCTTATCGCGGTTGGCCACTGAGACGAAGACCTTCCCGGAGCTGGGCAGCGGATTGTTCGCCGCCAGCTGGGACTTCGCCATGGCCGTGTCGAAGTGCTTGTCGATGCCCATCACCTCACCGGTGGAGCGCATCTCCGGGCCCAGCAGCGAGTCGACGACGCGGCCGTCAGTGGTGCGGAACCGGGCAAAAGGCAGCACGGCCTCCTTCACCGCCACCGGCGCGTCCGGGGGCAGCAGGGACCCGTCGCCGGCTTCGGGCAGCGTCCCGGCTGCTGAGTGTCCGGATCCGCCGCGAAGTTCGGCGATGCTCACCCCGGTGCCGATCAGGGCGGCAGCCTTGGCCAGCTGCACCCCGGTTGCCTTGGACACGAAGGGCACCGTGCGGGAGGCGCGCGGGTTGGCCTCGATCACATAGAGCACATCGGCGGCGAGCGCGAACTGGATGTTGATCAGTCCCCGCACCCCCACCCCGGCTGCGATCGACGCGGTGGCCTCGCGGACTCGGGCCAGCACCTCGGGGCCCAGGGTGATCGGAGGCAGCACGCAGGAGGAGTCTCCGGAGTGGATGCCGGCCTCCTCGATGTGCTCCATGATCCCGCCCAGGTACAGGTCGGTGCCGTCGAAGAGCGCGTCGACGTCGACCTCGATGGCATCTTCGAGGAACCGGTCCACCAGCACCGGGTGCTCAGCGGTGACCTCTGTGGCGTTGCGGATGTAGCGGGCCAGGCCCGGCTCGTCGTAGACGATCTCCATCCCGCGACCGCCCAGTACGTAGGAGGGTCGCACCAGCACCGGGTAGCCGATGGTGTCAGCGATGGTCTTGGCGTCCTCGAAGCTCACGGCGGTCCCGTTCTTCGGAGCCACCAGCCCTGCGCCGGTGAGCACCTGGTCGAACGCCCCGCGGTGCTCGGCGAGGTCGATGGCCTCCGGGGACGTCCCCAGGATCGGCACCCTGGCCTCAGCCAGCGCCCGGGCCAGCTTCAGCGGAGTCTGACCGCCCAGCTGCACGTAGACCCCGGCCACTCCCCCGGTGCGCTGCTCGGCGGCGATGACCTCCAGCACGTCCTCCAGGGTCAGCGGCTCGAAGTAGAGCCGGGTGGAGACGTCGTAGTCGGTGGAGACAGTCTCCGGGTTGTTGTTGATCATGACCGTCTCGTAGCCGGCCTCACGCAGCGCCATGGTGGCGTGGACGCAGGAATAGTCGAACTCGATGCCCTGGCCGATCCGGTTGGGTCCGGAGCCCAGGATGATCACCGAGGGCTTGGCGTGCGGGAGGATCTCATCCTCCATGTCATAGCTGGAATAGTGGTAGGGGGTGAAGGCCTCAAATTCGGCCGCGCAGGTGTCCACGGTCTTGAACACCGGCCGCACACCCAGGGCGTGGCGGACCCCGCGCACAACGGCCGGGTCCATGGAGCGCAGCCGCCCGATCTGCTCGTCGGAGAAGCCGTGGCGCTTGGCCAGCCGCAGCGTGGCAGCGTCGAGTTCGGCGGCTTCGCGGGTGGCCTGCCCGACCTCGTTGATCAGCTGGATCTGGTCCAGGAACCACGGGTCGATGCCGGTGATCCGGTAGACCTCATCCAGCTCGGCTCCGGCGGCCAGCGCCTGCTGGACCTGGTAGATCCGCTCAGTGGTGGCGGTGGCCATCTGCTGCAGCAGGGCGTCGACGTCGGCGTCGGTGGTGCTGAAGGTGAATTCGCTGCTGCGCTGCTCCAGGGACCGCAGGGCCTTCTGCAGGGCTTCGGTGAAGTTGCGGCCGAAGGACATCGCCTCACCGACGGACTTCATCGTGGTGGTCAGCGTCGGATCGGCCGCCGGGAACTTCTCGAAGGCGAACCGCGGGACCTTCACCACCACGTAGTCCAACGTCGGCTCGAAGCTCGCCGGGGTCTTGCGGGTGATGTCGTTGGGGATCTCGTCCAGGGTGTAGCCGACCGCCAGTTTGGTGGCGATCTTCGCGATGGCGAAGCCGGTGGCCTTCGACGCCAGCGCCGAGGAGCGAGAGACGCGCGGGTTCATCTCGATGACCACTACCCGGCCGGTGTGCGGCTCCACGGCGAACTGGATGTTGCAGCCGCCGGTGTCCACTCCGACCTCACGGATGATGTTGATGGAGATGTCACGCAGCTTCTGGTACTCCCGGTCGGTGAGCGTCATCGCCGGGGCCACGGTGATCGAGTCGCCGGTGTGCACCCCGACGGGGTCGAAGTTCTCGATGGAGCACACGACGACGACGTTGTCGTTGGCGTCGCGCATCATCTCCAGCTCAAACTCCTTCCAGCCCAGGATGGACTCTTCCAGTAGCACCTCGTTGGTGGGTGAGTACTGCAGGCCGGTGCCGGCGATGCGGTGCAGGTCGGCCTCGTTGTAGGCCATGCCGGAGCCCAGGCCGCCCATGGTGAAGCTGGGGCGGACCACCATGGGATAGCCCAGCTCGTCGGCGGCGGCGAGCGCCTCCTCCATGGAGTGGACGATCTGTGACTTCGCCGACTCCGCACCGCAGCGCTCCACCACGCCTTTGAACTTTTCGCGGTCCTCACCCAGCTCGATTGCGGCGATGTTCGCTCCGATCAGCTCCACCCCGTACTCCTCCAAGGTGCCGGCCTTGTCCAGGGCGATCGCCGCGTTCAGCGCGGTCTGTCCGCCCAGGGTGGGAAGCAGGGCGTCAGGCCGCTCCTTGGCGATGATCTTGGCGATCACATCGGGGCTGATGGGCTCCACGTAGGTGGCGTCGGCGAACTCAGGGTCGGTCATGATGGTGGCCGGATTGGAGTTGACCAGGATCACCCGGATGCCCTCTTCCTTGAGCACACGCAGCGCCTGGGTTCCGGAGTAGTCGAACTCGGCGGCCTGGCCGATGACGATCGGGCCGGACCCGATCACCAGCACTGAGTTGAGGTCGGTGCGCTTAGGCATTGTGGTGGTGTCCTCCTGTGGCGGGGCGTGCGGAGCCTGTCGTGGCTTGGGGAGCGGGCGGGGTCTCAGCTGAGCTCGGCCGTCGGTCCGTGGGGGCCAGCGTGTCGGCACCGGTGGCGGTCGCCCCCCGGCGGTGGGCCGTGATGAGTTCCACGAATCGGTCGAACAGGTAGGCGGAATCGTGCGGGCCGGCCGCTGCCTCCGGGTGGAACTGGACGCTGAAGGCGGCGATGTCCAGGCAGCGCAGGCCCTCCACCACGTCGTCGTTGAGGCTGGAGTGGCTCACTTGGACCCGGCCGTAGCGGGATTCGGGCGCGGTGAGGATCTCGCCGGCCGGCGCGTCGACGGCGAAGCCGTGGTTCTGGCTGGTGATCTCCACTTTGCCGGTCGCGTGGTCCATCACCGGCTGGTTGATGCCCCGGTGGCCGAAGTCCAGCTTATAGGTGTCGAAGCCCAGGGCCCGGCCGAGGATCTGGTTGCCGAAGCAGATGCCGAAGAACGGTGTGCCGGAGTCCAGCACCTCCCGCAGCAGGCTGATCTGTTCCGCGGCCGTCGCCGGGTCGCCCGGTCCGTTGGAGAGGAAGACCCCGTCCGGGGTCAGGTTCTCGATGGTGGAGAAGCTGGCCTCGGCCGGCAACACGTGGACCCGCAGTCCGCGCTGGGCCATGCGCACCGGCGTCATGTGTTTCATGCCCAGGTCCACGGCGACGACGGTGCCGACCGGCTCGCCCTGCCATCCGTGCTCGGAAGGTTCCACCAGGTAGGCCTCCTCAGTGGTGACCGTCTCGGCCAGCCGGGCGCCGCGCATCTGCGGCTGTGCGCTGACTTCCGCCAGCAGCTCGGAGTGCGGTCGCCCCGCGGCGTCTCCGGAGAAGACCCCGGCCCGCATCGCACCCTGATCCCGCAGCCTGCGGGTGATGGCCCGGGTATCGACGTCTTTGATCCCCACCACGCCTTGGGCGGCCAGCTCATCGTCCAGGGTGCCGATGGCCCGCCAGCTGGAGGTTCGGCGCGCGGCGTCGCGGACCACGTATCCGGCCGCCCAGATGCGGCGGGACTCCGGGTCCTGATCATTGACGCCGGTGTTGCCGATGTGCGGTGCGGTCTGCACCACGATCTGCTGGACGTAGGAGGGGTCGGTGAGTGTCTCCTGGTAGCCGGTCATCCCGGTGTTGAAGACTGCTTCACCCAGGGTGGCTCCGATGGCGCCGTAGGCTGCGCCCTCATAGAAGGATCCGTCTTCGAGGATCAGCAGCGCCGGGGTGTGCGGGGTACTCATGGGTGGGATGCGTCTCCTTTGAGAGGTGGGGTCTCTGGGGTGGGCTCGGGTCGTAGTGGTCGCCTGGGTCACTGGTCCGGGCCGAGGCGGGGCTGGGCGGCGGGGTCTGGGGTGTGCGGAGTGCGTCTGCTCATCGCCTGCAGCAGGGCGCGGCCCTCAGCAGCGTGGCGAGGCCGGAACGCAGTGGCGACCTCCGTCTCACCCAGAGTCCAGCCGATGATGATCGCACCGTCCTTCTCCACGAACTTGCCGACGACGCCGCGGTCCGCACCCACGTACTGCAGCTGCTGGGCGGGGATGAACCAGTTGCGCGCCCCGGAGCGGAAGATCACTATTCCGTGGGGAGGTGCCGGCTGGTCCGCCGCGGCTTCGGCCCAGTGAACTTCGACGCGTCCCACAGTGCGCAGCCCCAGTTCGTGAACAGCTACCCGATCCAGGTAGTCCTCTCCCCTCACCGTGCCGATGACCATGCCCTCAGCTGTGATCTCCGGTTCGGCGTCGATGAGCTGGGCCGGCACCTCTGCTGGGGCCTCGATGCTGTGCTGACGGCGTTTGCGATTGCGCCAGCCCAGCCAGATGAGTCCGCAGAGCACCGCAATGATCGCCAGCGAGAGCCAGAGCCAGTTCAGATAGGTGGCGGTCATGTCCGGCGCGGAGGCGCTGATCGGAACGGCTGTGCTGATGGGCACGGCAGCGCTGATCGCAGCTGTTGTGAGGATCATGCGGTCCTTCCGGTGCGGGAGACGGCGAGTTCGCCTGCGGTCACGGTCTGGTGCCCGCCGAGGAACGTGTATTGGACCCGGCCGGGCAGGTCGAGGCCGCGGAAGGGTGAGTTGCGTCCCTTGGAGGCGTGGCTCTCAGGGGTGATGGTGCCGCCGGCCTGCGGGTCGACCAGGATCAGGTTGGCCGGCTGCCGCGCCTGCAGGGGCCGCCCCTGGTGGGTGTGTCCGTAGATTTCGGCCGGCTTGGTCGAGGTCACCTCGGCGAAGCGCCGCCAGTCCATCCGGCCCGTGGAGATCATAGCGTGGGCCACCACAGGCAGCGCGGTCTCCAAGCCTGTCATGCCCATGGCGGCCTGCGCCCATTCGCACTCCTTGGCCTGGGTCGGGTGCGGGGCATGGTCGGTGCCGATCACGTCGATCACGCCCTCAGCCAGGCCCTGGCGCAGCGCCTCGACGTCGTGCCTGGTGCGCAGCGGCGGGTTGACCTTGTAGACCGGATCGTAGGATGCGGCCAGCTCGTCGGTGAGCATCAGGTGGTGGGGGGTCACCTCTGCGGTGACGGCGACGCCGCGATCCTTGGCCCAGCGGATGATCTCCACTGAGCCGGCAGTGGAGACGTGGCAGATGTGCAGCCGGGCTCCGGTGTGCTGGGCCAGCAGCACGTCGCGGGCGATGATCGCCTCCTCGGCCACCGCCGGCCAGCCGGGAAGCCCCAGTTTGGCCGAGACCTCGCCCTCGTTCATCTGTGCTTCGGCGGTCAGTGTGGGCTCCTGGGCGTGCTGGGCGATGAACCCACCGATGGACTTCACGTACTCCATGGCCCGGCGCATCAGCAGGGCGTTGTCCACACAGTGTCCGTCGTCGGAGAACATGCGCACCGCAGCGGAGGATTCGGCCATGGCTCCCAGTTCGGCCAGCTGCTCACCGGCCAGGCCCACGGTGACGGCGCCTACCGGGTACACCTCCGACCAGCCGGACTCCAGGCCGAGCCGGTGGACCTGCTCTACCACGCCGGCGGTGTCGGCCACCGGGGAGGAGTTGGCCATTGCGTGCACGGCGGTGAACCCTCCCCTGGCGGCTGCGCGGGTGCCGGTCTCCACGGTTTCAGCGTCTTCGCGGCCGGGCTCACGCAGATGGGCGTGCAGGTCCACCATGCCGGGCAGGGCGATCAGGCCCTCGGCGTCGATGATGGTGGTCTCCTCGTCGATCTGATCTGCGGCTTCGGTGCGCAGGCCCTTGCCGACGGCGATGATCAGCCCGTCACGCAGCAGCAGGTCTGTGGGTTCCTCCCCGTAGGGCCGGGCTGAGGTGATCAGAGTCGCGCCGGTCATGAGCTGCTCCTGTCGTCGTCGTGGCGCCCGCGGGAACCGGTCAGAAGCAGGTGCAGCACAGCCATACGCACGGAGACTCCGTTGGTGACCTGCTCGGTGATGCGGGACTGGGCGGAATCAGCGGCTGCGGCCGAAATCTCCACACCGCGGTTCATCGGTCCGGGGTGGAGGATGACGGCGGGCTCATCGGTGTCCCCCAGTCGCAGCTGATTGACCACGGCGAGGCGTTCTTCACTGAGCCCCCAGCGGCGGGCGTACTCGGCGGCATTGGGGAAGAAGGACCCGCCCATCCGTTCGGCCTGGACACGCAGCATGATGACCGCGTCGGGTCCGGCGGCCAGGGCCTGGTCGAAGCTGTAGTGCACGGTGACCGGCCAGGACTCCACGCCCACCGGCAGCAGTGTCCCCGGTGCCACCAGGGAGACCGTGGCGCCCAGGGTGGTCAGCAGCCATACGTTGGAGCGCGCCACCCGGGAATGGAGAATATCGCCGACGATGAGGACCTTCATGCCGGTCAGGTCGGTGCCACGCGGGCTGGAGGCGTCACCGTGGTGGGCGGCGTGCCAGTCCCGACGCAGAGTCAGGGCGTCCAGCAGCGCCTGGGTGGGGTGCTCGTGGGTGCCGTCGCCGGCGTTGACCACCGCCGCCTCGGACCAGTCGGAGGCCGCCAGCTGCGCCGGAGCCCCTGAGGAGCCGTGCCGGATCACGATCGCGTCCGCGCCCATCGCATCAAGGGTCTGGACGGTGTCCTTCAGGGATTCACCCTTGGAGACTGATGAGCCTTTTGCGGAGAAGTTCACCACATCGGCGGAGAGCCGCTTGGCTGCGGCTTCGAAGGAGACCCGGGTGCGGGTGGAGTCCTCGAAGAAGAGGTTGACGACGGTGCGGCCGCGCAGGGTGGGCAGCTTCTTCACCTCGCGGGCGGAGACGCCGGTCATCTCCTCGGCAGTGTCGAGGATCCGCAGCGCCTGGGTGCGGGTGAGGTCGGCGGTGGAGAGCAGGTGCCTCATCGCATGATCACCACCGCTTCGTCCTCGGGACCGACCTCGTCGACTCCGGCGAGCCGAACGAAGACGCGCTCCTCGCGAGAGGTGGGAAGGTTCTTCCCGACGTGATCGGCGCGCACGGGCAGCTGGCGGTGGCCACGGTCGACCAGCACGGCCAGTCGGACCGCGGCCGGGCGGCCCAGGTCGGAGAGCGCGTCGAGCGCGGCCCGAACGGTGCGGCCGGAGAAGAGCACGTCGTCGACCAGCACGACTGTGGCACCGTCGATTCCCGCCTGAGGCAGATCAGTGGGTTCAGGAGTCCGGGCTCCGCCGCTGCCCAGGTCATCGCGGTACATGGTGATGTCCAGTGCCCCTACGGCGTCGTCGGGGCTGAAGTCGGCTTCGATGCGGGAGAGCTTGGCGCCGAGCCGGTGAGCAAGCGGGACTCCGCGTCGAGGAACGCCGAGGATGATCAGGCCGTGGGTGCCGCGCTGAGCCTCGACGATCTCATGGGCGATCCGGGTCAGGGCACGGTCGATGTCTGCCGCACTCATCACGTGGGACATTTCGGCTGCGAAGTTTGGCTCGCTCACTGGAATGCCTCCTTCCTCGCCTCACTGGACGATGCTTAAAGGAGCTTGGGGTATGCAGTTGGTGGACGGGAGCAACTCTACGCTACCGGATTGTTCAGTCGTCCACGAGCGTCGGCTTGAGCTTTTGGATCCGGCCCAGGACCCCGTTGACGAATCGCGGCGATTCCTCGGTGGAAAGCTGCCGCGCCAGGGCGACGGCTTCAGAGACGGCCACCGCATCGGGAATCTCGGCGTTGTGGAGCAGTTCCCAGGTGCCGATGCGCAGCGCCATCAGATCGACCCGCGGCATCCGGTCCAGGGTCCAGCCGCGGGCGTAGGTGGCCAGCAGCTCGTCGATCTCGTCACAGTGCTCGGCGACGCCGGTGGTGATGGTGCGGACATAGTCGTTGACGACCATATTGGCCTTGTCCACTCGGGTGGCCAGCACCTCGTGGGGGGTCAGCTCACGCTGCTCCGCCTCGAAGAGGATCTCCAGGGCCCGCAGTCGGGCTTTGCTTCGTGTTGCCACAGTCAGCTGATCGAATTCCGGCTCAGCTGCTGACGCGGCCGAGATAGTCGGAGCTCCGGGTGTCGACCTTGACCTTGGTGCCCTGGTCGACGAACAGCGGCACCTGGATCTCGTGGCCGGTCTCCAGGGTCGCAGCTTTGGTGCCGGCGTTGGAACGGTCGCCCTGCAGACCGGGCTCGGTGTAGGTGATCTCCAGGACCACCGACGGCGGCATGTCCAGGTAGAGCGCAGTGCCCTCATGCATGGCGATGGAGACCTCTTGGGACTCCAGCATGAAGTTCGCGGCGTCACCCACCACATTGCCGGGGACCATGATCTGATCGAAGTCGCGCAGGTCCATGAAGATGAAGTCTTCACCGTCCTGGTACAGATACTGGTAGTCCGAGCGGTCCACTGTGGCGAACTCCACCTTGGCACCGGCGTTGAAGGTCTTGTCCACCATTTTTCCGGTGGAGAGGTTCCTCAGCTTGGTACGGATGAACGCACCGCCCTTGCCGGGCTTGACGTGCTGGAACTCCAGAGTGTTCCACAGCTGGCCCTCCAGCTTGAGCACAGCGCCGTTCTTGATGTCATTAGATGAAGCCACTCGTCATACCTTCTGTTGTCACGGTGAAGCGGATACCAGCCCTTCATTCTACAGCCTCCCCCACCGGCCCTCTCATATCCGCCTCGACCCGAGGTTGTTGACGAAACCCCAAGAAATTTCTTCGTGCTCGGTCAACAGCCCCATGGTCACTACGAGACCGAGCTGAGGACCCTACCAGAACTGTCCCAGCACTGACTGATGCGGTCCACAATTGTGGAGAATCTCCCCGAGAAGCTGGCTGATGAGCAATGCTCCAAAGTATGAATACTTCGCCGGACCCGCTGCTGGTCGCCAATCTCCAACCTGACGGTGCCCATTCGACCTCCACATACTCCAAGGCGGTGCAGCGCGGACAGCTGCTGCGGCTGCGCCGAGGCGTCTACATTCCCACAGACATCTGGCTTCGAAGTCGACCCTCACAGCGATATCAGCTGATGCTCGCCGCTGCCAGTCTTCAGCTGGGCAGCCCGGTGTTCTGCCGCGAGTCTGCGCTGCAGATTCACGGACTGCCGCTGCTGGAGCTCCCGGCTGCTGTACATCTGCGGGCAAGCTCCCCATCGACTATCCGGACCAGCCGGCAGCCGCCGCTGACCGGACGACTCTCAACTGATGAATACTGGCGCCAGGCTCAGGCCAGCGGCGCAGCAGCCGGAATGGACTTCTCGGCCACCTGGTTTCGGGGGTTCTCTACGGCACGCCACACTCCGGCCCGGAGCCAGGAAGCAACATCGTGTTCGAAGGAACTGCTGCTTCCTTCCGCGTCCACACCGGCCGAGCAGCTCAGCCGGCTCCCGGTCCGCACAGAGCCTGCGGATGTCGCCGTGGTGGACACTGTGCCCAGAATGGATTTCGACTCCGCGGTCGTCACTTTGGATGCTTCGCTGCGTCGGGCCGCTGGCCAACACAGAGCTGAGGCCGAGCACCTTCAGCAGCTTGCTTGGAAGATGATCGATTCCCGACGCATGAACAGCTATCTCAGAACGCTGCTGGACTTCGCCTCACCTCTGTCGGAGTCTCCTGGTGAGTCCCTGGCCCGGGCTCGCTTCCACCAGCTCGGGTTCGAACAGCCCCAGCTCCAGGTCAGCATGAACATAGACTCAGCGACCTACCGGGTCGACTTTCTGTGGGAGGCGGCCGGGGTGGTGGGTGAGTTCGACGGTTGGAAGAAGTACGACACACAGTTCACCCGGTCGATGAAGCAGGAGAAGATTCGCGAGGACGCCATCCGAAGCACTGGGCTGCTGGTCATCCGCTTCTACTGGGAGGACCTGATGGAGCCGGGCTGCACGCGCCTGGTGCAGCTGTTGACCCGGACTGGCGTCCCACGGGCCTCTTCAGCTCCTCCCCTGCTTCCAACATGATGCTGTTGACTGAACCCGAGGAAACTTCTTCAGGATTGGTCAACAGCCTCATGCTCGACAGGGTCAGCAGTGGGCTACAGGGAGATGGTCGGTGAGGCGGACTCGCCGATCTCCTGGTAGGTGGCGAAGAGAATGGAGGGGTCGGGGATCTCCACAGTGGTCGGCTGACCGATTCGGTTCAGCAGGACGAAGCGCAGGGTGTCTCCGCGGTTCTTCTTGTCTCTGCGGATCCCCTCCAGCAGCTGGTTCCACCGGTCGTCACGGTAGGTGACCGGAAGCCCGAGGCTGGTAAGGACTGTGTGATGGCGATCTGCCGCGGCGTCGTCCAAGCGGCCCAGGCTGCGAGCCAATTCAGCGGCGAAGATCATTCCCACTGAGATCGCCGCACCGTGGCGCCACTGGTAGCGTTCGGCCAGTTCGATGGCGTGGCCCAGGGTGTGCCCATAGTTCAGGTGCTCGCGGCGGCCGGCTTCGTGGGCGTCCTCACTGACGATGTCCGCCTTGACCCGCACAGCGCGTTCGATCAGCTCCCGCAGCTGCGCGGAGTGCGGATTCTGCGCCTGGTCCGGGGCCGCCTCGATGATTCGCAGGATCTCTTCGTCGGCGATGAACCCACACTTGACGACTTCGGCGAGACCAGCGACCAGCTCATTGCGCGGCAGCGTCAGCAGCGTGTCGAGGTCCACCAAGACTCCGGCCGGCTGGTGGAAGGATCCCACCAGGTTCTTGCCCTCGGCAGTGTTGATGCCGGTCTTGCCGCCGACTGCGGCGTCGACCATGCCCAAAAGTGTGGTCGGCATGTGGACCACCCGCACCCCGCGCAGCCACGTGGCGGCCACGAAGCCTGCCGCATCTGTGACGGCACCGCCTCCGACGGCGACGACGGCGTCGGATCGGGTGAAGTCGTTCTGCCCCAGCACCTGCCAGCAGAAGGCTGAGACCTGAATGTGCTTGCCCTCTTCGCCGTCAGGGATCTCGGCGGTGACGGCCTGATAGCCGGCCTTCTCCAGGTCATCACGGACCACATCGCCGGTTGCGCGCAGAGCCCGGGGGTGGATGACCAGGACCCGTTCGGCGGCTGGGCCGATGGCCTTGGGAAGCTCAGCGAGCAGGCCATGACCGATGATGACGTCGTAGCCCAGGGCGTCGCCGCCGACCGCGCTGCCCTCACCGACGGTGATGACAGTCGGCTCCGAGCTCGGAGGGCCCTCCTGCGGCGTCGGCTGGTTCTGCGGGGTCTCGGGCTGCGGGCTCATAGTGTGGGTTCGGTCCTTAAATGGTGTGGTCTTCTGCGCGGGGGCTGGATCAGCGAGATGCCATACTCTGCACGATGGTATCGACTCGGGAATCGACCGTATCCTCTGCGGAACTGACCACCAAGTCTACGCATTGGCGGTAGAGCGGCTCCCGCTCGGCATAGATCTGTTTCCAGCGCTGAATGGGCGTCATGTTCTCGTCGGTGCTCAGCACCGGCCGGGTGACCGCATCGCCGATGCGCAGCTGAGCCTGGGCTTCGGTGACGTCCAGGAAGACCACGAAGGTCTCGGCGAGCAGCTCTCGGGTAGCTGCCGAAAGCACCGCGCCGCCGCCCAGGCTGACCACTGAGGGGCGCGGGGAGTCCAGCAGTTCGGCGACGATCTTCTCCTCTGCCGCACGAAAGGCCGGTTCCCCGCGGGTGCGGAAGAAGTCAGGGATGGGTCCGTGCCGGGCGACGAAGAAGTGATCGGTGTCCAGGTGCGGTCGGCTCAGTCTGCGGGCGAGCCCCGCACCCACGGTGGACTTTCCGGAGGCCATGGGACCGACGATCACAATATTGCTGGGCATGGCTGATCACTGCATATGGGCCGGGGGCTGGACGGGGTCGCCGTCGTGGCCCGCGGCCTGCGGGTCCTCGCCCAGGGCGGGGAGGTTCTTCAGGTAGTTGGCCAGGTTGCGTCGGACCTCTGTGAGACTGTCGCCGCCGAACTTCTCCAGCACTGCTTGGGCGATCACCAGGCTGACCATGGCTTCGGCGACCACCCCCGCCGCCGGAACGGCGCAGACGTCAGAGCGCTGATGGTGGGCGGTGGCCGGTTCACCGGTGGCGGTGTCAACGGTGCGAAGTGAGCGCGGGACAGTGGCGATCGGCTTCATGCCGGCCCGCACTCGCAGCGTACCGCCGATGCTCATGCCGCCCTCGATCCCGCCGGCGCGGTTGGTGGATCGCACGGGACGGCCCTGCTCGTCGAGTTCGATCTCGTCGTGAGCTTCGGATCCGCGCCGGGCGGCGGTGCGGAACCCGTCGCCGATCTCCACCCCTTTGATGGCCTGGATGCTCATCAGCGCGCCGGCCAGCCGGGAATCCAGCTTGCGGTCCCAGTGCACATAGCTGCCCAGGCCCGGCGGCACACCGTCGACGACGACCTCGACCACTCCCCCCAGAGTCTCGCCAGCCCTATGCGCCGCATCAACCTCGGCCACCATCGCCTCCGAGGTCTGCTGGTGGAAGCAGCGCAGCGGATCGGCGTCGAGGCCCTCCACATCGGATGAGGCGGGCAGCGCAGCACCCTCAGGCACGCTGACGGTGCCCACGGCCGTGGTGTGGGAGACGGTGGTGATGCCCAAGGCGCTGAGGAACTGCCCGGCCGCGGTGCCCAGGGCCACACGCGTGGCAGTCTCGCGGGCGGAGGCGCGCTCCAGCACCGGCCGGGCCTCGGCGAAGTCGTACTTCTGCATCCCGGTGAAGTCGGCATGGCCGGGTCGCGGCCGGGTCAGCGGGGCGTTGCGGCCCAGCCCCTCGACGTCTGCGGGGTCCACCGGATCGGCGGACATCACCTTCTCCCACTTCGGCCACTCGGTGTTGGCGATCTCGATTGTGACCGGCCCGCCCATCGTGGAGCCGTGGCGGACTCCGGCCAGCAGCTGGACCTGGTCCTGTTCGAACTTCATGCGGGCGCCGCGTCCGTACCCCAGGCGGCGCCGCGCCAAGGCGCGCTGCACATGATCGGTGGTCAGCTCCACCCCGGCAGGAAGCCCCTCGATGATGCCCATCAGGGATTTGCCGTGTGATTCTCCGGAGGTCAGCCAACGCAACATGAGGTCCACCCTATCGGTCCCCACGGCGCGTGCTTAAGCCGGTTCACGCCGTGAGACGGTTCACGTCTTCAGGGAGGTCAGAGTTCGACGGCGGCGCGCATCCGCTGCACCAGCTCAGCGTGTTCTGCGGCGCTGAGGCTCGCCGCTGGCCGCGAGGTGCACGAGGTGAAGAGCTCCACCTGCTTCACCGCTTGGTGCAGCAGCATCTGCATTCCGGAGACGACGACGCCCCCGGCGGCCTTCCAGCCGGTCGCCAGCGCCGAGGGCCACGGGTCGTAGGCCACGTCCAGCAGCGGCAGGGCCCGGCCGAATGGTCGCAGCTCAGCGGCTAAGGAGTCGGCGGCCCGCGGGGGCAGGGTGGAGACGACGGCCCGCACCTGCGGGTCGGTCAGGTCGCCGGGCAGCTGATCCAGCGCCCGGACCTCGCTGCGCAGTCCCAGCTGGTGGGCCAACGGCGCGGCCGCGGCGGCACGCTGCGCCGAACGCGCATAGATCCGGGCGGTGCTGAAGCCCATTTCCGCCGCGGCCGCCAGGGCTGCCGACGCAGTGGCGCCGGCACCGATCACCGCGATGCTGGTGCCGCCGGCAGTCCGCAGGCCGCTCTCCCGCAGGGCGGCGGTGATCCCGTCGACGTCGGTGTTCTCCCCGCGCAGAGTCGGTGGCCCGTCGTCGGTGCGCTCCACGGTGATCGTGTTGAGCACCCCAAGGGTCCGGACCCGCTCAGAGACGGTGCTCATCTTCTCCACCATGACCGCCTTCAGCGGCATGGTCACCGAAAAGCCGGTGAAGGCTTCCGCATTCTCGCGCAGAAACTCACCGGCCTGTTCCACGCTCAGCTCGATGCGGCTGTAGATGAGGTCCGCCCCGAGGTAGTGGTAGGCCGCAGCGTGCAGCTGAGGCGACTTCGAATGGCTGATCGGCGAGCCCAGCACCGCCGCACGCATTGCGGCGGTGCTCACTCCTGAACCACGTCTTCTGCGGCCTCAACCTCCGCCGGCCCGCAGAGATCGTCCTCGTCCTCTTCCCGGCACCAGCGCAGGAACTCGTCGACGTCCTCCTGGTGCTCAGCGTAGGTTTCGTTGAACTCGGTCTCACCGGTGGCGATGTTGACGGTGACCCAGTAGTAGTTGTCGGTGTCGGCGGGATTGGCGGCGGCCTCCAGCGTCTCGGTCGTCGGCGCGGCGATCGGACCCGGGGGCAGGCCTTCGTTCTGGTAGGTGTTGTAGGGGTTGGAATCGTCCTGCCGGTCCTCATCGCTGAAGTGCAGGCCCGTCTCACCCTCCAGTCCGTAGTTGACGGCCGCATCGATCTGCAGCAGCCCGTCGGTCTCGGTGTTGTCCGGCTGCAGACGATTCTCGATGGCGCCAGCGATCACCGCATAGTCATCAGGCTGCTCATGGTTGGCCTCCGCGGTGATGAGCGAACCGATGATCACCGTGCGCCACTGCTGCTGCTCATCGGTGACGTTGAGCTCTTCGAGCTGTTCGAAGGTCGGTGCGACTGCCGCCTCGATGATCTCCTCAGCCGTGGCCTCCAGCCCGGGCCGATACTCGCCGGGGGCCAAATATCCTTCCAGGGACTCGGCCTCCTCAGGCAGGCCGAACTGCTGCGGGTTCGCGTTGAGCTCCTCCAGCTCCTGCAGGGTCACATGGGTCCCGTCGGCGATGGCTGCCAACGCCTCATCGACCGTGACCCCGGGGTTCAGCGCATAGTAGCGACCGGCGGGACTGTCCTCGAACAGGGCGGCGACGGCGTCCTCGGCCGGCATCTGTTCGCGGACCTCGTAGGTTCCGGCCTGCGGGGTCGGCTCGTTCTCCAGCTCTCCCAGGGAGTCCCAGAACGCGTCACCGCTGGCGATGATCTCCTCCTCCACCAGCCGATTGGCCACCGACTCGAAGCCGTCGCCCTCGACCACCTGGAACTCGATGGTCTCGCCCGCCTGCGTCTCATAGTCATCGACCGCCCCGCCGCCCAGGAACGAGCGCAGGATCAGCACGAAACTGATGACCAGCACCGCGAAGCCGGCCAGGGCGATGGTCAGAGTAATATTACGACGACGACGCTTGGCCTGCCGACGTTTGAGCATGCTGAGGTTCATGTGCCCCTCTGCCGGCGCCACGGTCTGGTAGCCGCGGCCGTAGTCCGACGCCTCCACCAGCACCGGCGCGCCGTCTTCGTCCTCGGCGATATATCCTTCGGCCGCCGCAACCCACTCAGCGTCAAGGGCGTCGGCCTCATCTGGTGCGATGCCCTCTTCCTGGACCTCCGGTGACGGCGCCGAGTGCGGCGCCACCACCTGTTCGAACGGTGTGGAGGGTGAATGCGAGACGGGCGCGACCTCCGGCTGCGCCACCGGCTCAGCCGCAGAGGCTGCCTCGGATGCGGGCCCCGACTGCTGGGCGGGGGTCGCCGATTCAGTGCCCCCGCCCGGTTCAGCGGTGTCGGCCGGCTTCGGATCTGCCGGCGGCTGCTGGACAGGGGTCTGCTGGGTTCTCAGCCGACGGATTTCGCGGCGAGTGAGGTACCCCTCGGCCCCCGCTGCGGAACGCGTCTTCTCCGCGGAGTCTGCCCCGGTGGGCTGCGGCCGCGCCGACTGCGCAGAGTGCGGTCGATGACTGCGCTCGTCCTTCGGCGTCTGGGTCTCCTGGTCGAACAGCGCGGGCCGGGGCTCAGGCGCCTCTGAGTCAGCAGCACCTGAGTCAGCAGCACCTGGGCCAGCCGTGGAGCTGGTGCTCAGCCGACGGACTGCGGATTCGCGTTCGCGCTGGGCCGCACGGGCGCGCTCTCTGGCTTCGCGAATCTCTCGTCTGCGACGCCGAGAACCCACCTCGGGTGGCTGTTCATCGCTCACGCATTTCCTCGCTGGGGTATCGACGGCAGTTCTGACCAGGCCCCTGGCCCGCCCCAGACGTAGTGGGACCTAACGATTGTAATCTATCTGTTATCTACCGGGAATTCAGC
>JBQCZP010000030.1:0-16378 GCA_052089225.1 Nesterenkonia sp.
CGCCTGGAGTTCCGCGCACCCGACGCATCGGGCAATCCGTATCTGGCCTTTGCCGCACAGTTGATGGCCGGACTGGACGGCATCAAGAACCGTATTGAGCCCCACGAGCCGGTCGACAAGGACCTCTACGAGCTGCCTCCGGAAGAGCTGAAGGACATCCCGCAGGCACCCGGTTCATTGGAGGAGGCCTTGGCTGCTCTGGAGAAGGACCAAGAGTTCCTGCTCGAAGGCGGGGTCTTCACCGAGGAGCTCATCCGAGCCTGGATCGACTATAAGCGCGAAGAGGAGATCCTGCCGCTGAGCCTGCGCCCGAACCCCTACGAATTTGAGCTCTACTACTCGGTCTAGTTCAACCAGGGATGCAGAGTCAGACGCATAGACTGTCAGCTATGACTCCTGCTGCTTCCTACGCGTCCGCCCTGCTGGGCCCTGAAAACAACGATGCCGCCGACGACGCCGCCCGGCTTCGCGACCTCATCGACGAGCTTGCTGTGGTCCGTGGCCGCGTGACCCTGTCCTCCGGCAAAGAGGCTGACTACTACGTGGACCTGCGCAGGGTCACCCTCCACCACGAGGCCGCACCGCTGGTGGGCCGGGTGATGCTGAGCATGCTCGATGCCGCCGGCGTCGACTTCACCGCCGCCGGAGGGCTGACCATGGGCGCGGACCCGGTGGGCACAGCGATCCTGCACGCCGCAGCCGCGCAGGGCCGCACCATTGACTCCTTTGTGGTGCGCAAAGCGCAGAAGTCCTACGGTATGGCCCGGCAGGTCGAGGGTCCCAGCGTCGCCGGGCGCAGGGTGGTCGTCCTGGAGGACACCTCCACCACCGGCGGCTCTGCGCTGACTGCGGTGGAGGGTGTGCGGGCCGCCGGCGGGCAGGTGCAGGCGGTGGCGATCATCGTCGACCGCGATACCGGCGCTAAGGAGCACATCGAGTCCGAGGCCGGTGTGCCCTGCCTCTACGCCTACTCCAAGACCGACCTGGGGCTGGACTGACCGGGTACTGAATTGACCGGGGTCAGCCTTCCAGGGCGGCGCCCATCCGCTCCACGGCCTCGGTGATGATGGCCTGCGAGGTCGCGAAGTTCAGCCGCGCGCGGCCCTGGCCGCCCTGACCGAAGGGGTGGCCGGGGGTCAGGGCGACGTCGGCGTCCTTCAGCAGCCGTGCGGCCGGACCGTGGATGGGTGTCTCCACCCCGGGGGTGGGTTCGTCGTCGTCGAATCCGTAGGCGCTGAAGTCAAGCCATGCCAAATAGGTGGCGTCTGGCATGTGCCACCTGACCTCCGGCAGGTGCTTCTTCAGCAGTGAGCTCAACAGCTGCCGGTTGCTCTCCAGGCCCGCCAGCAGGGCATTGAGCCAAGCGTCGCCCTCATTGAGGGCGGCAGTGTGGGCGAGCACCCCCACATGGCTGGGACCGTGGGCAACTTCAGGTGGAAGCTGGTCCAACTCGGAGACCGCGTCCTCACCGGCGATCAGCAGCCCGGCCTTCATCCCGGCGAGGTTGAAGGCCTTGGACGCCGACGTCACCGCGTAGCCGCGCGGATCCACCGACACGTATGAGGTGAAGTCGTGGTCGGAGTGGGTGAGCGGGGCGTGGATCTCATCAGAGACCACCCGGACGCCGTAGCGCTCAGCCAGGGCGGTAAGCTTCTCCAGCTCCCGGCGGGTGTGGGCGGCGCCGGTGGGGTTGTGCGGATTGGCCAGCAGATAGGTGGCCGAGCCGCCGATGGTGCGCAGGTTGAACGCATCTTCCAGGGTGTCGAAGTCCAGCCGGCCGTCAGCGCCCAGCGGTGCTTCCACCACGCGCCGATCCGCGCTGACCGGGTACATGTAGAACGGCGGGTAGACCGGGGAGCTGACGATGACGGTGTCGGCCAGCTCGCCGACGATCTTGATCGCTTCCACCATCCCGCGCATCACATCCGGAACCGCACGGATCTGCTCAGGCCGAGGCTGCCAGCCCCAGCGGCGCGCCGCGAAGGCTGCGAACGCCTCGATGTAGGGCTGGGTCTGCGGGTAGCCGGTGTCGCCGCGCTCAATGATTCCGCGCAGCGTCTCAGCGACCGGCTCAGCCAGGGGCACGTCCATCTCCGCGACCCACAGCGGCAGCGCATCGGCCCCGAAGGCCTGCCACTTGGCCGAGGTGCGCCGGCGCAGCTGCTCGAGACTCAGAGCTTCCAGAGGATTCTGGGTGGTGTCCATAGCCCCCAAGCTTACCTATCATCGGCGACAGTGTGGTCGGGTTGCGGCGGCTGAGCCGGGGCCTGCCAAAAGTTGGCGGGCTCTGCGGCGTGGCCGGTGCCGGGACCAGCGCCGTCGTCGGCTCGATCTGCCGGCAGTCTGCAGCTCGCCTGCTCACAGATCATGAGGCTGTTGACCGATCATGAAGAAATTTCTTCGTGCTGGGTCAACAGCTTCGGGACGGGCGACTGGGTCGGGCGGGTAGCCTGAACGGGTGAATCAGCAGACGGATGAGCAGCCGGAGCGTGAGGTCGGCGTCGGGCCGTGGCAGGGGTCCCCGCCGCAGGGCACCCACTGGGACCCGGAGCTGCTGGCCGCCGGAGACCGACGCAATGTGATGGACGAGTATCGGTACTGGAAGCACTCGGCAATCGTGGAGGACCTGGACGCGAAGCGGCACGAGTTCCACGTGGCGATCGAGAATTGGCAGCACGACTTCAACATCGGCACCGTGGTGCGCAGCGCCAACGCCTTCCTGGCCAAAGAGGTGCACATCATCGGCAAGCGGCGCTGGAACCGGCGCGGGGCGATGGTCACCGACAAGTATCAGCACGTGCGCCACCACTCCACAGTTGAGGATTTCGTGCAGTGGGCCGACGACGCCGGGCTGAGCGTCATCGGGATCGACCTGTTCCCCGACTCGGTCCCCCTGGAGACCTACGATCTGCCGCGGAACTGCGTGCTGGTCTTCGGCCAGGAGGGTCCGGGGCTGAGCGAGGCAGTGCGCCGCGCCTCAGCCGACACCCTCTCGATCGCCCAGTTCGGATCCACCCGCTCCATCAACGCCGGGGTGGCGTCCGGCATCGCGATGCACGCCTGGATCCGCCAACATGGCCAGATCAGCCGGTAGCTCTGCTGGCGGGCGCAGCCGCAGGGTCCTGCTGCTGCTGAATCCGGCCGCGCGCCAGGCCCGGGCCCTGCGCCATGCGCAGCGACGCATCGAGGAGCACCAGGACCAGCACCAGGGTGTGCACCTGGATCTCATCGTTCCCGACTCCGGCGATCAGGCGGCTCAGCTCGACCAGGCCCATGCTGCGGTGGAGGAAGGAGTCGACGTCGTCGTGGTCTGCGGCGGGGACGGGATGGTCAGCTCCGGGATCAGTCTGGTGGCCGGCCGCGGCACACCGCTGGGGATCATTCCGACCGGCAGCGGCAACGACTTCGCGCGTGCCGCCGGTGTTCCGCGACGCCGCGAGCCGGCGCTGCAGCGGGTCCTGGACGCGCTGAGTCAGCCGCAGCTGCCGGTGCGCGCGGTCGACGCCCTGCGGGTGCATGTCGAAGCGCACGAGGACGGGTGCGGATGCGGTGACGAAGGCGGCGACGGCGATGCTGGGCACGGCGGTGCTCGCTGGCGGTGGGCGGCCAACTCGGTCAACATCGGGTTCGACGCCCGGGTGAATCAGCGCGCCAACGCCCAGCCCAAGGTGCCCCGCCGGCTGCGCTATCTGGTGGCGCTGGCCCAAGAGGTGCCGCGGTTCGCACCGATGAGGTTCGACGCTCAGTTCGACGACGCCGCAGCGGCGCACATTGACTCAGCCCTGATCTGCATCCAGAACGGGGCGACCATCGGCGGCGGCATCCCGCTGGCGCCGGGTGCGCGGATTGATGACGGCGTCGCCGACGTTTCGCATGTGGCGCCGCTGAGCCGCGCCGGGCTGATGGTCCTGTTCCCGATGCTGGTGCTGGGCATGCACCGGTGGCTGAGGCCGCTGACGACGCTGCGGGCGCGAAGATGCCGGATCCGGGTTCCTCTCGGGGCGCCGGTATTCGCCGACGGTGACGAGGTCCTCTCCGGGGAGACCACCGGCGCCGAGGGGGTCTGGGTGAGCGTGGAGCTGGTGCCGCGGGCCGTGCGGCTGCTGGGGTGATTACCCGGCCCGCACCGGAACCCATCCGTGTTGGACCGCGCCGAAACGTCCAAGAGACCGCTAGGTGATGGGGCCTCCTGACAGCTGTGGCGCGGTCATCCTCGTCCGGGGGTGTGGTCGGCGTCGTCGTCGGGATCCCACCGGTAGCGCCGCAGGCTGATCTTCTGCCCCTGGGTCAGCACGCCTTCGGTGCGCAGCAGGTGAAGCTGCTCGGCCCGCAGCTGCGGGGCGGGGGTGCCGTCGGCACGCAGAATCCGATGCCACGGCAGATCGGAGCCGTCCTCGCGCAGAATCCAACCCACCTGCCTCGGTGAGCCCAGCCCCGCAATCGCTGCGACGTCGCCGTAGGTGGCGACCCGGCCGGCAGGCACGCTGGCGATGATCTCACGCACCCGCTCATGCGGGTCAGGCTCGGCGGCCTCTGTGATGCGGCGAACTTGGGCGGCCACCGCGTCGGAGGGCTCCAGGACGGTCACGGTGGGGCCGGCCACCTGCTGGATGCGCGCTTTGAGCCAGTGGTAATGCGTGCAGGCCAGGACGACGACGTCGGCGGACTCGCGATGGATGTGCTGCTGCAGCGGCTCCAGGTCAACAGAGTCTGCTTCGTCGCGCTCGACGGCCGCAGCCCAGTCGGAGCAGTCAGGCTCGATGACGTTGACGGTACTGGCCCACCGGCTCTTCAGGCGCTGGTAGCGCGGACTGGCGAGGGTGGCCGGTGTGGCGCATACCACTACGCCTCCGGTGCGGGTCAGGGCGCTGGCGGGCTTGACCATGGGCTCCAGGCCGACGAACGGTGTGGACGGGTGGTCTCGGCGAAGCTGTTCGACGGCTGCGGCGGTGGCGGTGTTGCAGGCCAGAACGATCACATCGCAGGACGCCGCAAGCAGCGGTCGGATCGCCAGACTGGTCAGGCGGTGCACCTCGGCTTCGCTTCGGCTGCCGTAGGGCACGTGACTGCGGTCGTTGGCGGTGATCACGACGGCGTTCGGGATCAGCTCGCGAAGCCGCGCTGCGACAGCTTCCCCGCCGATCCCAGAGTCGAATACGCCAATCCTCACAGCAGTACCGTAGCGCAGGCGGATCCTGCTGTGCTGCATCCAGCAGTGCCGACCCAGTTGGGCGGGGAGCAATTTCGCTGTGTCCGACGGTGGCACTATCCTGGGTGCGCAGCATTGGGGGCTATAGCTCAGTTGGTAGAGCGTCTCGTTCGCATCGAGAAGGTCTGCGGTTCGATTCCGCATAGCTCCACGAACCAGGCCGGATCGGGCACAATGTGAGCTATGCGCGCAGCAGTTCTTGACGCCGTCCGCGGCACACCCGAAGTCCGAGAGGTGGCCGATCCTTCCCCGCCGATCGGCGGCGTCGTCGTTGACGTCAGGGCCACGGGTCTGTGCCGCAGCGACTGGCACGGTTGGGCCGGCCACGAGGAGATCACCTTCCCCCACGTGCCTGGCCACGAAATGGCCGGCGTCGTCGTCGCTGTCGATTCCGCTGTGACGCGGTGGAGGATCGGCGACCGAGTCACTACCCCCTTCATCTGCGGCTGCGGCACCTGCCGGTGGTGTCTGCAGGGTGAGGCGCAGGTCTGCCCGCACCAGCAGCAGCCCGGCTTCACCCACTGGGGTTCCTTCGCCGAATACGTGGCCCTGCACGCCGCCGACACCAACCTGGTGGGCGTGCCGGACCACATTGAGCACAGCACCGCGGCCAGCCTCGGGTGCCGGTTCGCCACCGCCTACCGGGCACTGGTGAGCCGGGCGCAGACCCGACCGGGGGAGTGGGTCGCGGTCATCGGTGCCGGAGGCGTGGGGCTGAGCGCCGTGATGATCGCCCACGCACTGGGCGCCCGGGTGATTGCGGTGGACCGCAGCCCCGACGCTTTGGTGATGGCAGAGGCGCTGGGCGCCGAACACACGCTGCTGGCCGATGGGCGCGAGATTCCCGCCGCCGTCGCCGACCTCACCGATGGTGGCAGCCACGTGGCAGTCGATGCCGTGGGCAGCCAGGCCACCTGCGCAGATGCCGTGCTCAGCCTGCGCCGCCGCGGCCGACACGTTCAGATCGGGCTGCTGCCGGCGACGGCCGACCTCCCGCGAGTCCCCATGGCGCGAGTCATCGCGTGGGAGCTGGACCTGCTGGGCAGCCACGGTATGGCCGCCGTCGATTACCCGGCAATGTTGAGTCTCATTGAGCAGGGCGCGCTGGCTCCGCAGCGGCTGATCAAACGCACCATCGGCCTCACCGAGGCGGCGCGCAGCCTGCCCGACTTCGACCAAGCATCGGTGGCCGGGATGACCATGATCGACCCCTGGCTGCCGTAGGCGGCCCCACCGAGCGGATGGCCGCGCCGAAACGTGGACCCGGAGGGTATGTGACGTGGTTGCTGACAGTTGTGGCGCGGTCAGCCTGAGTGGGGCGCGGGGTGTGGGAAGTAAGCGGCAGCTTCTGGTGTTGCCGCCGGTATGGAACAGCCCAGCAAACAGCCCAGTATGCATGGAGAGTACAAAGTCCCAGGCGGCAAGCTCGTCGTCGTCGACCTGGATGTGGTGGAGAGCCGGCTGGCCAACATCAGGCTCTCCGGTGACTTCTTCCTGGAGCCCGACGAGGCGCTGGGCCGCATGACGGACGCGTTGGAGCAGCTGCCGGCGGACGCGCCCATCAGCACCTATGAGGACGCGGTCGAGAAGGCTGTGGACGACGCGGTGATGGTCGGCTTCGATCCGCGCTCAGTCGTGCTGGCCGTCCTGCGTGCCCTGGGGCGCAGCACCAGCTGGTCGGACCACTCCTTCGAACTGATCGACACCGGGAGGCAGAAACCGGCCATGCAGATGGCCCTGGACGAGGTGATCGCCCGCCAAGTCGGCGACGGCCGCCGTCCGCCGACCCTGCGGGTATGGGAGTGGGCCTCCAACGCGGTGATCATCGGGTCCTTCCAGTCGGTGGCCAATGAGGTCGACCTCGATGCCGCCGCCCGTCACGACACCACTGTGGTGCGCCGGATCTCCGGAGGCGGGGCCATGTTCGTGGAACCTGGAAACAACATCACCTACTCGCTCTACGTCCCCGCCACCCTGGTGGAGGGCATGAGCTATGTGGACTCCTACGAATTCTTGGACCGCTGGGTGATCCAGGCCCTCCACGACCTCGGGGTGGGCGCCAGCTACGAGCCGATCAACGACCTGGTCTCCCCAGGCGGCAAGATCGGCGGGGCTGCTCAAAAACGCCTGGCCAACGGCACCGTGCTGCACCACGTGACCATGTCCTACGACATGGACGCCGCCAAGATGCTCGACATTCTGCGCATCGGCCGCGAGAAGCTCTCCGACAAGGGGCACGTCAGCGCCGCTAAGCGGGTGGACCCCATCCGATCCCAAACCGGGCTGAGCCGCGACGAGGTGGTGGATTCAATGTTGGACTCGTTCGAATCCCGCTACGGCCTCGACCGGGTTCAGCTGGATGAGACCACCAGGGCAGAGGCGGAGCAGCTGGCGGCCAGCAAATTCGAAGACCCCGCCTGGCTGCACCGAGTTCCCTGATCCGGTGCTCTGATGTGGGTGCCCTGATCTGTACCAGTTGCCGGTTAGTGCCATAATGAAGCTATGGCCACCGTGTTCGTACTGATCAAAACAGACCCCCATGGGATCCCCGAAGCGGCCCAGGACATCGTCTCGGTCGAGGAGGTCGAGGCCGTCTACTCGGTCACCGGAAAATGGGATCTCATCGCCGTGGTCAAGGCACCCTTCGAGGACCTCGCCGACACGATCCCCAAGAAGATCGCGAAAGTGGCCACCATCCACGACACCGAGACGATGGTGGCCTTCCGCGAATACTCCAGTGCTGACCTCGAAGCCGGGTTCGCCCTGGGGCTAGATGACTGAGGCGCAGCAGCACAGCGACCACCACGACGACGGTGCACTGTTTCGGCTGACCCCAGCCACCCGGAGCGGACTGGCCATCGCGGTGGCCATATCCCTCTACGGGATCTCGTTCGGAGCCCTGGCAGTAGCCGCCGGGCTGAGCTTCTGGCAGACGGTCGCGCTGAGTGCACTGATGTTTACCGGCGGATCCCAGTTCGCCTTCATCGGGGTGCTCTCCTCCGGCGGAGCCGGTGCTGCGGCCTTCAGCGGTGCCACTCTGCTCAGTGTCCGCAACACCATCTACGCCGTCCAGCTCAAAGCACTGCTGAACCCGGTGGGGTTCAAAAAGTACACCGCAGCGCAGTTGACCATTGACGAGACGATGGCCACCGCCACCGCTCAGGAGACCTTCGCTGAGCAGCGCCGCGGGTTCTGGGTCACCGGCGTCGCCTGCTGGACCGGGTGGAATCTTGCCACGGTAATTGGTGCACTGCTGGGTGATTACATCGCCGAACCGGAGGTCTATGGGCTGGACGGCGCCGTCGTCGCCGCCTTCCTGGGGCTGCTCTGGCCACGGCTGAAGTCCCGGGAACCGTGGGCCCTGGCGGTAGTGGCAGCTTTGGTGACCACACTGACCCTGCCGCTGGTGCCCTCCGGTGTGCCGATTCTCATCGCTGCCGGTGTCGCCGTGGTGTGGGGCACCATCTCTGCACGCAGGGAGTCTGCGCTGTGAGCTTCGACCCGGCCAACTTGTGGATGTGGGTGCTGTTGGCCTGCGCGGCGGCCTACCTCACCAAGATCATCGGCTACCTGGTGCCCGCCGCCTGGCTGCAGCACCGACTGGTCACCCAGATCTCCGGGGTGCTCACCGTGGCGCTGCTGGCCGCGCTGGTAGCGATGAACACCTTCTCCGCCGATGAGGGCGTCACCGTGGACGCGCGGCTGGGAGCACTGGGTGCGGCGGCGATCGCCCTGGTGCTGCGGGCTCCGTTCATCGTCGTCGTCCTGGTCGGTGCGCTCGCGGCAGCCGGGCTGCGCCTGCTGGGCGTGCCGTAGGTGTGGTCCCATCAGTGGAGTGTGAGCAATTAACCCCGGCCGTGTTTCATAGGAGCGTCCCGACGCCTGCCGAGTGAAACACGGGCGGGGTTGCGGGGCCGCGAGGCCGAACGGCTCGGACCCCTGTGAGCGGCTCTGCGAAGACTGATGTGCTCAGAGCCGGTCGTCGCCCAGCTGGGGGACGACCATGACCGGGCCGGCCGCCTTGACCAGCAGCCCGCGGGAGACCGAACCCAGTACCAGGCTGCCGAACTCGCCGCGGCCGCGGGTGCCGGCCACCGTCAGCTGCGCCGAACGGCTCTTCTCCCGCAGCACGGTGATCGGGTCCCCGGGCTCCACGCTGGCCTGGACGTCCAGGTCGGGGAAATGGCCCTCCACCCATGCACGTTCGGCGTCGAGCGTTTCCTGCAGTTCGTCCTGACGGGCCTTCGTCGCCTCTGCAGCGCGGCCGGAGAACTCCGGGTACCACAGCAGGGCACCTTCCACAGGCGGCAGCACCATGACCAGCTGCAGCGTGACCTTGCGTTCGGCTGCGGCCTGGGCTGCGTGCAGCACAGCCACTCGGCTCTGCTGAGAACCGTCAAGACCCACCACAACCGGGCGAGAGTCCTCGGACGGAGCGAACTGGTCGGGTCCCTCGTCCACCTCAGGGCCCTGGTAGTTTTTGGGCACAATGACGGTGGGACTCTGGGCGTGGGCCGGCAGTGACGAGGCCACCGACCCCAGCATAAGACCGAGGAACCCACCGCGACCGCGAGCGCCGAGGACCACCAGCTGGGCGTCCTCTGACTTGTCGACCAGCACACCGGCGGCGTCGCCCTCCTGCGACTGGTAGGTGACCTCTCCGGGATAGTCCTTCAGCAGTTCGCGTGCCTGGTCAAGAGTCTCCTGGGTGGCCTTCTGCTTCAGCTCCGCCTCCGGCACACGCGGGACGGCTGCCAATGTGGTGTAGACCTGGGGTGAGATGGTGAATGAAGTGACCACCGTCAGGGCGCTGGTGCGACGCTGTGCGGCTCGCGCCCCATAGCGCAGGGCCAGCTGACTGTTTGTGGATCCGTCGAATCCGACAACGACCCCCAGCTTGCGATCAGTCGGATCAAAAGCAATGGTGTCGGTGCCGCTCTCAGCGTTTCGGCTCATGGTCGCCCCTCTCTCTGGGGGGCCGGGGAGGTGACTGAGGCGGCGGCCCCCCTGTGAAGAACCGCCTCTGTCATTAGTCATTCTAGCAATGAATTCTACAATCTGCAGAAAGGAATTTCGGGTGGATCGCTTGTGCTTCTGGATAGGATGAGGGTCGGTACCAGACCCCAGTCCCAAGGAGCTCGCCGTGGCTATTGCAACACCGGAGAAGTACAACGAGATGATTGACACCGCCAAGGCTGGCCAGTACGCATACCCGGCGGTCAACGTCACCAGCTCCCAGACGCTCAACGCCGCCCTGCAGGGCTTCGCCGAGGCCGAGTCCGACGGCATCATCCAGGTCTCCACCGGCGGCGCGGCCTACTGGTCAGGCCCCTCGGTGAAGGACATGGTCGCCGGCTCCTTGGGCTTCGCCGCCTTCGCCAAAGAAGTGGCGAAGAACTACGGCGTGAACATCGCCCTGCACACCGACCACTGCCCCGCCGACAAGCTCGACGGGTTCGTGCTGCCGCTGCTGGAAGCATCCGAGGCTGAGGTCAGGGCCGGACGCGACCCGATCTTCAACTCCCACATGTGGGACGGCTCTGCCGAAACCTTGGAGGAGAACCTGCGGATCGCCGCCGACCTGCTGCCACGCTCGGCCGCCGCCAAGCAGATCCTTGAGGTGGAGATCGGCACCGTCGGCGGCGAAGAGGACGGGGTGGAGAACGAGATCAACGAGAAGCTCTACACCAGCGTCGCCGATGGGATGGCCACCCTTGAGGCGCTGGGCCTGGGGGAGCAGGGCCGATACATCACCGCCCTGACCTTCGGCAACGTCCACGGGGTCTACAAGCCCGGCAACGTGAAGCTGCGCCCGGAGATCCTGAAGGAGATCCAGGACGCCACCGGTGAGAAGTTCGGCAAGGACCGGCCCTTCGACCTGGTCTTCCACGGCGGATCCGGCTCCACCGAGCAGGACATCAGCGACGCCGTCAGCTACGGGGTCATCAAGATGAACATCGACACTGACACCCAGTACGCCTTCACCCGCCCGGTGGCAGACCACATGTTCACCAACTACGACGGAGTGCTGAAGGTCGACGGCGACGTCGGCAATAAGAAGGTCTACGACCCCCGCGTATGGGGCAAGGCCGCGGAGCAGAGCATGGCGCAGCGCATCGTCGAAGGCTGCCAGCGGCTGGGTTCGGCCGGCAAAACCATCAGATAGCGCGCCCCCAAATAGCGCCGCGCGAGGTTGAGTGTGCCGCAACTGAGGAAATAGCCGCCGCAGCGGCGCTATTCCATACGTTGTGGCACACTCAACCGGGTGGGGCGGCCGGACAGCGCCTACCAGCGCCCGGTCAGCGCGCGGCGGCCAGCGCGGGCTCGGCGGCTGAGGTGGCTACCGGGGTCGACAGTGACCCGTCGCGCATCGTGGCCACGGTGTCGGTCAGCGGGACGAACTCGGTGTCATGGGTGACCATCACAGTGGCCACCTGCTTCTGGTCGGTCAGCCGGCGCAGCAGCCGCACAATGGACTCCGACCGGTCGTGGTCCAGCGCCGCGGTCGGCTCATCGACCAGCAGCACCGCCGGTGAGCCCATCAGCGCCCGGGCGATGTTCACCCGCTGCCGCTGGCCGCCGGAGAGCTGGTGCGGCCGTCGGCCCGCAGACTTCTCCAGGCCGACCTCCTCCAAGGCTTCGTGGGCACGCCGTCGGGCCCTCCGGCGTGAGTCCCCGCGAAGATCGGCCACCAGGACCAGTTGCTCCACCGCCGTCAGCGAGGCCAGTAGGTTGGGCTGCTGGAAGATGATGCCCAGGGAGTCGCGGCGCAGCTCGGCGCGCTGACGCTGACTCATGTCGGTCACTGAGTCGCCGTCGACCCGCACCGCACCGCGCGTCGGCTCGATCAGCCCCGCGGCCACCGAGATCAGGCTGGACTTGCCCGATCCGGAGGGTCCCACCAGGGAGAGCATCTCTCCACGGTCGACGGTGAGGCTGACCGAATCCAGTGCGGTCAGCACGTTGTCGGAGCCGTCGGGGTACTCCAGGGTGAGGTTCTCCATAGTCAGGGCGGGCTGCTGAGTGCTCATCGTGAACTCCTTGTGTGGTGAAGAGGGGTGGTCGGCAGGGGCGAAACGGCTGGTGGGCGGCACCACGGTTGGCGGACGGCACCGGGTCAGCTGCCGCCCAGTGCCAGCAGCGGATCCACCTTGGTGGTCCGTCGCACCGCCAGGGCGGCACCACCGAGTCCCAGCAGCACGACGCCGGCCACCGGCACCAGCGTGGTGGAGACGCTGACGTCGAACGGAGCTGCCTGGGCGGCGAAGAGTCCGCCGCCGAGCCCCAGCGCGCCGCCGACGAGAGCCCCAGCGCTGAGCACGACCAGCGCCTGGACCATCGCGTCGCGCAGCACGTACCTCTGGGTGGCCCCCAGGGCCTTCAGCACGGCGATGTCGCGGGTTCGCTGCACCGTCCAGACGGTGAGGAAGGCGATGATCACCAGTGCCGAGATCCCGTAGAGCAGCCCCTGGATCATGGTCAGCGCGCCGTTCTCCGAGGAGAAGGAGGCCAGTGCGCTGAAGCTCTCGCGCGGACTCATGCTCACCGTCTCAGCCGCGGGGTCGACGTCGTCCCTGACCGCTTCGACGTCGGCGTCGGGGGGGTGGGTGGTGGCGATGACGGTGCCGACCGCCTCCGGGTCGGAGAGCCGGGCCAGCTCACTCCAATCCTGCTGGGTCGTCCACACCACCGGTGTGTGGCTGTACCACTGGTCGGCTCGCACCTCGGCGACGGTCAGCTCCACACCGCCGAGGATCAGGGCGTCACCGGTGCTCAGGTCCAGCTGCTCGGCGACGTCTTCGCTGATCACCGTCTGGCCTTCGGCCAGCTCGGCGGAGGGGTTCAGCCGACCATCGGGGTCCACACCGAAGACGGCGGCGCTGGTGGCTCCGGAGGACTCGCCGCTGGGCTCGGCCCGGGTCTGGGTGATCCCCAGCGGCTCGGCCGATTCGACTCCTGCGCCCTGCTGCCAGGTGGCCAGCTGGTCGTCGGTGACCTGGGATTCGGTGTAGGAGGCATCCTGCTGGTCGGCGGTGCTGAATGCCAGGGTCTCGGCGTCGAGGTCGGCGAGGGCGGAGGTGTTCTGATTCGCCAGCCCGGCCGTCAGCCCGGAGAGCATCACCAGCAGCAGGCTGATCAGCGCCACCACCGCACCCATCAGGGTGAAGCGGCCGGTGGCGAAGCGAATCTCGCGCAGGGCTAGGAACATGGGGGCATCACGTCGTCTTTCTGAGTCATTTTGCAGGTGGTGGTTTAGCGGGCTGTACTTGATCTGCCTTCAACTTTGGTCGAGAACGACGGCGGACACATCGGGTGCTCGGATGGTCCTTCGGCCGCGTTCGGTGGACCCGCAGATCAACCGAACGGTTGACGCACAGCCAGCAAGCCGTCGGTAGGCTGAACTGATGACCTCTGTAACCAGCCCGAAGCCGGTTCTCACCGGTGAGGCGGTGCTGCGCGGTCTGCGCTGGGCGCTGCACATCAGCGTGGCCACGCTGCTGATGGTCGGGCTGGTGCGCGTCGCTGACTCCGCCCCCGGTTTTGCCACGCTGTGGCCGGTGATTGCGGCGGCACTGCTGTTCGCCGTCGTCTACGGGCTGGGCGTCGTCGTCGGGCGTGGTTGGCCCAAGCTGTGGTTGGCCGCCGTCACGGCGCTGTGGCTGATTCTGCTGCTGCTGGAGGCCGACTTCACCTGGTTGGCGTTCCCCCTGTTCTTTCTGCACATGCACCTGTTGGCCACCCGCCACGCAGTGCTCAGCGTGGTGGTGCTGACCGCGGCCGTGGTGGGCGCCCAATGGTGGACGCTGGGCCGGGCCGACCTGCCCACGCTGCTGGGGCCGCTGCTGGGTGCGGTGTTCGCAGTGGTGATGGCCCTGGCCTACCAGGCGCTCTACGCCGAGAACCAGCTGCAGCAGAGTGCACTGGAGCAGCTGCGCCTGACCCGCGAAGAGCTGGCCGGAACCCAGCGTGAGGCCGGTGCGCTGGCCGAACGGGCGCGGATGGCGCGCGAGATCCACGACACCCTGGCCCAAGGGTTCTCCAGCGTGGTGCTGATGGCCCGTTCGGCCGAGTCCAGCCTCAGCAGCAATCACTACGACGCCGCCGGTGAGCAGGTGGCCACGATCCGCTCCACCGCAGCGGAGAACCTTGAGGAGGCCCGGCAGTTTGTGCGCACCCTGCACTCCGGACACTCAGAGCAGCAGCCGCTGACCGAAAGCCTGCAGCGCGCCTGCCAGCGGGTGGAGGCTGAAGCCGCCGCCCGCGGCGAGGCGCTGCGCTGCCGGCTGGTGATAAACGGCGACCCGGCCCCGCTGCCGGCGGCCCACGGGGTGGCGCTGCTGCGCGCAGCCCAGGCCAGCCTCTCCAACGTCACCGGGCACGCTCAGGCGTCGAACGCGGTGGTGACGGTGACCTATATGGAAGACGCGGTGCTGTTGGACATCGTCGACGACGGCGCAGGCTTCGACGTCGAGGCGGTGGCCGGCCCGCGTCCCGACGGCTCCGGGTTCGGGCTGATCTCAGTTCGTGACCGGGTCGAAGCCCTGGGCGGAGAGTTCAGGGTGGAATCGGCACCCGGAGCCGGAACTGCGATCGCGGTGAGTCTGCCTGCCGGAGAGCTGCCAGCCGGTGAGGAGGACCCATGACCGATCGAACCATGCTGCGTGTGCTGCTGGTCGATGACCACCCGGTCGTCCGGGCGGGCCTGCGATCGATGCTGACCGACACCGGCGGCATTGAGGTGGCCGCCGAAGCAGTGAACGGCGAGAGCGCGGTCAGCACGATGGAGGCCACCATGCAGGACGAGGCCGGGTCTGCCGACGGCATCGATGTGGTGCTGATGGACCTGCAGCTGGGCCCGGGAATCGACGGAATCGCCGCGACCCGCAGACTGAAGGAGATCCTGCCCGAGCTGCCGGTGCTGGTGCTGACCACCTACGACGCCGAAGCGGACATCCTCGCCGCCGTGGAGGCCGGTGCCAGCGGCTACATGCTCAAAGACGCTCCCCCGGAGCAGATTCACCAGGCCGTCCAGGATGCGGCCGCCGGCCGTACTGCACTGGCTCCGCAGGTCGCGGCACGGCTGATGGACCGGGTCCGTTCGCCGGCGCCGTCGTTGAGCGGCCGGGAGGTGGAGCTGCTGGAGCTGCTGGCCACCGGTGCGCCCAACCGCGAGATGGCCCGGCAGCTGTTCATCAGCGAGGCCACCGTCAAGACCCACCTGGTGCACATCTACCAGAAGCTCGGCGTGGACAACCGAGTGTCCGCGGTGGCCGAGGCCCGCAGCCGGCGCATCCTGCGCAGCTGAGATCCCGGCGCTGACCAGCTGGTCTGCCGGCCGCGAGCCGCCAGCCGGCGCTCTGCGGCACCTACCTGGAGGCTTTTGACGAGACCCGAGGTTGTTTCCTCGGGCTCGGTCAACAGCCTCATGCTCGGCGGCGCCGTACATGTGCCTGCCGGGGATAGAGTGGGTGCCCGTGACGCGCAACAGACTGCTTGTTCTGGACTTTGACGGCACCCTCTGCCTGGGTGATGACCCGGTGCTGGGCTACGCCGCGCAGGTCGACACGATGCTTGCCGAACGCGGGCTCGCCTCCAACCTGTCGCGGCCGGTGAAGCAGATCGTCGCCGCAGGGTTGGACGCCGACCAGCTGCTGGTGCCGGAGATCAGCTGCCGCGCCGACGGCACCCCTGAGGCGGCGGCCCAGGAGCTGACGGGGGAGCATCCGACTGCCACGAACGAGGCGCACCCGGTCTCCTGGCCGCTGCAGGACGGTTACCAGCTCACCCAGCTGCTGGCCCACCAGGCCGGGCTCACCGGGGCCGAAAGTGGGCAGTGCTTCCGCGCAGGCCGCCGCGAGCTGGTGGCCGGGGGGCTGGGAGCCACCGACCTGCACGCACCGGCCGGCGCCGCCCAGCTGCTGGATGAGGTCCGGCGCCGCGTCGTCGTCGTGCTCATCACCAACTCTCCGGCCGAGGGCTTCGCCCCCTGGCTTCAGGTGCTGGGGCTGACTGACAGCTTCGACGCCGTCATCAATGATGCCCGCAAACCCTTCGGCATGCCGGACGCGCTGGAGCGGGCTCGCCGCGCGGCGCAGACCAGCATCGACGCCGAACACGTGCTCTCGGTGGGCGACATCTGGCGCAACGACCTGGCCCACGTCAGCATCG
>JBQCZP010000030.1:16478-18054 GCA_052089225.1 Nesterenkonia sp.
CCGGTGGGCATGATCCAGGCCGAGGACGAGGCCGGCGGCACTCCGATCCTGCAGGCTCTGCGCTACGGCGAGGAGGCCTACGTCACCCAGTGGTTCACCAACGACCCGGACACCTACTGCCAGGACGAGCCGGTCGCCAACGAGGACGGCTACACCTTCTGCAACGGCATCTACGACGAAGAGACCGGCGAGATGGCCGACTACGGCCCGATGGGCGTCGAGGCCCTGGAGAACATCGAGGAGGGCACCACCGTCTCCTACGTGGACGAGGGGTCGGCGTCGGGCTACTACTTCCCGCAGACTCAGCTCAACGAGCTGGGCATTGAGGTGGACGGACAGTTCGCCGGCGGACACGACCAGTCGGTCCTCAACGTCTACAACGACCAGATGGCCATCGGCACCTCCTTCGACGACGCACGCCAGAACGTGGTCGAGGAGAACCCCGACGTGGGCGAGGAGCTTGTGGTCTTCGCCTGGGCAGGCCCGATCCCCAATGACGGCATCGTTGCCTCCGGTGACCTGAGCGACGAGGACCAGCAGGCGATCACCGACGCGTTCCTGGCCTTCTCCAGCGGCGGCGACCTCGACGAGGGCGACCCGCTCTACGACGTCTACGAGATTGAGGGCCTGGTCGAGGCTGACGAGGAGGCCCTCGACGTCGCCCGCGAGGTGTACAACAACTTCGGCGGTGAGTGATCCCTCTCCGTTCCTTTCGAGAGGGCAGTCCTCAAACACTGCTGTGCTCGGGATGCGGATCCTCAGCGTTAGACTGAGCGCCAGATCCGCACCCCGGTTCGGCATGGAGTCCACATCATGATTACTTTCGAAAACGTCGACGTCGTCTTCCCCAACGGTTTCCAGGGGCTGAAGGGCATCGACCTGACGATCAACCAGGGGGAGTTCGTCGGGATCGTCGGCCTCTCCGGGGCCGGCAAATCGACCCTGATCCGCGCCGTCAACGGCCTGGTGCCCTACACCTCCGGGTCGCTGAGCGTCGGCGAGACCGTGGTGGATCCCAAGTCCAAGACCAAGCTGCGCAGGCTGCGCTCCAAAGTCGGCATGATCTTCCAATCCTTCAACCTGGTCAACCGGATCAGCGTGCTGAACAATGTGCTCACCGGACGCTCGGCATACACCCCCACCTGGCGCTCGATGCTGGGCTGGTACCGGGCTGCGGACAAGGAGCTCGCCTTCCAATGCCTGGAGCGGGTCGGCATTGTGGAAAAGGCCTACGAGAGGGCCTCCTCGCTCTCCGGCGGACAGCAGCAGCGGGTGGCGATCGCCCGGGTGCTCGCCCAAGATCCTGAGGTCATGCTCGCCGATGAGCCGGTGGCGGCGCTGGACCCGCCGACCGCGCACCGGGTGATGCGAGACCTGCGCCGCATTCAGCGCGAACTGGGCATGACCTGCATCGTCAACATGCACCACTTGGACTTGGCGCGAAGCTACGCCGATCGGATCATCGGTATGCGCGCCGGCGAGGTCGTCTTCGACGGCCCGGTGGAAGAGGCCACCGATGCCGTGATCGAAGAGGTCTACCAGCGCTCCATGACCGCCGAGGACGTGGTCTCCGACG
>JBQCZP010000030.1:18154-20523 GCA_052089225.1 Nesterenkonia sp.
TCGGCCTTGCGGTGGCCGCGTTCGCCTTCTTCTGGTGGAGCCGGGAGTCCACTGACGTGATCTTCCTGCCGCTGGGCGGCGTCACCCTGTGGGCCCCGCAGAACCCGCTGATCGGGCTGCTGATCATGATCGGGCTGCTGATCGTGTGCTGGCGGGTGCGTATCGGTGAGATGGCTGCGTTCGGCGCACTGGCGTTCGTGATCGTCACCTACTGGGCCGGGGAGAACATCGACTTCACCCTCGCCTCGATCTGGGAGCGCTGGGACAACCTGGCCGGCCAGCTGGCGGCCTTCTTCAACCCCAACTGGTCCTATGTGTTCGGGGTGTGGGACGAATGGCTGGTCACCCTGAACATGGCGATCGTCGCCACCATCATCGGCTGTTCCATCGGGCTGGTGCTGGCCATGTTCGCCTCCCCGGTGTCCAGCCCCAATAAGGTCACCAGCCAGGCGATCAAAGCGCTGAACTCAGTCATCCGCTCCATCCCCGACGTCGGCTGGGCGCTGCTGTTCGTGGCCATGATCGGTGGCACCGCCTATGGGCTGGGGCCGCTGGCCGGTGTGCTGGCGCTGCTGATGTTCAACATCGGCATCGTCGCCAAACTGCTGGGCGAAACGATCGACGCCGCCAGCCCCGGTCCCATTGAGGCGGCAGATTCCACCGGGGCCAACTTGACCCAGCGCAACCGGATCGCGGTGCTGCCCCAAGTGATGCCGGGGTTCGCCTCCTACAGCCTGTATGTCTTCGAGCTGAACATCCGCGCCTCCACCGCCATCGGCATCGTCGGCGTCGGCGGCATCGGCCACGAGCTGAGCCTGCAGATGAACCGCTTCGCCTGGGAGAACGTGGCCAGCATTCTATACATGCTCATCCTCGTGGTGCTGCTGGTGGACCTGTTCTCGCTGTGGATCCGAAGGAGGCTGATGTGAGCAGCAAGCACTCCCCAGACGCCGGCGGCCATGACCGTCGCAGCGTCAACGCCGGTCCCGGAAGCTCATCCCGCAGCAGCGCAGACCGCAACAACGCCCACCGCGACGACGCCGGCAGTCCCACCTATAAGCCGGACCTGTTCGACCGCCCGGTGCGACCCTCCAAGCTGGGGTACAACCTCGCCCTCATCCTGGTGGGCGTAATCTTCATCGCGGCCTTCTACGGTGCGGGCATGGACCTGGGCGCGCTGCTGCGGATGCCGGCCAACATCTGGCAGTACGGCCAACTGATGACCCAGGGCGTGTTCCAGACCTTCGACATCACCAACCCGGAGGACCCGGTGCGCGGCTACTGGGTCCAGTCCTTCACCGCGATGATCGAATCAGTGGCCATCGCCTGGACCGGAACGGTGATCGGCGCGCTGTTCTCGCTGCCGATGGGGTTCTTGGCTGCACGCAACATGAGCACCCTGGCGGTCTACATCCCCACCCGGTTCGTGCTGGCGATCGTGCGCGCGGTGCCGGAGATCATCTTTGCCATCGCCATCATGATCCCGCTGTTCGGCGTCGGCGGCCGCGGCGGTGCGCTCGCCGGTGCTTTCGCCCTGGGGATCAGCTCCATCGGCACGCTGTCGAAGCTGATCTCCGAGGCGGTCGAAGCGGTCGACGACGGCCCGCTGGAGTCGGTGCGGGCCTCTGGCGGCAACCAGCTGCAGATGATCCGCTGGGCGGTGCTGCCGCAGGCGATGCCGGAGGTGATCGCCATCTGGCTCTACCGCTTCGAGGTCAACATCCGCGCCTCAGCCATCCTCGGGGTGCTGGGCGCCGGCGGCATCGGCACACTGCTCTCCACGGTCTTCACCGCCCGAGCCTGGGACCGGATCGGCATCGTGCTGGTGGCGATCGTGGTGGTGACCATAATCGTCGACCAGATCTCCGCGTTCATCCGCCACCGGGTCATCCACGGCGCCAGTGTGCGCACCAAACGCTCCAAGAACGACGACGACGGCGACGGCGAGGCCCCCGACGCGCCCTCCGACCAGCCCGGCGAACCCCCGCGCGACAAAGTCGCCGCCGTCCCGATTTAGCCGCCCGCACTGGCCGCTTCCACGCATACCACCGCGCCTTATCTGAAACACCGCGGGAGATATCGCGCGGTGGATGAGAAAAGCCGGGGTGGGGAAGCGTGCTGCCGCCTGCCGCGGGGCGACATCGCTGCGCCTCGACGGGGCGCGTGTCAGGGGAGGGGTTGCTGGGGAGGGCATCGGCTGGTGAGTCCATTGGGCGCAGGCACAGATAGGATGGATCATATGAGCATGGTTGGTCGAAATCTGATGGAGCCCGAGCCCACACTGCTGCCGACTGAGCCGGAGGTCGAGGAGTCTCTGGCCGCCGGCGAGGAGCCGGTGGATCTGGCAGCACAGCACCCGACGTCGTCGT
>JBQCZP010000030.1:20623-30441 GCA_052089225.1 Nesterenkonia sp.
CTGGCCGCCGGCGAGGAGCCGGTGGATCTGGCAGCACAGCACCCGACGTCGTCGTTGGTGTGGGCGCTGTTGGCTGAGGACGCGCTGGACGGCGGCTACACCGTAGAGGGCTACGCCTACGCCCGGGTGGGCTACCACCGTGGGCTGGACTCCCTGCGCGGCAACGGCTGGCGCGGTGCCGGACCGGTGCCCTGGAGTCACGAGCCCAACCGCGGCTTCCTGCGCTCACTGGCCGCCCTGGGACAGGCCGCCACCGCCATCGGTGAGGAGGCCGAGGTCACTCGCATCACCACGCTGCTCAACGACTCTGACCCGGATGCTGCAGGTGAGATCGCTAAGCTGCGCGGCTGAGTCGTAGTCCCCTGTGGCCAAGCTGTATTTCCGCTACGGAGCGATGAACTCCGGCAAGTCCACCAGCCTGCTGCAGGCGGCCTTCAACTATGAGGAGCGCGACCAGCGGGTGCTGCTGGCCAAGCCGGAGGTCGACACCAAGGGAAGCGACGAGATCGTCTCCCGGCTGGGGGTCACCCGCGAGGTGGACTTTATGATCCCGGCCGGCGTGCAGCTGCGAGAACTGTTCGCCCGGCACGCCCGCGCCGAAACCGCAGACGCGCTGTTCACCCCGCCGCATGTGAAACCGGTGGCCTGCCTGCTGGTGGATGAGGCCCAGTTTCTGGCCCCGGAGCACGTTGACGACCTGCTGCGCATCGCGGTGCTCGACGACGTCCCAGTGCTCGCCTACGGTATCCGCACCGACTTCCAGACCCGGGCGTTCCCCGGCTCAGCGCGGCTGATGGACTTGGCCCACACGCTGGAGGAGCTGAAAACCATCTGCCGCTGCGGACGCAAAGCCCTGTTCAACACCCGCCGGCAGGGGGATGCCTTCGTGTTCGACGGCGACCAGGTGGCCATCGACGGCGCAGAGGTCACCTATGAATCGCTCTGCGGCTCCTGCTATCTCGAAGCCAGCGGCGGCCGCCTGGGCTGAGTGACTGCGGTCAGTCCTCGATGAGGTCGTGGATCTGGACGACTTGGTCGCGGCCGGGGCCGACGCCGATGGCGGAGAACCTGGTGCCGGAGAGCTCCTCGAGTGCCCGGACGTAGTTCTGCGCATTGACTGGCAAGTCTTCGAAGCTGCGGGCGCCGGTGATGTCCTCGGTCCAACCCTCGAAGTGCTCATAGATCGGCGTGGCGTGGTGGAACTCGGTCTGGGTCATCGGCATCTGATCGTAGCGGTCGCCGTTGATCTGGTAGCCCACGCACACCGGGATCCGCTCGATGCCGGTGAGCACATCCAGTTTGGTCATGAAGTAGTCGGTGAACCCGTTGATGCGCGAGGCGTAGCGTGCCATGACGGCGTCGTACCAGCCGCAGCGGCGCGGCCGGCCGGTGTTCACGCCGAATTCCCCGCCGGTCTTCTGCAGGTACTCGCCCCACTCGTCGAACAGCTCGGTGGGGAAGGGGCCTGCGCCCACCCGGGTGGTGTAGGCCTTGATCACCCCGATGGAACGGTTGATGCGAGTGGGCCCGATGCCGCTTCCCACTGAGGCGCCGCCGGCGGTGGGGTTCGACGACGTCACAAACGGGTAGGTGCCATGGTCGACGTCGAGGTAGGTGGCCTGTCCGCCCTCCATCAGCACCACTTCGTCACGGTCCAGAGCGTCGTTGAGCAGGATCGTGGAGTCCACCACCATCGGCCGCAGCCGGTCGCAGAAACTGAGGAAATACTCAGCAATCTCATCGACGCTGATGTCCCGGCGGTTGTAGAGCTTGACCAGCAGCTCGTTCTTCTGCCGCAGCGCCCCCTCAATCTTCTGCCGCAGGATGGACTCGTCAAAGATGTCCTGGACCCGGATGCCCAGCCGGCCGATCTTGTCCATATACGCCGGCCCGATGCCGCGGCCGGTGGTGCCGATGGCGCGCTTGCCCAGGAACCGTTCGGTCACCTTATCCATGGTCTGGTGGTAGGGGGCCACCAGGTGGGCGTTGGCGCTGACCCTCAGCTTCGAGGTGTCCCCGCCGCGGGCTTCGAGACCGTCGATCTCCTCAAAGAGTGCTTCAAGGTTGACCACTACGCCGTTGCCGATCACCGGGGTGGCGTTGGGCGAAAGGATCCCGGCCGGCAGCAGCTTGAGTTCGAACTTCTCACCACCGACGACGACGGTGTGGCCAGCGTTGTTGCCCCCGTTGGGCTTGACCACATAGTCCACCCGGGAGCCGAGGACGTCAGTGGCTTTGCCCTTGCCCTCATCCCCCCATTGAGCCCCAACGATCACGATGGCTGGCATGGCCGTCCTCTCTCCTATGGATATGTGAGCCGAGCTGAGTCTACCAACGCTGGCAGACGCTGCTAAAAGGGTCTGCGGAGACCGGGCAGACTGAACAGCCGCGCATGCTCCCAGCAACAGGTGAGAGTATCGATCAAAATCTTTGCCACGGCCCAGCATCTGCTGGGTGCAGGACCGCACCTGCGCCACGGCCGCACTGCTGCAATCTCGAGCAGCGACGTGTAGTGCAGTAGAAGACAACCGGCCAGATCGGTGATGATAGTGGGTATGGATATTCTCTCCAGCCGCGTGCTGCTGCGGCCGGTCGACCTGCCTGCTGTCCAAACCTTCTACCGCGATGTCCTCAACCTCGGGGTCGCCCGTGAATTCGGTTCCGGCGAGCATGCCGGCGTCGTCTTCTTCCTCGGCAGCGGCACGCTGGAGGTCTCCGGCACTCGGGAGCCGGGCCTCTCCACGCTGAAGCTGTGGCTTCAGGTCCGCGACGTGTACGCCGAGGTGCAGCGCCTGGCGCAGCTGGGTGTGACGGTGACGCGTGAGGCCCGTGAGGAGTTCTGGGGGCTGATCGAAGCCTGGATCGAAGACCCCGACGGCACCCAGATCGTGCTGGTCGAAGTGCCGGCCGATCACCCGATGCGCCGCGACCAGCGGAAGCTCTGAGACGTCGATGGGCTGGTGCACTGCTCGTTCCCGGCGTCGTCTGAGACTCGTCGACAGCCGGGAGCGTGCGTGAGAGAGTTCTCCGCATGGATATGACGCAGTTCTGGACTGGATGGGAGCCCATCGTCCACACGCTGATCACCGTGACCGCCGGCTACCTGGCCCTGCTTGTGCTGCTGCGGGTGACTGGCCCGCGCACTACCGCCGCGATGACTCCGCTGGACCTGATTATGGCGGTGACCATCGGTTCGGCCTTCGGGCGCACGGTCACCGCCGTCGACGTTCCGCTTGCCCAGGCGCTGCTCACGATGGTGATGCTGGTGGCACTGTGCTGGGTGCTGGCCTGGGTGAGGCGCCGGTCGCCGAAGGTGCGGCGTTTCGTCGACTCGCAGCCGGTGCTCGTCTACTACCACGGTGAGTTCCAGTCGCGGACCATGCGCAAGCACCAGTTGGTGGAGGACGACATCCATACCGCCGCCCGTCAGTCCGGCCACGGCTGCATGGATGAGGTTGAGGCGGTCATCCTGCAGCAGGACGGCAGCCTCGGGCTCATCGCCTCAGGGAACTTCGGCAGCGGGGAAACCGTGCTTCCCTACACGGGGGAGCCCGAACGCCCAGGCAGCTCTGGTGGTTCGCGGCCCGCTGGTGATTCCCGCTGAACTGTGAGTTTTTGAAGTGCGATTCAGGATGATGACTCGAGGCTACTGGCTGGTAAGGTGAGGTGAGTCACATATCGCGAATGAGGAGCTCACCATTATCGTCATCCCAAGCCCCCACGCACCGGTCACGATCCCCGACGTCAGCATCTACCAGCTGCTGTTCGGCTCGCTGTCGGCGGAAGACTCCGAGCGCACTGCCCTCGTCCAGGGCGAGACTGGGCGCGAGGTCAGCTATGGAACGTTGAAGCACCAGGTCGACCTCTTCGCCGGGGCGCTGGCCGCTCGTGGCATCGGAACCGGCGACGTCGTCGCGCTGCAGGCGCCCAACATTCCAGAGTTCGTCACCGCCTTCCACGGGATCCTGCGCTCAGGGGCCACCGCCACCACGGTGAACTCCATGTACACAGCGGAGGAAGTAGCGCGACAGCTCACCGCCGCTGAAGCCACGATGATGGTCACTGTCTCCGCGCTCGCAGACAATGCCGTTGCGGGTGCGGAGCAAGCCGGACTGAGCACCGATCGGATCGTTGTGATCGACGACGACGGCGTGCACCCCGCATTGGCCGGGATGCTTGGCGAGGGTCACCCCGCGCCTGACGTAGATATTGATCCCACTGAGCACGTGGCGGTGCTGCCGTTTTCCTCAGGCACCACCGGCGCACCCAAGGGCGCAATGCTGACCCACCGGAACCTGGTCGCCAATACCTGCCAGATCCAGGACCTTCTGCCGATCAGCCCCGGCGTTCCGATGCAGGCGGTGCTGCCGATGTTCCACATCTACGGCCTCACCGTGCTGATGAACTTCGGGCTCTTCCGCCGGGCGAAGGTGGTCACCATGGCCAAGTTCGACCTGGAGGAATTCCTACGGATCATTGAGGACAAAAAAATTCAGGCCTCATTCATCGCGCCGCCTATAGCTGTGGCCTTGGCTAAGCATCCAATGGTGGACAAATACAACACTGACTCGCTGGTCAGCATGCTCAGTGGAGCCGCACCCCTGGACGGAACCACCGCAAAGGCGGTGGCCGATCGACTGGGCTGCGAGGTGGGCCAGGGCTACGGCATGACAGAACTCTCGCCGGTTTCGCACCTGTCACCGTTCGGTGCCCAGATCTACCCGCACAGTTCCATCGGTCCGGCGATCCCGAATGTGGAGACCAAACTGGTGGACCCTGCCTCTGGTGAGGACATCGATGTCCCCTCGGACGAGGAGTCTCCGGCCGGGGAGATGTGGGTGCGCGGCCCCATGGTGATGAAGGGGTACCTGAACAGCCCGCAGGCCACCGAGACCACCATTGTGGACGATGGGTGGCTGCGCACCGGCGACATCGTCACCTATCACCCGGGCGGGTGGTTCACCGTAGTGGACCGGCTCAAAGAGCTCATCAAGTACAAGGGCTTCCAGGTGGCCCCGGCCGAGCTGGAGGCGCTGCTGCTGGAGCATGAGAAGATCGCCGACGCGGCGGTCATCGGTGTCCCCGCCGACGACGGCAATGAGATTCCCAAGGCATTCATCGTTCCGCAGGCCGATGCTGAAGGGGTGACCGCCCAGCTCAGCGCGGAGGAGGTCATCGAGTACGTCGCCTCGCGGGTCGCACACTTCAAGAAGGTTCGTGAGGTGGAGTTCATCGATGAGGTGCCCAAATCGCGTACCGGAAAGATCCTGCGCCGCGAACTGAAGCCCAGCGCGTAGCCACCCTGGCGGCCGTCTCGGTGTGGGTGAGCTCCGGGCTGATTGACGGACTCGATCTCCGACTCAAAGTCACTCCGAGTGGTATCCAGACGTTTTGCCCTCACTTCGATGGAGCAGGAGCTTCCGGTGGAGACTAGCCACCTCAATGAGATCAGCGGGGTCTTTGGTCCTGACGAAGGGCTTGAGCAGTTCCGCAGCTATATCCAGACCTTGCGGAAGCGGCAGCTCACCGCCGCGTGAACTGCTGGCGGGTGAGCGGCGGGCTGCCGCCGTCGGTGTCGGCTCAGCCCGTGAGGCTGCACGACTCTCCCAGGGCTGTTCAGATCACACAGCCTGAGGAGGCGCAGATCCTTCACAGCGCTGGGAAGAATTGTGGTGGAGGGCTGGGTTGGTAAGCGGCGCGGATGAGTGCTGGCCTGCCTAGCGGTCGATGAGTTGGCGCTTGGCGCTGATGATTCCGGTGTCGAAGCCGCCCAAGTGCAGGTTGCCGTGGAAGCGGCCGTGCTCAATCTTGATGCACCGGTTCTGCACCGCGTTCAGTCCCAGGTCAGTGGCCCGCTGCATGGCGTCTTCGTTCTTCAGGCCCAGCTGGGCCCACATGATATTCGCTCCGACGGCGGCGGCGTCCTCGGCCACCGCCGGCAGGTCAGCGGGCTTGCGGAAGGCCACCACAATATCGGGCACCTCCGGCAACTCCTGCAGCGAGGCGTAGCCCGGTGCACCCATCACGGTCTTGCCCACCAGGCCCGGGTTGACCCAGTAGAGCCGGTAGCTGGAATCGGAGTTCAGATAGGTGCCCACAAAATAGCTCGACCGGGAAGGCTTATCGCTCATCCCGATGATCGCCACCGAGGTGGCCGAACGCAGCAGCTGCAGCCGGCGGGCCGCACCCGGCTCCTCCCATAGGCCGTGCGGGTGCTCGGCGGTGGTGGTCGGCGTCGTCGTCATTGTGAGTCTCCTTTGGTCGCGGCCTCCAGGGCCTGGTCCAGGTCCCAGATAATGTCGTCAACGTCCTCAAGGCCCACAGAAATCCTGACCAGATCCTCGCCGATGCCGGCAGCCTGCAGCTGCGCCGAGTTCAGCTGCTGGTGCGTGGTGGACCCCGGGTGCAGGATCAGCGTGCGGGCGTCGCCCACATTGGCCAAGTGGCTGGCCAGCTGCAGCGCGTGGATGAATGCGGCACCGTTCTCACGGCCGCCGGCGACGCCGAAGCTGAACACCGAGCTGACCCCCTCCGGCAGCAGCTCCTTAGCACGCTCGTGGTGCGGGTGACTGGGCAGCCCGGAGAAGTTGACGTAGCTGACCCGGTCATCGGCCTGCAGCCATTCGGCCACCCACTGCGCGTTGGCGGTGTGCTCGGCCATGCGCTGCGGCAGGGTCTCCACCCCCTGGATCAGCTGGAAGGCCGCCTGCGGGGTGAGGCTGGGCCCGAAGTCGCGCAGCTGTTCGGCCCGCAGCTTGGTGAGGAACCCGTACTCGCCGAAGTTGCCCCACCAGGAGAGCCCGCCGTAGGAGTCCACCGGCTCAGTCATCTGTGGGAACTTCCCGTTGGCCCAGTTGAAGGTGCCGGCCTCCACGACCGCCCCGCCCAAGGTGGTGCCGTGGCCGCCGAGGAACTTGGTCACCGAATGGGTGACGATGTCCGCGCCGTGCTCGATGGGACGCAGAAGATACGGGGTGGTCAGCGTGGAATCGACCACCAGCGGGATGCCGTGGGCGTGGGCGACCTCTGCGATACCGGGAAGATCCACGACGTCGGAGCTGGGGTTGGTGACCACCTCGGTGAAGATCAGCTTGGTGTTCTGCTGCAGCGCGGCTTGGAAGTCTGCGGCCTCATCGGAGTCCACAAACGTGGTCTCGATGCCGAAGCGGCGCAGCGAGACGTCCAGCTGGGTGATGGTGCCGCCGTAGAGCTTGGAGCTGGCGACAATATGATCACCCTGCTCACACAGTGCGGCGAAGACCAGGAACTCCGCGCTCATGCCCGAGGCCGTGGCCACCGCCCCGATGCCGCCCTCGAGTGAGGCCAGCCGCTCCTCTAGGGCGGCCACTGTGGGGTTGCCGATTCGGGAGTAGATGTTGCCGTACTTCTGCAGGGCGAATAGGTTTGCCGCATCCGCGGTGTCCTTGAACACGAACGACGTCGACTGGTGGATCGGCACCGCCCGGGAGCCGTGGACGGCGTCGGGCACCGCGCCTGCGTGCAGGGCGCGGGTGCGGAAGCCGAACTTATGGTCAGTGGTCATGGGGTGGGCGCCTCTCTGTCATGGTGCGGCTGTCATTGTGCGGCGGTCGTTGTTCCGCGAGCCCGGCAGATCTGGGAGATCTGGGCGACGCAGGGCTCGTTCTGCAGGCTGGTGGTGTCGCCCAACGGTTCGCCGTCGTGAATCTGGGCCAGCAGCCGGCGCATGATTTTGCCCGACCGGGTCTTGGGCACCTCCGGCACCGCGATCACGCTGCGCGGTTTGGCCACCGGACCGATCACCTGGTCCACATGCGCCCGCAGTTCCTCGTTCAGCTGGGCCTCGGCCTCCGCATCGTCGGCGGTGCCAGCGTCTTCGGCAATCCGCTGTGCTGCTGCGCCGCTGAGCACCGTGAAGGCCACTGCTGCCTGGCCGGTCTTTGGGTCGTTGACTCCGGCCACCCCGGCTTCGACCACCTCTGGGTGGGAGATCAGGGCGGATTCGATCTCGATGGTGGAGAGCAGGTGGCCGGAGACGTTGATCGCATCATCGATGCGCCCCAGGATCCAGATGTCGCCATCGGCGTCGTACTGGGCGCCGTCGCCGGCGAGGAACCAGCCCTGCTGAACGTAGTCCTGCCAGTAGCTGGTGTAGAAGCGCTCCGGGCTGCCCCACACGCCGCGTGCCATCGAGGGACCAGACTTGGTGATCACAATATTGCCCTGCACCCCGGTCTCGGTGTGGTGACCCGCATCGTCGACGACGGCGACCTCCCAGCCGGGCATCGCCTGGGCCACGCTGCCGGGTTTGAACCGTGTGGTTTCGGGTCTGGGGGAGAGCACCGTGGAGCCGGATTCGGACTGCCACCAGGTGTCCACCAGCGGCAGGGTGAAGTTGCCGGCGTCGTCCTGGGTGTCACGGCCGATCTGGGAGCGCAGCCAGCGGGCGGCCTCCGGGTTGACCGCCTCGCCGACAGTGCCGGCCAGCCGGATGGAGCTGAGGTCGTACTCGGCCGGGATCCTGTCGGGGAACCAGCCCATCAGCGACCGCACCAGGGTGGGGGCGGTGTAGTAGCTGGTGACCCGGTGGCGTTCGATGATCTCGAAGTGCTGGCCCGGGTGCGGAACATTGGGCACGCCCTCGTAGATGACCTGCGTGGCCCCGGCGGCCAGCGGCCCGTAGATCTCGTAGGTGTGGGCGGTGACCCAGGCCAGGTCGGCGGTGCACCAGTGGACGTCGGCGTCGCGCTTGGTCGGATCCGGGTGGGCGAAGAGGCGCAGGTAGCTGAACAGGGTGCCGGTGAGGTAGCCGCCGGTGGTGTGCACCAGGCCCTTGGGCTTACCGGTGGTGCCGGAGGTGTACATGATGAACAGCGGGTGCTCGGCGTCGAAGAACTCCGGGGTGTGCTCGGCGGAGGCAGTGTCGACGACGTCGTGCCACCACAGGTCCCGGCCCAGGCCGTCGCCGTTGAGGTCATCGGTGGTCCAGGGGGTCTCGCTGCCGGTGCGGCGGATGGCCAGCACGTGTTCGATGCTGTTGTCTCCGGAGACCGCTTCGTCTGCATTCGACTTCACGGGGACGGCTTTGCCGCGGCGGAACTGACCATCGGTGGTGACCAGCAGCTTCGCACCGGTGTCCTCGACCCTGAAGCGCAGCGCCTCGGCGGAGAACCCGCCGAAGACCAGCTGGTGGACCGCGCCGATGCGGGCGCAGGCCAGGGTGATCACGATGGTCTCCACCAGCACCGGCAGGTAGATGACCACCCGGTCTCCGGGGCCGATCCCCAGCGCCTCCAGGGCGTTGGCTGCCCGGTTGACCCGATCCTGCAGATCGGCATAGGTGACGTCGGTGCGGTCGCCGGGCTCACCCTCGAAGTGCAGCGCGGTGCGCTCGCCGCGGCCGGCGGCCACGTGCCGGTCCACGCAGTTGACCGAGGCGTTGATCGTCCCGCCGCTGAACCAGCTGATCTGCGGTCCGCGCTCGGCCTGCGGGTCTGCCGGAGTCCAGGTGTGGGCGGTGTGCCACGGGGCGTCCCAGTCCAGCAGGTGGGCGGCGCGCTCCCAGAATTCGATGCGCTGTGCCTCAGTGGCGGGGTCCGCCCAGCTGTGCACATCGGCGTCGGCGGCGTGCGTGTCGGCCGGGTGAGTGGCAGCAGAGTGGACAGTGGATTGGGCAGTGGCCATGGTGAAGAGTTCCTCCCATCGGTTCTGGCGGTAGCACCTTTTCACCGGGGGATCCCCGTCGATGGTTGCTGCGGCGTCACTGAGCCAGATCTCTCGGCCGCTCCGGATGGATACGCGTACCAGCCTAAGGCGTCGAGGGACGCGGCACCAAGCTG
>JBQCZP010000031.1:0-29379 GCA_052089225.1 Nesterenkonia sp.
GCTGCTGCTGGCCTACTCAACCTTCGCGGTGGGCTTCTTGGCCCGCCCTTTCGGCGGAATCCTCTTCGGGCACCTGGGCGACCGGATCGGTCGGAAGAAGACACTGGTGACGACCATGTTCATCATGGGAATCGCCACCTTCCTCATCGGGGCCATCCCCACCTACGACCAGATCGGAATCTGGGCGCCGATCATCCTCATCCTGCTGCGAGTCGCACAGGGCGCCGCAATCGGCGGCGAATGGGGCGGTGCCGTCCTGCTCAGCGTGGAGTTCGCCCCAAGAACAGACGCGGCTTCTTCGGCAGCTTCCCGCAGCTGGGTCTGGCTCTGGGGCTGCTGATGGGCACCGGGGCCTTCACCCTGCTCAGCGTGGTGATGTCCGATGAGGCATTCCTGGCTTGGGGCTGGAGGCTCGCCTTCTTCGTCAGCATCATTCTGGTCATCGTCGGCGTCTACCTGCGCTCAAAGATCGCCGAGACTCCCAGCTTCCGCACCGCCCAGAAGGAGCTGGGCCACCTGCGCCGACAGATTCCGCTGAAGCAGCTGCTGAAGGACCGCATCTCACGGCGCCACCTGCTGCTGGGCATGGGGACACGCTATGCCGAAGGTGTGGCGTACAACCTCTGGGCGGTCTTCGTCATCGCCTACGCCACCGGCACGGTGGGCTTTGAGCGGTTGGAAGTGCTGCTTGCAATCATGGTCGCCGCGGTATTGCTGGCTTTCGGCATCCCGCTGTCCGGGCGTCTGTCCGACGCCCTCCCTCGACGCGTGGTGTTCTCGGCGGGTGCAGTGCTGCTGGCGCTGCTCATCTTCCCAGCCTTCGGGGTGATCCAGACCGGTTCATGGTGGATGCTCACCGGCGTTCTGGTGGTCATGCTGGGGCTGGCCTATCCCCTGATGTACGGGTCCCAGGCTGCGTTCTATGCCGAACTGTTCCCACCCTCAACGAGGTACAGCGGCATTTCGATCGTCTACCAGCTCTCTGGAATCGTGGCCTCAGGCCTGACCCCTATGATCCTTACCTGGCTGATCGGCGGCCCGGGGATCGCCGTCGCGCTGGGATATGTGGTCTTCACCTGTGTGGTGACCTGACACCTTAGCCGCCCGCCGTTGGGGACTACATTGGTGGGATGAACCTCGACCTGTTCCCGGACACGCTGCCCACTGAGGCGCTGCTGCTGGTCAGTGCATTCGTGCTCTCCGGTGTGATCGGGCTGGAGCGAGAGGTCCGGCAGAAGTCAGCCGGGACCCGGACCCACATTCTGGTGGGCATGGGGGCCGCATTGTTCACTCTGGTCTCAGCGTACGGTTTCGCCCAGGTGCTCGGTGACGATGTGGTTCTGGACCCCTCGCGCATCGCCGCCCAGATCGTCACCGGGATCGGCTTCCTCGGCGCCGGTGTGATCTTCGTGCGGCAGAACATCGTCTCCGGGCTGACCACAGCCTCCTCGATCTGGGTGACCGCTGCAGTGGGGATGGCCTGCGGGGCGGGGATGCCGATGATCGCAGCCCTGACTGTGGTGCTGTATCTGCTGACGGTCACGCTGCTGACCTGGCTGGTGCGAAAGCTCCCCAAGCGTGCCCAGAGCCGGATGTATTCGGTGAGCTACGCCGACGGCCGCGGGGTGCTCCGGGACATTCTGGGTGCGGCCAGCGACTTGGGCTACGAAGCAGCCCTATCGCACACCAAACGCCACGAGCACTCCGACGGCGCCGTGGTGGAGGCCTCTATGAGGTTCACCCGGCAGCAGAAGACCGTCGACGGCGACCTCATTCGCCGGCTCAGCGAGATCGACGGCGTCGTCGAGGTCCGAGCCGACGACGCGGAGCACGACTGAGGCAGAAGCAATACAAGGAGCCCGTGGAAGCGACGCATCAAAATACACAAACGTTCACAAGGTACACTGATGTTCACAAGGTACACAGATGTTCACTAAAAAGGGGTGGCGTTGGTGACACCGCTGAATCCGTTTCGACCGACTGCTGGCGCTGAGCCACCGCTATTGGTGGGACGGGCCGGACTGCTGGATGAGTTCACCTACGGGCTGCGGATTCGTTCGGGCGCTCCTGGACTGCTGACGATCTTCACCGGCGCCCGAGGAGTGGGCAAAACAGTGATGCTCGGTGAGGCCGAAGACGAAGCACGGCGCGCAGGTTGGGCGGTGATCTCCGAGACCGCCACCCGCGGTTTCCTCGGCCGGATCGGCCAGGCGATGCATCCGCTCGTCGAAGAGCTGGGCTCCGGGCCACCCAAACGACGGGTCACCGGCCTCGGGGTCGCCGGATTCTCGATTGATACCGAACTGCCCCCGAACCAGCAGACCAGCTGGCGGCAACTCGGGGAGGAACTGCTTCGACTGCTGGATTCTCAAGGGACCGGGCTGGCCATCACGCTTGACGAGATCCACGGGGCCAACCGGGACGAACTGGCCCAACTGGCGGCCTCAGTCCAGCATTTCATCCGCGCGGGCCTGCCGGTAGCTCTGGTGTTCGCAGGCTTGCCAGCCGCAGTCTCGGACCTACTCGAGGAGGGTGTGGCCACATTCCTGCGCCGCGCAGACCGGGTCGACCTGCATGCCACCACAGTCGACGAAGTCGAAGCCTCTTACGCAGAAGTCTTCGCCACCCTGCCGGACCCGATCGCCCCAGACCTGTTGCGCACCGCAGCAGACGCCACCGGCGGCTACCCCTTCCTGATCCAACTTGTCGGCTACCACCTATGGCAGGTCGCCGAAGCTACCTCCGGTCCGTTGGATGCCGAGCACGTAGACCTGGCTGTAGCTGCCGCCCGCCGACGAAACACCCGCATGGTTATCGAAGCGGCTCTGGCTGCAGCTTCCCCCAAAGACCTGGAATTCCTCCGTGCCATGACTCAAGACAACGGGCCTTCCAGAACTGCCGACATCGGCCACCGCCTCCACGATGCCCGCAACACTACCGGTAACTACCGTGCCCGCCTCATCGACGCCGGGCTCATTGAGCCGGCAGGCTACGGAAAGATCAAATTCGCCATCCCTGGCCTCCGCGAGCATCTGCGCGAATAAGTTCATCCCGAACATCGGCGCAAGCCTGAACGGCACCCGGCGAGCGCCCCGCGGGTCAGTTGGAGCCTCCTCACGGCCAAAACTGCACAGCGGTATTCAGATCTCATAGCCTGATCAGGTGCAGTTCCTTCACAGCGCTGGGAGGTCTGGGGTCAGGCAGGGAGGTCTGCCGGGTCAGGCTGGCTGTTCGGCCTCAGCGAGGACGACGTCGGAGACCTCGATCCCCTGCGCTGCTTCACCTTCGCTGACCAGCTCCAACTCCCGGGACTTTGTGGCCGCCTGCAGGTCGGTCAGCGACGCCTCCACATGGCCCAGCTCCTGCGCCGGACCGGTGATGCGCCCGGAAAGGACCTCCGTGCGCTGCTTAACCTTGGCGTCAGACTTCGCCCGGCGCAGCCCGGACAGCGCCTCACTGACGGATCCGAGAATCGCTGGGTCACCTGCGACGGCTTCGAGGTCAGCGGCCTGCGGCCAGGAGGCGCCGTGCACCGAGCCGGATCGCCACCAGCGCCACACCTCGTCCGCCGCGAAGGGCATGATCGGCGCGAAGAGCCGAAGCAGCTTGTCCAGCACCGTCGCCAGCGTCGCGCGCACCGAGGCCTGGGCCGCCTCACCGTGGGTGCCGTAGGCCCGGTCCTTGACCAGTTCCACGTAGTCGTCGGTGAACTCCCAGAAGAAGTGCTCGGCCACTCCCAGCGCCCGGGCGTAGTCGTAGTTCTCAAAGTGCTCGGTGGCTTGGGCGACCACGTCGCGCAGCTGGGCCAGCACGGAGCGGTCCAGCGGTTCGGTGATCACCTCCGAACCTGCTTCCCCGGAGACGATGTGAGCCTCGGTCATCCCCATGCCGAAGGCGAACTTCGAGGCGTTGAGCAGCTTGATCGCCAGGCGGCGACCGATCTTCATCTGCGCTTCCTCGAACGCGGTGTCGGCTCCCAGCTTCGCCGAGGCCGCCCAGTAGCGCACCGCGTCGGTGCCGAAGCGCACCAGCAGGTCATCGGGCACCACCACGTTGCCCTTGGACTTGGACATCTTCTTCCGCTCCGGGTCCAGGATCCACCCGGAGAGGGCGGTGTTGGTCCAGGGAATGGACTCGTGCAGCGAGTTGGCCCGCACCATCGTGGAGAACAGCCAGGTGCGGATGATGTCATGGCCCTGCGGGCGCAGGTCGTAGGGGAACACACGGGCGAAGAAGTCGTTGTCCCGCTCCCACTTGCCGGCAATCTGCGGCGTCAACGACGACGTCGCCCAGGTGTCGAGCACGTCCTGCTCCCCCACGAAGCCGCCGGAAACCCCACGCAGATCCTCGGTGAACCCGGGGGCCGCGTCCGAGGACGGGTCAACCGGAAGCTGGGACTCTGCAGGCAGGATCGGGTCCTCGTAGTCGGGGGCGGCGTCGTCGTCGAGCCGGTACCAGACCGGGATCGGCACGCCGAAGAACCGCTGACGGGAGATCAGCCAGTCGCCGTTGAGGCCCTCCACCCAGTTCTCGTAGCGTGAGCGCATGAAACTGGGGTGCCAGTCCACCTCGCGGCCACGGCTGATCATCTGCGCCCGCCGGTCAGCATCGCGTCCGCCGTTGCGGATGTACCACTGACGCGAGGTGACGACCTCCAGGGGCTTATCGCCCTTCTCGTAGAAGTGCACTGCGTGGGTGATCGGCTCCGGCTCGCCGTCGAGCAGGCTGTTCTCCTGCAGCAGCTCCACCACAGCTTCCTTGGCCGAGTGCACGGTCTTGCCGGCCATCCGCTGGTAGCTGGTGCGGCCCTGCTCAGTGGTGACCCACTCCGGAATCTCACGGGCGAACCGGCCGTCACGGCCGATCAGCGCGCGGATGGGCAGCTGCAGCTCGCGCCACCAGGTGACGTCGGTCATATCGCCGAAGGTGCAGATCATCGCGATGCCCGAGCCCTTCTCCGGGTCAGCCAGGTGGTGAGCCTTGACCTCCACGTCGACGCCGAATATCGGTGAGGTCACCATCTGGCCGAACAGGTGCTGATAACGCTCATCATCGGGGTGGGCCACCAGCGCCACGCAGGCCGGCAGCAGCTCGGGCCGGGTGGTCTCGATGAAGACTTTCTCGCCGTCGGCGGTGAAGAACGGGTAGCGGTGGTAGGCGCTGGGCCGATCCTTGGCCTCCAGCTCAGCCTGCGCGACCGCAGTGCGGAAGGTGATGTCCCACAGGGTGGGCGCCTCAGCGGTGTAGGCGTTGGACGAGCGCACATCGCGCAGGAACGCCCGCTGGGAGGCGGCCCGGGAGTCGTCGTCGATGGTTCGGTAGCTCTGCCGCCAGTCCACGGAGAGGCCCAGCCGGGTGAAGAGGTCCTCGAAGACCTTCTCGTCCTCGACGGTGAGCTCCTCACACAGCTCGATGAAGTTTCGGCGGCTGATCGCGTCCCAGTCGCGCTGGTTCTTCGCCGGCTTCTGCGGCGGGGTGTAGTCGGCGTCGTAGGCCATCGTGGGGTCGCAGCGCACCCCGTAGTAGTTCTGCACCCGGCGCTCGGTGGGCAGGCCGTTGTCGTCCCACCCCAGCGGGTAGAAGACCTGATAGCCGTTCATCCGCTTGAAGCGGGCCATCACATCGGTCTGGGTGTAGGAGAAGACGTGCCCCACATGCAGCGACCCCGAGGCGGTCGGCGGCGGGGTGTCGATCGAGTAGACCTGCTCGCGGGTCGCCGACTCGTCGAAGTGATAGAGCTGCTCTGCCTGCCATGCGGCGTCGAGCTTTGCCTCCAGCCCTTCCAGGGCGGGCTTCTCAGGGGGTGCGGGGGTGCGTGCGGGCGTGTCTGTGCCCTCAAAGTTCTCGGCCATGGGAGCCATTGTGTCATGGGCCAGCACCACGGTTTAGCCGTCGTCGCTTATCAGGCGACTCCCGGCCCCCATATGCATCTCCCTCCTGCGGCACGCCAACCCCGACGAATGGGTGTCAGCTGCACCTGCTGTAGAGTTTCGCCATATTTCCAAGATGACTCACATCACAGCGTCGACCCAGTTCAGTCAGAGTGGTGCGTCTGAGCTCCAGTTCCGCAACCAGGTCGACAAGAGCACTGCCATTGCCGAATCACTTGAACGACAGGAGACTTTGAGGGATCACATGAACTGGTATCTTGTATGGATTATCGCATTCCTTCTCCTGCTGCTAGTCATTAGCATAATAGCGTCAGTCAAAGTAAAAACATCAGACAGTTACATGATGGGTGATTTTCGCTTAGGGTTCTTTCCTATTTGCGGATCCGTGATCGCAACTGTGACTGGGTCGGCAGCCCTGATCGGAGCCGCTGCTCAGGGGTTCGGTCTTGGGATCTCATATTTGATCACAGTCATAAGTTTTGTGGGCTTCACGATTATATCGATGCTTATCATTGGCCCGACCATCCGAAAACTGAAACTGTATACTGTGCCCGAGCTGTTCACACGGCGGTTCGGCAAGTCGGCAGCCCTTCTTCCCGCTCTCATCACTGCCTTCCTCTACATGGCCCCGACCTTCGGCATGCAGTTGGTCGGAATGGCCTCAATCTTGTCCTCGATCACCGAACTCGCCTACACATGGGGCATCCTGCTTGGCTTCGTGGTGGTCCTTACGTTCACCATGATTGGCGGACTTCCCAGTGTCGCCTGGACAGACTCCATCCAGACTGTCGTCATAATTGTTGGAGTCATATTGACGTTCATTATTGGAATCAACTACGTCGGCGGTCCCAGCACGTTCGTGGAGTCCACACCTAGCGATCTCCTGAGCTTTGGAAGCATCGGCTTCATAGAAATGCTGAACTGGTTCCTGGTCTTCGGGCCCTTCTACATTGTCTGGCAAACGACTTGGCAGAGGCTGACAGCGGCGAAGTCAGTCAAAGTAGGCATGTCCGGCATCATCGTTGGCTTTATCATCTCCGGAATTATCGGGTTCTTCGGAATCCTTATTGGGATTGCCGGCGTGCAGGTCTTCCCAGCGGACACCATTCCAGACACCGTCTATCCGTCATTCATCGTTGAACTTTTCCCTCCATGGCTCGGCGGCCTCCTGATGGTCTCCCTGCTGGCAGCGTTGCTGACCGGTGCAACATCGTTCCTGCTCAGCGGAGCGATCAACATCTCCAAAGACATCTATTCCGGATGGATCAATACCAACGCCAGTGATAGTCGCGTCCTGAGGGTGTCACGCCTCTCGGTGGGCGTCATGGCATTTATCGGGCTGGGGATCGCGCTGTGGATCGAAGACATTATCGATATCTATCAAGTGGCACTGTCCTTCACCGCCGCCGGTCTGGTCTTTCCAGTTGCTGCGGCCATGTTCTGGAAGCGCGCCACCAAGGCCGGTGTCATCGCCAGCGTCATCGGTGCCATGGTGATTTCACTGGCATGGAGATTCGCCGGACAGCCGCTTGGGATCCACGAGATCGGCCCAGGCTTAGCCGTCTCGGCCCTATTGCTCTACGGTGTGAGCCTAGCGACCTCGCACTCCCACGATGAGAATGTTGTTGCGTACTACCAAGGCTCGAAGCTCAGTGAACCAGATGCGGCGCAGGCAGAAAGCAGCGGACGCGTCTCCTAACCTGGACCTCGGCAGAGGACGCCGCTCAACGAACCCAATGGTGTGCCGACGCGCTGATGTGAAACCTTTGGAAAGGACCGTTATGGAACCCACTGTCGTCTTCCCCGCGCGAATGGTGCGCACCATGAATCCAGCCCACCCCACCGCAGAGGCTGTCGCGGTGCGAGGAAGCCGGATCCGTGCTGTGGGCGACGTCGCTGAGCTGATGGAATTTCCCAGCGCGAGGATCGACGAACGCTATCGGGACACTGTGCTGCTGCCAGGCTTCGTCGAAGCGCACAGCCACGCTGGGACAGGCAACACCTGGTCTGACACCTACGTCGGGCTTGAGTCCCGGACCGACCCCGCTGGGAACCACTGGCCCGGCTGTTCAACGGCTGCCGACGTCATTGACCGGCTGCGCAGCGCCGAGTCCAAGCTTGCTGACCCGACGGAACCGCTGTTGGCCTGGGGATTGGATCCCCTGCACCTGCAGAATCAACCATTAGCAGCAGCTGAATTGGACCGCGTCTCGACCACCCGACCGATCCATGTGCTGCACGCCAACGCACATGTGTGTGCGGTGAACTCTGCAGCGTTGGAAAGATTCGGCATCGGACCTTCAGCACAGACCCCAGGTGTGCTCAAGGCCGCAGATGGTATGCCGACTGGCGAATTGCAGGAATTCGCGGCGATGGCGCTGGTGGCCGAACTCAACGCAGGCGCCGGCCCCTTGAATATCAACGCCGAAGCGTTGGAGAACTTCGGTCAGGAGGGTGTGAACACGGGAACTACAACCCTGACTGATTTGGGTACGGTCCGCCTGATCGAAGACGACGGAGCAGAGCTCTACCAGTCGACTGTGAACACGAATTTTCCGGCACGATTGAATGTGTTTCATTTCGGGGTCGGCGTCGGCAAAGTCTCACAATCCCTGGAGGGAGCTGCCCAGAGACTCCTCCAGCATCGTGATCTCTCTACAGACAAGCTCCGATTGGGCAATGTCAAGCTTATGCTCGATGGGTCCATCCAGGGCTTCACCGCCCGACTGCTTGAACCCGGTTATTACGGTGATCAGGCCAATGGGATGTGGAACGTCACTCCGGAAGAGTTCTACGAGGCATTCGAAGTATTCCACCGTGCTGGGCTGCTCATCCACGTTCATTGCAACGGCGACCAGGCGACCCAGCTCTTTTTGGACACGCTGGAGGCCGTGCTCACCCGCTACCCCCGCCCCGATCACCGCCACACGTGCACTCATTCCCAGCTCAGTACAGCCGACCAGTACAAGCGCATGAAGGCGTTGGGCGCGTGTGCAAACATCTTCGCCAACCACATCTGGTCGTGGGGTGACCAGCACGTGGATTTCACCGTCGGGCCTGACCGCGCACGGCAGATGAATGCCGCGGCCACCGCCAGCCGGATCGGCGTACCCATCTCGCTGCACTCAGACAGCCCGGTCACGCCTCTGGGGCCGCTGCACACAGTCAAACACGCGGTGACCAGACTTACCATGTCTGGTCGGGTCATGGGGGCCTCTGAGCGGCTCCCCGTACAAGAAGCGCTGGAGGCGGTCACGATCGGCGGCGCATTCATGCTGAAGATGGATCATGAAGTGGGTTCGTTAGAAGGCGGAAAGTTCGCAGACATGGCGGTACTGTCCGACGATCCGTTGGCTGTGAGTCCGCAGGACCTCGGGGCTATCCATGTGTGGGGCACGGTGGTCGGCGGAGAGCATCACACCAGCAACATTCCCGCTCCTTCGGAAGCTTCAACGCTGTGACGATTCAGCTCGGCATCGTCGGCGGATATCTTGGGGCTGGCAAGTCCACCCTGATCAACCGACTGCTAGCGGGTGTGCTGCCGGGCCGAACCGGGATCGTCGTCAACGACTTTGGAAGTGTCAATATCGATGCTGATCTGATCTCCTCGGCAACGGAGGACACCATCGAGATGACGAATGGATGCATCTGCTGCCAGATCTCGGACGACGTCGCCCGAACCATGTCTGCACTTGCTGAGCGCAGGGATCTGGACCAGGTGCTGTGCGAAGTGAGTGGCGTGGGAGACCCGCGGCAGCTTGCCACCTGGCAGCGCTACCCCGGTTTCCGCCCAGGGCCGGTCACCGTATGCGCAGACTCCACAGCTATTCAGAGGCTGCTCCGCAACCAATATGTCGGTGACATTGTGGAGCGGCAGCTGGCATCAGCCGATGTGGTTCTCCTGACGAAGACTGACCTATCGGGGTCAGACGAACTCAACGCTGCGACTCAAGCCTGCCAGCAAGCCGCCCCGTCGGCGCAAGTGGTCTCCCAGAACAGTGCGAATCCGGATGTCACGGCTCGCGCCATTTACACCACAGCCCCAGACAGCCCTGCGGGGTCGGTCTCTTACCGCGGCCACGTTGACGCGCAGCAGTTTGGACACGCGCAGACCCATAAGACCGTGACAATCGAGGATCTGCGCAATGTCGACGTCACGGCGATCGCCGCCACACTGACCTCAGTGTCACATCGGCTGGTCCGCGCCAAGGGCGTCGTCGAGGATCCCCACGGCCGTTGGCACGAGGTCCAACTCTCCAGCGGTACGGTCAACGTGCGACCGTTTGCCCCGGACCGCAAGGAACCTCAGAATTCTGCTCTGACGCTCATCGCAGTTGGTCCAGATGCGCTCGATGCTCTGAGAGAGGCATCGGGTCGACTCGCCCAGGCGGTTCGTCGGACCTGACCTGTTACGGACTCGGGTGGAATCGTCTTCGTCGCACGCCCCACATCCGCGGGGGAAAGTCACTATCCTGAGGAGCATGATCAACGACGCCGCCACACACCCTGCCCCCGCCCGACGGGCACTGGTCACCGGAGCCTCCTCCGGGATCGGTGCCGCCACCGCCCAACGCCTGGCTGCCGAGGGCTGGCAGGTCTTTGCGCTCGCCCGCCGACCCGAGAAGCTGGAGCACCTGGCCGAGCAGGAGGGCATCATCCCGCTGGTCTGCGACGTGACCGATCAGGAGCAGGTGGCCTCCGTTCTGGCGCAGATCACCGAGGCCGGCGGCATCGACACACTGATCAACAATGCCGGCGGGGCGCTCGGCGTCGACCCGGTGGCCGACGGACGCAGCGACGACTGGAGCTGGATGTTCCAAGTCAACGTGCTGGGCACCCTGCACGTCACCCAGGCGTTTCTGCCGATGCTGCGCGCCCACGGTGAGGCCACCGTGCTGAACCTGACCTCCACTGCCGCACAGGCCGCCTACGAGGGCGGCGCCGGCTACAACGCCACGAAGTCCGGCCAGCATATGCTCACCGGTGCCCTGCGCCTGGAGGAGGCCGAGCACAACATCCGCGTCATCGAGGTGCTGCCCGGGCTGGTGAAGACCGAGGAGTTCACCGCCAAGCGGCTCGGCGGCGACGCCGCGGCCGCGCAGAAGGTCTACGAAGGCGTGGACAAGCCCCTGCTGGCCGAGGACGTGGCCGAGGTCATCGCTCAGGCGGTGACGCTGCCTCACCACATCAATCTGGACCAGGTCGTGGTGCGCCCGGTGGCGCAGGCCGCCCAGCACAAGCTGATCCGCCGCGGCTGAGTCCTGCGGCAGGAATGATGCTGCCGACTGCGGAGTTGGCAGTGAATGGACTCTCACACCCATCTGAAAGGAACTCATCATGGCTGAGCGCGTGGACTTCTGGTTCGACCCCATCTGCCCCTTCGCCTTCGCAACCTCACGCTGGATCCTGGAGGTGGAGAAGGTCCGCGACGTTCAGACGCAGTGGAACGTGATGAGCCTGGGCGTGCTCAACGAAGCCAAGAACGCCTCCCCCGAGGAGGACGAGGACGTGCTGGCCCGCTGGATCCCGGCCCGCACCGCCACGGCAGTCAGCCAGCGCGCCCCGGAGAAGGTGGGCGACTTCTACACGGCGGCTGGCACCCAGATCCACATCAACGGCCACCGCGACTTCGAAGCCGTCGCCCGTCGTGCGGTGACCGAGGTGGGACTGGACGAGTCGCTGGTCGATGAGGCGAAGACCGATAAGCACGACGACGTCATGCGCGCCTCCCACCAGGAGGGCATCTCCAAGGTCGGTCAGGATGTGGGGACCCCCGTGGTCGCCTTCGGCGGAACCGCCTTCTTCGGACCGGTCATCACCCGCATCCCGCAGGGTGAGGAGGCCGGTAAGCTATTTGACGCCTCCGTGACGCTGGCGGACTATCCCTACTTCTTCGAGCTCAAGCGAAGCCGGTCCGAAACTCCACAGTTCGACTGAACCTGAAGGAACCTGACACTGCGACGACGACGCGGGGTCCGCTGCAGCTGCTGGCTGCGGCGGGCCCCGCGTTCTCGTCGCTGCCCCGCCTGAACTGATCACGCCGCGCTCCCCCGGGCCCGTCCCGACAGATTATCCCGCTCCATGTTGCATCCGACCGCTGAAAATGGCCGTGTGTGAAACATCAGGCGGGATAAGCGGGGTCACCCGCCCGGGGCACCTCGCAGTGCTCTACAGCGGGGCGTTCTCCGGCACCGGCACATCCAGACCCAGCAGGGCGTTCTCGGTGACCTCCATCAGCGCCGGGTGGATCCAGTACTGGCCGCGGGCGGCGGTATAGGCGTCCTGGCCGAAGCTCATCGCGTGCACGACCGGCTGGATCAGATTCGATGACTGGTACCCCATGGCGTGGCCGCCGAGGATCATCCCGTCGCGGCGGTCGGCGATGACCTTCATGATCCCGTACTCGTCCTCCATGGCCCAGCCGTAGGCGGTGTCCCCGTAGCTCTGGGTCTTGGTGGTCACGTTCTCCGCGCCCACCGCCTCAGCAGCCTGCTTCTCGGTGAGCCCCACCTGAGCGATCTCCGGATGGGAGAAGACGGCCGAGGGGACTGCGTGCGTTCGTGGGCTGCGCAGGTCATCGGGGTGCTCCAGGTTGTGGGCGACCACCCGGGCCTCGTGGTTGGCCACATGCTTCAGCATGGCCTCCGAGCTCACATCGCCCAGCGCGTAGAGCCCGTCAACCGGCCCCCCACCGCTGAGCACCCGCTGGTGCTCATCCACTGCGATACGACCATCATCGAGCACATCGAGTCCGGCCTGGGCCGCGCCCACCAGGTCACTGTTGGGAGTGCGGCCAATGGCCACCAGCACCAGGTCGACGTCGTGCTGCTCCTTGCGCCCGTCCGAGGTCACCAGGTGGGCAGTCACCCCGGCGGCACCGCCGACGTCGGGCTCACGCGGCTCCACCGACGCGAGAGTGCGCTGATACTGCACGGTCCAGTTCTTCTGCGCCTGCTCGGAGTAGGCTGCGGCGATCTCCTCGTCCAGCTGGCTCATCAGCCCGACGCTGCGGTTGATCTGGATGACCTCACTGCCCAGTCCGGAGAAGATCCCGGCGAACTCACAGGCGATGTAGCCTCCGCCGACGATGAGCACCCGTTGCGGCAGCTCCTCCACGCGCATGATCGTCTCGGAGGTGTGGACCTGCGGCAGGTCGATCCCCGGCACCTGTGGCAGCACCGGGCGTGAGCCGGCGGCTATGACCATCTGCTCAGCGGCCACTTCGGCGCCGGAAACCGTGCGGAAGGACTTGGGGCCGGTCAGCGTGATCTCCTCAGAGATCAGATTCACGTTGCTGAGGCCTTCGCGGTACTGCCGCCCCCCGGTGGAGATGCCGTCGATCCTGGAGAAGATGCGGTCACGGATCGCCGGCCAGTCAGAGGAGACGGTGTGCTGCTCGACGCCCAGCCGGCCGGCTTCCTCGGGCGTGCGGGCCAGGGCGGCGGGACGGACGAACATCTTAGTGGGGATGCACCCGACGTTCAGGCAGGTGCCGCCGAAGGCCCCGGTGGCCAGGATTCCCCTGTCAGCCAAGGCCACCTGCTTATCGTCCCAGTACGGGGTAATCAGGGAGTTGCCGGAGCCGGAGCCGATGATCGCCAGGTCATAGTCAGTCATAGATCAATCAGCCGTTCATTGTTCGTGACGGGACCAACTGTTTGAGCAGCTCGTCGAAACTCTGTGCCATATCGCGCACCTGATCGCCGGGCCACTGGTGGACCGGATAGGCCGCTCCCTGGATCTGCTGCCAGGAGGAGTTCTCCTCCAGCACCGGCAGCATCAGCTTGTCCAAGTAGAGCCGCTCCATCTCCAGCAGCCGGTATTCGTGCTCGGCCGAGTCGGCGCGGGCACGGTTGACCACTACCCCGGCCTGGGTCAGCTGCGGGGCGAACTCGTTGGAGAACAGCCGGATGGCGCGCATGGTCCGTTCGGTGCCGGCCACGGAGAACAGGCTGGGCTCGGCCACCAGCAGCACTTGGTGGGAGGCGGCCCAGGCGATGCGGGTCAGCCCGGACAGCGACGGCGGGCAGTCCACCAGCACCAGGTCGTAGCCGGTGAGCCCGTTCAGCAGGGTCTTCAGCCGCTTCATGTCCCGGGGGCGGATATCCGGACGGTCGAAGGTGGAAGACAGTGCAGAACCCACGACGACGTCGAGCGTGGCCCCGCTCTGCAGGTGCTGCGGAAGCAGGTCGATCCATCCGGAGCGGACGGTGTGATCAGCGATATTGGCCTTGCGCGCCTCACGCAGCAGCTGACCCGTCTCACGCCCGGCTCCACGGGAGACGCTGAGCCCGGTGGTCGCATCAGCATGCGGATCCAAGTCGATCACAAGGGTCTTCACACCGTTGTGGAGGGCAGCAGATGCCAACCCCATGGTGACCGAGGTCTTGCCGACCCCGCCTTTCAAACTGGAGACGCTGAGAATCTGCACTGTTCCATCCTAAGGGTGTTAAGTGTCCCTGCCAGGTCTGACCTGCGGCAGGCACGACGAACGATGAGCGCTGCGCGTTCAGCCCACCTTCATCTCCCCCATCTCATCCCAGCCGTCGGCGTCGATGCTGCGGGAGATGATCTTCGGGGTGGCGCTCAGAGCCTGATGCATGGGGCTCTGGTCGGACATGGCCTTCTTGAAGTGCTCGGAGTTCACGTGTGCTTCGGCGGCGTCGTCCTCGAAGCCTTCGACCAGCACGTACTCATTGGGGTCCTCGACGCTGCGTGACCAGTCGAAGAACTTGTTGCCGGGCTCTGCGCGGGTAGCCTCGGTGAACTCACGCACGAGCTGCGGCCACTGGTCAGCAGCTTCGGGCTTCACAGGAAACTTCACGACGATCAGGATCATGGCAGCGGACCTTTCGACAGGCTTCAACGGGTTCTCCCCCACCCTACCGAGTCCGGCTCAGCTCACTGAAGCAAGCAATGTCTCCAAGGTGCCCTCATCCAGCGAAGCGTTCTTGAATCCTTCAAAGTACGTGCGATGTGTGACCTTCACAGTCTCCACCGAATCGGAGCCCACAGATCCAGTCGCCGCAGACGGTTTCTGAGACGGTTGTTCACTCGAGTCAACGGCTGCCCGAATTCTGCGCGGTATCCGCGGACGACCTCTATTTCCACGCGCTAATCATCAGCACTCAGCAACCGATCTCCACGAAAGTGCTTGCGAAGTCGGCTCCCAGCCTTCTGTACCCGACTCTTCGAGGGACCGGAGTATGCCACGGTAGTCAGAGTAACCGAGAACGATCGCCCCGCGATCGGCAGCAGTTCAGGAGGCTTTTTGGCGGCGGGCGCGCATCTGCGCCAGCTCATCAGTACCGCCGAAGCCCTCGCTCTGCCCCGTCCCGGGTGCTTCTGCGGCGACGTAGTTGTCGCTGCGTTCGCGCGGCAGCTCAGCGAGGCTTCCTTCGACTTCGCGCCAGACTCGGCCCACGGCGATACCGAACACGCCCTGACCGCCTTGGACCAGGTCGATGACCTCATCAGTGGAGGTGCATTCGTAGACGCTGGCGCCATCAGACATCAGGGTGATTTGGGCCAAGTCATCCACCCCGCGCTCACGCAGGTGCTCAATGGCTGCGCGGATCTGCTGCAGCGAGACCCCGGTGTCCAGCAGACGCTTCACGACCTTCAGCACCAGGATGTCGCGGAAGGAGTAGAGGCGTGCCGAACCTGATCCGGAGGCGTTGCGCAGGGAAGGCTCCACCAGTTTGGTGCGGGCCCAGTAGTCGAGCTGGCGGTAGGTGATGCCGGCCGCGGAGCAGGCGATGGGCCCGCGGTATCCCATCTCCTCATTCAGATCCGGCATACCGTCGGCGAACAGCGGCTCCTGCGCAGCCGCCGACTGGAATGCGGGGCTTCGCGGCGTGTTGACGCGTGAATCCAAGCTCAACGGTCACCTTTCGTAGGTTAGGGGGGGCTGCTCATCGGCCGCAGCCTGCCGGTTCGGCTTCTGTGGTCTGCTGCCCAGTGTATCGGCGCGCACCGGCGTTCAGGTATTGTCCGGCGTCAGGACGGCGTGTCAGTGCCGTGGGCGCTGTTCGCAGAGCGGGCCTCATGATCGGTCGAAGTCCTCCGGCTCTGCGTCGGAGAGGAACTTTTCGAACTCACGGATCTCGTCTTCGGAGATCGGGTCCTTGCGCGGCACTGTCTGCGACTCAGGGCTGGCGCCGGGAGTCCCCTGCTCCTCAGCGCTGGCCCCGCGCACACGCGGGGTCACCGAGACGGCGCGCAGTGTGGTCTTCTCCATGGTGACCCGACACTGTGCGCGCACGGCCACCGCGATGGCGTCCGAAGCCCGGGCGTCGATCTGGTGCCCGTTCTTCAGTCGGATCATCCCCGCATAGGTGCTGGTGTCCAGCAGACGGACTTCCACCGACTCAATTCCGCCGCCGGAATACTCCAGCACCTGGGTGAGCAGGTCATGGGTCATCGGGCGCGGCGGCCTCTCTCCCTGCAGCGCTCGAGCGACTGCGGCGGCCTCCGCGGGCCCGACGACCACAGCCACATGGTAGTTCTCCGTGCCGGGTTCGGACCCGCGCAGGATTAGCACCGGCTGATTGGTGGGCAGTTCGACACGGACACCGACCACATCGAGCACCACCTGCTGTTCCTCCATACCCTCAGTCTAGGCTGGTCGGCGGCAGATTGGCAGGGCCTGAGCGTCCAGATAAGCTCCAGGGGCTCAACGCTTATCGATCTTCTCGACTTCAGCGTCCATGATGGAGGCACGCAGCTCCTGCAGGCTCTGCAGCATCTCCTTGGACGATTCAGCCACCCGTGCACGGGCAGCCGCATCTTTGCGGGCGGCATACGGCGCCATAGCGCGACCGATGAGATCCAGCTCAGCGTCAGCGGAGCGGCGCAGAGTCACCAGGTGTTTGGGCTCCAGACCGTAGCGGGCAAGCACCCGTACAGCTTTGACCGCTTTGAGGTCGTGGTGGGAGTAGGTGCCCTTCGCATCGGCACAGATGATGCGGAACTTCTCCAGCGTGTCAAGCATCCCCCGGGTAGCTCCGGAGAGCGCGCGCAGCTCCTTGCGGGACATCGGGCGAGTCCGCCCGGTGATCTGTGCGGCCAGCTCTGAGGTGACTTCGCGCGGACCCACCGGCGCAGACTCAGGCAGCGCCTCGGGCTTCTCCCCGGCGTCGATGGCGTCCATGGTCTCTTTGATGACGTCCAGCGGCATATACCGGTCACGCTGCAGCGCCAGGATGAACCGCAGGCGTTCGACGTCGGCGGCAGAGTACTTCCGGTAGCCCGAGGCCGTGCGAGCAGGCTCAACCAGGTCACGCTCCTCCAGGAAGCGCAGTTTGGAGGCCGAAAGGTCAGGGAACTCATGGTGCAGCTCGCGCAACACCTCAGAAATGGTGAAGACGTGCGTATCTGCAGGCCCAGCTGCTTTGTCCGGTTTCGGCTGTCGAGCGGGGGAGGCACTCACTGACGAATCCTCTTTCATGTTCAGGGGAAGGAAAGAAGTCGTGCCCACACTAGCGTGCCGGAGGGCAAAAACCGTGTTATTTGGCGCCGGAGTAGAAGGTGAGCCGGAATTTTCCGATCTGCACCTCATCAGATGTGGTCAGCACGTGGCGGTCAACACGGTCATGATTGACATAGGTGCCGTTGAGGCTGCCCAGGTCCGCAGCGACGAAACCTTCGTCGACACGCTCCAACTTCACATGCCGCCGGGAGACCGTGACGTCGTCGAGGAAGATGTCCGCCTCCGGGTGACGGCCCACAGTGGTGCTGTCCTGGTCGACGAGGAAACGTGCCCCCTCGTTGGCCCCGGTGTGGGCAATCAGCAGGGCGGAGCTCTTGGGCAGTGCCGCGATGGCCGCGGCGTCCTGCTCGGTGAGCTTGGGCTCATGGCTTCCGGACTGCGCAGGCGGCAGAGAGATGCTGGTGGTCTCCGCGGCACTCTCGCCACCGGCGACATGCGGTTCTTCAGTCACCGGGGCCTCCTAAAGGGTGATCACGTGACGAATCTGATCCGGTCCTGCCTCGGGCGCGGCACCTTCCGCCCGCAGCAGACCCACAGTCCCAGTCTATAACAGTCAGGCTGCGTGGGTTGAATACTGTTCGGCACTCAGCAGGGCATCGACCCCGGAGTCTGCCGAGAGCTTCACCTCAAACAGCCAACCGCCGCCGTAGGGATCAGCGTTGATGGCCTGCGGCTCCTCATCGAGCTTCTCGTTGACCGCCACGATCTCCCCGGCGACTGGAGCGTAGATGTCAGAGACTGACTTGGTGGACTCGACCTCACCGACGACATCGCCTGCAGCGACCGTGGCACCCACCTCGGGGTGCTCCACGTAGACGACCTCACCGAGGGCGTCCTGGGCAAAGTCGGTGATGCCGATGCGCACCACGCCGCTGTCCTGACCCTCGGTGATCCACTCGTGCTCGGGGCTGTACTTCAGGTCTGCAGGAATGCTGCTCATGGGGGTACTCCGCTCCAGGTTCTCGACGAGAGTTGTCTCACAGCCAACTTAGCATCACTGCGCCGAGCCCCGCCTCCCACCGTCAGCGGATGCGACACCACTGCCTCACCCGAGAATTCCTTCCCGGATGGCTCGCAGCACCGCGTTGGTGCGGTCTCGGGCTCCGAGTTTTATCAGGAGCGCGGAGAGATGGTTCTTCACAGTGCCTTCAGCCAGGTGCAGCAGACCTGCGATCTGGCGGTTGCCGTAGCCCTCGGCCACCAGCCGCAGCACCTGGAGCTCCCCGCTCGGTGAGCGGTTCGATGACCGCGGCACTGCTGCCGGCCGGCGGCGGGCCGGTGCGGATGGCGCGCACCAGCCGGTCGGTGATGGAGGGCGCAATCAGCGTACCGCCCTGGGCCAAAGCATGGACCGCCCCGGAAAGCTGCTCGACGGTGACGTCCTTGAGCAGGTATCCGCGAGCGCCCTTGCGCAGCGCGTCCAGGACCAGGGTGTCGTCGTCGAAGGTCGTCAGCACCAGCACCGGGATCTCGTACTGCCGCTCCCCCACGGCATCGAGGAACCAGAGGCCGTCGTAGCGGGGCATCCGCAGATCAAGGAGGACGACGTCGGGCGGGCTCTGCTGCACTGCCGCGAGCGCCTCCGCGCCGTCTGAGGCCTCGCCGAGGACCTCGATATCACCGACCTCCAGCAGCGATCGGATTCCCTGACGGACCAAGGTCTGATCGTCGACCACCAGCACGCGGGGGCTGTGTGAGCTGCGTGCCTGTGCGCTGCTCATCGGTGGGCCCCCTTTGTGTCGGGCTGCGGAAGGGACACCTCAACGGTGAAATATGGGTGCGGGCTCACTCTCAGGCTCCCGCCGAGCAGTTCGACCCGCTCACGCAGTCCCTGCAGCCCATGACCGGCCACCACCCGCCGCGGGGCCAGGCCATCATTGGTGCCCTGAAGCCTGGTCTGGTCGCCGTCGAGCTCCACGGTGAGCCACAGCCCTTTGGCTTCGCCGTGCTTGATGGCGTTGGTGATGATTTCCTGGCCTGCGCGCACCAGAGCTTCGGCCTGCTGCTCATCGACGGTGACCTCATCATCGACCTGCACGTCGACGTCCAGGCTCTGCACGGCCGAAGCGATCCTCAGCAGTACGGTGCGCAGATCGCCGGGCCCGGCTTCACGCAGTTCTCCCACAGTGCCGCGCACATCAGCCAGCAGCGCTCTGGCGACGTCTGCGGCCTGATCGATGTGCTGGCGTGCCTGCTGGCCCTCGCGGTGCTTGGGCGCCTCCAGCTCCAGGTTCAGCACGGTGAGCTGGTGGCCGATCAGGTCGTGCAGCTCACGGGATATCCGCAGCCGCTCAGAGGTCTTCGCGGAGTCCTCCAGCAGCACTGAGGCGGCCTCCAGCTCGGTGGTCTTCTGCTCCAACTCGGCACGCACCTGCACCTCCCGCCACAGGGCATAGGTGCTGAACACCGCGGCCAGATGCAGGATCATGTAGAAGGAGGCTGCAGTGACAGATTCCTGCAGCCCGGCGTCGTGAAACCAGAGGTGCCCGGCGATCAGCAGGCAGTTGAGCACGATGACGCCGCAGATCAGTCGCAGCGAGAGCACGTAGCTGCCCACAGCGGCCACCACGATCAGCAGAACCTGCAGCATCCCCTGGTTCGGCATGGTGAGGACCAGCGCCCAGCAGCTGAGGACCGCCGCCGGTGCCGCCTCGCTGGAGGACGCGTTCGTAGAACTGACCGGCAAGCCGCTTGAGATGGCCGAGGAGGACCACTGATGACGACGACGATTCACCCTCAACGACCCGGCCTGAGAGCCTGGGTGAAACTGACCCAGGCAGAGGCCCGCATGGTGATCCGCGACACGGCGGGCCTGATCATCCCCCTGGGGCTGCCGCTGCTCATTCTGGTGATGCAGGCGATCTCCATTGAGGACACCGACGCGGAGGTAGCCCCGGGCGCGACTGTGTTGGACGTCTACGTCCTGCCGGTGGTGCTGACCATGGTGGTGGCCACCGTCGCGGTGATCAATATGCCCAGCTTCCTGGCCACCTACCGCAAGACCAAGATGCTGCGACGCTTGGCCGTGACGCCGGCATCACCGGCGATGGTGCTGGTGGCTCAGTTCGTGGTGAGCCTCATCCAAGTGCTCATCGGTATCGGTGTGGCCTTCGCCGTGGGCATTCTGTTCTTTGAGGCAAACCTGCCCACTCACCTGGTCACGTGGCTGCTGGTGCTGGCGGCCTGCTGCGCAGCGATGTATGCGGTGGGCATGGTGGTCGCCTCGGTGGCTCAGACCCCGAACTCGTCGGTGGCACTGGTGCTGGCGGCCTTCTTCGCCATGGCGGCTCTGGGCGGCATGTTCGGCGGAGTCCAGAACCTTCCCGATTCCCTGGCCACTGTGAGCGCCTGGCTTCCCTTCGGCGCCTCAGTGGAGGCCGCGCTCTTCCGCTGGGAATAGCAGCTCCGCTGGGAGCAGCGGACCTGCTCAGGCGGACTTCTTGCGCAGCTTCTTGGCTTCGTCGCGGCTCAGCAGCAGCGGCTCGGCGCCTTCGCGCACCACCTCGCCGGTGATGGTGACCGTGGCGACGTCGTCTCGGCTGGGCAGGTCGAACATGATCGGGTTGAGCACGTTCTCCAGGATGGAGCGCAGCCCGCGGGCCCCGGTGCCGCGGGCCTGTGCCTGCTCCACGATGGCGGTGATCGCATCCTGGTCGAACTCCAGCTCCACCTCGTCGATGGAGAACATCTTCTGGTACTGCTTCAGCAGCGCGTTCTTGGGCTCGGTGAGAATGTCGCGCAGGGCGTCGTCGTCGAGCTCCTCGACTGTGGCGACCACCGGCAGCCGCCCAATGAACTCCGGGATGAGCCCGAATTTGTGGAGGTCCTCAGGCTCGACGTCGGCGTAGCTGACCTCGTCGCGGGTCATCGTCGACAGCGGCGCACCGAAGCCGATGCCCTTGCGCCCGGCGCGGGATTCGATGATCTCCTCCAGGCCCGCGAAGGCACCGGCAACGATGAACAGCACGTTGGAGGTGTCGATCTCGATGAACTCCTGCTGCGGGTGCTTGCGCCCGCCCTGGGGGGCGACGGAGGCAGTGGCTCCCTCCAAGATCTTCAGCAGCGCCTGCTGCACGCCTTCTCCGGAGACGTCGCGGGTGATCGAGGGGTTCTCCGACTTGCGCGAGATCTTGTCGATCTCATCGATGTAGACGATGCCCTGCTCGGCCTTCTTCACGTCCCCGTCAGCGGCCTGGATGAGCTTCAGCAGGATGTTCTCCACGTCCTCGCCCACGTAGCCGGCCTCGGTGAGGCTGGTGGCGTCGGCGACGATGAAGGGCACTTCCAGCCTGCGGGCCAGGGACTGGGCCAGGTAGGTCTTGCCGGAGCCGGTGGGCCCGACCATCAGGATGTTGGACTTGCCGATCTCGACGTCGTCGTAGGGGCCCTTCTCCAACGATGCGGTCCTGGTGGCCGAGCCTGTGGCCTGAATGCGCTTGTAGTGGTTGTGCACCGCTACGGAGAGTGCGCGCTTGGCCTGGTCCTGCCCGACGACGTACTCATCCAGATACTGGTAGATCTGGCGCGGAGTGGGCAGCTCCACCTCGGGGGTCTCCTGGACCTCGTTGAGGTACTCGTCGATGATCTCATTGCACAGCTCAATGCACTCATCGCAGATGTATACACCTGGACCGGCAATGAGCTTGTACCGGACCTGCTTCTGGCTCTTGCCGCAGAAAGAGCACTTCAGCAGATCGGTGCTCTCACCAATTCGGGCCATGACTGAGAAACCCCTCGAGCTGGATGGACTATCGGTATGTGTTCAACACTACGCCACCCGGTGGACACCGCCTGTGACCGGCGTGGCCTACACCGGCAGTTTGCGTGAGGTGAGCACCTCGTCGATGAGGCCGTACTCCTTGGCCTCTTCGGCGGAGAGGAACTTATCGCGGTCGATGTCCTCGCGGACCTGCTCGGCAGTGCGGTTGGTGTGCTGAGCCAGGACCTCCTCCATCCAGGTGCGGATCCGGCCGATCTCATCAGCCTGGATGGCCAGATCGGTCGCGGTCCCCTGAGAGCCGCCTATCGCCGGCTGGTGGATGAGCACACGCGCATTGGGCAGAGCAAGACGCTTGCCGGGGGTGCCCGCACCCAGCAGCATGGCTGCCGCCGAGGCGGCCTGACCCAGGCAGACCGTCTGCACGTGCGGACGGATGAACTGAATCGTGTCGTAGATGGCGGTCATCGCGGTGAAGGAGCCGCCCGGGGAGTTGATGTAGAGGGTGATGTCGCGCTCGGAGTCCATCGACTCCAGCACCAGCAGCTGGGCCATGATGTCGTCGGCGGAGGCGTCGTCGACCTGGGTGCCCAGGAACACGATGCGGTCTTCGAAGAGCTTGGCGTAGGGGTCCTGGCGCTTGAAGCCGTAGGGGGTGCGCTCCTCGAAGGATGGCAGCACGTAGCGGCTGGAGGGCGCGGGGGTGCTCGGCACGGCCCCGGGCATCTGGAAGCCCTGCGAATTCTGGTCAGCGGTGAAGTTCATGTCTCTCCTGATGAATCCTTAAGAAGTTCTGGCTGTCGTCGTGCTGCGCGGGGCGGGTCAGGCTCCCCCGCCGCCGGAGACGGTGGCCTGGCGCCTGGCGATCTTGTCGAAGAAACCGTATTCCAGCCCGTCCTCTGCGGTGAACCACTTATCGCGGGCGTTGTCGGTGAGGATCGTCTCCACCGACTGGCCGGTCTGTTCGGCGGTCAGCTCGGCCATGATCTGCTTCATGTGCTTGATCAGCTCCGCCTGGATGCGCACATCCGACTCCTGACCGCCGATGCCGCCGGAGGGCTGGTGCATCAGGATGCGGGCGTGCGGAGTGGCGAAGCGCTTGCCCGGGGTGCCGGAGGAGAGCAGGAACTGCCCCATGGAGGCGGCCAGGCCGGTGGCGACGGTGACCACATCGTTGGGGATGAACTGCATCGTGTCGTAGATGGCCATGCCGGCGGTCACCGAGCCGCCGGGCGAGTTGATGTAGAGGTAGATATCGGCCTCGGGATCCTCGGCCGAGAGCAGCAGCATCTGCGAGCAGATGGCGTTGGCGTTGTCGTCGCGGACCTCGGAGCCCAGCCAGATGATCCGCTCTTTGAGCAGGCGGTTGTAGATGTAGTCATCCTTGGACGCCGGATCCACACCGTTCATGCTGGGGCTCGGCGTACTGGACAGCTGCTCAGACATGGACTGTTCCTCCAGTGGGTTGCAGGCTCGTGTTCTCCCCAGAACCCTACTGGAGAGCACCGACGTGTAGGCCTCCGCCGCGGTGCTGTTCGCCGTCGGCACACCACGGCGGACCACCGCTTCGTTTGCGCGTTCCTGACTTCCAGATCCGAACCTTCGGCATGGCGCCGGGGCGCCGAAGCAGGTGCTCACCCTGCCGCGTGGTCCACCGAAGCAGAAAATCCCCCCGAATGTTGCACGCACCGCTGTTTTCGCAGCGGCGACGCAACATTCGAGGGGATCTACGACGACGTCGGGAACGTGTCCCGGCCGTTGTTACTTCTTTTCGGACTCCTCAGCCTCTGCGCCCTCAGTCTGGCCGGCCTCTTCGGCATCCTCGGTCGCAGACACCTCAGCCTCGGCGGCCTCCTCAGCAGCTTCAGCGTCGTCATCGTCTGAGGGTGGATTGACGAACTCGCTGAGGTCGACCTCATTTCCCTCGGAGTCGGTGACCTTGGCCAGCTCGAGCACCTTGGCCAGCGCCTTACGACGCCGGACCTCGCCCATGATCATGGGGACCTGTCCGGCCTGATCCAGCATCTGGGCGAACTGGTTGGGCTCCATACCGTATTGCTGAGCGGTGGCGACGATGTATTCGATGATCTCGTTCTGCTCGACACCGACCTCTTCGCGCTCTGCGACGATGTCCAGCACGATCTCGTTGCGGAAGGCATCCTCGGTCTGCTGGCGGATCTCGCCGCGGTGCTCCTCCGTGTCGTGATCATCACCTTCGGAGTGGCCCTGGGAGGTGAAGTGCTGCTCGGTCTGTTCCTCCACCACGGATTCGGGCACGGGCACCTCGGTGAGCCCCAGCAGCTTCTCCAACACCTTGTCGCGGGCTTCAACGCCCTGCTCCTCCACCACAGTTGATTCGGCCTTGGTGGTCAGGTCTGCCTTGAGCTCCTCGATGGTGTCGAACTCGCTGGCCAGCTGGGCGAACTCGTCGTCCGCTTCGGGCAGCTCGCGCTCCTTCACCGCGGTGAGGGTCACCTTCACGATGGCCTGCTCACCGGAGTGGTCGCCGCCGGCAAGGGTGGTCTCGAAGGTGGCGTCCTCCTCAGCAGAGAGCCCCTCCAGCGCCTCGTCGAGGCCCTCGAGCATGGTGCCGGAACCGACCTGGTAGGACAGCCCGGTGGCGTTGTCGACCTCATCCTCGCCGACGGTGGCGATCAGATCGATGGTGACGAAGTCGTCGGTCTGGGCCGGACGGTCGATGTCCTTCAGCGTGCCGAAGCGGCTGCGCAGCTCGTCGAGCTCCTTCTGCACGGCCTCCTCGTCAGCGCTGCGGGCTTCGACCTCAACCTCGAGGCCGGTGTAGTCGGGCAGCTCCACATCGGGCTTGATGTCCAGCTCGCCGGAGAACTTCAGTGCGCCCTCATTGGTCTTGGTGTCAGGCCACTCATCGATGTCTACCTGTGGCTGGGACAGCGGGGTGATGTCTGCATCGGCGACACCGGCACGGTAGAACTCCTGGAGGCCGTCGTTGATGGCCTGCTGGACGACCTGCTCACGGCCGATCCGCTGATCAATGATGGCCGCCGGCACTTTGCCCTTGCGGAAGCCGGGGACCTGAACCTGCTGCGCAATGCTCTTGTACGCGTCCTTGATCTTTGGCTCGAGCTCCTCGCCAGACACCTCCACGGTGAGCTTGACTCGAGTCGGGTTCAGTTCTTCGACGGTGCTCTTGACCACGTAGGGACTCCTGATAGCTGATGCGTTTCGGTCTTGAAGGTGCGGGATGCTCCCGCAGACGTCAGTGCGGCACTTCTGATGCTGCATTGGTGCCGTCGTCGGGGCGACAGGATTTGAACCTGCGACCTCCTGCTCCCAAAGCAGGCGCTCTACCAAACTGAACTACGCCCCGAGTACGTGGACTGAAACAGCCCTGTGTTCGGTCCGCGACTGGCACCGTGGCGTCACAGTGATTTCCGGCAGTCTCAGACACGGACTGGACCAGCCTACCGTTTACCCGGATATACCGCCATTTCACTCGGTTGTGTGACCCCACCTCAGCCGAAGAAGGTCATGCGCACCCCGGTGAACAGGGCCGCCACTGCACCCAGGGCCGCCAGTGCGAGCACGCTGCGACCGATCAGCTGATCACTGACTCGGCGCTGCACCCATTGGCCCAGATAGATTCCGACGACGATTGCCGCAGTGGAACCGACCCAGCCCCACCACGGCAGCCCCGGCAGCTGTCCTTGGTCCAACGCCCATTTCATGCCGAAGGCCGCAGCGGACATCACCAGCCACAGCGGTTGCAGCGTCGCGATCATCTTCAGCAGCGACCATCTGGAGAGAACCGTATACACCGTGGTCGCCGGAGCTCCCACCCCGGCCAACACGGTGCCGGCGCCGGCACCGATGCCGGTCAGCGTCTGAACTGTGCGCCCATCGACCCGGGAGCTGACCCGGCGGATCACCGCTGAGATGACCAGCCCCATCAGCACCACAGCGGCCACCACGATGTACAGCGGACCCGGTGGGGTGTGCACCGCCAGCCACGCAGCCGCCGGCATGATGAGCAGGGCCGGCACAGCCAACCAGAGGAATTTGCCCCACTCGATGTATTGGCGCAGCTGCCACATGATCAGAATGGGGGCAAAGATGCTGAGGAAGTTCACCAGCATGACGCCTTCGTGCGGAGGCATGATCAGAACCAGGAACGGTGCCATCACCATGCCGAAGCCGAAGCCTACGATGCGCTGAATCCCGGCCACCACCAGCGTCGCAACGATGACGACGACGCTGATCAGGGCACTTTCCACTGAGGCCTACTTTCTGAGCGGTTACTCGCCGCAGCGGCCGAAGCGCAGCTGCTGCGCGGCCCGTTCGGGGCGGTTCAGGACACAGCTGCGAGCCTACACGTCCGCAGTGGGCCGGTTCAGCGCTCCTTGGCGTATTTGACCAGTCGCTTGTTGACGAACTCCTCCATGCCGTAGCGCCCCAGTTCGCGGCCGATGCCCGAGCGCTTCACTCCCCCGAAGGGCAGCTCGGCAGCGGTGCTGGCGCCTTCGTTGAGGTAGACCATGCCGGATTCGATCTGGTCAGCGACCCGCTCGGCACGGTCCAGGTCGGTGGCGTGCACGGAGGCGGAGAGCCCGTAGTCGGAATCGTTGGCCAGGGCCACCGCAGCATCCTGATCGGCCACACGGTAGACCATCGCCACCGGTCCGAAGAGCTCCTCGCGGTAGGCCCGCATCTCCTCGGTGATGCCGGTGAGCATCGTGGGTTCGTACCAGGAGCCGGGCCGGTCCGCCCGGCGTCCTCCGGAGTGGACCCTCGCCCCATGCGAGACGGCGTCCTGAACCTGGGCGTCGAGGTCTTCTGCTGCACGTTCAGAGGACATCGGCCCCATGAAGGTGTCATCGGAGGTCGGGTCCCCCAGCTGCACACCCTTGACGGCGTCTTCCAGCTGGTCCACGAAGTCCTCGTAGAACTCATCGAGCACAATGATGCGTTTGGCCGCGTTGCAGGCCTGCCCGGCGTTGCCCATCCGGGATGCCAGAGCCCGCTTGACCGCCTGCGGCACCACCTCACGGTCCAGGACCAGGAATGGGTCGTTGCCGCCGAGCTCCAGCACGATCTTTTTCAGGTGTTTGCCGGCGACCTGTGCCACGGCCGAGCCGGCCCGCTCGGAACCGGTCAGCGAGACGCCCTGCACCCGGCGGTCGGGGATGATCATCTCCGCAACCTGCTCATTGCTGGCATACACGTTGACGAAGGCCCCTGCCGGCAGACCGGCGTCCAGGAACAGCTGCTCCATCGCCGCTGCCGACTCCGGGCACTGCGGGGCGTGCTTGAGAATGATTGTGTTGCCGACCATCAGGTTCGGTGCGGCGAAGCGGGCCACCTGATAGTAGGGGAAGTTCCACGGCATGATCCCCAGCAGCACACCGTAGGCGTCATTGCGCACCACAGCCCGGCCCCCGCGGGCGACGTCGACCTCTTCGTCGGCGAGGTAGCCTTCGCCGCGCTCGGCGTAGTAGCGATAGATTGAGACGACGATCTTCAGCTCCCCCAGCGCTTGCTTGCGAGGCTTGCCCATCTCCCGGGTGATGATCGCAGCCAGCTGCTCGGCCCGCTCCTCGTAGAGGTCGGCGACCCGGCTCAGCAGTGCAGCCCGCTCCGACGCAACGGTAGCCGACCACGCCGGAAACGCGTCCCCGGCGGCATCAAGCGCCCGGGCGATCTGCTCATCGGTGGCGGTGGCGTATTCCTGCTCGACAACGCCGGTGGCTGGGTTGGTGACTGCATAAGTGCTCATGAGCCCAACTCTACGCTGTGCTGCAGCTGGGACAACCGTTCCTCGGTCAGCACGTGGGCCAGGGCTTGGTCCACTGCATCGAGGCCGAAGAGCACCTCGTCGTCGGAGATGTTCAGCGGCGGGCAGATGTGCAGCCGGTTCATGTTCATAAAGGGCAACGCTCCACGACGACGGCACTCGGCGAGGATCTCGTTCATCACCGGCGCAGGCTGACCGTATGGGGACAGCGGCTCACGACTCTGGCGGTCGGTCACCAGTTCGACGGCCCAGAATGCACCGGCTCCGCGCACATCACCCACGTTCGGGTGGCGGTCCTTCAACTCCTCCAAGCGGGGGCCGATCACTTCGGAGCCCAGCCGCCGGGCCTGCTCAACGATGCCTTCGTCCTCCATCGCCTCCAGGGTGGCCACCGCTGCAGCAGCTGCCAAGGGGTGACCGGAGTAGGTCAGGCCCCCGGGGTAGGGCGTTTCGGCGAAGCTGGAGTAGATGGCGTCGTCCATGGCCACCCCGCCCATGGGCACGTAGCCGGAGTTGACGCCTTTGGCGAAGGTGACGATGTCCGGCTCGACGTCGTGGTGCTGGTGGGCGAACCATTCTCCGGTGCGGCCGAATCCCGCCATGACCTCATCGATGATCAGCACGATCCCGTGCTCATCACACAGCTGCCGCACGCCCTCGAAGTAGCCCGGCGGGGGCATGTAGATGCCGGCGGTGCCGGGCAGCCCCTCCAGCACGATGGCCGCGATCCGGTCAGCGCCCTCCAGCAGAACGGTGTCGCGCATGTGATTCAGCGCCCTCTCGGACTCCTGCTTCTCGTTCTCCGAGCCGAAGTAGGAGCGGTAGGTGTAGGCGGGCAGGAACTTCACCACCCCGTCGCTGGCCTGATCAGTGGGCAGCCGCCGCGGGTCCCCGGTCAAGTTCATCGCCAGGTGCGTGCCGCCGTGGTAGGACCGGTAGGCCGAGAGCACCTTGTGCCGACCAGTGTGGAAGCGGGCCATCCGCACCGCGTGCTCGTTGGAGTCGGCGCCGCCGTTGGTGAAGAAGACGTGGTTGATGTCCTCCGGCAGCCGCTGGGTGATCAGCCGGGCAGCTTCGGACCGGGCGTCATTGGTGTGCTGCGGCGCGACGGTGCACAGTTTTTCAGCCTGCTGCTGGATGGCCGCCACAATCTTGGGGTGCTTATGCCCCATGTTGGTGAATACCAGCTGAGAGGCAAGGTCAAGGATCCTATTGCCCTCGCCGTCCCACATCCAGCTGCCTTCAGCGTCGAGGATCGTCATCGGGGTCAGCTTCTCCTGCGCACTCCAGGAGTGGAAGACGTGTTTGCGGTCCAGCTCGTAGCCCCGGCGCCCCGCATCAATCTGCTCCTGGCTGATTCGCGCCTGTGCCGCTTGGGATGTGCCGTCGTTCATTGTTCCTCGTTCTCCTCCGAAGGGGACCAGTCACACTCAGTCTAAGTTCCCCGAGAGCCTTCCGTGGCGTGCCGCGCTGTCGGGGTCCATGCCCAGGATGGTGACCGTCTTGCCGC
>JBQCZP010000032.1:0-28779 GCA_052089225.1 Nesterenkonia sp.
CCTGCAGACCCTCGACCTCGACGAACTTACGCACTAACGATGAGCCAACTCGGGGGAATGGGGCTGCGTGTCCTGCCGCATGGGGCCACCGGCTATCTGGTCGGAGGCCCGTCGGCGCGCATCACGACCGGCAGTACCGCCGTCGTCGTCTCGTCCAACACCCCAGAGAAACTGTCGGAAGCAATCGAGCATCGGCGAAGGCAGCAGGTCTCCTAATTTTTCGCTTCAGGTGACGACGGAGTATCCGCAAGGGGTCCCGCACTGACACGGGCGGCCGCATGATGGAGAGCGTTCTTCGCAGGTGTGTCGCAAGCCGTTCCGCAACCGAAACGAGGGCCCACAGCCACTGTGTGTGGAATACCTCTTCATCAGCCACTAAGCGCTGCGAAAACCACGCCACTTACCGCTGCGACTCACACCCATCCGGCGAACAGGGTGTCGGCGGGGTCGACGGCGAGCACGCTGGCCAGATGCACCGCGTCGGCGCCCAGTAGAGCGCGTCTCAGCGCCCACGCGTGACCGTAAGCGGGTACCCGCACGGGCAGGTGAACGCACGCTCTGGCTGAGCCCCAGTAGAAGCAGCTGCGCATACGTCTCACTCCTTATACTCGTGCCACTTTTGTGGCATGCTTGTGGCATGACTCGCGTACGTTTGAGCACCACAGTTGACGCCGACCTTCTTGAGGGCGCCCGCATGGTGTCTGCAAAACCAGACGCAGCTCTGGTGGACGATGCCCTCGCTGCCTTGCTGGCTCGCCACCGCTCCGCGGAAGTGGACGCAAGCTACGCCGCCTATGACGAACATCCGCTCAATGAGCCAGATGAGTGGGGCGACTTGGCCTCCTTCCGGCGGGCGGTCGCGTCCTCGTGACTGCGGCCCCGGCTCGTGGGGAGGTTTGGTGGTGTGAGATGGCCGAAATCGGCCGTCGACCTGTAGTCGTGATGTCCCGCGACGTCGTCATTCCCAAGCATCGCCGCGCACTGGTAGCCCCCTGCACCACAACGGTCCGAGGGCTCGCCAGCGAAGTTGTCCTCGACCCTGGTCAGGACCCAGTGCCGCTTCGGTCAGCAGTCAATCTGGACTCCCTTGAAAGCGTTTCGACTGCGATCCTCGTGGAGCGCCTGGGGAAAGTCGCCGAAGACCGGATGCGCGAGATATGTGCCGCCCTCGCTGTCGCGGTCGACTGCTCTGCTTGAGTTTCGACTCGTCCCGTAGGCGGCACACATTGCCTTATGAGTCGATGGCGGTAGGCGGTGTCTGTGCCCGCCGGTAGCCTGGTAACCATGAACTACGCGCAGTCCATCGTCGAACTGATCGGCAGCACCCCCATGGTGAAGCTCAACAGCGTCACTGAGGGCATCACCGCCACTGTCCTGGTCAAGCTTGAGTATCTCAACCCCGGCGGATCCATCAAGGACCGGATCGCGCTGAAGATGATCGAAGAGGCTGAGGCGGAGGGCAAGCTCACGCCCGGCGGCGTCGTCGTGGAGCCGACCTCCGGCAACACCGGGGTGGGGCTGGCGATGGTCGCCCAGCAGAAGGGCTATCGGTCGGTGTTCGTCGCCGTGTCGAAGGTCGCCCAGGAGAAGCGCGATGTGCTGCGTGCCTACGGAGCCGACGTCGTGGTGGGCCCTGACGGGGTCGACGCCGATTCGCCGCTGAGCTACTACGGCATCTCGGATCAGCTTGCTGAAGAGATCGCCGGCGGCTACAAACCGGACCAGTTCTCCAACCCCGCCGCACCTGCCAGCCATTACGAGACCACCGGCCCGGAGATCTGGCAGGACACCGAGGGCAAAGTCACCCACCTGGTGGTCGGCGCCGGCACAGGCGGCACCGTCACCGGCACCGGCCGCTACCTGAAAGAGGTCTCGGCGCAGCGTGAGTCCGGTCCGGTGCGCGTGGTGGTGGCCGACCCCGACGGTTCCGTCTACTCCGGCGGCGAGGGGCGGCCCTACTTCGTCGAGGGCGTCGGCGAGGACATCTGGGTCCCCAACTATGATCCCGAGGTCCCGGACGAGCAGCATGCCGTCACCGATGCCGAATCCTTCGGGATGGCACGGCGCCTGGCCACAGAGGAGGGCCTGCTGGTCGGCGGCTCCTCCGGCACCGCGGTGACTGCCGCGCTGAAGGTGGCCAAAGACCTAGGGCCCGACGACGTGGTGGTCGCGGTGCTGCCCGACTCCGGACGCGGCTATCTGGGCAAGATCTTCAACGACCGGTGGATGATCGACCACGGCTTCGGCGAGGTGGTCTCCGGCTCCGGCGCATCCGGCACCGAGATCAGCGTGCAGACCACCCAGGAGGTCAGTGCCGCTGTCACCGAGGGAACCGTCGCCGCTGACCCGTCGGCCTCCGCAGCGCCCGGCAGCGCCCGCACGACGACGGCGGGCAGCATCCTGGGAGCCAAGAAGAGTCTGCTCGCCGATGCGCTGCCAGCGGTCATCTCCGTACCCAGAGACACCACGCTGCGTGAGGCGGTCAGCGTAATGAACCGTTACGGGGTGGATATTGTGCCCATCATCGACCGGCCCGCCGGCACCGCACGCATCGGTGAGGTGCGCGGCGTCGTCGATCTGGGCCAACTGTCGGAGGACATCATCATCGGTGAGGCGGCACACGACGAGCTGGTCGCCGAGCATCTCAGCAGTGACCTTCCCCTGGCAGGCATCACCGAAACGGTTCCCCAGCTGCTGAGCAAGCTGCGGGTCACCCCGACCCTCTTGGTGACGCACAACGGCGAAATCGTCGGCGTGCTCACGCGCAACGACCTGCTGGCCCACCTCGCCGGATCCCCACAGAACAGCTCTGATCCGAGCAGCGCAGACGAGGAGAACTGATCATGACTCATCACAACGAAGCCGACAGCGGACCACGCTTCGCCACCCACGCCATCCACACCGGGCAGGAGCTTGATCAGGTCTACGGGGCGGTGGTGCCACCGCTGCATTTTTCGACCACCTTCGCCCCTGACGGCATCGGCAACCTGCGCAACGGCTACGACTACGGCCGTGCCGGCAACCCCACCCGTACGGCTCTGCAGACCCAGCTCGCCGCACTGGAGGGCGGAAAGCACACGTTCAGCTTCGGCTCCGGGCTGGCCGCCGAGGACGCAGTGATCCGCGGACTGATGCGCCCAGGTCAGCGGATCGTGATGGGCAATGACGCATACGGCGGCACCTTCCGGCTCTTCGAGAAGGTCCACGCCGCCTGGGGTGTGACCAACACTCCCGTGGACCTCAGCGACCACGACCGGATCGCCGCAGAGCTGCAGCACGACGACGCCACGATGCTGTGGGTGGAGACCCCGTCGAACCCCCTGATGAGCGTGACCGATATCGCCGCACTTGCGGATATCGCCCATGCCAACGGTGCGCTGCTGGTGGTCGACAACACCTTTGCCTCCCCCTATCTGCAGACACCGCTGGCACTGGGAGCCGACGTCGTGGTGCATTCGACCACCAAGTACATCGGCGGGCACTCTGATGTGGTCGGCGGCGCCGTCGTGCTGGGCTTCGGCGACTCCGCAGATGATCTGGCTGAGAAGGTCGCCTTCCAGCAGTTCGCCGTCGGCGCGGTCTCCGGGCCCCTGGATGCCTACCTCACAACTCGCGGACTCAAGACCCTCGGTGTGCGGATGGATCGTCACTGCAGCAACGCGCAGACTGTCGCAGAACACTTCGAGGGCCACCCAGCAGTGGAGCGGGTGCTCTATCCTGGGCTGACCAGCCACCCCGAACACGAGCTCGCCAAGCAGCAGATGAGCGGCTTCGGCGGCATGGTCTCCATCCAGCTGGCCGGGGGTGAACCGGCCGCCCGCAAGGTGGCTGAGGCCACGCGCTGGTTCATCCTCGCAGAGTCACTGGGCGGAGTTGAGTCGCTGATGAACTACCCGCATGAGATGACCCACGCCTCAGTGCGCGGCACGGACCTGGCGGTTCCGGAGAACCTGCTGCGACTGTCGGTCGGCATAGAGGACGTCGACGACCTCATCACCGATCTGGAGCAGGCGCTCGGCGGCCTCTGAACGCTTGCTCGGGAACCTCGCTCATCGGCCCGGCAGCAGGTGGGGACGCGGCCGCCCGCCGCCCATATACTGCTGTAATCTGGCAGGGGACGCCCGGCGTCACCGTCCGGAACGGAAGCGACAACTTTGATGGAGGAACGTATGACACAGCCACCGAGTGAAGAGAACTGGGAGCAGCCGCAGGGCGGGCAGGGAAATCCGCCGCACCAGCCGGCCCCGTCGCACAGGCCAGGGCCCGATACGAGCGGCTTCTTCAAAGCCCTGTTCGACTTCAGCTTCAAAAGCTTCGTCACCATCAAGTTCGCAGCCATCATCTACGGCATTGCGCTGCTGCTGATCGGCATCTTCACGCTGATCGGAATCATCTTTGCCTTCGTCACCATGACCGAGGAGCCCCTCGTCGGGTTCTTCATGCTGGTGCTGACGGTGATCCTGGCGCCGTTCTACCTCATCCTGGTGCGCCTGACCCTGGAGCTGTACGTCGCGATGATCCGTACTGCGCAGAACACGGCGGCCACCACATCCGCACTTGAGAACCTGCGCTGGGACATGTCTCAGCGCAGCTGAAATGAGCAGGAGGCCACAAACCACAGATGAGTGATCCCCAGGGCCACCACGATCGGGACGATTCGTCCCCACCGCCGCCGCCTGCTCGTCCAGAGAGCTACCGGCCGCCTCGGCCGCCCGGTGAGGAACCGGCGGTCCATCAGTCTGCTGCACCCCAGCACACCGGTGCCCCACAGGCGCAGCCTCGACCCGGGTCACGGGGCTCCATGGGTTCGGATGAGACGGTCCCCAGTGCCGCCGAGGGCCCCGAAACACAGCAGCGTGAATACGCCAAAGCGCCGGAGATCAACGTCAGAGTTCCGGACTCCCTGAAGGCGGTGAGGCGCAGCCACTGGCTGACTCTGCTGCTCAGCCATGCCGTGGCCTATGTGACTCTGCTGCTCCTTGCACTGCTGACGGTCATCGGGCTCGTCGTCGGAAGTATGCTCAGCGGCAGTGATGAGCTCAGCACACAGGTGCCCGAACTGACCGGCGGACTGGACTTCGCCCCGTCGGTGTTCATCGCGTTCATCACACTGCCCTTCCAGCTCGTCGCTGTATGGCTGTTCGGGACTCTGGGGTTCGACGTCACCCTGCACGAGAGCATGACCCAGATGCTGCCCACCGGCGGCGGCATGGGCGGCAACATGTGGGCACCGAACCTGATTGTCCTCGCGGTGGCACTGCTGGTGGCAGTCTGGGTCGGTCGCAGGCTGCTGCGGCGTTCACGCCAGATCGCCATCACCGAGGTGCCGCGTCTGGGGCGGCTGATCGTCAACGTGATCCTGGCCCTAGCGACGGCGGGTGCGACCCTGCTGATCACATGGATCTTCTCCTACCGCGAGAGCTTCAGCTTGGCCGACTTCGCGGCGCTGCAGGGCGCGTCGGAGTCTCAGGCTCAAACTACGGCCGGGGTTCTGGGCATCGATGCCTCGGACACGGTGATCTCTATGAGCGGCAGTGCCGCCGGGGGCACGCTTTTCCTGACCGCCTTCATCTTCTACCTGCTCATCGGGCTGATGCTCTCAGTCGGTTCGCGAAGCCTCACCCGGGTGCGGAAGAAGGTGGAATACGTTCTGCCCTCGGCCTTCGCAGTTCCCCGCGCGCTGACCACCCATGCCGTGATCGTCGTCGTGCCGGTGGTGATCTACCTGGTCGTAGACTTCACGATCAGTGCTGGCGCCGTTGGTGCGTTCTCCGTCTTCCTCTGGGGATTCGCCGGTGCCGTCTTCGGCTTCGTGATGCTGAATTTCGGCGCGGTCTCCGTCAGCGGCGGCTTCTCCGGGTTCGGCCAGGCCGAGGCCGGTGGAGAGACTCTTTACCTGTGGACCAGCGACTTCGCCTGGTGGGAGGTCGTCGCGGCCATCCTCTTAGGACTTCTCGCGATCGCAGTGACGTCGCTGGTGTGGTCGCTGCGGCGTGACTCTCGCGCATCCACGCTGCGCAACCTGCTGTCGTGGGTGACTCTGCCGCTGGTCTACGCCATCCTCGGGGCGGCGCTGACGCTATTCGGCCAGCTTCGCGGGGCGGCAGACCTGATGGGGCTTGCGGACATGAGCTTCCACGTCGGCCCGGTCTGGTGGACGTTCGCCGTGCTGCTTGTGGTCGGTCTGGTGATCGAAGTGCTCTCACGCTTCGCCGCCCCACTTGTGGGGACGAAGCTCCCCTCCGGGCCGCGGCGGCTGCTGGGCGGGGCAGAGGCTAAGAAGTAGCCCCTGCCCCGGGCAGGTTCACCGGCTGATTCAGCGCTCAGCTCCGCGCACAGCCTTGCCCCGCTTCTTCGACGCATGGTCTGACTTGCGCGGCCCACCTTTGCGGAAGCCCTTCTGGCGGTCACCACCGTGGCCGTGCGGGCCTGAGTCGCGCTCCAGCTTGATCAGTTCTCCGCCGATCCGGGTCTTGGACAGCGACGACCACTGCTGCGAGGAGAGGTCCTGCGGCAGCTCCACCAGTGAGTGGGTGGGCCGAATGTCGATGCTGCCGATCTGCTGGGCGGAGAGCCCAGCCTCATTGGCAATCGCCCCGACGATATGGCCGGGGGCCACACCGTCGCGCCGGCCCAGGGCGATCTTGTACATGGCGTTGCCTGCACCAGCAGTGGGCGGTACGCCCTTGCGGCGTGCCGGACGCTCGGCGCCGTCGTCGCCTGCACGGTCGAAGCTGCGTGCAGACTCCCGGGCGAGATCGTCCTCGCCCTTCTCATCCAGCAGCAGCGGCCGACCCTCATGCACCATGGCCACCAGGGCCGCGGCCACATCCTCAGCAGGCGTGTCGTGCTCATAGACGTAGCGGGAAACCATTCCTCGGTACTCCTCCAGGTCTTCGCCCGCCAGTGTTTGGGTGATGCGTTCGGAGAACCGCTGCAGCCGGGAGGTGTTGACGTCGTCCACGGTGGGCAGGCTCATCTGCTCCACCTGCTGACGAGTTGCCTTCTCGATGTTGCGCAGCATCCGGCGTTCACGCGGAGTGACGAACAGGATGGCTTCACCGGAGCGGCCGGCCCGGCCGGTTCGCCCGATCCGGTGCACATAGGACTCGGTGTCCAGTGGGATGTCGTAGTTGAACACGTGGCTGATGCGTTCGACGTCCAGGCCGCGGGCGGCCACATCGGTGGCCACCAGCACTTCCAGCCGACCGTTCCTCAGCTGATCCACGGTCTTCTCCCGCAGGTTCTGCGGGATGTCCCCATTGATGGCCGTGGCGCGGAAGCCGCGAGCATTCAGCTTGGCCGCGACCTCCTCAGTGGCTGAGCGGGTGCGCACGAAGACGATGGCGGCGTCGTGCGGCTCCGTCTCCATGATCCGCGCCAGCGCCTCGGGCTTGGCGTGATGTTTGATGAACACGAACCGCTGCCGGATGTTGGCGCCGGTGGTGGTCTTCGTCTTCACCGAGACCTCGACCGGGTCATTGAGGTAGTCCTCGCTGATCCGCCGGATCGCCTTGGGCATCGTGGCCGAGAACAGTGCCACCTGCTTCTCCGCGGGGGTCTGCGCCAGGATCTTATCGACCTCTTCGGCGAAGCCCATGCGCAGCATCTCATCGGCCTCATCGAGGATCAGGTGCTTGATCTCCGACAGGTCCAGCGAACCTTTGCTCATGTGGTCGATGACCCGTCCCGGGGTTCCGACCACCACGTTGGCCCCGCGCCGCAGGCCGGCCAGCTGGGGACCGTAGGGGGCGCCGCCGTAGATGGGCAGCACTGAGACGTCGGGAAGCTTCGCGGCGTAGGAGGAGAAGGCCTCCGCCACCTGGATCGCCAGCTCCCGGGTCGGAGCCAGCACCAGCGTGTTAGGGATGCGGCCCAACTCGCCGGCGTCGTAGGCGGCCGCCATCCGTGTCAGCGCAGGCAGCGCGAAGGCAGCGGTCTTGCCGGTGCCGGTCTGGGCCAGCCCGACGACGTCGCGCCCCTGGGTCAGCAGCGGTATGGTCTGAGCCTGGATGGGGGAGGGGGTTTCGTACCCCATCTCCTCAGTGACGGCCTGGACCCGGGAGTCCAGGCCCAGCTCGCTGAAGCTGGGGCCGCTCGGCTCGGCGCTCTCCTGCTCGGCGGTCTCGTTCACTGCAGCGGTTGCCTCGGGGAGGGTCATGGTGACTCCTTGTCACTCGGAGTGGCCTGCACGCTCCATGGGTGTCCGGTCCAGCGCAGGGTGCTTCTCCACGCGTGCTCGAACCGACAAGCGCTGCTTGTGCGGTGCATGGGCACGGCAGGATGCATCAGGTGGTATCGCTGAAGGGATCTGTCACGGGGGTACAAGCCACAAAATGGCTCCGGAATCGACCCGCGACAACACACACATAACCTCGACCAGTCCTACCAGCTGAGATAAACAGCTGTGCTGGGAGTCAGTACAGATAAACGGGATTATCCGGAGAATGCTTCACCAGTCTAATCCGGGAAGGGCCGAATCCCCTAATCGATGCCTTGGGGCTGGATCAGATCCCCGGATTCATGGGGATGCAGGCCCGGTTGGGCATCACTGAGACTGGATGGTAAAGTGTACTGCCGTTGCCCCAATAGCTCAGTGGTAGAGCGCAGTCTTGGTAAGACTGAGGTCCCGGGATCGATTCCCGGTTGGGGCTCCGAATGAGAACCCGCGGCGCAGCGTCTCCCACTGAAAAGCAGCAGGAGAACACTGTGTCAGCGGGCCCTTCTCATTCTGGGCGAGTGATCGTCCGTGGCGGTGTAGCTCAGCTGGTTAGAGCGCACGACTCATAATCGTGAGGTCCCGGGATCGAGTCCCGGCACCGCTACCGAACAAGTTAATACCTGCGACCCCCGTCCGTGCGATCTGCTGAAGGCAGGTGGCACGGACGGGGGTCTTTGTATGTCCTACGCCTCGGCCAGGGTGCGCATGTAGCGCCGGTTGAGAAACAGCCGGGTCTGTGGGTCTGTTCTGCACGTTTCGGCGCGGCTGTCCTGTGGGAAGTCAGGCCTCGGAGTCGGCCCAGTCGAAGGAGCGGGTGACCGCCTTGCGCCACCCGGCTAGGAGTGTGGCACGCTCTTCGGCGTCCGTGGTCGGGGTCCAACGCGTGTCTTCGGCCCAATTGGCCACCACATCATCGGTGGACTTCCAGAAGCCCACTGCCAGGCCTGCGGCATAGGCCGCGCCCAGGGCGGTGGTCTCGATGACTTTGGGCCGCACGACGTCGACCCCCAGCACATCGGCCTGGAACTGCATGAGCGTCTCGTTGACCACCATGCCGCCGTCGACCTTCAGCTCCACCAGCTCATCGCCGGCATCCGCGTTCATGGCCTCCACCACTTCCGCTGACTGGTAGGCGGTGGACTCCAAAGCGGCCCGGCACAGGTGAGACTGATTGATGAAGCTGGTCAGCCCGACGATGACCCCTCTGGCATCGGGCTTCCAGTAGGGGGCGAAGAGCCCGGAGAATGCTGGAACGATGTAGGCCCCGCCGGTGTCCTCGACCTGCTTCGCCTTGGTCTCCACTTCCGGGGCCGAGGAGATCAGCCCTAAATTGTCGCGCAGCCACTGCACCAGTGAACCGGTCACCGCGATGGAGCCCTCCAGCGCGTAGACCGGCTTCTGCTCACCCAGCTGGTAGGCGACTGTGGTCAGCAGCCCATTCGCAGAGCGGACGATGTCCTCCCCGGTGTTCATCAGCATGAAGTTGCCGGTGCCGTAGGTGTTCTTCCCCTGCCCCGGGGTGAAGCAGGCTTGGCCGAAGGTCGCCGCGTGCTGGTCGCCGAGGATGCCTGTGATCGGGGTGTCGATCAGCAGCGAGTCTTTGCGCCCGTGGCCGTAGAGCTCCGAGGAGGAGCGGATCTGCGGAAGCATCGATGCCGGGACGCCCATCTCGGAGGCGATCTCCTCATTCCAATCCAAGGTGTCGATGTTCATCAGCATCGTGCGCGAGGCGTTGGTCACATCGGTGACATGCACCCCGCCCCTGGTCCCACCGGTGAGGTTCCACACCACCCAGGTGTCCATCGTGCCGAAGAGCAGCTCGCCAGCATCAGCGCGCTCACGGGCGCCGTCGACGGTGTCCAGGATCCAGCGGATCTTCGGGCCGGAGAAGTAGGTGGCCAGCGGCAGGCCCACTCGGTCCTTGTACCGCTGCGGGCCCGCATCACCGGCCAACTCATCACAGATCCGCTGAGTGCGCGTGTCCTGCCAGACGATCGCCGGGTGAATCGGCTCGCCGGTGGCCCGGTCCCACACCACAGTGGTCTCGCGCTGATTGGTGATGCCCACTGCCGCCAGGCTGTGCCGGTTGATGTCCGCATCAGCTAAAGCCAGGCCGATCACCTCACGGGTGTTGCGCCAAATCTCTGCGGCGTCATGCTCCACCAAGCCTGCCTGGGGGAAGTGCTGGGAGTGTTCCTTCTGCCCGCTGCCCACCGGCTCGCCTTCGTGGTTGAAGACCACTGCACGGGTCGACGTCGTCCCCTGGTCGATGGACAGAACGAAGCGCGGTTCAGGGCCAAGAGCAGTGTCCGTCATGTGAGAGTCACCTTCGAGTCTGTGGGTTCATCGTCAGTCAGATTCTGCTGCACCGGCAGTGCCTGGCGCAGGGCCGCAGCGGCCTGGGCATCAGTGGCAGAGCGCTCTGCGTCCAGGTGAGCCGCCACATAGCTGGCGTAGGCGCGCTGCTCGTAGTCGAGGCGTTCAGCGTCCCACCCGAGCTCATCGGCCACCAGTGCGGCCACCTCGGCGGCAGCCCCCATTCCTCGGTCGGCGATCTCGTGAAAGAGCCGAGTGCGCCGCTCTATCAGATCCTCCAAGTGCACCACGGCCTCGAAGCGGGCTGCATAGACGAACTCCGCCCGCAGATATCCAGCACCGCCGGCGACTTCCTGCGCCAGATCCGGCCGCTCATCGACCAGGTCCAACAGTTCGCCCAGCAGGCTGCCGTAGCGACTCAGCAGCCGATCCACTGTGGACTGAGCCCAGCCGCGGCGCTCAGCGATCTCAGCGGCGCGCTCGGTCCACTCGCCGAACCCCTGGCCGCCGATCAGCGGCAGATGCTCGGTCAGCGAATGCCGGTCGCGGTAGGTCTCAGCAATGGCGAAGCTCACTGCGTCCTCAGCCATGGTGCGGTAGGTGGTCAGCTTGCCGCCGGCGACTGTGGTCAGCCCAGGCGCCAGCCGCATCACCGTGTGTTCGCGCGAGACCTTCGAGCTGGCTGCCTCCTCGGCATCCACCGGCTGCAGCAGCGGTCGCAGCCCGGCCCAGCTTCCGATGATGTCCTCGAGCCCCAAATCGGACTGCAGCACGGCATTGGCGTGCTCGAGCACGTAGGCGATGTCTGCGGCATTGGGCGCCGGCACGTCCACCGGCTCGTGCCACGCGGTGTCGGTGGTGCCCACCGTCCAGTAGTCGCCCATGGGAATGATGAACAGCACCGACTTCTCCGTCTGGGTGATCACCCCCACGTGACCGTGAGCGGCGATCCGATCCTTGGGCACTGTGATGTGGATTCCCTTGGAAGCCAGCACCCGCAGCGCCGGTCCGGCGTCGTCGGTGGTTGAGGCGTTGCTGCCTGCTGTGCTGGGACCTGCGCAGTAGGCCAGCTGCTGCTGGTGACCGGTCCACACCCCGGCGGCCATGATGGTCTCGCGCGCGTGGACGGTGATGCGCTCGCCGGACTCACGGTCCAGCACGACGACGCCGCTGACCGGGGCCATGGCGTCGTCGGGGGACTGTGCCTCGCTGCGGTGCAGGTACTCCACGACTTCGGTGCGCGTGGCGATCGTGGCGCCCAAGCTGTGCGCCGATCGTGCCAGGGTGAGCACCAGCCGGGCGTCGTCGACCTGGGCGTCGGAGTACTCCAGGGCACCGACGTACTTCTGCTGGTCCAGCCCCGCGAAGCGCTCCTGCAGCGAGCTGCGGCTCAGGTGCCGGTGGAAGGGGGCATGGTCCTTCGCGCTCAGGGTCCGCTTCAGCCCGCTGTGCAGGGCTGAGGAGCTGAAGGAGAGCCCGTCATAGAGGCTGACGCCGGATCCGATGAACGCACGGTCGATCAGCCGCTTCTCAAACGGGAAGACGAACGGCAGGCTGCGCACCAGGTGCGGGGCGGTGCGGGTCAGCATCAGGTTGCGCTCACGCAGCGACTCCGCCACCAGTTTGAAGTCCAGCATCTGCAGATAGCGCAGACCGCCGTGGATCAGTTTCGATGAGCGCGACGACGTCCCCTGCGCCAGGTCCTGAGATTCGACCAGGCCCACGGAGAGCCCGCGGGTGGAGGCGTCGAATGCCGTCGCGGATCCGACGACGCCGCCGCCGACGATCAGCAGATCCAGCGGCTTCTCAGCTGTGGTGGCACGCAGCTGGTCCAGAGCATGGGGGCGAGCAGCAGGATCCATTGCCTGTGGCTTCATGCAGGTGCCTGTCCCGCTGCCGTTGGGCTTGCGAAAAATTGCTCAGTGCACAGTGTGCGCATGCCGCCAGCATACAAGGCGACACTGTCCGGAACCGCGCCGCGGGTAGGATGAACCAGATGAGTCAGATGGATCCGTGGAGCACCGGCACGCCCGGCTACCGGGCCGCGCTGCTGACCGGAATGGGCAGCACGCTGCTGGGCATCTTTGTGGTCATCGCCGCGGCCTTCGTCGGCTCAGCAGACACTGCCTCCACCCTGCGCACCCTCGGCCTGGTGCTGCTGGGCATCGGGGCGGTCAGCCACGTGGTCGGCATCGGGCTGCGCAAGCGCCAGGCCGCACAGATCATCCGCGAAAGAAAGAGCACTGGATGAGCATCAGCACTGAGCGTGAGGGGCACACGTACGCTCCGGCCGCCGCATACCAGGTCAGTCGTGAGGCTGTGCGGGAATTCGCCGCCGCCGTTCAGGCTCAGCACCGTGCCCACTTCGACGTCGACGCCGCTCTCGGCCTGGGGTACGACGATCTGCTGGCCCCGCCGACCTTCGCCGTCGTCGTCGCCCAGCGCGCCGAGGCGTCTGTGGTCAACGACCCGCAGGCCGGCATCGACTTCTCCCGGGTGGTCCACACCGAAGAGCGCTTCACCCACCACGCGCCCATCACCTCCGCAGACACTCTGGAAGCCCAGACCACACTGGAGCGCATACGCGTGATGGGTGCCGGAGCCATGGTCACCACCGTCACCGACATCCGCACGGTGGAGGGCGCCGCACGCGCCACGGTCACCTCTTCACTGCTGGTCAGAGCTGATGAAACCGAGGACGACGCCGAGGACGACGCCGAGGAGCAGACGTGAGCACCCCCGCCTTCACCGAACTGGACAAGGGCCAGACCATCGGCACCCGCACAGTGACGTTCTCCCGTGCCGACCTCATCCGCTACGCCGCGGCCTCCGGGGACCACAATCCGATCCACTGGAACGAACGCTTCGCCGCGGAAGTCGGCCTCGACGGGGTGATCGCCCACGGAATGCTCACCATGGGATGCGCCGTCGATCTGGTCTCTGAGTGGACCGGCGACCCCGGAGCGGTGGTGGACTACCAGACCCGGTTCACCAGGCCGGTCCCGGTCCCCGACGCCGCCACAGGCTCGCCGGACGAGGCCACCGCCACGCTTCAGGTCACCGGAAGGGTCGGCAAGCTCGACCAGGAGGCCCAGACCGCTCGCATCGATCTGACCGTGGAGCTGCTGCACGGGGAGGAGCGCACCAGAGTGCTGGCCAAATCTCAGGCCCTCGTCGTCCTGACACAGCGATGACCTGCGAGTTGCCTGGGTCACGCCGGCAGCTGGGCATATAATCAGCATCACACGCTCGTCACCTTTGACCACACGATTGAGGGAAACTCATGTCTGAGACCGCACTGACCACCGATAGGCCATGGCTGAAAGGGCTCGCGCTCGCCTCCGCGGCGGTTCTGGCACTGACCGCCTGTGGCGACGGCGCAGATGACGACGGCGGGGAGGCCGAGTCAGAGTCTGAGGTTGAGACTGACGTCAGCGTTGACGCTGAGGTCGAGACCATCAGCGAAGGCACCCTGCAGATCTGCTCCGACCTGCCCTACCCGCCGTTCGAGTACTACGACGCCGACGGCAATGTGGTCGGCTTCGACATCGACGTCGGCGCAGCCATCGCCGGGGCCCTGGACCTGGAGCCGGAGGTCATCCAGTCCTCCTGGGACGGGATCGAATCCGGCGTGGCCCTCAACGCCGGCGACTGCGACCTGGCGATCTCCGGGATGACCATCACCGAGGAGCGGGCCGGCAACATGCTCTTCAGCGACCCCTATCTGAACGACAATCTGGGCCTGCTGGCCACTGAGGAGTCCGGCATCGAATCCGTCGATGACCTCGAAGGGATCACCGTCGGTGTGCAGACTGCCACCACCGGTGACACCTACGCCTCTGAGGAGCTCGGCCTGGACGTCGTTCAGTATGAGGACTCCGGTCTGATGCTGCAGGGCCTGGAGTCCGGCCAGGTCGAAGCCCTGATCGGCAACATCTCCATCATCGGCTACCAGACCGGTGAGGATGATCAGTACGTCTTCGCCGAGGAGATCGACACCGGCGAACAGCTCGGTGTCGCGGCCCAGCTGGAGAACCAGGACCTCATCGACGCCGTCAACGAGGTGCTGGCCGAGCTGGAGTCCAGCGGTGAACTCGAGCAGATGGAGGAAGCCTGGTTCCACTCGACCACGCCTGAAGAGGGTGAAGCTGAAGGCGAAGACTCCGAAGACGAGGAAGCCTAAGCCCCATGGCATGGTCGAACCGTCAGCGCCGGCAGCTGAGCCTGGGGATCCAGGCTCTGCTGTTCGTCGTGGTGGTGGCGATCCTGCTGGTCCTCGTCGACTGGGCCGCGGTCCAGCAGAGCTTCTTCAACCTGGAGCCGGCAAGTGTGATGTTCCCGCAGGTGATCACCACCGGCCTGGTCAATACGGTGCAGTACACCTTCTTCGGGTTCGTCTTCGGGCTGCTGGGCGGCACGGTGCTGGCGCTGATGCGCATGGCCTCCTTCCCGGTCTACCGGTGGATCGCCACGGTCTACATCGAGTTCTTCCGCGGCATCCCAGCGATCCTGGTGTTCCTGGCCCTGGGCTTCGGCGCCAGCCTGGCCTTCAACCTGAACCTGTCCACGCTGCAGACGGCAGCCACCGCCCTGGCGATCGTCGGCAGCGCCTATATCGCAGAGACGATCCGGGCAGGACTGCAGGCAGTTCCCACCGGACAGGTCGAAGCCGCACGAGCCTTGGGAATGCCGGCCTGGCGGGCGATGATCACCATACAGATACCGCAGGCTTTCAGGATCGTGCTGCCACCGCTGACCAATGAGGCCATCCTGCTGACCAAGGACTCCTCACTGATCTATGTGGTGGGCATGGCTGGCGGGGCTGCGGAACTGACCAAGTTGGGCCGTGACGGCATCACCATGTACCAGGCGGGGCTGACTCCACTGGTGATCGCAGGTGCCTGCTATCTGATCATCACGGTGCCGCTGTCGATGCTGGCTCGCCGCATGGAGAACCGCGGTACGGCCAAGCCCTCGAGGAAGAAGAAAAAACCGATCACCGCGTCTCCGGCCTCCGAGGGAGTGGCATGAGCGAGAACACCGACCACGCAGCGGATCAGTACTCCGGCGTCGTCATCGAGGACCTCCATAAGTCCTTCGGCGACAACGAAGTGCTCAAAGGGATCAGCATCACCGTCAATCCCGGCGAGGTGGTCTGCCTCATCGGGGCCTCCGGCTCCGGAAAGTCCACGCTGCTGCGCTGCGTGAATCGGCTGGAGAACCCCGACTCCGGGCAGGTTGACGTCGGCGACTTTGATGCCACCCACGTGGACGTGAATCTTGACGCGATGCGGCGACGGATCGGCATGGTGTTCCAGCAGTTCAACCTCTTCCCGCATCTGAGTGTGTTGGAGAACTGCACCATCACCCCGCGACGAGTCCTGAGGCAGTCCCGGCAGGAAGCCGAGGCCGAGGCGAAGCACCAGCTGAAGCTGGTGGGGCTGGAAGACCTGGCCGACCGGCGCCCGGCTCAGCTCTCCGGCGGCCAGCAGCAGCGGGTCGCCATCGCACGCGCGCTGACCATGAAGCCGGAGCTGATGCTCTTCGACGAGCCCACCTCTGCCCTGGACCCGGAGACTGTGGGCGATGTGCTCTCGATCATGCGCGACCTCGCCGAGGCGGGCATGACGATGCTCGTGGTCACCCACGAGATGGGCTTCGCCCGCGAAGTGGCCGACCGGGTGGTCTTCCTCGACGGCGGCGTCGTGGTGGAGGAGGGCCCCGCCGCAGAGCTGATCGGAGATCCGCAGAAGCCGCGCACCCAGGACTTCCTGCGCCGGGTGCTCAACCCGCTGTCCACATGAGCGCTGTGCTGAGTACTCGCCGACTGAGCACCCGGTGTCCGGCCGAGCTCAACGGGTCGGGATCAGCGGCGCAGCACCTTGCGGGCCAGCTGGTTGCCGGCGATCTGCAGCAGCTGAACCATCACCACCACGACGGCGACCGCCAACCAGGTCACCTCGTGCCGGAACCTCTGGTAGCCCTCCACAATCGCCAGGTTGCCCAAACCGCCGCCGCCGACGATGCCGGCCAGTGCCGAGTAGTCGATCAGCGCGATGATCACGAAGGTGAAGCCCAGAATCAGCGGTCCGAAGGCCTCCGGCAGGATCACGGTCACAATGATCCGCAGACGCGAGGCGCCCATCGCTCGGGCGGCCTCAATGACGCCCGGGTCAATGCTGACCAGGTTCTGCTCCACAATTCGGGCGATGCTGAAGGTAGCAGCCCAGACCATGGCGTGGACGACCGCTTCATTGCCGATACCGGTGCCCACTACTTCCAGGGCCAGCGGCTGCAGTGCCGCCAGCAGGATGATGAATGGGATCGGACGGATCAGGTTGACCAGGAAGTTGACCGTCCAGAAGGTCGGCCGGTTGGCCAGCAGTCCGCCGGACCGGGTGGTGTAGAGCAGAATCCCCAAGAGCAGGCCCAGCCCGCCGCTGATGGCGAAGGTGACTGCCACCATGTAGATGGTCTCTTGGGTGGCTAACCACAGCTCCGGTCCGTAGTAGCTCCAGTCCAGATTGCTGTAGGCGTCGATGATTCCCAATGTCACTGGGCCACCTCCTGAACCGGGCCCGCGGTGCGCAGCTCCTCAAGGTACTGATCTACTGCGCTGTCCGTGCCCTCAAGTGCTACCGTCAGCAGCCCGAAGGACGCGTTCTTAGTGGTGTTCAGGCCCCCGTGGACAATCTCGAAGCGGACACCGTACTCACCTGCACGGCCCAGGGCCGCGCTGACTGATGCCGAATCTTTCAGCGACAGCGTCACCAGGCGGCCTGCTGTAGAGCGGCGGATACGCCGCAGATCCTCAGCGGTGGGCCGGTCCTTCAGTGCCGAACCCACGAAGCCAGCCTCGCCGTCCTGGCGAACACTGGAGAAGACGTCGTAGACCAGGCCTTCCTCCACGATGCGGCCGTTGTCCATCACCGCCACGCGGTCAGCGATGGAGCGGATGACCTCCATCTCATGGGTGATGGCCACAATGGTGATGCCCAGTTCCTCGTTGGCCCGGCGCAGCAGTCGCAGCACCTCACCGGTGGTGGCGGGATCCAGAGCGGAGGTGGACTCATCCGCGAGCAGAATATCTGGCTTGGCGGCCAATGCGCGGGCGATCCCCACCCGCTGCTTCTGGCCGCCGGAGAGCTGCTCCGGATACGACTTGGCCTTATCAGCAAGCCCGACGAAGTCCAGCAGCTCGCCGACCCGAGCGTCTCGCTGCTCCTTGGGCCAGCCGGCCACCCGCAGCGGGTAAGCGATATTGGAGGCTACGTTGCGGGAGCTGAAGAGATTGAACTGTTGGAAAATCATGCCGATGCGCTTGCGCACATGACGCAGTCGCGACTCCGGCAGCTTGGTCAGCTCCCGGCCCAGAACGGTGATCGACCCGGAGGTGGGGCGTTCCAGACCGTTGACCAGCCGGATCAGGGTGGATTTTCCGGCTCCGGAGAATCCGATGACGCCGTACACCTCACCCTTCTCTACGGTGAAGGAGACATCGTCGACGGCGGTGACCGCAGATGCTTTGCCCGAATTGAAGGTCCGCGTCACGTGACCCAACTGGATCAGCGGGCCGTCACCAGTGTGAGCCTCGGCAGTGCTCTCTGAGGTCACGGGGTTTCCTTTCGTTGTTCACGACGGTGCCGATTCAGGGCGGTGTCGAAAGTCGGCGAGACTCAGCTACTTTCCTGCAGGGTCTCCTCGTAGTCGGCCAGAGACTCGGAGAGCTCCTCAGCGCTGACCTCGCCGGCCGGCACTGAGGTTCCGTTGGAGCGCTCGTCCATGATTTCTAGGACCCGTTCGTCGTGGTAGACCTCAGCGATCTCCTGCAGCGCCTCGTTGTCAGCATTCTCCTCGGTGGTCACAAAGGCGTTGATGTAGGGGAAGGATGCCGGGTCATTGGGGTCATCGGAGAAGATGCCCTCACTCAGCGGATCCAGGTCGGCGTCCTGGGCGAAGTTGTTGTTGATCACCGAACCGGCCACCGACTCCAGCGCGTTGACGGTCTGAGCCGCATCGACGGGTCGTAGGGTCACTGTGGAGGCCTCCTCGTCCACGTGGCGCGGCTCAGGCTGGGCCGACTCCTCGGACAGGGTCACCAGGTCGGCGGCGACCAGCACGTTGATCGCCCGGCCCTGATTGACCGGGTCGTTGGGGATGGCCACCTCATCGCCGCTGCCGAACTCAGCGACGTCGTCGTACTCATTGGAGTAGAGGGTCAGCGGAATGGTCTCAGTGGCGCCGATGGGCTGCAGGTTGTCGCCTGAGGCCACGTTGTGCTCGGCCAGGAACGCGATGTGCTGGAACCAGTTGGCGTCGAGGTCGCCGTTGCTCAGTGCCGGGTTGGGCTCGTTGTAGCTGGAGAAGTTGACCAGCTCGATGTCGTAGCCGAGCTCCTCCTCAGCGATGCGTTCCAGCTCGCGGTGGGCCTCATGCTCGTTGGCAACCCCGATGGTGAATGAGGTCTGGTCCTCAGAAACTGCGGCAGCGCCGTCGCCGTCGCTGCCGCATGCGGTCACGGCTAGGGCGGCAACGCCGAGGACTGCGGTGGTCTTTGCGGTGCGAGCAAACATTGTGGGGTCTCCTTCAGTGGTGTGGTGCCCAGGCATGGGTGCGCTGCGCAGCAAGATTTCAGGGGTGTGCCGGTGTGGGCGAACCGGCATCAGCGCATCAGCGCAGAGAAGTAATCAGTGGGAGGTGCGGCTCAGCGCGCAGACATTCGGCGCATCGGCGGGAACATCCTTTCGGTGCTGCTCTTGCCCGGTCCAAACAGTGACGCTGAGTGAGCGTCGGCAACGGGCCACATCTGATCCTGACCACCCGTGAACATGGGGTTGGTGCGTGGCCCCTAAGGATCTTGCCGGCCACGGCTCGTGATGCAGTGCCCATTATCCTAGCGCGGATGGGGCGCCCGGGGCGAAATTCTTCATGAGACGTCACATTGTGCACCGCGTCGCTGCCACCAGCTGCGCTGCGGTTCAGCGGGATCCCGTTAGGCTTGAGCGATGACCACTGCAGATCTGCCCCTCACCTCGGCTGAGCCGGTGCGGACCTTCGGCGAGCACACCACTGCGCGCGTCGGAGGGCCGGCCGGTCGTTGGGTCGTAGTCGAGAGTGAATATGAGGCGATCGATCTGTTGCAGAACCACCCGCTGCCCACTGAGGCTCAACGCGCTGCCGGTGCCGATACTCTGCTGGTGCTCGGCGGCGGCTCCAACCTGCTGGTCGCCGACGGCGGCTTCGCCGGAACGGTGCTGCACCTTGCGTTCACCGGGATCAGCGCTCAGCCGGTCGACGATCGAGGGCGCACCGGCCGATCCCGGACAGTCCCGGATGTGGCGGGCGCCGATCGGGTGGACGTCACCATGGCGGCCGGACACAACTGGGATGCGGCCGTCGCCTGGACCGTGGAGCGCGGTCTGACCGGCCTGGAGACGCTCTCCGGGATCCCCGGGGCCGCAGGTGCCACCCCGGTGCAGAACGTGGGGGCCTACGGCACTGAAGTGTCACACACTCTGCTGGACGCCCGGGTCTGGGACCGCGCCGAGGATGAGCTGCTGACGCTGACCAATGAGGAGCTGGAGTTCGGGTACCGCAGCTCACTGCTGAAGCGCACCACTCTGGCAGGCTCACCACGGTATGTGGTCCTCTCAGTGCGGTTTCGGCTGACCCACCAGCCCGGTCCGGCACTGTCCTCTCCGGTGCGCTATGCCGAGCTGGCTCGCTCTCTGAACCTGACGCCCGACGCGCCCGCGGCAGAACGACGCGCATCCCTTCCAGCCGTGCGCGAGACCGTGCTGCGGCTACGTGCCGGCAAGGGCATGGTGCTCGACGCTGCCGATCACGACACATGGTCCACCGGGTCCTTCTTCACCAACCCGATCGTCACCCAGGATGAGGCCAGCCGGCTGCCGGAGGAGGCTCCGAAGTTCCCGGCAGGCCCTGACCAGTCCGGTCAGCCGCTGACCAAGCTCTCCGCCGCGTGGCTGATCGACCGCTCCGGCTGCGGCAGAGGGTTCGGAGCGGACCTGGTGGCCGGGCGCGCCTCGCTGTCCACCAAACACACCCTGGCTGTCACCAACCGGGGTGCGGCCTCCACCGAGGACCTGCTGACGGTCGCTCGCGCGGCCCGCGACCGGGTTCGCGACGCCTTCGGGGTCACCCTGTACGCAGAGCCGGTGCTCATCGGATGTGAGCTGTAACGCTCGAGGGCGAATCAGAGGCGGCCGACGGCGATGGCGAGCATGCGGCGCAGCGGTTCGGCGGCGCCCCACAGCAGCTGATCGCCGACGGTGAAGGCGCTGATGTACTCCGGGCCCATCTCCAGTTTGCGGATGCGGCCCACAGGAATGTTCAGCTCACCGGTGGCGGCCACCGGGGTCAGCTGCTGCATCGTGGATTCCTTCTCATTGGGCACCACGTTGGCCCAGTCAGTGCCCTCAGCGATGATCTGCTCGATCTCATCGACTGGAATGTCTTCGCGCAGCTTCAGGGTCAGCGCCTGGGAGTGGGAGCGCAGGGCGCCGACGCGCACACACAGCGACTCGAACGCAACGGCGTCGCCGCGCCGGGTGACGCCGGGGGCGACGCTGCTGCCGCGACCGAGGATCTTATTGGTCTCGGCGCCGCCCTTCCACTCTTCCTTGGACATGCCGTTGCCTAGATCGTCGTCGATCCAGGGGATGAGGGAGCCGGCCAGGGGCACCCCGAACTGGGAGACGTCCAGGTCGCCGCGCTGGGCGGCCAGCACGTTGCGGTCGATCTCCAGGATGGCGCTGGCCGGGTCCGCCAGCTCCTCGGCGGAGCCGCCGTGCAGGGCGCCGAACTGGTTGAGCAGCTCGCGCATGTGCTTGGCGCCGCCGCCGGAGGCCGCCTGGTAGGTCATGGCGGTGCCCCATTCGACCAGGTCCTGCTTGAAGAGCCCGCCCATTCCCATCAGCATGCAGCTCACGGTGCAGTTGCCGCCGACGAACTCCTTCACGCCTGCGTCCAGACCGGCGTCGATCACGTCACGGTTGATCGGGTCCAGCACGATGATGGAGGAGTCCTCCATGCGCAGGGCCGAGGCCGCGTCGATCCAGAGCCCGTTCCAGCCGGCGGCGCGCAGCTTGGGGTAGACCTCTTTGGTGTAGTCCCCGCCCTGGGTGGTGACGATGATCGGCAGCTTGGCCAGCGTGTCGATGTCGAAGGCGTCCTGCAGCGTCGGTTCCTCAGCCTCGACGCCGTCGAAGGTGGGTGCGGGGCCGCCGGCGTTGGACGTGGAGAAGAACACCGGGTTGATGTGGGCGAAGTCGCCCTCAGCCAGCATGCGGTCGACCAGCACCGACCCCACCATGCCGCGCCATCCGATCATCCCCACGGAGGGGGTTTCGGCGGCGTTGGCGGACAGTGCAGAAGTATCAGCAGCGACAGTAGTCATATTTCCAGGGTAGCTGGATCTCTGTACCGCGTCAGGGGTGGTCCTCCCGGCGCAGGCTGCGCTCTGCTCACCGAGATCTGTTCTCAGGCCCTTGGTAGGCGGTCTCTTCGCCCGGTGGGGCGACCACCCTGCGTCGCCTGGTGTGCACAAGGATCCCGCCGATCAGCCACAGCTGCAGAAGCCCGAAGAACAGCAGGCTTCCGGCGAGATTCTCCTTAAGTGCCAGGACGACGCCGAAGACCGCAGTGACCACAGCCAGAGTGGGGAAGATCACGTAGGCGATGAACCCGAGGACTCTCGCATCGGCGAATGTGCCCGGTGCCTCCGAGATGCGGCCGCTACCGCCGGGCATAGGTCTCAAACCGGTAGCCGACTCCGGATTCCGAAGGCTGCCAGCCCTCTTCGGGGGCGGCGGACACCAGGTGCCACTGCTGGGGGTCCAATGCGGGTGCGTAGGTGTCGCCGTCGACGTTGAGGTCCAGCTGGGTCACCGCGGCCACGCGGGCCAGGCCGGTGTCGATGGCCTCGGCATAGATGGTGCCTCCGCCCATGACCCAGACGGTGGAAGTCTCGGCGGCGTGCGGCTCAGCACGTTCGACTGCCTCCTGAAGGGAGGATACGGTCAGCGCCCCCTGCTCAGTGATCTGCCGGGAGCGGGCGTCGTCGCCGGTGATCACCACGTTGACCCGGCCGGGCAGCGGGCGGAACGTCTCCGGCAGCGACTCCCAGGTCCGCCGTCCCATCACCACCGGCGAGCCGCGTGTGACCTGCCGGAAGTAGGCCATATCTTCGGGTACGTGCCAGGGCATGGTGCCCTCAGCGCCGATCACCCGATCCTGGGCCTGTGCCCAGATCACACCGACCACCACGCTCATATCAGACCGCGACCGGAGCCTTGATGGAGGGGTGGTGCTCATAGTTGAGGACCTCGAAGTCCTCGAACTCGTAGTCGAAGAGCGACTCGGGCCGCCGCTTCAGCCGCAGCTGCGGATATGGATACGGGTCCCGACTCAGCTGTTCCTGCACCTGGGTGACGTGATTGTCGTAGATGTGGCAGTCCCCGCCGGTCCAGATGAACTCACCCGGCTCGAGCCCGGTCTGCTGGGCGACCATCAGGGTCAGCAGCGAGTAGCTGGCGATGTTGAAGGGCACTCCTAGGAACATGTCTGCGCTGCGCTGATAGAGCTGGCAGCTGAGCCTGCCGTCTGCCACGTAGAACTGGAAGAGGATGTGGCAGGGGGGAAGCGCCATCTCCTCCAGTTGGCCCGGGTTCCAGGCGCTGACCACGTGGCGCCGGGAGTCCGGGCTGCTGCGCAGCTGCTCCACCACCTGGGCGATCTGGTCAATGCTGCGGCCGTCAGGGGCGGGCCAGGAGCGCCACTGCACCCCATAGATGGGGCCCAGGTCGCCGGACTCATCGGCCCATTCGTTCCAGATCCGCACTCCGCGCTCCTGCAGCCAGGTCGCGTTGGAGTCCCCGCGCAGGAACCACAGCAGCTCCAGGGCGACTGCCTTGAAGTGCACCCGTTTGGTGGTGATCAGCGGGAAGGTGTCGCTTAAGTCGTAGCGGATCTGTCGGCCGAACACGCTGCGGGTGCCGGTGCCGGTGCGATCAGCCTTGGCGGTGCCGTGTTCGAAGACGTCGGCGAGCAGGTTCTCGTAGGGCAGGTCGATTCCGGAGTTCACGGCGCCATCCTACCGGCAGTCGCCAGCCGGTGTATGGCCGCGTCGAAACATGCAGGTGCCCACGGCAGAGGTGGCGCTGCTGACAGTTCCAGCGCGGCCGAACCGTGGGGCAGAATCAGGTCGCCAGTGCCTGGTGCCTGCGGTACTCGGGGTAGCGGGTGAGGTATTGGTCGATGTAGGTGCACTCGGAGGTGAACTGCTTGCCCTCGGCGGCGAGCTTGTCCAGCAGCAGGGTGACCAGCGCTCGGGCGTAGCCGCGGCGGCCGAAGCGCTCGTTGACGATAGTGTGCATCAGCCTCCACACCGGTGGGCTCTCGCCGGGGAGCTCGGTGTAGCCGACGAAGCCGATGAAGGTGCGCTCGCCGTCGACGGTGTCCCACAGCTCGGCACGCTGGCGGTCTTCGTCGATCACCAGCTCGGCGTCGGGGTGGGTGTTCTTCTGCTCGCTCATACCTCTAGGTTATCCGGCTGCGGTGAGGTGTGTCACAAATCGTGAGGCTGCCGTTCTAGTCCTCGTAGGGGTCGTAGACCTCGATCGAGACGATCCTGCCTCCGCGGTCCACCGCCTGCTGGGCGACCAGCACGCCGCCGGGCTGCAGGTAGGGGTCCTCCACCGGCATGGTCGAGCGCAACTCGGCGTCGTGGAGCCACCGCGCGACCTCGTCCATCACGATCGGCAGCACGGGACGGTGGGTGCACACCAACGAGGGCTGGACCCACTCCAAGGACTTGCGCACCCGCATCATCGCAGCCTTGGGGCTCTGACGGGCTCGTTTCTCGGTCAGCGACTTGCGGTACTTCATCCGGTGATGGTGCTTCTTCACATACGGGGCGATCGTCTCCTCGCAGCGTTTCCAGGGGCTGCAGTGCAGCTGCCGGGGTCGCCACGCCGTGAGCAGCCGGCTCACCGCCTTGGCCTGCCGCTTACCGGTGGCGGCCAAGGGGCGTTGGGACTCGGACTTCGACCAGGAGGAACGCGGCTTGGCTTTGGCATGGCGCAGAACGATGAACGGCACCGTGCGCAGCGAATTGTCCCGATGCAGCTGCTCCAGCTCGTCCAACGGGAGAACATCGCCCTGATTGCTCAGCAGCCCGCGGGCCTCATCCGGGCTGACCCAGCGCACCCGGTCGGTCTCTTTCCCATCGGGCTTGGGTTTTCCCTCAAGCACTTCGGCGGCCCAGTACCAGACGGCTTTGGGCCGCATGCGCTGCTCACCGGACTTTGAGGACTTGCTGACCTGGTACCGGATGATCGGCAGCGGCACGCCGAGCCTGACCTTCAGCCCGACCTCTTCGCCGACCTCGCGGGCGGCGCACTCCGGCAGCGTTTCGCCGTCGTCGAGCTTGCCCTTGGGGAAGGACCAGTCATCGTAGCGCGGCCGGTGGATCACCAGCACCTGCAGCTGTCCCTTGTGCTGCCGCCAGCACAGTGCGCCGGCGGCCAGCACTTCGGCGTCAATGCCGACATCCTGCTGGGTGGCGGTGCGGCGCCGGGGCACCTGAGCCAATGCCTGGGAATCGGTCACGACTGAAACATACCAGTCACTGCACGCGGAGGGCCCCTCAGAGGCCGCTGCGGCTGAGCAGCTACGCCGAGCCGACGCCCGTGTCAGCTGACGGGGCGTACTGGACATCGACGTCCCACACCCTGAAGCCGAGCTTCTTGTACAGTGCGGCGGCCGAGGCGTTGGAAGCGTCCACATACAGGATGACGGCGTCTGCGCCCCGGCTGCGCAGATGCTCGATGCCGGCCAGGGTGAGACTCGCTCCCAGGCCGCGGCCCTGAGCTGCGGGAAGGACGCCGACGGCGTAGACCTCCCCGAGCTGCTCGTCGCCGGGCCGTTCGGGCTCAGGCATCTTGGTCCAGTGGAAGCCCAGAAGCTGCGGCTCTGCGGAGTCGCCGCTCTCAGCGGACCAGGCGAGGAAGAACCCTTCGGGATCGAACCAGTCCTCGGTCATACGAGCCTGCAGGTCCTCCATGGTGAGCTGGCCCTGCTCCGGGTGATCGATGAAGGCCTCTGCATTGGCGCTGAGCCACGCCTGCTCATCAGTGCCGGGGCGGAAAGTGTCCAGGGTGAGACGCTCGTCGAGTTCGACGGCGGGCAGCTGGGCATCGTTGTCCAGCCGCATCCGCCACAGCTCTCGCACCGGCTCCCAGCGGAAGGCTGAGGCGAGCCTGGGTCCGCCGGGGTGCCCACCGTGGGCCCACGCTCGGTGCGACACGCCGGTTCCAGCGGCCGATCTCGCGCTCGCCAGATCATGGGTCAGCAGCTTTTGGGCCAACATCGTGCCGATGCCCTGCTGGCGGTGCTGCGGGTGCACGGTCAGCTCGGTGAGGGTGTGCTCGCCGTCGTCGTCGCTGTGCTCGTGGATCACCGCCGCCGCTGCGACAAGGTCTTCGCCCTGCCACGCGCAGGCGATGGTCAGCGGCGCCTGCTGTGGGTTGCCGCGATCCTTGCCGAGCTCCACCAGAGTCTGCTCGGAGAAGGGGGGCGCACCATCTGCGGCCTGGGAGGCTGCGGCCAGCCGGCGCAGCGACTCCAACAGGTGGGGGTCAGGCGCTCCGGCCCGCAGCTCTGCTCGCATCTCCTCAGCCATGCCCCCACCATACGCGGCTGCTTCGGTGGGGAAACCGCGCCGGCAGCGGCACGGATGAGGGGGCGGCGCTGGAAGGGTGTGCGCACGCCTGCAGGGCCGTGCCCTCTGGCAGGATGGGGCAGGTGAAGTATGCCCCGCTCGCCCTTGCCGCGCTCGCCAGTGCCGTCGCCCTGGTAGCTTCCTCCTGGCTGGGCGTCGCCGCCCTGACGGCCGTGGTGTGTGTGCTGTGCGTCGTGGTGGCCATGGGCTGGCCGCAGCTGATGGGACTGACGGCGCGCCGATCGCTCTCGGCAGTCATCTTCGCCGCCGGGGTCGTCGCGGCCGTCGGCACCGCCATTGTCACGCGGGTGGAAAGCCTGTTCTTCTGGTCGGCGGTGGCGCTGGCCTTCGGCGTCATGCTCGTCTTCGTCATCCAGGTGCTGCGTGGTGCGGGCCGGCCCAATCGGTTGGAATCCACCTTGGGCGCGTGCGCAGGAGTGGTGGTCACCACGATGGCCGCAGGATGGGTCTCCGGGCTGCGCTACCCCGCAGGAATGGACGACGGGGAACCCGGCGACGCCGGAATCGACCTGCTTCTGGTCCGCGGCCTCCCGTCCGAGGACTGGGGCCTCTTAGGGGTCACCGGGCCCGGCGGAGAACTCTCGGTCATCAGCCTGGCCGCCTTCGCGCTGATCGCCGGCGCACTCGCGGCCTGCCTGCCGGTGCGCGATGCTGCTGCGCTTCCCGTCACCGTCCTCGCCTCCACCGCCGCAGCAGTGACGACCGCCCTGCTGTGGGGCGAGCTGACTCTGCTCTTCGCCGGGGCTGTCGGGGTAACAGCCGGGGCGCTGCTGGCCAGTTTCCGGCGGTTTCTGGTCCTGCAGGGCGTGCCGGCCGGGCTGCTGCCCAAACTGGCGGTCGGTGCCGCACCCATCGCCGTCATGGGAGGACTCGTGTACTTCACCGAACGCCTCCTCCTTGCGTGAGGCGCTAGACTGAGCACTATGACAGACGCACAGCTTCTTTCCCTCGAGGTCTTCTTCATCGGCCTGCTGGTGGCGACGATCCTCGTCATCGGCTGGATCAGTTGGGTAGTGGTCTCCCGCCTCTACAAGGGCCAGCGCTGATCCTTGGCGGTAAAAACTGTGCAATCGACGCTTCTTGACCGCCACGGAGCTGTGGCCGGTGACGGCCCGGATTCCGGCACAGCCGCCCACTACGGCCAGCCCATCTTCGAGCAGCGTGCCTTGGAAGCTGGCCGCGCCGTGGTGGATCTCTCCAATCGGGCAGTCGTGACCGTGGCCGGCCCCGACCGGCTTTCGTGGCTGACCACACTGTCCTCCCAGGACCTGTCCGGCCTGACGCCGGGAGCCTCCACCGAGCTGCTGATGCTGGACATCTCCGGGCGCATCGAGCACGCTCCTGCCGTCACCGACGACGGCGAGACGGCATGGCTGATTACCGAGGCTGAGCATGGGCCCGCATTGGCCCAGTGGCTTGAGGCGATGAAGTTCTCGCTGCGCGTGGAGATCGCCGACCGCACTGACGACTATGCGGTGCTGGGCACCGTTGGCCCGATGCCCGAAGCCCACTCCGATGTGATCACTGCCCGCTGGCAGGACCCGTGGCCGCAGATCACCGCTGGGGGCGTCTCCTATGCCGCCGTGCAGGAGGACGAGCACCCTGGTGCGGACTGGAACTGGCACGTGAGTGTGGTTCCGCGCACAGATCTGGCGGACATCGTTGCCCGGCGTGAGCAGGACGGCTGGACCTTAGCTGGTGCCTGGGCAGCTGAAGCGCTGCGCATCGCGGCGTGGCGACCGCGGCTGGGCCGCGACGTCGACGCCAAAACCATTCCCCATGAGCTGGACCTGATGCGCACAGCGGTCCACATGAGCAAGGGCTGCTATAAAGGTCAGGAGACTGTTGCCCGGGTGCACAATCTGGGGCACCCGCCCCGCAGGCTGGTCTTCCTGCACCTGGACGGATCTGAGCACACACTGCCGGTGCCCGGTTCAGATGTGCTGGCTCCGAAACAGCCCGATGACCTGGAAGCTTTGGCCAATGAGCGGGCTGTGGGCAAAGTGACCTCCGTGATTCGTCACCACGAGGCCGGCCCCATTGCCTTGGCCCTGGTGAAGCGTCGAGCAGACACCGAGCAGCAGCTGGTGGTCCGTGACCCCAACATCGGCGCCCAGGACGGCGAGGGCAATCCGGCAGATCCCAGCTTCTACGCCGCGGCCCAGGAACTCATCGTCAGGCCCGAGGCCGGGCAGAACGTCGGCCGCCCGCAGGGAGACTTCCTGCGCACACCACGACGCCGCTGATCAGCCCGGTCTTCGGGGGAATCGCGTTCCCAGGCTTTGCCGAACGCATCGGCGCAGACAACCAGTCCCACGGCGGCCGCGGCGGATACGACCGTCCAGACCACCCCGGGGGATAGCCGCGCATCGGATCCATTCTGAACGCTGCGCAGGCGATCAGGCCTACGCAGAATACTGCCAGTGCGGTGCCCAGCAGCAGCTGTTCGGCGATGAAGGCGACCCCCAGGGCGCCGGTG
>JBQCZP010000033.1:0-27674 GCA_052089225.1 Nesterenkonia sp.
ACGCCCCAACGATCACTTGACCATGACACAGCCACAGCACTTCGGTGGATCAGGGTTTAGGAAAGGTACATAAGCTATGGCAGCCGCCTCGGCAGCCTCCAAGGTCAACTGGCCAGTATTCATCGCCTCCACGACGATTCTTCTGGGCTTCAGCACTTGGGCTGCAATTTTCCCCGATACTGCGTACTCCACGATGGAGACGATGTTCAACTGGGCCAGTGACTATCTGGGCTGGTACTTCGTCCTCACCGCAGCCATCATCGTGGTCTTTGTCCTGATCGTCGCGCTGACCCGAATGGGCAAAACGAAGCTTGGCCCGGATCATTCCAAGCCCCGGTTCGGTCTGTTCACCTGGGCGGCCATGCTCTTCGCCGCCGGCATCGGCACCGATCTGATGTTCTTCTCCGTCGTCGGGCCCGCCACCAATCTGCGGGTCGGCCCGGGCACCGAGGGCGGCAGCGTGGCTGCAGCTGAGGAGGCTGCGCTGTGGACCATGTTCCACTACGGCATCCCCGGCTGGGCGATGTACGCGCTGACCGGTATGGCGTTCGGCCTCTTCGCCTACCGCTACCACCTGCCGCTGTCGATCAAGAGCGCGCTCTACCCCATAATCGGCAAACGAGCCCAGGGGGCAGCCGGAGACACCGTCCAGGTCGCAGCGGTGATCGGCACCGTCTTCGGCATCGCCACCACACTGGGCATCGGCGTGGTCTTCGTCTCCTTCGGCCTGAGCATGATGTTCGACATCGAAATGGGTCTGGGAGCCCAAGCAGCACTGATCGTCCTGGCTGCCATCGTGGTGACCATCTCCACCGTCTCCGGTGTGGAGAAGGGCATTCGCCGCATCTCCGAGATCAACGTGGTGGTCGCCGTGCTGCTGATGCTCTACGTCCTGTTCTCCGGCAACACGATGTACCTGCTCAACGCACTGGTGAAGAACATCGGAGACTTCTTCGCCTTCCTGCCCAGCGCGCTCACCGACACATTCGCCTACGACATGTCGCCGGCATGGGTCGATGAGGGATGGATGCAGTGGTGGACCATCTTCTTCTGGACCTGGTGGATGGCATGGGCCATTTTCGTCGGGCTCTTCCTGGCGCGCGTCTCCCGCGGCCGCACCCTTCGCCAGTTCGTCATCGGCGTGCTGCTGGTGCCCTTCGCCTTCAACCTGCTGTGGATCTCCATCTTCGGCAACGCCACCATTTCCCGGATCATGGGCGGGGACGACGAATTCGCCGAACAGGCGGAGAACGCTGAAGGATCCGGCTTCTTCGCCCTGCTGGCAGATTTCCCCGGCGCCACATTCGTCATCGGAATTGCCGTCATGGTCGCGCTGCTCTTCTACATCACCAGTGCCGACTCCGGCTCACTGGTGCTGGCAAACTTCACGTCCAATACCACCACCACCGACTCAGATGGGCCCCCTTGGCTGCGTATCGTCTGGAGTGTGATCATCGGTGCGCTGACCCTGGCGATGCTCGCCCTGGACGGCATCTACACCCTGCAGATGGGAGCGGTGATCATCGGGCTGCCGCTGTCCATCGTGCTCTATCTGTTGCTGATCAGTGTCTGGCGCGCCCTGCGCGTGGAGGGCCTGGCCGCAGACTCGAAGGAAGCCACCCTGCCCTCGGCGCTGTCTGAGCGCATCGCCCAGTCCTCCCCCGGCGGCTGGCGTCGTCGTCTGGCACGGCACATGCATTACCCCACCTCCGCGGAGACCACCGAGTACCTGGAGAACGTGGCCATCCCGGCAGTGGAGGAGGTCGCCGCCGAGCTCAAGGAGCAGGGCGGAGACGTCACCTGCGAGCGCGGCAGCGTGGAGGAATCCGGCCAGCCGGAGGTGGACCTGCACGTCTACTTCGGCGAGAAATCCATGTTCAAGTACCAGGTCTACCCGGTGGAATACTCAGTGCCGAGCTTCGCCGCCCGGTTCCGGCCCACCGACGAGACCTACTACCAGGTGGAGATCTTCTCGGCCACCGGTTCCTCCGGCCATGACATCTTCGGCTACAGCCAGGAGCAGGTCATCGCCGACATCCTGGATGCCTACGAGCAGCACCTGACTGTGCTGACCATGGACGAGTCGGAGGGCAACACCCGCCCCACGACCCTGGATGCCGATTCGATCCCCACCGACTGGGACTCGGTGCGCACCCGCGGGTCAAAGTAGCAGACGGGTGATGCTTTCGGCGTCGGTCCCCACTGATTAGAGTGATGTGGGGGCCGACGCCGGCAGTACCCCCACAGTTTTTTCCACACGTTGCAAGGAGCATCAATGACCGCCACCCTGTTCATCGACGGCCAGTGGGTCCCCGCGGCCTCCGGGCAGACCCGCACCATCACCTGCCCGGCCGACGGCAGCGAGGTCGGCGTGGTCTCGGAGGCGGAGACCCCGGACACCGAAGCCGCCATCGCCGCAGCACGCAGGGCCTTCGACGCCGGCACCTGGGCCAACACCCCGGCCGCCGAGCGTGGAGAGTTCGTGGCCAAGGTGGCCGCAGAGATCGGCCGCCGCAAGGACGAGTTCGCCCGCGCCGAGGCCCTGGACACCGGCAAGCGCCTGGTCGAGGCCGAGATCGATATGGACGACATCATCGCCTGCTTCAAGCACTTCGCGAAGCTCGCCGACGCCGACGCCGGCCGCGTCGTCGACGCCGGGGACCCCACCGTGCGCTCTCGGGTGACCTATGAGCCGGTCGGCGTCGTCGGAATGATCACCCCGTGGAACTACCCGCTGCTGCAGGCCGCATGGAAGCTGGCCCCGGCGCTGGCCGCCGGCAACTCGCTGATCCTCAAGCCTGCTGAGCTGACCCCGCACACATCCATGCTGATCATGGACGTCTTCGACTCCCTGGGCCTGCCGGCCGGTGTGGCCAACCTGGTCACCGGCGCCGGGGCCACTGCTGGTGCCCCGCTGTCCTCCCACCCGGATGTGGACATGGTCTCCTTCACCGGCGGGCTGCTCACCGGCCGCAAGGTGGCCGCCTCCGCCGCCGAGACCGTGAAGAAGGTCGCCCTGGAACTCGGCGGCAAGAATCCCAATGTGGTCTTCGCCGACGCCGACTTCGAGGCCGCCGTCGACAATGCGCTCAACGCAGGCTTCGTCGACTCCGGGCAGGTCTGCTCCGCCGGAGTGCGGCTGATCGTCGAGGAGTCCATCAAGGAGAGGTTCGTCGCCGAGCTGGTGCGTCGGGCCGAGAACATCACCATGGGCGGGCCCTTCGACCCCGATGCGGAGACCGGCCCGCTGATCTCCGCAGCTCACCGGGACAAGGTCACCGACTTCGTGAAGAAGGGCATCGAAGAGGGCTGCGTGCTGCGCACCGGCGGCCACTGGGGGTCCGAGGAGCACAAGGACGGCTGCTTCTACGCACCCACCGTGCTGGACAACGTCACTCGTGGCATGCACGTGGTCACCGAGGAGGCCTTCGGCCCGGTGATCACCGTGGAGACCTTCACCACCGAAGAGGAGGCCATCGCCACCGGCAACGACACCATCTACGGGTTGGCCGGAGCAGTCTGGACCTCCGACCCCGGCACCGCCCACCGGGTCTCCGCCGGCCTGCGCCACGGCACCATCTGGATCAACGACTTCCACCCCTACCTGCCGCAGGCCGAATGGGGCGGGTTCAAGCAGTCCGGCGTCGGCCGCGAACTGGGCCACGCCGGCTTCGACGAATACCGCGAGGCCAAGCACATCTACGAGAACACCGCCCCGGCCGTCTCCGGATGGTTCCGCATGCCCGAACAGGGCTGAGCCCCTGCCGCCCCCGCACTGATTAGTCCCCCTGAGCCGAAGGAGCACCCGACGTGTCAGATCAGCCCACCACCAACCGGCTTTCGCCGAACATGGCCACCGATACCACCGACCAGACCTTCGACTACGTGGTGGTCGGCGGCGGCTCCGCCGGTGCCGCAGTCGCCGCCCGGCTCAGCGAGGACCCTGAGGTCACCGTCGCCCTGCTGGAGGCCGGCCCCACCGACGAGGGCAACGACCAGGTGCTGCAGCTCAACCGTTGGATGGAGCTGCTGGAGTCCGGCTACGACTGGGACTACCCCATCGAGCCGCAGGAGAACGGCAACAGCTTTATGCGCCATGCCCGGGCCAAGGTGCTCGGCGGCTGCTCCTCGCACAACTCCTGCATCGCATTCTGGCCCCCGACTGAGGACATGGACGATTGGGAGACCCTGGGCGCCGCGGGGTGGAACGCCGAAACCACCCTGCCGCTGGTGAAGCGTCTCGAAACCAACGACGCCGAGGGCGAGCACCACGGCCGCAGCGGCCCGGTGCACCTGATGAACATCCCGCCGAACGACCCCTGCGGTGTGGCCCTGCTGGATGCCTGTGAGCAGACCGGCATTCCGCGCGCAGAGTTCAACTCCGGTGAGACGGTGGTTAAGGGTGCGAACTTCTTCCAGGTCAACCGCAGGGCCGACGGCACCCGGTCGTCGTCGTCAGTGTCCTATCTCCACCCGATCATGGACCGGGAGAACTTCACCCTGCTCACCGACACCTGGGTCAGAGAGATCCTGTTCGACGACGAGACCCCCACCCCGCGGGCCGCCGGGGTCTCCGTGGTGAACAACGCGTTCGGCCGCTCATCCACGGTGCGGGCGAACAAAGAGGTGGTCCTCTCCGCCGGTGCGATCGATTCGCCGAAGCTGCTGATGCTCTCCGGGATCGGGCCGGCCGCCCAGCTGCGGGAGCACGGCCTGGATGTGCGCGTGGACTCAGCCGGAGTGGGCGAGAACCTGCAGGACCACCCGGAGGCCGTCATCGCCTGGAACGCCAAGCAGCCCATGGTCACCGACTCCGTCCAGTGGTGGGAGATCGGAATCTTCGCCGACACCCAGGAGGGAACCGGCCAGGCCGACCGCCCCGGCCGGCCGGACCTGATGATGCACTACGGCTCGGTGCCCTTCGACATGCACACCCTGCGCCAGGGCTACCCCACCAGCGACAACAGCTTCTGCCTGACGCCGAACATCACCCACGCCAAGTCCCGCGGCACCGTGCGGCTGCGCTCCCGCGACTACCGGGACAAGCCGAAGGTGGACCCGCGCTACTTCACCGATCCCGAGGGCCACGACATCCGGGTGGCCGTGACAGGCATCAAGCTGGCCCGCGAGATCATCTCCCAGCCGGCCATGGCCGAGTGGGCCGGCCAGGAGCTGGCCCCCGGCCCTCAGGCGCGCACGGACGAGGAGATCGCCGAATACGTGAAGAAGACCCACAACACCGTCTACCACCCGGCCGGCAGTGTGCGCATGGGCGCCGCCGACGACGCCATGAGCCCGCTGACCCCGGACCTGAAGGTCAAGGGTGTCGAGGGCCTGCGGGTCGCTGATGCCTCGGTGATGCCGGAGCTGACCACCGTCAACCCCAACATCACCACCATGATGATCGGCGAGCGCTGCGCCGATCTGATCAAGGGAGCCTGATCAGAGGCTAAGTCACCAGCAGGAAGACCAGCGCAGCAACCCCCAGCACCATCACCGCCAGTGTCAGCCCGGCCACGGACCCGATGGCCGGGCGGTAGTGCTCATCGGCGATCCCCCAGGTCGCGGTTATCAGCCGGTGCCGTTGGGTCAGCGAGACCCCGGCGGCCACTGCGAGCGCGGCGACGAACAGCGTGAGCACCGCGGCACCGTGATACGGCGCCCAGCGCAGCAGCAGCCCGGCGACCACCACCAGCAGCAGGGAGGTGCGGGTCCAGGAGAGCAGCGTGCGTTCGGGCTGAACACCGGGATCCTGGTGGGCGGCTGGCCGGGTGCGCACCGCTCATCCACCCACCAGCGTGATGACCAGCACCACCGAAATCAGTGCCGCACCCGCTGCCAGCAGCGGCGCAATCAGCGGCAGCGGCAATGGCCGTTGGTGCCGCATGCTGCGTTCGACCCGCAGCCACCGGGTGAAGGCGCCGGCCGCGAGCAGTGCACCGAGCACCAGCAGCACCACCGCCAGGATGGTGCGGATCTGGGGCTCGAAGATCTGCTGGGTCAGCGCTTCCACGGCTACCCCGCCGGCCAGCAGCCCCAGTGAGGTGCGGATCCAGGCGAGGAAGGTGCGCTCATTGGCCAGGCTGAACCTGGGGTCCGGCTCCACGCCGCCGCCGAGCACCCGCTCGCGCCAACCGGCTCTCTGTTCGCTCGAATCCCGTTCACTCATATCCCCCAGATTACCTGCGCGCCCAGCCGCTGCACGTCCGCCGGCCCACCCTCGCCGTTCGGTCACGCAGTATGACCGCACTTTGGGCCCAAAAGTGGCTGAGAAAGGGTCGTACTGCGTAACCGAACGTAGGGGCTAACGGGCAGAGATGTTGGTTCTATTGGGTGCCTGGGCCGATCGCTTCGGTGTAGGGGTCGCGAGCGGTGATACCGGGAAAGCGGCGGAAGTCGCGGTCGGCAGTGAAGATCGTAGACACCGCGTGCTGGCGCATCAGCGCAGCGATGTGCGAATCGGCCACCAGGTTGCCCCGTATCGGGTCGTCGCCGACGAGATCCTGATACACCTGCCAGAACCTATCGGTCTCGCCCGGACATCGCACGTGTGCACGAGCGAAGAGCCGATCCAGGTTCTGGCGCGCCTCGTCAGGAGCAAGCGGCTGAGCGAAAATACTCGGGTGTGTGGCGATCCGAAGGTAGGCCATGGCAACGGGCCAGAAGAGGTAAACCAGGTCCGGGCCCGTGGCCAGCCGACCGAGCAGCGCGACCGCCGAGTCGTGGCGGGGGCTGCGCTCATCGGAGGCGTAGAGCAAGACGTTGGCGTCGATGGTCACGCTCATCGGCCAGACCGGTACTCCGTGCCGGAGAGCCGATCCACGGCCTCACGGTCTTCCAGGTCGACACGAGCGCTCATCGGATGCGAAACCCACTCCAGCGGGTGTTCTGGGTTCGTCTCTGCCAGCGCCTGGGCCAGCAGCTCGGAAGCGAGTACCCCCAGTGACTTGCCCCTGCTGCGCTGATAGTCCTTGAGCTGCTGCAGCACGGAGGCATCGAGGTCGAGTGTTGTCCGCATACATCTGATGTTACATTCGAGCGCATCAGATGACAATCTGTGTCGGCCGCGGCCCACCGGCATCTTCTTCTTGGTCACAGTTCAGCATCGATGCGCTGCCTCCTGGAGCCAGCCCCTGTTCAGAGCCAGCCGCTGTTCATCGCCTGGCGGGCGGCGTCGTGGCGGTTCTCCGCACCGGTCTTGCCGATCGCCGAGGACAGGTGGTTCCGCACGGTTCCCTGGGAGAGGTGCAGCGCCGCGGCGATCGCCCTGATCGAGCCTCCCTCGGCCGCGGCCCGCAGCACCTGCCGCTCCCGCTCGGTCAGCGGGTTGATGCCGCCGGCCAGCGAGTCGGCGGCCAGCGCGGGGTCCACCACCCGGTCCCCGGCGGCCACCCGGCGCACCATCTGAGCCAGCTGGTCCGAGGGAGTGTCCTTGACGACGAACCCGGCAGCGCCGGCATCCATGGCTCGGCGCAGGTAGCCGGGCCGACCGAAGGTGGTCACGATCAGGCACCGGGTGCCCAGCCCGGCGGCGGTCATCTGGCGCACCGCTTCGATCCCATCCATGCCGGGCATCTCAATATCAACCAGGGCGACGTCGGGTGTGTGGGCTTCCACCGCTGCGAGCAGCTGGTCGCCGCGGCCGACCTCAGCAACCACTTCGAGGTCCGGCTCCAGATTCAGCAGCGCGGAGAGTCCGCCGCGGACCAGGTCCTGGTCATCGGCCAGCAGCAGTCGGATCGTTGCGGCGGGTTCTGAAGCGGTGCTGCTCATGTCAGCCTCACCTCAATCCGTGTGCCTGAGGCATCATCGCCGGTGCTGACTGCCACCTGTGCCCCTTCGGCTTTGGCCCGCTCGCGCAGTCCGCGCAGACCGGAGCCTTCATGACCGTTGATGCCGATCCCATCATCTGTGACCCGCAGACTTTCCGGTCCGATCTCGATGCGGCATCGGCTCGCCTGCGAATGTCGCAGCACGTTGGTGATGGTCTCGCGCAGCGTCCAGGCCAGCAGCTGGGATTCACTGTGCTCCTCCTCCGCCCGGATCTCAGCACTGATGCCGCCGGCCTCCAAGGCGGTGCGGGCGACATCAAGCTCCTCGGGAAGCTGCGGGGCGCGCAGCCGGGTCACCGTGGTGCGCACCTGACTCAGTGATGATCGGGCCAGCTGTTCGATCTCATCCAACTCATCCTGGGCCCGCTGCTGGTCGGTCTCCATCAGTCGGCGCGCCAGCTGGGCTTTGATGGACAGCACGGTCAGCGAGTGTCCCAGCACATCGTGGACGTCGCGGGCGATGCGGTCACGCTCCTCAGAGGTCTGCAGCTGCTGATCGACGATGCGTGCCCGGGTCTCATAGTGCTCGGTGGTGCGGATCACCACGATGAAGAGCATTCCCAATCCCGGTCCCAAGGCGATCCAGACTTCCGTCTCACCGGAGATCAGATACGCCGCGGCTGTGAAGACGGCCCACACTCCCACACCGATGGGGATGCCCACCATGGGAGGACTGGTGAAGATGATCAGCGCCGCAACATAGACGCAGAATGTCACAGCCCAGGTGCCGGCGGCGGGAATGGTCAGAGCCCCGATTGCGGCCAGAATCACACAGATCACCGCCAATCTGCCCGGCGCCGGATGGTTCCGGTGGTCGTCAGCGAACAGTTGGGCCATCTGCCAGATGTAGACCAGAGCGAAGACGCCGGTGGCAGCCCAGGCCAACAGCTTCATGCCCTGGTGGGCGTCGCTGTAAGCCGCAGCCATCACCGGCGAGACCAGGAACACCAGCCACACAGTGGCGTAGAGCAGCCCGGCGATCTGCGGACCGCTGACCGTGGGCCACAGCCTGCGCTTGTCCTGGTTCGCCCGCCGCCCCGGCTGCTGCGTCGTCGTCATAGGTCTTATCCTAGGTTGCCTCAGTGCCGGGTGGTCCGGCGGCCCTGAAGTGCCAAGCAGGCGACGACGAACACTGCGGTCCAAGCCGCCACGTTGGCCAGGATCATCCACAGCGGGTCCGTGCCGATCGGCCCTTCCATGCCGACAATTTCACCCTCGGTGAGCGGATAGCGGGCGAGGGCGGCTGAGCCGTACATGGGGGTGAACTTGCCGATGTCCAACAGCACGCCCCCCAGCGGCATGAACACGTTGCCCAAGAACGCGAAGACCACCAGCACCCCGGAAGCGGCGCCGATGGCCGCGTCGGAGCGGAACAGCAGCCCCACGGCCAACCCGTAGAAGGCGAAGGGCAGCGCGGCGACCAGGGTGAGGCCCGCCGTGGCAATCCACGTTCCCAGGGGCATGTCTGCGGCGGTGAAGTAGGCGACCACATTGAGCACGATCACCGGAAGGGCTGCCGTGGCCAGGGCAATGACCGACTTGGCCAGCACGAAGGCGCCATGCGGCATCGCAGTCAGCGACAATGCTCGGCCCCAGCCCTGCTGCAGCTCCACTGCGGCGGATCCGGCCAGCGCTGTAGTGGCGGTGATCGCGCCGTAGACGGCCATGCCGATCATGATCCAGGCGCTGACGTTGCCGCCATCGCCGACCGGGATGTCCGACCAGTCGTTGTAGACGCCGAAGAACAGGTACAGCAGGGTGGGCAGCACGATGACGAAGAAGGTGTTGCCGAAGTTGCGGAAGTTTCGCCAGAAGTCCATGACGATGTAGGTCGCGATGCTCATGGAGCTGGACTGAACAGGGGCGCTGGTGGCGGTGCGGGGTGCGATGGCACTCATCGTGCAGTCTCCTTCTGTGCGGTCGTCGTCCGGGTGGTGGCCTGTGGGGCCTTCTGCTGGTCGTCGGCGGTGGTCAGCTGCATGAAGGCTTCCTCCAGGCTGGCCGAGCGGATCGTCAACGAGTGAGCATCGGTGGTGGTCAGCAGGTGCTTCGCCAGCTTGTCGGCGTCGTCGGTTCTCAGCAGAACCTGGTTGCCGCGAACCTCGTGGGATTCCACGGCCGGCAGCCCGGCCAGCTCGGTCGGCGTCGGGCTCCAGGTCACCGAGACGTGTGCCGCTCCGGCGTGACGACGGACTTCGTCAGTAGGACCATCAGCGATCACCCGGCCCCCGTGCATCAGCACCGTGCGGCGGGCAAACTGTTCAGCCTCCTCCAGATAGTGGGTGGCGAACAGGACTGTGGTGCCGGTGGCGGCCTGCTCGCCCATCCGGTCCCAGAACTCGTGGCGGGCGGAGGGGTCCATGCCGGCGGTAGGCTCATCCAGGATCAGCACATCGGGCCGGGGCAGCAGGGCGAGTGCGAACTTCAGCCGCTGCTGCTGACCGCCGGAGCACTTTCCTACTGTCCTGGACGCGATGCCGGTGAGCCCGGCAATCTCCATGACCGTACCGATCCCGACGTGGTTGTGGTGCAGTGCGGCGATGATCTGCACGGTCTCTTTGACGCTGAGGTCCGGCAGCAGTCCCCCGGTCTGCAGCAGGGCTCCCACATGTCCGTGCTGCACAGCCTTTTTGGGTGACTTGCCGAGAATCGTCAGATTCCCGGTGTCCGACGTATTGAGTCCGAGAACGATGTCTAAGAAGGTGGTTTTGCCGGCACCGTTGGGGCCGAGGATGGCGGTGACTTCTCCGGGTGCGAAGCTGAGGCTGACGTCGTCGACGGCTCGGAATCGGCCGCCGTCGCCGCCGGGATAGGTCTTGGTGATGTGCTCTGTGCGAATGATCGGTTCAGTGCGGATGATGGGTTCGCTGCTCATACCCTTAAGTGTTCCGGGTGGGAGCAGGGGCTGCTTAGAGCAGGTGTCACCTTCTGGCTATGACATTTGTCAGCTGCCCCGGTGCTCGTGCAGCTCGTTGAGCGCGGTGAGGTAGCCCTCGCTGAAGGTCGGAAACTGTGCGACCTGCTCGATGAGCCGGCTGATGGGGATTTCGGCTCCGATGGCCAGAGCGGCCTGGTGTATCCACTCACTGGACTGAGGTGCCACGGCCCACGCCCCGAGCAGCGTGTCACCATCGGCGTCGGCCACGAGCCCCAGCTCTGCACCGCTGGGCTGCTGCTCATAGGTCCAGGGGCGAGCCAGTGCGGCGGTCAGATCCACCACTGCGGTGCTCACCCGCATCCCCTGGGTCTTGGCCTGTTCTGCGGTGAGGCCGACCGCTGCGACCTCGGGGGAGCCGAAGACCACGCGTGGGATGCTGCCGTACTGGGCGGCGCGGGGGCGACCGAGTATCGCGTCAGCAGCAATGGATGCCTGATATTTCGCGACGTGGGTGAACGGCATTCTGCCGGTGACGTCGCCGACGGCCCACAGACCTGATCCAGCGCGGCAGTGCTCATCCACCTCGATCGCGCCCTTGTCATCCACGCTGACGCCCAGGGCCCCCAGGTCGAGTCCGACGGTCCGGGGTCGGCGACCGGTGGCCAGGGTGATCACCTCGGCCGTCAGTGTGCTGCCGTCGTCGAACTCCAGTGTGCTGTGCGTGCCGTCGCTGGAGGCGCGGACCGGCGTTGTCCCCAGCCGCAGGCTGATGCCTTGGCTGCGCAGGTGATCCTCCATCAGGGCGCTGACCCGGAGCTCCTCGCGGCGCAGGATGCGCGGACCGCGCCCGACTATGGTGACCTCGGCGCCGAAGCCGCGCAGGTACTGGCTCACTTCCACCGCGACTGCACTGGCCCCAATGATGATGACTCGCGCAGGAACCTCAGAAAGGTTGGTGACCTCACGGTTGGTCCAGACGGCGGCCTGGTCGAGTCCCTCGATCTGCGGACGCTCTGGCGCGGAGCCGGTGGCGATGATGATGTGGTCGGCCGAGATTCGGCGACCATCGACCTCGACGAGGCCCGGACCGGCAATCCGTGCGGTGCCGCGGATGACGGTGGCCCCCTGCTCTTCGTAGTCGGCCGCCTGCTTTGTGTCGTCGAGGTGTCGCACCATATCGTCTCGCCAGGCCCGGGCGCCCTCCCAGTCGAGGGTGCCGGCAGTGATGCCCGGGGTGGCAGCGGTGGCCAGCGCCAGCTCGACCGGGCGCAGCAGGGTCTTCGACGGGATGCAGGCCCAGTAGCCACATTCGCCTCCGATGAGCTCCGGCTCGACGACGGCAACCCGCTTGCTTGCCTGCAACAGTTGGGTGGCAGCTGCTTCACCGCCCGGGCCCATACCGAGGATGACGACGTCGTAGTGCTCTGCCATGGCCTCAGCGTACTCGGCGCACTGCTCGGCCAACAGGGTTGTCACCTGAGGCTGATGAAGTCTGTCACCTGATGGCCACTGAGTCTGCGGCTGCGGGGTTGAGCAGCTCGGGTGAGAGGTTGATCAGCCGCAGCCGGCACCGGTCGGTGATCTGCTCGTCGCTGAGCCCGGCGATGTGTCGGGCCTCGGCGGCGGCGTCGTCCTCCTCATCCAGCCCGCTGTGCGGCAGTGTGGAGGAGATCGTCCCGCGGTGCAGGGGAATGTCGATCATGGTCACCGAGGCTGGGGTCAGCGGGATGAACTGGTGGCGGTCGATCAGCCGCAGCCCTTCCAGCAGCACCCGCAGTGCGGCACCGTGGGAGACGACGACGGCAGTGCGCAGCCTAAAGCTGAGGTCCACAGACTCGGTGGGCCGGCTCTGTGCGGTCGCCCGGACGATGTCGAAGAAAGCGCGATTCATCCGGGTCAGCAGGTGATGGTGGGACTCGCCGCCGGCGGGGGTGTGGGTGCCGGCCCGCCAGCCCTCGAAGTCCTCGGGGAACTGGGTGCGCACGTCCAGGCCGTACCAGCCTTCCCACTCCCCCAGGTTCTGCTCAGCCAGGTCCGGGACCACCTGCGGTGCACGGTCCAGGCCGAATTCGGCGAAGGTCTGCTGGGTGCGCACCAGGTTGGAGACGTAACCCTGCTGGGGGTTCTGGGCGCGGACGAACCCGCCGGTGATGCGGGCCTGCTGAACCCCGGACTCGGCCAGGGAAATATCGGAGTGGCCCTGGAGCCGATGGTCTTTGTTCCACTCGGTCTCGCCGTGCCTGACCAGCAGAATCCGGATCATTGTGCTCCTTCGTGTGGGCCCCGCGTGCGCTCCTCAGCCTATGCCATCACCCGTGACCGCCGCCGGGGGTCTCCCCCGCTGACCACCACTCCTTCCGTCAAATCACCGTCTTAACGGTTCATCACCCTTGTAGACGACGGTGATGACCCGATAGGAGGGTGATAAAGCGCACCTGCCCGGGCGGCTGGGCTAACTGGCCCGGTCTGGGGCGAGCCGCAGGTGTCGGTATCGGTTGACCGCTGCGTGGATCTCCTGACGCCGCGGCCGGGCGAGATGTCCGGGGTGTCCGCGGTGCGGCGAGAGCGCATCCAGGCCGTCGTCGTCGATTGTCTCCAGCACTGCGGTGACTGCTGCTGCGAGGCTGGTCTGGTCGTCGAACGATTCGGCCAACCGGTCCATGGCGTGGGCGACCGCCTGGGTCTGTGCGGCGTCGACCAGTTGGGCCACGGCAGCGAGGTCGACCCGTTCGCGCCCGTACTGGATGACCGATCGCCCGCGCGCTGCCGCCGGCTTCGTCTTCCCCCGAGGAGTCAGCGCCTGGCCGGACGGTGTCCGTGAGCGGCGGTCGTGGCTGAAGATCGGCTCCTGACCAGCAGGTTCTGCGTGGTCTGGGGCCGTGTCACCAGCGACACTGGGCGCATCGCTGCGTGCGATCTCCCCGGCCGCCCGGGTGACGTCCTTCGGCACATACTCGTCCAGGGCGATCACCTGGTCGGCGACGCCGAAGAAGGCACCGGACCCTCCGGCCACCAGCACAGTGGAGATCCCCTGCTCGGTCCACAGCGGGCGCACGCGGTCGATGAACGGAGTGATGGGCTCCCTCTCATCAGCGATGAGTCGCCGCATCCGCTCATCGCGGATCATGAAGTTGGTCGCCGAGGTGTCCTCATCGATCAGCAGCGCGGTGGATCCGGCCTCCAAGGCTTCGACCAGGTTGGCCGCCTGTGAGGTGGACCCGGAGGCGTTCTCCGAGGAGAAGGACCTGGTGTCCGCGCCGGAGGGCAGCCCGGAGATGAACGCGGAGATGTCCACCCCGGTCACCGCTCGCCCGTCTTCAGCACGAATGGTGGAGGTGTCCTCGCGGGTGATGACCCATTCACGCCCGTCGCCTGCCACATGGGAGTAGACCCCGCGCTCCAGGGCGCGCAGCAGCGTGGATTTGCCGTGGTAGCCGCCGCCGACGATCACCGTGACCCCTTCGGGCACCCCCATTCCGGTCACGCTGCCCCCGCTGGGCAGATCGAAGCTGACCCGCAGGCTGTCCGGGCTGGTGAACGGCACGGCTCCCTGCTTCAGCGGCGCATCAGAGTCCCCGGAGCGTCGCGGAAGGATCGCGCCGTCGCCGACGAAGCCGACCAGCCCGGCGGGAGCAAGCTGCTCTCGCAGGGACTGTTGGTCCCGGTAGAGGCGGACATGTTCGGCCAAGGCTGCTGTCTCGAGGTTCTTATGCTTCAGCGCAGCGTCAACGATCTGCGGCAGCTGATCAGTAAGGATGCGCGCGGCCTGGCGTCCGCGGATCCGTCGGCCTGAGGCCGGAAGCCCCACGGCGATCCGCGCCTCGACTCGGTCGGCGGCGATGAGCACGCTGGTGCGCTGAAGCACCTGCTGACCCGGGGTGCCGATGCTCACCTCGCCGCCTTTGCCCGAGTCACCGCCCTTTCCAGACTCGGCAGAACCCGACTCGTGCCGCAGAGCGTCTGCGAACCTTCTGGTCAGGAAGTCACTGGCTGCGGTGCGGCCTGCGGCGTCGTCGATCAGTTCTGAGGGCAGGTCGACGACGTCGGGCTCCAGGACCACACGCATCAGCGAGGGCGGGGCGTAGGGGTCCACCTGGACTTTGTCGATTGCCAGCCGGAAGTCCTCGAACTGGTGGGTGCCGCGGATCTCGCGGTAGGTGCCGTAGCCCTGCCCGTCGATCCGGTGGAGCGTGTCCTGCAGTGCTCTGTTGTTGGCCATCGTCCCAGTCTGCCAGCCACCCGGGCTGGATGCTCAGCTGAGCAGCACCGTCGCTCCGATCAGCACTGCGGCGATCACCGGGAAGATGAAGATGCGCAGATAGTTCATCCACAGTTCAAACCGACGACGCCGTTCCAGCTCCTCCGAACTGTCCAGGGGGCGCGAAATCTGTTCCTCGGCGGCCTCGGTACGCACTCGGGCCACCTCCCACACCGTGCCGACCAGCAGGAAGACCACCCCAAAGCTGACCGCACTGAGCACGGCGAATTCGGCGATCGGGTTCTGCCACAGCACAAGCGGCAGCAGCATCACCAGCATCACCGCCATCAGACCCGCTGTGGCCACCACCGGTCGGCGCAGCACCAGATTCGTCAGGGGCCGGATCTGCCAGGCAAAGACGACGACGGCGCCCACGAGTATCGCGAACATCCCAAAGTCCCCTGCGGTGATCGCGACCGGATCGCCAGAAACGTAGGACGGCGAGGCGCGAATCAGGGTCATGAACCCGATGATCTGCACGGCGGTGGGGATCAGTCTGATCACCGTCGCGCGAGGACTGTTGGCCGGATCGGTGGGCAGCTGCAGGCTCTTGGCGTAGGCCGCCGGGTCGCCGAAGGTCTGCCGGGCGGACTCGTCAGCGTCGGCGCAGTGGGAGTCGACTTCGGCCAGCGCAGCTCCGAGGTTCTTCCCGGAGACTCCCTGAAGGCGCAGCTCCACGATGAAGGCCTCGGCCCACTGCTTCTCCACGTGGGGTGCTAACTCCTGCTCATAGGAACGGCGATTCGAAGAGGCGGTGGCGTTCATGTCTGCTCCTTCTGCGGTGCGTGCTCAAGCATGGTCTCTGTCATCTGGGTGAACGCCCGCCACTGGGCGCTCCGCTCGGCCAGGACCTCCCGGCCGTGGTCGGTGAGCGTATAGTACTTGCGTCCGGGTCCGCCGTCGCCGGGTAGCCATTCCGTCTGAACCCGGCCAGCCTCTTCGAACCGCTTCAGCAGCGGGTAGAGGGTGCCGCCTTTGACCGTACCGAACCCGCCGGAAGCCAACCGCGCAGAGATCTGGTACCCGTAGGTGGGGCCGTCGGCCAACACCCGCAGCACGCAGAGCTCCAACACCCCGCGCAGCCATTCCGGCGGCCAGTCCTGTGTCGCACTCACACCTAGATCGTACGTCTATCTAGTCAGCCACGCAACTTAGTGGTCACGAGCCCAGCGGCCACCACGAGCCTCCGACAGGCTGGCTACAATTCGTCGAGCACGGGCACAGCAGAAATCCACACCGGCGAACACAGGAGGACGGTCCCACCATGACCAGGACGTACGCCTACATTGCGTGCGCATTCGTCGTCGTCTTCTACGCCGGCAATATTCTCGTCGGCAGCGCGCTGAACGACCTTCCCCCGATCACCGTGACATTCTTCCGACTGGTGATAGCCGCCGTGGTGCTGCTTCCGCTCGCCTGGCGCCCGGCGTGGGAGCACCGGGCGACGTTCCGCCGCCATGCCGGGCCTCTGCTGGTGCTGACGCTGACCGGGGTCACTTTCTTCAGCACGTTCATCTACGGGGCCCTGCAGTTCACCTCCGCCACGAACGTCTCGGTCTTGGAAGCGCTCATTCCCGTGGCCACGGCTGTGCTGGCGGCGTGGCTGCTGCGCGAACGGCTGCGACTGGTGCAGTGGGTGGGGGTGCTGATCTCCTTCGCCGGCGCACTGTGGGTGGTGCTGGCCGGTGCCGGTGAGGGGCTGGGAGGTTGGAACTCCGGGGATCTCATCATGATCGGCGCGATCCTCTCGTGGGCGGTCTACTCGGTGGCGGTCCGGCGCTACATGCACCTGTTTCCCGAGTTCAGCACCGTATTTGTGATGACTGCGCTCTCGGTAGTGGTGCTCACCCCGGTGGTGGGGATCGAATGGGCGGTCGTCGGAGTTCCTGACTTGGGGCAGTGGAGCTATTGGCCGGGGCTGGCCTATCTGGGCATTTTCCCCTCAGTGATCGCACTGCTGCTGTACAACCGTGCCGTGGCAGTGCTCGGCGCCTCCCAGGCAGCAGTCTTTCTGAACTTCCTGCCGGTGGTCACGATGATCGGCGCCTACGCATTCCTGTCGGAAACTATCAACGCAGCACAGATCATCGGGGCGGCTCTGGTCATCAGCGGAGTGCTGCTGACCACCCGCGCAGCCCGGCCAACGCAACGCGAGGATTAGCACCCGCGGTGAGCCAGGGAGCCCCTGCGCAAGTGACCTCGATGATCACGCAGACTTCTTCTGCTGCTTCTTCTGGCCCTTGCCTCCGCTGGACTTCTTGCGGCGTTCGTCGACCGACTGCTTCAGCGCTTCCATCAGATTGACCACATTGCCGTCGCCCTCGTCGTCCTCCTCATCCACGTCGCCGAAGGTGGCCTCGGTGTCGATCTCCTCACCGGACTCCAGCTTCTCCTCAATCAGGGTCTGCAGCTGCTCCTGGTACTCGTCGGTGAACCGTTCGGGCTCGAAGTCCTCGCTGTAGGACTCCACCAACGATTTCGCCATGTCCTGTTCCTTCTTCGACACCTTCGACTGTGGAACATTGAAATCCGGCTCCCGCAGCTCATCAGCCCACCGCAGGCCCTGCAGCACGATGACGTCGTCGCGGACCCGCAGCACACCCAGTCTGGTTTTGGTGCGCAGGGTGAAGGTCACGATCGCTGAGCGGTCGGAGGCGTCCAAGGTCCGGCGCAGCAGCACGTAGGCCTTGGCGTTCTTGCCGGCCGGCTCCAAGTAGTAGGACTTGTCCAGCACCATGGAGTCGATCTGGTCCTTGGGCACGAACTGCTCGACGGCGATCTCTTTGGACTCGACGGCGATCTCTTTGGACTCGTCGGCCGGCAGCTCGGAGAGCTCCTCCTTGGTGATGATCACCGATTTATCGCCGTCGTTGTAGGCCTTGTCGATGTTCTTGTAGTCGATGACCCTGTCGCAGACTTCGCAGCGGCGCTGGTAGCGGATCCGGCCGCCGTCGTCGTCGTGGACTTGGTGCATACTCACATCGTGGCTGGCGGTGGCGGAGTAGAGCTTCACCGGCACTGTGACCAGCCCGAATGACACGTCCCCTGACCATATGGCGCGCATAGTCGATCACTGCTCCTTCAGCTGTGTGTGCCTCAGAAGGCCATCTAAACACCTGGGACTCAGCAGAACCAGGACGACGACGCAGGCTCCCGGCTGCCACCACGTATCCTGGCTGGGTCCAGGTGTTTGAAGCGGAAGAGGAGAGACATACCGTGGCTGATGATTCGTTCACGATCCACACGCAGACGGTCGGCGACTCAGGCGAGACCGTCGTCTTCTTCGCTGGGCTGTTCGGACAGGGCAAAAACTTCACGCAGATCGCCAAAGGGCTGACCCCCGACTTCCAGTCTGTGCTGGTGGATCTGCCCAACCACGGCAGCTCGGACTGGACGCAGAGCTTCGACTTTTTCGGGCACGCAGACTTAGTGGCCGAGCACCTGCGCGCCACCGTAGCCTGTGACGAACCTGTGCACCTGGTCGGGCACTCCTTGGGCGGAAAAGTGGCCATGGTCCTCGCGCTGCGGCACCCCGACCTGCTGCGCAGCCTGACCGTGGTCGACATCTCCCCGGTCACCCATGACTCCGGCGGCGAGTTCGAACACCTGCTGGGCACCCTCATGGAGCTCAACGTCGATGACTTAGAGTCCCGCAGCGACGCCGACCAGCGCCTGCAGGACCCGATTCCGCAGGACATGATCCGCGGCTTCCTGCTGCAGAGCCTGGCACGGACTAAGGACGGCTTCCAGTGGAAGCCCAACCTCAAGCTGCTCTACGAATCGCTGCCGACCATCGCTGAGTTCCCCGAGTTCGACGACGAACAGTACGACGGCCCCGTCCTCTGGGTGGCCGGCTCAGAATCGAACTACATCAAGGACGAGTACGCCGAAACCATGCGCGAGCTGTTCCCGCGCACCACGCAGACCACAGTGAAGGACGCCGGCCACTGGCTCCACGCTGAGCAGTCCGATGTGTTCACCGCCGTGCTGAAGGGCTTCCTCTCCTCTGTGGAGGATTGAACGGCGAGTGCAGTTGCTCCCTTCCCCATGTGGACATCTCACAGGTACTCATAAGGGTCCACGACGTCGGGTAGGCCCAGGTCTCCACGAAGCCGCGGGATGTCCCAGGTGATAGTTCGCCACACGATGTCAAAGTCCACGTCTCCATACTCATGGCTGAGCCGGTTACGCATGCTGTTGAGGAGACGCCACGGAACGTGAGTTCGGTTCAGCTTCCAGTCGGAGTGGATCCCGCGAGCCGCTTCAGCGATCACTTCGACGCTGTGAACTGCAGTAGTCCGGCGCATAAGCCCCAGTTGGCTGTATTCGAAGAACGCCGCCTCGCCGGAGCTGACGATATCTCGGCACACGGCGGCTTGCCGAGCAATGTCTCGCAATTTCCTCTGGATACGCTCCTCCGAGTACTCCTGCGGCCGGCTACGTCTAAAGCCATAGTGCTCATAGAACTCGTCACCACCGAGCTCCTGTGCGCCGCTCATACAGCGACGGCTTCTTCAAGGGCTTTTTGCAGCTGAGTACGGCCAGTTGTGTCTGTCGGCACAGTTTTGAGATCAACGCGCACGCTGAGGATGTTTTCCAGCCGGTCAGTCAGCGCAAAGAGCTCCCCTACGCCTGCGGCTGACTCGTCGGTTAGGTCAACAAAAATGTCGATGTCACTGTCAGGGATGTCTTCACCTCTGGCGACAGAGCCGAAGACCCTTGCATTGGCGAAACCGAAGTCAACAACTTCCTTTTTGACGCGCTCTTGGTGACGCTGCAGCAGTTCCCCCGGGCGGGCCACCATGGCTTTGCGCATTTTGGCTTCCATGTCCGGGGTGAGAGTCCGGCGCTTAGTTTCGATCGCTGCAATGACCGACTGTGTGGTTCCAACCCGATCAGCGACCTGTTTCTGGCTCAGCCCCAGCGCAAGTCGGCGGGTTCGCAGGAATCGCGGCCCGCTCATCTCAACCAGGGGCAGATCGTACATACGCGGAGTATATCGCAGAAAGCGCTATGCGAGCAGGCACGTGTGCAGCTGAGGACCTGCCTCTCGGACGGCATGGACTCTGGACCAGGGGCCGAGATGGACGATACGTACTTTGACCGGTTGCGTGAACGCATCCGTTCGTCCGTCATCGCGTGAGCGCGCCGCGTCGTTGCGTTTATAACATGGTCGCTCGGGCGTCGAACTAACCTCATGACTACCTCATCAGGCACCACACGTCCTATTCGCGAAGAGCCGGTTCCGGAAGGACATAAGGAACGACGGCGTCACGCAGCTTCGTATCCGAGCGAAACTCGTCGAGCGCAATTTTCTCGAGTTGGCGGATGCGTTCCCGTGTGACGCCCTCTGCGTCCCCTATTTCTTGAAGGGTCCCTTCTTTGCCACCCGCAAGCCCAAATCTGCGCGCGAGGATTCTCGCTTCGCGGTGAGATTGCCGGTCGAGGGCGGAGCGAACCATCTCACGCAGATCGGAGCCTTCGATCAGTTGGTCAATAGCATCCGGACCGTCCAGGGTCAGCAGTTCAGCAAGATCCTCAGGCCCGCTCTCCGTTGGGTATTGCACGTACAGGGAATGGACTCTCATCTTCTCAAGACGCTCCAGTTCCCGAACGTCGTTCTCACTGAGATCAGCCATAAACGCTATCTCACGTACGTCTGTGTCATAGCCCTCTTGGAGTTTTCGTTTCGTCGCTCGCAGTCGTTGAATCTGCTCCTCGACGTGGATGGAGTAACGGATCAGACGGATCTGGCCACCCTGACCTGCTGGCATTGTCAGTGCCTCAAGACAGTCCTGCCCAGGTGAAGAAGGCGGGGGCTTCGATCACTGGCTTGCCCCACTGGTGGGCGTTCTGGGCTTTGCGCGACTGGGTGCCGAGCTCGGCGACCACCAGCACGTCACACTTGGTCTTGGTCACGTTCTTCACCGGCGCCAGCCCGTGCCTTTCGGCCAAAGCATGCATGTCTTCGCGATCCCACTCCCGGCCGTCGGGGCCAATCGTGGTGCCGGTGAAGCAGACCCGCGAGGCCGGCACCAGAATCTCATCGAGAGAGACCTCATCCTCCGCTGAGGTTTCCGGCGCAACCCGCTCCCCCAGGATGCGTTCGACGTCGTCCAGTCTCTCTGCCAGCTGCGCAGGGATCTGAACGCGCTCCACCGCAGTGCGCAGCTGGCGTGCCAGCAGCGGACGGGCCGCCTGGTGCCACTCATCGTCGTCGTGGGGCGTTTCAGCGGGTTCATGCCCCAGCAGGGCAGCACCGACGGGGCGGGAAAGATCCAGCAGCGCAGCCAGGCCGGGCAGGTGATCAAAGGACGGCGTCGGGGTGGACGCGTCGCGGGTGAGCAGATATCCGGAGGTCTCCTGCTCCGGATCGGGCTCACCGAAGGGACTTGCCGCTGAGTCCTCCACCTGCTGAGAGTCGAACCGGCTCAGCGCGTACTGGGCGGCGTCGAGTGCTCGGCTGAAGCCGCGTCGCTGCGCGTCTGCGAGGTCAATGCCGAAGGGTAAGGGGACCACCGTGCCCAGCCGCTTCAGCTCGGTTTCGATCAGCCCCACGGTGTGGTCGACGTCGAGGCCCACTGGGGTGCAGCCGGCCACCGCGTGCCCGATCACAGTCCAGGCCTCAGCCAGCGAGGGCGCCAGCAGCACATCGGCCGTGGCGATCCCGTAGGCGGTGCGGGCATCAGAAATATCGCGCTTGGGGTTGAGCAGGGTGCTGATCGCGGTGCCGTCGTCGAACGCGACAGCAATCTCGATGGGCCGCGGCCGATCCCGGGTGCCCTCGTCGCCGACGGTCAGTGCGGCCACGGCGCAGTAGCGGTGTGTGGTGCCCTCGGCGGTGGTGCGGCGCAGAAACCGCAGGATGCGCCGGTCGGTCTTCATGTCCTTGGGCAGCACCGGGCGGGTGAGCACCAGCCCCTGCATCGACGTCGCCCGGCTCAGCGCCACATACAGCTGGCCGGGCGCGAAGGTCCCGCCGCGTAAGTCCACGATCAGCCGGTCCAAGGTCTGGCCCTGGGACTTGTGGATGGTGATCGCCCAGGCCAGTTTGAAAGGAAGCTGGGTGAATGAGCCGATCACTCGGTGGGTGAGTGTGCCGCCGTCGTCGACTGGTTCTGTGACGTCCCAGGTCTGCGGGGTCACCGAGACGCTGCTGCCGTCGCGCAGCTCGACCTGGACGCTCATCGCGCCGTCGCGGGTCAGCCCCACTGCCAGGATCTGTCCGAGGGTGCCGTTGACCCACCGGTCGGAGGGGTCGTTGGTCAGCAGCATGATCTGCGCGCCGACTTTGAAGACCAGCTCCTTGTCAGTGGGCGGGTCGAACCCTTCTGCCTCTCCGCGGAGCTGGGCAGTGCTGCGGTGTTCGGCGTCGGGCAGCCGCTCTAAGCGCTGGCGGTTGCGGGCGGTGGCGATCCGGTTCGTCGTCGCCAGGGTCAGCCAGAATTCTCCCTCGGGTGGTTCGAAGTCTTCGGCCACCCGGGTGTTGAGGTCCTGACGGGCAGCATCGAGCAGCACGCCTTCGCGGGCGGCGTTGAGGATGGAGGTCAGCCGCTGATCCCCCTGCTGGCGGAACACCTCGGTCAGCGCCACGGTCGGGAAATCCTGTTCCCAGTACTGCTCTGCGGAGAAGAAGTACGGGGTCTGGTAGGTGGTCTTGAAGATCGGCTTCTCGTAGTCGGGCACCACCGGGGGCAGCTGCAGCAGGTCCCCCACCAGCACAATCTGCACCCCGCCATAAGGGCTGCCAGGCTGCGGGCCATAGCGCTCCAGGGCGGTGACGATCTGGTCGAACAGATCCGCCCGGACCATGGACGCCTCATCGATGATCAGCGTCTGCAGGGTCTTCAGGGTCTGGGCGAACCGGCCCGGGTAGTAGCGACCGCTGCGGATGTCGGCCAGGGTGGTGGTCGGATGCAGGCTGAACAGCCGGTGGATGGTGTAGCCCTCCACGTTCAGCGCCGCGATCCCGGTGGGGGCCGTCACGACGACGTTACGGTCGGTCTCGGCCATGAAGGTGCGGATCAGCGTGGACTTACCGGTGCCGGCCTTACCGGTGAGGAACAGGTGACGCCCACCGTGCAGCAGGTCCAGGGCGTGGGCGAATTCCTCGGTCCGGACGATCGTTTCGTTCATCACAGATCAGTGTAGGGCTCCGGGTCGGGCTCTATGGCGGTGCGCTGTGAGAACTCGGGAAGTTTGACGCTCAGCACGTTCCAGACGACGTCGTAGTCCACTCCCCCGACATCACGAGACAGCAGGTTCCGCAGGTCAAAGATGGCTCGCCAGGGCACATCGGCATGCTCGGCCCTCCACTCGGCGTCGATGCCGCGGGTGACCTCAGCGATGATCTCAATGGCCCGAGCTGCCGCGTACCTCTTGGTCAGGCCTTCTGGAGTTCGGCTCATGAACACGTCATATCCGGCAGCTGCGATCATCTGGCAAATGCCCAGCTGAAGACTGAGGTCTTGAATCTTGCGCCTGTGGCGCGGGCTGGTGGTCATAACGACAGCCTTACTGTAGGGAAGCTGCAGTGGGGCAGATACTGTGGACTTAGGCTCATACGGTTCCCTTCAGCGCGGCGAGGCGGTCCAGGTCCACGTTGCCGCCGGAGAGGATCACGCCGACCCGCAGCCCTTCGACGTCGACGGCACCGGTCAGCGCCGCAGCAGCGGCCAACGCCCCGGTAGGTTCCACCAGGGTTTTGAGCCGCTCCGCCAATAAGACTGTCGCCGACGCCAGCTGCTCATCGGTGACCGTGACAATGTCATCGACCAATTCTCTGATCACCGGAAACGTGTGATGCCCGAGGCTGCGGGTCTGTGCGCCGTCGGCGATGGTGTCCGGCGTCGGGATCTGCACGACCTCCCCGGAGCGGAAGCTCAGCTGCCCGTCGTTGCCGGCGGCAGGTTCCACTCCGTAGATCGTGATGTCCGGCGCGAGCGCCCGGGCAGCCAGTGCAGAACCGGACAGCAAGCCTCCCCCGCCCAGCGGCACCAGCAGCGCATCCAGGGGCCCGGCGTCCTCGAGCAGTTCCTTGGCTGCAGTGCCTTGGCCGGCCATGATGGCCGGGTGGTCGAAGGGCGGGATGATCGTCGCGCCCCGCCTGAGGCTGATCTCTTCAGCCAGAGCTTCGCGGTCCTCGGTGTAGCGGTCGAACCGGACCACGTGAGCGCCGAAGTCCCGGGTGGCTGCCACCTTGCCGGCCGGGGCGTCCTCAGGCATGAGTATCGTCGCGTCCACCCCGTGTTCACGCGCGGCCAGCGCAATGGCTTGGGCGTGGTTCCCCGAGGAGTAGGCCACCACACCGCGGCTCTTCTGCTCGTCCGTCAGAGTGGCGACCGCGTTCATCGCGCCCCGGATCTTAAACGCCCCCACACGCTGGAGGTTCTCCGCCTTGAACAGCAGGCTCGCTCCGGCCCGCGCGTCGAGGGACCGGGAGGTCAGCACCGGGGTGCGGTGAACACTGGCGCGGATTCGCTCATGGGCAGCTGCGACGTCGTCGTAGGTAATTGGTTCTGATTCCAGAGCGCTCATCTACTCCCCCGTTGTGTCTCTGTCCCGCTGCCCAACTCGCCTCGTCGACGCCTGTGGAATTAAGCCTACAAGGCGGCCCGGACACATCTCGGCACCGTGTGGCAGCCGGCAGCTTCCCCGAGCGGATGTTACATGTAATGCTGGAGGTGGAGGTGCGACAATGGGCGTCCGAGAGCGAGTTGCCAAGCACAGAGTAGAAATGCGCGCACGAGGATATCGCCCGATCCAATATTGGGTTCCGGACGTGCGCTCAGACGAGTTCAAGGCCGAGGTCCACCGACAGGTCCAGCTGCTCAATGAAGCTGACCGTGAAGATGACATCATGGAGTGGCTTGATTCCACCCGATTCCGGTGGTGGGACGAGGAATGAGACGCGGCGAGCTCTGGACCGACTCCGGCGGCGTATACTCCCGCAAGCCCCGGCCAGTGCTCATCATTCAAGACGACCTATACGCCACTGAATACTCCGTTATCGTTCTGCCGATCAGCATCGTTCTGCGCTCGGCAGGCCTGGCTCGTTACCGTCTTAGCACGAACCCTATCAACGGCCTGCGGCAGGACAGCGACGTTCAGATAGATAAAATTACGACCTTGAGACGGGATCACCTCACTGAGCGCATCGGCACAGTCGGTGAACGCGATCTCCGAGAAATCGAAAGGCTGATTCTCCCGATCCTCGGAATGGGCCGGTAACCGCACGGGTTCTCTGTTTCCCTACCGCAGTCCTGTTCCCGGACAGTCCAGCCAACGCTCAGTCCCATCGGCCCACAATAGGGGTATGGCACCTAAGCAGCGCACGGTCACGGTGGCCGGACGGAAGCTGAGGCTGACCAACCTGGACAAGGTCCTCTACCCGGAAACCGGGACCACCAAGGCTGAGGTCATTGAGTATCTGCAGACCATTGCCCCGGTGATGCTTCCCGCTGTGCGCCGCCGGCCGGTGACCCGCAAGCGCTGGCCGGACGGGCTGGGCACCGCCAAGGAACCGAAGGACTCGTTCTTCCGCAAGAACCTGGAGAAGTCCGCACCGGCCTGGGTGCCGCGGCTGGGGCAGCAGCACACCGATCACGTCAACATTTTCCCGCTGGCCGAAGACGAGGCAGTGCTCACCTGGTTCGGCCAACTCGCCGCGCTGGAGCTGCACGTGCCGCAGTGGCGCTTCGACTCCGACGTCGCGCCCTTCATCCCCCAGCACGACGACGGCGACCCCCCGGTAGGCCAGGCGCGCAACCCGGACCGGCTGGTGCTGGATCTGGACCCCGGGCCCGGCACTGACGTCACTGACTGCGCGCAGGTGGCCCGCTGGTGCCGCGAGATCCTCAATGACATGGACTTACCGAGCGTGCCGGTGACCTCCGGGTCCAAGGGCGTGCACCTCTATGCGGCCCTGGATGGCAGCTGCACCTCGGATCAGGTCTCGGATGTGGCCAAGGAGCTGGCGCGCTCGCTGGAGGCCGATCACCCCAAGCAGGTGGTCAGCCAGATGAAGAAGACCGCCCGGCGCGGCAAGGTGTTCATCGACTGGTCGCAGAACAGCGCGAACAAGACCACGGTCGCCCCCTATTCGCTGCGCGGCCGGTCCCAGCCGTGGGTGGCCCTGGGAGGAGATGGAGGACCCACAGCTGGGCCAGCTGACCTTCCGCGAGGTGATGGAACGCGTAGCTAACGGGGGAGACATTGAGCGCTCGGTTTTCCACGGCCGTCGTCGGAAGGACCACAGGGCAGGCGAACAAGCTAGTGGAAATCCAGGCCTTCTCCTGCGAGACGGGCATAAGAGGATTCATGACTGTGTCCAGACATCGCAGCAAAATTGAGTTCAGAGAGGAACGTCGTCGTCACGAAATACCAGTCTGAGTGTTGCTCCGCTACACTGACGCCATGTCAGGGGGACACCATTTTTCGGGCCTGGATGCCCATAGAGGCCCAGGATCAATCCTGACACATTGCCATACACGAATCCATTTGCCGGGGGAAAGCCACCATGGCTAGTTTCTTATCGAGTCTCGCCATCGTAATAATGTTACTGGGCCTTCTTTCATTTTGTTGGGGAGGAATGACATCTAAACGATTTCATGCACGAAGACGCGGTCGATTTTTTTCTGGTTTCGTGCTCGTTGTCGTGGCGATAGTCATCCTCAGCACCGGGGATGATTTGCCCGACAACTTGGGGATTTAGCGATGGGCATTCTCGGTGGGGCCATCGACATCTTGGCTGTCGGCTTGCTTGTCTTGGGCGTGGTAGTGGCGCTGTGGTGGGCTTTCACTCCGGCACTGCAGAGACACGCAAGCAAGCGGAATCGGAGAGGGATCACGGCCGCTCTCCTCTTGGCGGCGGCTCTCTTCCTGCTCTATGAGTTCGGAACATTGAGCAGTGGCGACGACCCTGTCGAAGCCGAGCAAGACTCGACCAGCTTAGACAGCGACCAAAATCACCGTTAAAGAAACGAGGGCGGGTTATGCAAATCACAAAAGAACAACTACTTGTCGACGAGGTCGAAAAGTACCTGACTTACCAGGTGCTTGACGGTCGCTCGCAATCACAACTCCAGCATGAGCTGGATGAAGCTCGCGCTCGCTTCCAGAACAACCCTACAGACGTGCCGCGTGCGGACTACGCTTACCGATTGCTCTGCGATGCTGAAAATCGCGTGTTGGCCCCGATGCTGGGAAGCCGACCGGATTACGACCGCCTCCTAGTTCTGAAGCAGAGAGACCTAGATCATGTGGAGCGCAGACTCGATGAGATCCAACAGCTTGGAGAAATCCCCAGCGGCTCAGCATCTATTTTGGATGTGGCGCAACAATACGACTTTAGCGACGAGGAGTCGCGCCGGCAATGGGTCGAGCGAACAGACGAACTCCCCCGTAGGGCTGAAAGTCTGAGCCTCAGTGTCGACCGAGCCAAGAAACGTGCCTTCGCCCCTGGCGCCTTAATTGTGTTGCTATTCACCCTCGTCATGTGCTTTGCCTTGTTCAATGCTACAGGGGCTTTCGGAGCAGTCTTCGGCGGCCTGCTGTTCGCGGCGACGATCTTCGTGGTAATGACGATCCTTAGGCCGCAGCAATGGAAACTGGATAAATCTAAGAAGTTCAAGACTGATCGCGTCCTTAAAAGGCTCTTCGGAGTTCAGGTGGGGATGTGGCCGTCGAGGCCTCCGCCGATGAGGAG